>JBFMHN010000001.1:88285-728791 GCA_040752895.1 Pseudomonadota bacterium
CGAACCTGATCGTGCCGATCGCCATGGACGAAGGTCTGCGTTTCGCCATCCGCGAAGGCGGCCACACCGTCGGTGCCGGTGTTGTCACCAAGATCCTAGAATAGAAAGAAAAACGCTTGGGCGGGGCGAGCGCGGGCAGGCGCATCAAGCAAAGGGTAACGGCGCTGGCGGAAAGCTGGCGGAAGCGGCTTCGCTCCGTCGGCGTGATCCGGCATTTCGGGAAAAGACCGGCGGCGATTTCGGAGAACGAGTTTGGCGGCATTTAGGAGTGTAGCTCAATTGGTAGAGCACCGGTCTCCAAAACCGGGGGTTGGGGGTTCGAGTCCCTCCACTCCTGCCACCCGGTTGCGCGCGGTTGCCGCAGACGCAAGGGAACTGGTGTAGCAACTGATGGCGACGAATCCGGCTCAATTCATCCGACAGGTCCGTCAGGAGATTGCAAAAGTCACCTGGCCATCGCGAAAGGAAACGGGCATTTCGACAGCCATGGTGTTCGTGATGGTATTTCTTGCGGCGATTTTTTTCTTTGTGGTGGATCAGCTTTTGGCTTTGGGCGTGCGTTTGATTTTTGGATTTGGGGGCTAACGATGACGGCCCACTGGTACGTCGTGCACGTCTATTCCGGTTTTGAACGCAAGGTCGCGCAGTCCATTCGCGAGCAGGCAAAACTGAAGGATATGGAAGACGTTATCGAGGAAGTCCTAGTGCCGACGGAGGAAGTCGTCGAGCTGCGAAAAGGCACAAAGGTGAGTGCCGAACGCAAATTCTTTCCCGGCTACGTCCTCGTCAAAATGGGGATGACCAACGAAACTTGGCACCTCGTTAAAAACACGCCCAAGGTGACCGGGTTTCTGGGCACGAAAGGGACGCCGGCACCTTTGAGCGAAGAAGAGGTGAACCGGATCCTGCACCAGGTGAAGGAAGGGGTCGAGCGGCCAAAGCCTTCCGTGACATTCGAGGTGGGCGAAGAAGTGCGTGTTTCCGACGGTCCTTTCACTTCCTTCAGCGGGTTGGTGGAAGAGGTCGATGAAGAAAAAGCCCGGATCAAGGTCGCGGTATCGATCTTCGGGCGGGCGACGCCGGTTGAGTTGGAGTATTCACAGGTCGAAAAAGTTTGATGCGATTGAATCGCGTCAAAAGCGTTCGGCCGATTGCGCGGGAGGCCAGCCATGGTCGCACCGCACCCTTGGAGATCGAGGTCATAAATGGCAAAGAAGATTAGCGGATATATCAAGCTGCAAATTCCAGCCGGGAAGGCGAATCCTTCGCCCCCGATCGGGCCCGCTCTTGGCCAGCGCGGCGTCAACATCATGGAATTCTGCAAGGCCTTTAATGCAGGAACGCAAAACGTTGAGCCGGGTATGCCGATTCCGACGGTCATTACGGTCTATGCCGACCGCAGTTTTTCTTTCGTCACGAAGACGCCGCCGGCGAGCTATTTCCTAAAACGGGCGGCGCAACTCACCAAGGGATCTTCGGAAACCGGCCGCGTTGTAGCCGGCTCGGTAACGATGGCTCAGGTGCGTGAGATTGCCGCGAAGAAGATGCAGGATCTGAACGCGAACGACATCGAGGCGGCGGCGCGAATGGTGGCTGGTTCGGCTCGCTCGATGGGGCTTGAGGTGACGGAGTAGGGGATGTCGGAAAAAAACGGTAAACGAATGCGCAAGGCGCTCGAATCCTTGGATCGCGACGCGGTTTACGCCATCGCGGAAGCGGTCAAAATAGTCCGTCAGAACGCGACGGCGAAATTCGACGAGACGATCGAGATCGCCTTGAATCTTGGCATTGATCCCCGGCATGCGGATCAGATGGTGCGCGGCGTCGTCGAGCTGCCGAACGGCACGGGGCGCTTTGTGCGCGTCGCCGTCTTTGCAAAGGGGGAAAAGGCGAAGGAAGCCACTTCCGCCGGCGCGGATATCGTTGGCGCCGATGACTTGGCGGAAAAGATTTTGGGTGGCGAGATCAACTTCGATCGCTGTCTTGCGACGCCAGACATGATGGCCGTCGTGGGCAAGCTTGGCAAAGTCTTGGGCCCCCGCGGCCTTATGCCCAATCCAAAAGTCGGGACGGTAGCGGAGAACATCGCGGAAGCAGTGCATGCGGCAAAATCAGGCCAGGTGGAATTTCGCGCCGAAAAAAACGGGCTTGTCCATGCCGGTATCGGCAAGGCAAGCTTTTCCGAGGAAGCCTTGCTGCAGAACGTGAAGGCTTTTTTTGATGCGATTATGCGCGCGAAACCAAGCGGCGCAAAAAGTCACTACGTAAAGAAAGTTACCTTAACTTCGACGATGGGGCCGGGGATCCGGCTCGATATCGCAAGCCTGGGGCAGGGATAATGCCAACCGGGCAACGGTGTTCTTCGTATCCGGCAGAGCCGGTGCGACGAATAGAAGGTGCGGAATTTTCGCACTTTCATGCCTGTCCAAGACTGCAGGTGCCGCCGCGGAGTCCGCGACGGCTTAAGGGGCAACCACCTGCACAGACGGGAGCAAGCCGAATTCGAACGTCCATCGCGGGCGTTTTTACGGCTTGAACTTCTGGGACGGGGTAAGCGGATCTGCCGAAATCCGGCGGATTTATAAGTGTGGCGACGGATTGGCCGGTGGGTCCGTCCGTTCAATATACGGAGGCAAAAGGTGAACCGATCGGAAAAAGAACAGTTGGTCAGTTCGCTTCACGACGTCTTGATCGAGGCTCAACTCGTGGTCGTTATGCATCAGAGTGGCATGACGGTCGCCGAGTCCACCGATTTAAGGCGGAAAGCCCGTGAAGTGGGCGCCGGCTTCAAAGTAACGAAGAACCGGGTCACCCGCATTGCCCTCAAAGGCACGCCCTACGAAACCCTGGATTCGCTCTTTACCGGGCCTACGGCGATTACCTATTCGACCGACCCCGTGTCGGCCGCGAAGGTGGTTGTCGATTACGCTAAGGCAAAC
The DNA here is from genome assembly GCA_040752895.1 of Pseudomonadota bacterium. Classification (NCBI taxonomy): domain Bacteria; kingdom Pseudomonadati; phylum Pseudomonadota; species Pseudomonadota bacterium. The sequence continues at coordinate 91,225 of JBFMHN010000001.1, forward strand.
GAGAAAATCACCATTCTTGGCGGTGGGTTCGGAAAGGAAGTGCTCGACGAAGGCGGCATCAAGGCTTTGGCTGTGTTGCCGTCCCTCGACGAATTGCACGCCAAGCTCGTCTACCTGTTGCAAGCACCGGCCACGCGCGTTGTGGGCGTCTTGCAAGCACCGGCGGGTCAACTGGCGCGAGTCATGGGGGCTTACGGGGCCAAGGATGCGGCCTAGATCTACCGAGAAAACCAGAGTTCAAGCCGAGGAGAGATTGAAATGACGGATTTGGTAAAAATCGTTGAGGACCTCTCGAAGTTGACCGTCCTCGAAGCAGCGGAGCTGAGTAAGCTTCTCGAAGAAAAATGGGGTGTTTCCGCGGCAGCGCCTGTTGCGATCGCGGCGCCCGCCGCAGCCGTGGCGGCTGGCGCGGATGCCGTGGAGAAGGAAGAGTTCAGCGTCATTCTTGCCGTTGTCGGCGACAAGAAGATCAACGTCATCAAGGAGGTCCGCACGATTACGGGCCTTGGCCTCAAGGAGGCGAAGGACCTCGTGGAATCGGCGCCGAAACCTGTGAAAGAGGGCGTCAAAAAAGAAGAGGCCGAAGCGATCAAGAAGAAACTCGAAGAAGCGGGCGCGAAAGTTGAACTTAAGTAGCAATGGCCGCATCGGCCGAAGATTGACGGAGACGGGGCGTTCGGCGTTTGCCCCGTTCTTCTACCGTTACCAGGTGGCGGCCCGGCACGGCGATTAGCCGTACCGGGAACGTGCCTTTTTGTCACGACGCCGACCATGCTGGCCGGCTTGTGTATCTGGGGGGATTGGCTCTTCCCGGAGACTTAAGAAGGGTTTGAGAGGAAAGTATGGCTAGGTCTTTTACTGTCCGGAAGCGCATTCGCAAGTACTTCGGTCACATCCGAACGGTCGCGCCGCTGCCAAACCTCATCGAGGTTCAGAGAAGTTCGTACGAGCAGTTTCTTCAGGCGGAAGTGCGGCCGGCCGACAGGGAAGACATTGGTCTTCAAAGCGTATTCAAGAGCGTTTTCCCGATTTCCGATTTCTCGGAGCACTCGACGCTTGAATTCGTGGCCTACGCGTTCGAGGAGCCGAAATACGACGAAGAAGAATGCCGCCAGCGCGGCATGACCTTTGCCGCACCCCTTCGGGTTACGCTCCGGCTTGTCGTCTGGGATGTCGACGAGGAAACCGGCTTGCGCTCGATTCACGACATCAAGGAACAGGACGTCTACATGGGCGACATGCCGCTCATGACGTACAGGGGAACCTTCATTGTCAATGGGACGGAACGCGTCATTGTTTCCCAGATGCATCGTTCGCCCGGCGTCTTTTTCGATCACGACAAGGGGAAGACCCATTCTTCGGGCAAGTTTTTGTTTACGGCCAGAGTCATCCCCTACCGTGGTTCCTGGCTTGACTTTGAATTCGACGCTAAGGACATCGTCCATGTACGGATCGATCGGCGCAGAAAGTTGCCGGTCACGACTCTTTTGCTGGCATTGTCGGGCACCGAGGGTGAAGAGAAAAGCGATGGCGGGAAGGACGCGGAATCCGGTAACGCTCACGGCATGAGCGTCGAGGAAATCCTCGGCTACTTCTACGACACGGTGGTCTTTGCCCGCGCCAAGCGCGGCTGGCGGACCGACTTCAACCCGGACCGGATGCGGGGCACGAAACTTACGCACGACCTCGTCAACGCGCGCAGTGGCAAAGTTGTTGTCGAGGCGGGCACGAAGATCACGCCGCGTCTCATCAAGAAACTGCAGGAAGGGGGCTTGAAGGAACAGCTCGTCCTGCCGGAAGAATTAATCGGCCGTTACGTCGCCAACGATATTGTCAACGAAAGTACCGGCGAGATTTATGTCGAGGCCGGCGAAGAACTTACAACGGAAACTCTGGAAAAGCTGGACGAGGCCGACGTAAAGGAGATCCCCGTCCTTGCGATCGATCATCTAAACGTCGGTCCGTACATCCGGAATACGTTGATGATCGACAAGAATCGGACCCGCGAAGAGGCGTTGATCGACATTTACCGGGTGATGCGGCCCGGCGAGCCGCCGACGTTGGATGCGGCCGAGACGCTGTTCCATGGCCTTTTCTTCGACTCGGAGCGTTACGATCTCTCCGCCGTCGGTCGCGTCAAGATGAACTCCAGACTTAGCTTCCAGACAGAGGATACGGTCCGCATTCTTCGCAAGGAAGATATCCTGAAAGTCGTGAAAATCCTGGTGTCCCTGAAGGACGGTCGGGGTGAAATCGACGACATCGATCATCTCGGTAACCGCCGCGTGCGTTCTGTCGGTGAATTGATGGAAAATCAGTACCGGATGGGCTTGCTGCGGATGGAGCGCGCCATCCGCGAGCGGATGAGTTCCGTCGAAATCGACACCGTCATGCCCCATGACCTTATCAACGCCAAGCCAGCGGCGGCGGCTGTCCGCGAATTCTTCGGGTCGTCCCAGCTGTCGCAGTTCATGGACCAGACGAACCCGCTCTCGGAAGTCACGCACAAACGCAGACTTTCGGCGTTGGGTCCGGGCGGGTTGACACGCGAGCGCGCAGGATTCGAGGTGCGAGACGTGCATCCGACCCACTATGGCCGAATCTGCCCGATCGAAACTCCTGAAGGGCCGAATATCGGGCTTATCAACTCGCTGGCAACCTACGCCAGGGTCAACAAATACGGCTTCATCGAGACGCCTTACCGGCAGGTCGTCAATAAGAAGGTAACGAACGAAGTTGTCTATCTTTCGGCAATGGAAGAATCGGGCCATGTCATCGCGCAGGCGAACGCGCCGCTCGACAAGCAGGGCCGCTTCGTCGAGGACCTGATCAGTTGCCGGATGGGCGGCGAATTCCACATGGCGTTGCCGGAACGCATCGATTTGATGGACGTTTCCCCGAAGCAGCTCGTTTCGGTGGCGGCCTCTCTCATTCCGTTCCTTGAGAACGACGACGCGAACCGCGCGCTCATGGGATCGAACATGCAGCGTCAAGCGGTGCCCTTGATTCGAACCGAAGCGCCGCGTGTGGGCACCGGCATGGAAGATGTCGTTGCGCGGGATTCAGGCGTCGCAGTGGCCGCCCGCCGCACCGGCATCGTTGACCAGGTGGACGCCACCCGCATCGTCGTGCGGGCGACGGCGGAAACGTCCAGCGCCGCGCCGGCGGTCGACATCTACAACCTGCAGAAGTTCCAGCGTTCAAACCAGAACACCTGCATTAATCAAAGGCCCTTAGTGAAGGTCGGGGATATCGTCACAAAAAGGGACATCGTTGCCGACGGGCCTTCGACGAATCTGGGCGAACTCGCCTTGGGTCGTGACGTCCTGGTCGCCTTCATGCCATGGAACGGCTACAACTTTGAGGATTCGATCCTGATTTCCGAGCGGATCGTACGCGACGATACGTTTACCTCCATTCACATCGAGGAATTCGAGGTGATGGCGCGTGATACGAAGCTTGGACAGGAAGATATCACCCGGGATATCCCGAATGTCGGCGAGGAAACGCTTCGGCATCTTGACGAAGCCGGCATCGTCTATATCGGGGCTGAGGTGCAGGCCGGCGACATTCTGGTTGGCAAGGTGACGCCAAAGGGCGAGTCGCCGATGACGCCAGAAGAAAAGCTGCTCCGCGCGATTTTTGGCGAGAAGGCTTCCGATGTTCGGGATACCTCGCTTCGCGTGCCACCGGGAGTTTCCGGAACCGTCGTCGAGGTTCGCGTCTTCTCGCGCCGTGGCGTCGAGAAAGACGAACGCGCGCTCGCGATCGAACGTCAGGAAATTGAGCGTTTGGCGAAGGACCGCGACGACGAAAAGGCGATTCTCGAACGCGGCTACTATGGCCGGCTTCGCGAAATGCTGCTGAGCAAGGTCGCGGACCGCGGTCTGCGCGGTTTGAAGTCCGGCACCCGGCTGACCGAGGCGTTGCTTGACGAATATACGCCCAGCCAATGGCGGCAGATCAATCTGAAGAACGAAAAAATGATGTCCGAGATTGAAGCGTTGAATCGTCAATTTGACGAAAGCATCGCTCACCTCGAAGCGCGGTTTCTAAGCAAGGTCGAAAAACTGCAACGGGGCGACGAGATGCCGCCGGGGGTGATGAAGATGGTCAAGGTCTTCGTCGCCGTGAAGCGAAAATTGCAGCCGGGGGACAAGATGGCCGGTCGGCACGGCAACAAAGGTGTCATCTCGAGGATCATGCCGATCGAGGACATGCCTTATCTCGAGGATGGAACTCCAGTGGATATCGTCCTTAACCCGCTGGGTGTGCCGTCCCGCATGAATGTCGGCCAGATTTTCGAAACCCATCTCGGCTGGGCTTCCGCCGGCCTTGGCCGGCAGCTCGGTGAATTGCTGGACAAGGTGCGCAAAGACGGCAAATACCAGGAACTGCGCAAGGAGCTCGTAGAGTTATATGGGCAAGAGTTAAAACAGGACCTCAGCGAACTACCCGACGATGAGTTGGACGAACTCGCGGAGAGTTTGCGCCGCGGCGTTCCGATGGCAACCCCCGTCTTCGACGGCGCGAAGGAAGACGATATTGTCGAGATGCTAAAACGCGGCGGCCTCGACACATCGGGTCAGGTTACCTTGGTCGACGGACGAACGGGTGAGTCTTTCGATCGCAAAGTGACCGTTGGTTACATCTACATGATGAAACTGGATCACCTTGTGGATGACAAGATCCATGCCCGATCGATCGGTCCTTATAGCCTGGTGACCCAACAGCCGCTTGGCGGCAAGGCGCAGTTCGGCGGACAACGTTTTGGAGAAATGGAAGTGTGGGCTCTCGAAGCCTATGGTGCCGCCTACACACTCCAGGAAATGCTGACCGTAAAATCCGATGACGTTTCTGGACGCACGAAAGTCTACGAGGCAATCGTACGCGGCGACGACACCTTCGAAGCGGGCATCCCCGAATCCTTCAACGTGTTAGTGAAGGAAATACGGTCGCTTTGCTTGAACGTCGAATTGATCCAGAAGGAATATTAATTGATCGACAGAGATTCGATTGAGGGCCTTGGGAGACCCATATGAATGAATTAATGAGAATCTTTGGTCAGACGAACGTCGCCCAAAGTTTTGACCAAATCCGGGTTTCGATTGCCAGCCCCGAGCAGATTCGCTCCTGGTCGTATGGCGAAATTCGCAAGCCGGAAACGATCAATTACCGAACGTTCAAGCCGGAGCGGGACGGGCTTTTCTGCGCCCGGATCTTCGGGCCCGTGAAAGATTATGAATGCCTTTGCGGCAAATACCGCCGGATGAAATATCGGGGGATTATTTGCGAAAAATGCGGCGTTGAGGTGACCTTGCAAAAGGTCCGTCGCGAGCGCATGGCGCATATCGAGCTGGCTTCTCCCGTTGCGCACATCTGGTTCTTGAAGTCGCTGCCAAGCCGCATCAGTTCGCTGCTCGACATAATGCTGAAAGAAGTCGAGCGGGTTCTCTATTTTGAAAATTATGTCGTCATTGAGCCCGGGTTGACCTCGCTCAAGCTTCATCAGTTGTTGACGGAAGAGGAATATCTAAAGGCGCGGGAAGAATTCGGGCCGGATTCCTTTACAGCCTCCATCGGCGCCGAGGCGCTGCGGACGATGCTGGCGGCAATCGACCTTAAGTCGACGCTGGATACGCTGAAAATCGATCTCAAGGAGACAAATTCCGAGGCAAAGCGGAAGAAGATCGTTAAGCGCCTTAAGCTTGTCGAAGCCTTTCTCGGATCGGGCGCCAGGCCGGAATGGATGATTCTCGAGGTGGTCCCGGTCATTCCGCCGGAACTTCGTCCCCTCGTGCCGCTCGATGGCGGTCGCTTCGCGACGTCGGATCTGAACGATCTGTATCGCCGCGTGATCAATCGGAACAACCGTCTGAAACGGCTCATCGAGCTTCGGGCACCCGATATCATCGTTCGGAACGAGAAGCGGATGTTGCAGGAGGCGGTGGACGCTCTCTTCGATAATGGAAGGCGCACCCGACCGCTTGCCGGCGCCAGCAAACGGCCGCTGAAATCCCTTTCGGATATGCTAAAGGGCAAGCAGGGGCGTTTTCGCCAGAATCTTCTCGGCAAGCGGGTCGATTATTCGGGGCGTTCCGTTATCGTCGTCGGCCCGGAGCTTCTGCTCCATCAATGCGGCTTGCCGAAGAAGATGGCGCTCGAGCTTTTCAAGCCGTTCATCTATTCGAAGCTTGAACTTTATGGCATGGCGACGACGATTAAGGCCGCCAAGCGAATGGTCGAGAAGGAGCGTCCGGAAGTCTGGGATATTTTGGAAGAGGTCATTCGCGAGCACCCCGTCCTGCTCAACCGTGCGCCGACCTTGCACCGTCTTGGCGTGCAGGCATTCGAGCCGGTTCTCATCGAGGGGAAAGCGATCCAACTTCATCCGCTCGTCTGCACCGCCTTCAACGCCGACTTCGACGGCGACCAGATGGCCGTTCATGTGCCGCTTTCTCTGGAAGCGCAGCTTGAGGCGCGCGTGCTCATGATGTCGACGAACAACATCCTAAGCCCGGCCAATGGCAAGCCGATCATCGTGCCGTCCCAGGACATCGTGCTCGGGCTCTACTACCTCACGATGGAGCTTCCGAATCAGCCCGGCGAAGGCATGACTTTTGCGACGGTGGGCGAAATTCAGCAGGCGTTGGATGCTGCCGCCGTCACGTTGCATAGCCGGATCAAGGCCCGCTACAAAGACGTCGATGCCGATGGCAACCCGATCACCACGCGGATCGAGACAACACCGGGCCGCATGCTCCTTTCGGAAATTCTTCCGCGTCATCCGGAAGTCAAGCTCGACCTCATCAATCGGTTGCTGACGAAACGTGAAATCAGCCACGTTATCGATATCGTCTATCGCCATTGCGGGCAGAAGAATCTCGTCATCTTCGCCGATCGCCTCATGCAGATGGGGTTTGCGCATGCCTGCAGGGCGGGAATTTCCTTCGGGAAGGACGACCTCGTCATTCCGAAGTCGAAGGAAAAGTTCGTCCAGGATACTCATGACAAGGTAAAGGAACACGAACAGCAATACCTGGACGGTCTGATCACCCAAGGCGAGAAATACAACAAGGTGATCGATGCGTGGTCTCGCTGCACCGATATGGTGGCAGACGCGATGATGAAGGAAATTTCTTCGCGCGGAGACGGTAAACAGGTGAACGCGGTGTACATGATGGCGGACTCCGGCGCCCGTGGTTCCGCCGCCCAGATGAAACAGCTTGCCGGCATGCGTGGTCTGATGGCGAAACCTTCCGGCGAGATTATCGAAACGCCGATCATCTCGAACTTCAAGGAAGGGTTGACCGTTCTTGAGTACTTCAATTCCACGCATGGGGCGCGGAAAGGGCTTGCTGACACCGCTTTGAAGACAGCGAATTCCGGTTATCTGACGCGGCGTCTGGTCGACGTTGCCCAGGACTGCATCATCGTGGCGGAAGACTGTGGCACGATGGAAGGCCTTACCATCCGCGCTGTCGTCGAGGCGGGGAACGAGATTGTCTCGCTTGCCGACCGGATTTTGGGCCGTATGGCCGCTGAGGATATTGTCGCCCCCTTGAGCGGGGACGTCATCGTGCCGGCTGGTCAGATGATTGATGAGATCAACATCGAAGCAATCGACGAAGCCGGCGTTGAAGCCGTAAAGATCCGTTCCGTCTTGACCTGCGAGCTGGATAACGGGGTCTGCGTGAGATGTTATGGCCGGGACTTGGCTCGCGGAACGCCCGTCAATATTGGCGAGGCGGTGGGCGTCATCGCGGCGCAGTCCATCGGCGAGCCGGGGACGCAGCTCACCATGCGTACCTTCCATATCGGCGGCGCCGCCCAAAGAGGCGCCGAGCAGTCCTCGATCGAATCGCCCTACGATGCGACCATCAAGATCAAGAACCGGAGCGTCGTGATCGACAGCACGGGCCGGCTGGTCGTCATGAGCCGTAATACGGAGCTTGTGCTGGTCGATACGGAAGGCCGGGAGCGGGCCAATTTCCGCGTGCCCTACGGTGCCCGGCTTCTCATGGATAACGATGCAAAGACGAAGAAGGGCGATCGGCTCGCGGAGTGGGACCCCTATACGATCCCGATCGTCACGGAAAAAGAGGGGACGGCCCATTACGTCGACCTTGTCGAGGGTGTTTCGATACGTGAAGTTCTTGACGAGGCAACCGGCATCGCTAGCCGGGCCGTGACGGAATGGAAGCAGCAGCCGCGTGGTTCGGATTTGAAACCGCAGATCACGGTTCACGACAAGGCGGGGAATGTCATCATTCTGGCCAATGGCAAAGAGGCCACGTATTTCATGTCCGTTGGCGCCATTCTGAACGTCGAGGCGGGGGCCAAGGTGCACGCCGGTGATGTGCTTGCCCGAATCCCGCGAGAATCCGCCAAGACGCGTGACATCACCGGCGGCTTGCCGCGGGTGGCCGAACTTTTCGAGGCGCGGAAACCAAAGGAATACGCGATCATCAGCGCCATCGACGGCCGGGTCGAGTTCGGTAAGGACTACAAGTCGAAACGCCGCGTCACCATCGTGTCGGAGGGTAGCGAGGAGAACCAGGCCGAATACCTTATTCCGAAAGGCAAGCACATTACCGTCCAGGAAGGCGATCATGTGCGCAAGGGGGACCCCCTCATGGACGGCAACCCCGTCCCGCATGACATTCTGAAAGTGATGGGGCTGGAGGCACTTGCCGCCTATCTCGTTAACGAGATCCAGGAGGTTTATCGGCTGCAGGGGGTACGGATAGACGACAAGCATATCGAAGTGATCGTCCGGCAGATGCTGCAGAAAGTGGAAATCGAAGACTCCGGAGACAGCACGATGCTGGTCGGCGAACAGGTGGACCGCCTGGAATTTGCTCGCGAGAACGAGCGGATCGAGGCAGAAGGCGGCAAGCCGGCGGTGGCAAGCCCTGTCCTTCAGGGCATCACGAAGGCTTCGTTGCAGACGGGGTCCTTTATTTCGGCCGCCTCTTTCCAGGAAACGACCCGTGTCCTGACCGAGGCCGCGGTTTCGGCCCGCGTAGACAACCTGTTGGGATTAAAGGAAAATGTCATCGTTGGGCGGTTAATTCCGGCGGGTACGGGCAGCGTCGTGAACCGCCTGAAGGCGCTTGCCGCCAAGCAAGATCGCGAAGTGACGGCTGGCACAAAGGAACCCAAGGAGGTGGCGGCGCTTCCACCGGAGGGCTAGGGGCGATCGTCCGTCCGTTCGCAAGACGGCAAAAAACGGCGGAAAATTACGGATTTTTCTTGACGCAAGAAGGGGGGCGCTCCTAAACTGCGCCCTCTTTTGCGGCTGGTGGTAGGGGACCACCCTAGACGCAGCCGTGCGTTGATTATGGAATAACTAGCTTAAGCCGTCCGGGTCGGCGAAAAGAACCCGGAAAGAACAAGCGCCACGTCGTGTTGCGCTTGTTCGAAAAGTTCTTTGCGCGCATACGGCGGCGCCAGACGAGGAAATTTTGACGGATGCCAACGGTTAATCAATTGGTTCGCAAGCCCCGCGCAAGTGCGGTCGTGCGTAACAAGGTGCCGGCGTTGCAAGCGTGCCCCCAGAAGCGGGGCGTGTGCACGCGCGTTTATACGACGACCCCGAAGAAACCGAATTCCGCTCTCCGCAAGGTGGCCCGTGTGCGCCTCACGAACGGTTTTGAGGTCACGACCTATATTCCGGGCGAAGGCCATAACCTTCAGGAGCATTCCGTTATTCTTTTGCGCGGGGGCCGCGTGAAAGACTTGCCGGGTGTTCGTTACCACATCATACGCGGCACGTTGGACACCCAAGGGGTGACGGATCGCCGCCAACGCCGCTCGAAGTACGGCGCCAAGCGTCCAAAGTAAGAAAGAGTAAGAGGAAGTCATGTCCCGCCGTCATGCCGCAGAACGACGCGAGGTTTTACCGGACGCAAAGTATGGCGATCCGATTGCGATGAAATTCATCAATGCCCTTATGTATTCTGGCAAGAAGTCTATCGCCGAGGCGACCGTTTATGGGGCGCTCGATCAGATTGCTGAACGCAGCGGCAAAGATCCCCTGAAAACGTTCCATGAAGCTCTCGACAAAGTGAAACCGGCGATCGAGGTGCGTTCCCGACGGGTTGGTGGCGCCACCTATCAGGTGCCGGTCGAGGTGCGGGCGGACCGTCGCCAAGCTCTCGCGATTCGCTGGCTGATTGACGCCAGCCGCAAGCGCAGCGAGTCAACGATGGTTGAGCGGCTTTCGAGGGAAATCCAGGAAGCGGCCGAAAATCGCGGCAACGCCGTCCGCAAACGTGAAGATGTGCATCGCATGGCTGAAGCCAACAAGGCCTTCGCACATTATCGCTGGTAACGCGCGTTTCTAGGTATTTTTCAAATGGCCCGCAAGACCCCTCTCGAACAGTATCGCAACATCGGCATCATGGCTCACATCGATGCCGGAAAGACGACGACGACCGAGCGCATTCTCTACTACACGGGCCGTTCCTATAAGATTGGCGAGGTCCATGAAGGCACGGCAATCATGGATTGGATGGAACAGGAACAGGAGCGCGGCATTACCATCACGTCGGCGGCCACCACCTGTTTCTGGAAGGACCACCGCATCAACGTCATCGATACGCCTGGCCATGTGGACTTCACGATCGAAGTGGAAAGAAGTCTGCGTGTTCTGGATGGCGCAATCGCCGTTTTTGACAGCGTTGCCGGGGTTGAGCCTCAGTCCGAAACGGTCTGGCGGCAGGCCGATAAATACAAGGTTCCTCGCATTTGTTTCGTGAATAAGATGGATCGTATCGGCGCCGACTTCTTCCGTTGCGTTGAAATGATCGAGGACCGTCTTGGCGCCACCCCCTTGGTGACGCAATTGCCGCTCGGTATGGAGGCGGATTACAAGGGCGTTGTCGATCTTTTGAAGATGAAGACAATTCGCTGGAAGGAAGAAACCCTCGGTGCCGAGTTCGTCGAGGAAGACATTCCCGCCAGCCTCGTCGAACAGGCGAAAAAGTATCGCGCGAAGCTGATCGAAACCGCCGTTGAGCAGGACGACGCCGCCCTCGAAGCTTACCTTGATGGAACCGAGCCTGATTTTGAAACGCTGAAGCGCTGCATTCGCAAGGGGACTATTGGGCTTGTCTTCGTGCCGGTGCTGAACGGATCTGCCTTCAAGAACAAGGGCGTGCAGCTCCTGCTGGATGGGGTGATTGATTACCTCCCGGCTCCGACGGAGGTCGTGGCGATCAAAGGCCACAAGATGAACAGCGATGAACTGGTTGAACGCCACAGCGCGGATACCGAGCCTTTTTCCGCCCTTGCCTTCAAGATCATGTCCGACCCCTATGTCGGAACGCTCACCTATATCCGCATCTACTCCGGCGTTCTCGAAAGCAGTTCCCAAGTTCTCAACACGGTGAAGAACAAAAAGGAACGCATCGGCCGGATGCTGGAGATGCATGCGAACGCACGGGAAGAAATCAAGGACGCCTGTGCCGGCGACATCGTGGCCCTTGTTGGTCTAAAGGACACGACGACGGGCGACACGCTGAGCGATGCCAGCCATCCGGTCGTGTTGGAACGGATGGAATTTCCCGACCCTGTCATCGAAGTGGCGGTTGAGCCGAAAACGAAGGCGGACCAGGAAAAAATGGGGGCGGCCCTCGTTCGTCTGGCCGCCGAGGATCCTTCTTTCCGGGTCAGTGGCGACGAGGAGAGCGGCCAGACGATCATCAAGGGAATGGGTGAACTTCACCTGGAAATCATTGTTGATCGCATGCGGCGCGAGTTTAAGGTGGATGCGAACGTTGGCGCACCGCAGGTTGCTTACCGTGAGACAATTACGAAGGCGGTGGATACCGACTACACGCACAAGAAACAGACCGGTGGCGCCGGACAATTTGCCCGTGTGAAAATTCACTTCGAACCGCTTGAGCCGGGTGCGGGATTCCAGTTCGAAAACGCCATCATCGGCGGGTCCGTGCCCAGGGAATACATTCCGGGCGTCAAGAAGGGGTTGGAATCGGCGTGCCAAGCCGGTGTCATCGCGGGTTATCCCACCATCGATTTTAAAGCAACCTTGACGGATGGCGCTTACCACGACGTCGATTCCAGCGTGCTTGCTTTCGAAATCGCCGCCCGCGCCGCCTTTCGCGAGGGTGTACGGCGGGCTACCCCGCGTTTGCTCGAGCCCGTCATGCGAGTTGAGGTCGTCACACCCGAGGAATACATGGGCGATGTCATTGGTGACCTGAATAGCCGACGCGGGCAGGTTTCCGGAATGGACGCACGTGGCAACGCGCGCGTGATTACGGCGACCGTGCCTCTCGCAAACATGTTTGGTTATGTGAACTCGTTGCGCTCGATGACGCAGGGTCGCGCTCAGTACACGATGCATTTCGATCACTATGCACAAGTTCCGCAAACCATCTCGGACGAGATCCGAGCAAAGACGGCTTAGGGGGAGGCAATGGCGAAAGCGAAATTTGAGCGGACGAAGCCGCATTGCAACGTTGGGACGATTGGGCACGTTGACCATGGGAAGACGACGCTGACGGCGGCGATCACGAAGGTTTTGGCGGAATCTGGGGGCGCGGAGTTTACGGCGTACGACCAGATTGACAAGGCGCCGGAGGAGAAGGCGCGCGGGATCACGATTTCGACGTCGCACGTTGAGTACGAGACGGCGAAGCGCCATTACGCGCATGTGGATTGCCCTGGGCACGCGGACTACGTGAAGAACATGATCACGGGCGCGGCGCAGATGGACGGAGCGATTTTGGTGGTTTCGGCGGCGGACGGCCCGATGCCGCAGACGCGGGAGCACATTCTTCTGGCGCGGCAGGTTGGGGTCCCGGCGGTTGTGGTTTACATGAACAAGATTGACCAGGTGGACGACCCGGAACTTCTGGAGCTGGTGGAGCTTGAGGTGCGGGAGCTTTTGAGCTCGTATGATTTTCCTGGGGATGAGATTCCGGTGGTGAAGGGCTCGGCGCTGTATGCGCTGGAGGGGAAGGACGACGCGCTTGGCAAGGAATCGATTCTCCAGTTGCTGGCGGCGGTGGACGACTATATCCCGCAGCCGGAGCGTCCGAAGGACAAGCCCTTTTTGATGCCGATTGAGGACGTGTTTTCGATTTCGGGCCGCGGCACGGTGGTGACGGGGCGGGTTGAGCGCGGGGTCGTGAAGGTTGGGGAAGAGGTAGAGATTGTCGGGCTTCGGCCGACGGTGAAGACGACGGTGACCGGGGTCGAGATGTTCCGGAAGCTGCTGGACCAGGGCGAGGCCGGGGACAACGTGGGTTGCCTTCTGCGTGGCACGAAGCGGGAAGACGTTGAGCGTGGGCAGGTTCTGTCGAAGCCGGGTGCGATTACGCCGCACACGAAGTTCGAGTGCGAGGCCTATATCCTGACCAAGGAGGAAGGGGGCCGTCACACGCCGTTTTTCTCGAACTACCGGCCGCAGTTTTACTTCCGGACGACGGACGTTACGGGGTCGATTGTGCTGCCGGAGGGGACGGAGATGGTGATGCCGGGGGATAACATCAAGATGACGGCGAACCTGATCGTGCCGATCGCCATGGACGAAGGTCTGCGTTTCGCCATCCGCGAAGGCGGCCACACCGTCGGTGCCGGTGTTGTCACCAAGATCCTAGAATAGAAAGAAAAACGCTTGGGCGGGGCCTTTTGTGGCGCCGCGGGCACAGGGAAAACGGCCATGGATAGTCAAAACATACGGATCAGCTTGAAGGCGTACGATCACCGGCTGCTGGACCAGTCGACGAGTGAGATCGTCAGCACGGCGCGGCGAACCGGTGCAAGCATTCGTGGTCCGATCCCATTGCCGACGAAGATTGAAAAGTTTACGGTGCTGCGTTCGCCGCATGTGGATAAGAAGTCACGCGAGCAATTCGAAATACGAACACACAAGCGGATTCTGGATATCGTCGAACCGACGACACAAACGGTGGATGCGCTCATGAAGCTCGATCTGCCGGCGGGTATCGATGTCGAGATCAAGTTATAGGAAAAGCGATGATGCGAACCGGCCTTCTTGCGCAAAAGCTTGGCATGACCCGTCTTCTGACGGAGGGCGGCGACCACGTGCCCGTTACCGTATTGTGGGTGGACGGCTGTGAGGTCGTGGCGACGAAAACGCAGGAGAGGGATGGCTACACGGCGGTGCAGCTTGGCGTCGGTAAGGCGAAGGTGAAGAACGTATCCAAGCCTCTTCTTGGCCATTACGCGAAGGCAAAGATTGCGCCAAAACGCAGACTGGCCGAATGCCGGATTAGCCCGGACGCCGCGCTCGAAATCGGGGCGAAGATTCGGGCCGATCATTTCATCGCCGGTCAGTATGTTGACGTGGTGGGGACCTCGATCGGAAAGGGGTTTGCGGGCGCTATGAAACGCCATAACTTCCGTGGGCTTGAAGCCAGCCACGGCGTTTCGGTCTCGCACCGTTCCCATGGTTCGACCGGCAACCGTCAGGATCCTGGTCGCGTCTTCAAGGGTAAGAAAATGGCCGGTCATTTGGGCCATGCCCGAGTGACCGTTCAGAACCTCGTCGTTGTTTCGACGGATGCTGACCGCGGCCTCCTCTTCGTCCGTGGCGCTGTGCCGGGTTCGGAAGGCAGTTACGTGATGGTCCGGGATGCCGTGAAGAAACGGTTGCCGAAGGAAGTGTCGCAAGGGTCGAAGCCGACCGGATCGGATGCTTCGGGGGCAGATCCCGCGGGGGAGACGCCAGCAGGGCAACAGAAAAACGAGCGTAAGGAATAGCGTCCGCATGAAGTGCAAAGTCGTCAGTCTGGAAGCCGAGGACGTCGGTGAGATCGATCTCGCCGACGAGGTCTTTGGTGTTGCCGTGCGGCCGGATCTTTTGCAGCGCGTCATTGCTTGGCAACTGGCGCGGCGTCGGGCTGGGACCCACAAGACGAAGGATGCAAGCGAGGTGAGCGGCACCGGACGGAAACCCTGGCGCCAAAAAGGAACCGGGCGGGCGCGGCAAGGTTCGCTCCGTTCGACGCAGTTCCGCGGCGGCGGCACAACTTTCGGCCCGTTGCCTCGTGATCACGGTTTCCAATTGCCGAAAAAGGTGCGGAAACTGGCGCTTAAAGCGGCGCTTTCCGCCAAACAAGCCGAGGGCAAGATCGTCGTGCTCGATTCGACGCAGATGAAAACCGCGCGAACAAAGGAACTGGCAACCAGCTTTGACAAACTTGGCTGGTCGTCCGTTCTGGTGATTGACGGCCCCGAGGTGAATGCAAACTTCCGTCGGGCGACGCAAAATCTGCCTGGCGTCGATGTCCTGCCGCAACAGGGAATGAACGTTTACGACATTCTGCGTCGGGACCTTCTCGTGTTGACGAAGGACGCCGTCCAGTATCTGGAGGCACGGTTAAGATGATCGGGCGTAAGAAAGCAAAAGATAAGGAAACGCAAGAGGCGAAGCGTAAGGACGGCAAGGGCAAGAAAGAAAAAAGCAAGCCGCCTTCCGAGGGAGTCTATTGCGTTCTGCTGTCGCCGGTAATCACGGAAAAGGCAACCCTTGGCTCGGAACATGGCCAGGTTACTTTCCGCGTATCCCTTACGGCGACGAAACCGGAAATCAAGCAGGCGGTCGAAAAATTGTTTGATGTCAAAGTGCTGGCGGTGAATACGCTGCGTCAGAAAGGCAAACGGAAATCCTTCCGGGGCCGGCCTGGCAAGCGCGCCGACAGCAAGAAAGCGATGGTCACCTTGGCCGAGGGCCAGGCGATTGACGTGACGACGGGAATTTAGACGATGGCACTGAAAACATTTAAGCCGGTAACGCCTTCCCTGCGGCAGCTTGTCATCATTGATCGCTCAAAGCTGTGGAAGGGTAGGCCGGTCAAGAAACTGACGGAGGGGCTTTCCGAGAGCGGTGGCCGCAACAACTTGGGGCGGATGACGTCCCGGCATCGTGGCGGCGGACACAAGCGGCGCTATCGGATTATCGATTTCAAGCGCCGCAAGTTCGATATACCGGCGGTCATCGAGCGTCTCGAGCACGACCCGAATCGCAGTGCCTTCATCGCACTTCTTCGTTATGAGGACGGCGAAATATCCTATATTCTGGCACCTCAGCGTGTGAAAGTCGGCGACAAGGTGATCGCTGGCGAGAAAGTGGATATCCGACCGGGAAACGCGCTGCCGATGAAGAATATTCCGGTCGGCACGATCGTTCACAACGTCGAGATGAAACCGGGGCGGGGTGGTCAGATCGCGCGTTCCGCCGGCTCTTACGCCCAGCTCGTCGGCAAGGACACAGGCAACGCTTTGCTTCGGTTGGCGTCCGGCGAGGTACGGATGGTGCGAGCCGAGGGGATGGCGACGATTGGCGCCGTCTCGAACCCGGATCAGAAGAACGTCAAGTTCGGCAAGGCCGGGCGGATGCGCTGGCTGGGCAAGCGGCCGTCCGTTCGCGGTGTGGCGATGAACCCGATCGATCATCCCCATGGCGGCGGCGAAGGAAAGTCGTCCGGTGGTCGGCACCCCGTGACGCCGTGGGGCAAGCCGACGAAGGGCAAGAAGACACGCAACAACAAGGCGACGGATTCAAAAATCCTCCGCCGCCGGAAGAGCAAAAAGTAGAGAGAAGAGGTATTCCGTGGCACGTTCGGTTTGGAAAGGCCCGTTTGTGGATGGCTATCTGCTGAAGAAAGTGGAAGCCCGCCGCGCATCCGGCCGGAACGAAGTGATCAAGATCTGGTCGCGCCGCTCGACGATTCTGCCCCAGTTCGTCGGCCTTACCTTCGGTGTATATAACGGCCGCAAGTTTCTTCCCGTGCTGGTGACGGAAGAAATGATCGGCCACAAATTTGGTGAATTTTCTCCGACGCGCGTTTTTCACGGGCACTCGGGGGACAAGAAGGCAAAGCGAGTATAGAAATGGGCAAGAAAGCAGCCGCCCGGCAGCGCATGGAAAACGAGGCAATGGCCGTCGTTCGCAATTTGCGCACGAGTCCGCGGAAACTAAACCTCGTCGCGGAATCGATTCGCGGCAAGGACGCTTCCACGGCTCTTACCGAGCTTGCTTTCTCGAAACGGCGGATAGCGAAAGCCGTGCGGAAGGCCGTGCAATCGGCAATCGCCAACGCCGAGAACAACCATCAGCTTGATGTTGACCGGTTGTATGTCGCGGAAGCGACGGTCGGCAAGGGGTTGGTCATGCGACGCTGGAGCCCCCGTGCGCGCGGGCGTTCTTTTACGATCGCAAAACCGTTTAGCCACCTCACCGTCGTCGTTCGTGAGCGCAAGGAGTAGCGAATGGGGCATAAAGTCAACCCGATAGGGCTTCGACTCGGCATCAACCGGACGTGGGATTCGCGCTGGTATGCCGAGGACGACTACGGCCGTCTTCTTCATGAAGATCTCGAAATTCGACGGTTTCTTGAGAAGCGCCTGGTGCAAGCCGGAATCAGTCGAATTGTTATCGAGCGGCCGGCGAAAAAGGCGCGGATCACGATTCATACGGCGCGCCCCGGCGTCGTGATTGGCAAGCGCGGCGCGGATATCGAGAAGTTGCAGGCCGATCTTGCAAAAATGACGAACGGAGAAGTGCACATCAACATCGTCGAAATTCGCAAGCCCGAACTGGACGCGAAGCTCGTGGCCGATAATATTGCTCAGCAGCTTGAGCGTCGCGTCGCCTTCCGCCGGACGATGAAGCGCGCCGTGCAATCGGCGATGCGCCTGGGGGCTAAAGGGATACGGATCAACTGCGCCGGGCGTCTCGGCGGGGCCGAAATCGCGCGGACGGAATGGTACCGCGAAGGCCAGGTGCCTCTGCATACCCTGCGCGCCGATGTCGATTATGCGGTGTCCACCGCCTTCACGACCTATGGCACGTGCGGCATCAAGGTATGGATATTCAAAGGCGAAATTCTGGAGCGCGACCCGATGGCGCAAGATAAGCGTCTTGAGGAACAACAAACGGGTCATTCCCACTAGAGGCAACCGATGCTGAGTCCAAAACGCACGAAATACCGCAAGCAGCACAAGGGCAGGATTCACGGTCTTGCCAAAGGCGGTGTCGAGCTCAACTTCGGCGCCTTTGGGCTGAGGGCGATGCGCCCTGGGCGCGTCACGGCGCGGGAACTCGAGGCTGCTCGACGGGCGATTACGCGGCATATGAAGCGCGCCGGTCGGCTCTGGATCCGGGTTTTTCCGGACGTTCCGGTTTCGAAGAAGCCAACGGAAGTGCGGATGGGTAAAGGCAAGGGAAACCCGGAATTTTGGGTTGCCCGTGTACATCCCGGCCGGATTCTTTTCGAGGTGGACGGCGTACCGTTGAGCATCGCTCGGCATGCGCTCGACCTCGGCGCGGCGAAGCTTTCTATTCGCACGCGCTTCATCAGCCGTATCGAGGGAGCGCCCGGATGAAGCCGGCAGATTTGCGGACAAAATCGCTGGACGAGCTTAAAGACGGCCTTCTCGCCCTGCGAAAGGAGATATTCAATCTGCGCTTTCAGCAGGCAAGCGGCCAGCTAGAGGGAACGGCGCGCATGCGCCAGGCGCGACGCGATATTGCGCGCATCAAGACAGTGTTACAGGGAAGAGGTCAAATGGCGGAGAAATCGGATGCCTAAACGTATCCTTTATGGAATGGTCATCCGCGATGCGGCGGAAAAAACGGTTGTCGTTCGTGTCGATCGCCAGTTCCGTCACCCCCTTTATAAAAAGTTTATTCGTCGGTCGAAGAAGTACGCCGTTCATGACGAAGACAACCGTTGCAAGACAGGCGATTCCGTCCGCATTCAGGAATGTCCTCCGATCTCGAAGCGCAAGCGCTGGATCCTTCTTTCGGAATCCGCCTAAGCGGCGAGATGGATAAAGAGTAAGCACACGCCATGATTCAAATGCAGACAAACCTGGAAGTTGCGGATAATTCCGGAGCCAAGCGCGTCCAGTGCATCAAGGTTCTCGGAGGCTCAAAGCGCAAGTCCGCTGGCGTGGGAGACGTCATCGTCGTTTCCATAAAAGATGCGATTCCACGCGGTCGCGTGAAAAAGGGTGAGGTGCACCGTGCGGTCATCGTACGGACGGCCCACGGTATTCGGCGCCCGGACGGTTCTTTAATTCGGTTTGATCGGAACGCCGCGGTGCTGATCACGAAGCAGGGCGAGCCTATCGGTACGCGTATCTTCGGTCCTGTGACGCGCGAGCTTAGAATAAAAAAATTCATGAAAATCATATCGTTAGCGCCGGAGGTTCTGTAATGGGCGCGGGCATGAAAATTCACAAAGGCGATACCGTCATCGTTCTTGCCGGCAGGGACAAGGGCAAGAAGGGCGAGGTGCTGCGTGCCATTCCGAAAGAGAACCGGGTCGTCGTGCGGGGCATCAACGTCGTCAAGCGGCATCAGCGGCCCACGGCAAACAACCCCGGTGGCATTCAGGAAAAGGAATTGCCGATCCACGCGTCGAACCTCGCCCTTATCGACCCGAAAAGCGGCGAGCCGACTCGCGCAGGCTATAAATTTTTGGATGATGGCCGGAAAGTTCGCTTCGCGAAGAAGTCCGGCGAAGTGATCGATCGTTGAGGGACCGGAAGATGACGCGCCTGCAAGAACTCTATAAGAACGTAATTCAGCCGGGTTTGCGGTCAAAGTTTGGATATCAGAACGTCATACAGGTCCCGAAACTTGACAGAATCGTGATCAACATGGGCGTAGGCGAGGCTGCCCGCGAGGGTAAAAAGATTGACGCGGCGTTGACGGAACTTACGACCATTAGCGGGCAAAAGGCCGTCGTAACGCGGGCGAGGAAGTCGATCGCCATCTTCAAGCTTCGCGAGGGAATGAAAATAGGTTGCAAGGTGACCCTGCGACGGGACCGTATGTACGAGTTTCTCGATCGGCTGGTTACGATTGCGCTGCCGCGCGTTCGCGATTTCCGGGGCCTTTCACCGAAAAGCTTCGATGGCGACGGCAATTATACGATTGGTCTACGGGAGCAGATTATTTTCCCGGAAATTGATTACGATAAGGTGGACAAAGTCCGTGGCATGGATATCACGATCGTGACAACGGCGAAAACCGACGAGGAGGCAAAAGCGCTTCTCGAAGGCTTCAACCTGCCGTTCAGCAACGGATAAGCACAGAGGGTCATACATGGCGAAAAAAAGTGCCATTGAGCGCAACAAGAATCGGGCGCATCTAGTGAAACGTTTTGCGGTGAAACGCGCAAAGTTGAAGGCCATCGCGTGCGATGCGTCCTTTTCCCCCGAGGAACGGTTTAACGCGCGGCTGCAACTTGCCGCGCTTCCTAGGAATTCGGCCGCAGGGCGTTTGCGGAACCGTTGCGCACTGACGGGGCGTTCGCGGTCGGTTTATCGGAAATTCAAATTGTCGCGCATCGCGCTTCGGGATCTCGCCTCAAAAGGGCAGATTCCAGGCATGGTAAAATCGAGCTGGTAGCAAAGGCAAAGGAACCGATCAATGGCGATCAGCGATCCCTTAAGCGACATGCTGACGCGTATCCGAAACGGCCAACGTGCGCACTTGGATTCTGTTTTGAGTCCGGCCTCTAGGCTGTTGGCGGGCGTCCTGGATGTCCTTCAGAAGGAAGGCTATATTCGCGGTTATACCAAGCGGGAACCAAAGCAGGGTATCCGCGAAATCGAGATTGAATTAAAGTACCATGAGGGCGAACCGGTTATTCGCGAAATTCGACGTATCTCGAAACCGGGCTGCCGCGTCTACTCCGGCATCCAAGATCTCGCAAAGGTGTACGGAGGACTGGGCATTTCCATCCTCTCGACTCCGAAAGGTGTCATGTCGGACCACGAGGCCCGCGTCGCCCATGTTGGTGGCGAAGTGCTGTGCAAGGTGTTTTAGGACAAAATAATGTCGCGCGTAGGTAAAAACCCAGTGCTCGTACCAAGCGGCGTCGAAGTCGCGATCAACGGGCAGAACGTGATGGCCAAGGGCAAGCTTGGCGAACTCCATATTCTTCTTGCCGACACTGTCGCGATCTCGAAGGAGGACGGCAAGGTCTGGGTGAAACCCCGTTACGCCACGAAAGAATCCCGCCAGATGTGGGGAACGGCAAGGAACCTTATTCATTGTCTGGTAACCGGTGTCTCGAAGGGTTACAACGTGCGTCTCGAAATCAACGGCGTGGGTTATCGGGCGCAGGTTCAGGGCAAGGAACTCGTTCTTCAGCTGGGTTACAGCCACGAGATTCGTCATCCGATTCCGAAAGGGGTCACGATCAAGTGCGAAAAGCCGACGCAGATCGAGGTTTCGGGCGCTGATAAGCAGTTGGTTGGCCAGATCGCGGCGGAGATTCGCGCCTATCGGAAGCCGGAACCCTATAAGGGGAAGGGCGTCAAATACGAAGGCGAGTTTATCGTTCGAAAAGAAGGAAAGAAGAAGTAGGGCCGCATTCGATGAAGCGTTTGAAAAGCCAGTTTTTACGCCGCCGGCGCCGGGTTCGCTCGAATCTCCGGAAGAAGGGGCATGGTCGTTTGCGGCTTTCGGTCTTCCGGTCGTCGCAGCATATCTATGCGCAGGTTATCGATGACGCGAAGGGGGCCACTCTGGCGACCGCCTCCACCCTCGATAAGGAGTTGCGCGGCAAGCTGAAATCGGGCGGCGACGTAGAGGCGGCGCGGGAAGTCGGTAAGTTGCTTTCCTCTCGCGCCAAGACCTTGGGCGTTTCGGAAGTTTATTTTGACCGCGGCGGGTATCTTTATCATGGGCGAGTCAAGGCCCTTGCCGAGGCCGCGCGCGAAGGTGGTCTGAATTTTTAGCTGAATTGGCATGGATCGAAGATGGCGATAAACAGAAAATCGAAGATGGGGGAAAACCCGAGAGGTGAGCGGGGAAACCGCGAGGAATTTGAACTCGTCGAACGGCTTATCGCCATCAACCGAGTCGCCAAGGTTGTGAAGGGCGGTCGGCGATTCGGTTTCGCGGCGCTGGTGATCGCCGGCGATCAGAAAGGTCGCGTCGGCTTTGGTGCCGGCAAGGCGCGCGAAGTGCCCGAAGCCATCCGCAAGGCGACGGAACGGGCGAAGCGCAATTTGGTCCAGGTCCCGCTTCGCGAGGGCCGCACCCTTCATCACGACACGCAGGGCCGCTATGGCGCCGGCCGCGTCGTCCTGCGCGCTGCGCAGCCGGGAACCGGCATCATTGCCGGCGGCCCGATGCGCGCCGTCTTTGAGGCCCTCGGCATTCAGGACATCGTTGCGAAGTCGATTGGCTCATCGAATCCCCACAACATGGTGCGCGCGACCTTCGCCGCCTTGGCGCAGGAGCATTCCCCCCGCGCCATTGCCAGCCGACGCGGCAAGAAGGTGAACGAAATCGTCGGTCACCGGGATAGCGCGTAAGGAGCTTAAGCGATGGCGGCAAACGAATCCGGACGTCTGCGCGTCACGCAGATTGCAAGCCCGATCGGGCGGCCGAGAGATCAGCGCGAGACGCTGGTTGGTCTCGGCCTGAACAAGCTCCACCGCGTGCGCACGTTGGAGGATACGCCGGCCATACGGGGTATGCTGAAAAAGATTTCCCACCTGGTTCGGGTGGAAAAGGCATAGGCCAGAGAATAGGATTTGGGATGAAACTGAACGAACTCTCTGACCGGTCCGGTGCACGCCGCCCGCGCAAGCGTATCGGCCGCGGGATTGGCTCCGGGTCCGGCAAGACCTCCGGGCATGGCCATAAGGGCCAGAAGGCACGCAGCGGCGTTGCGATCAAGGGATTCGAGGGCGGCCAGATGCCGATTTTTCGGCGGCTGCCGCGCCGGGGTTTCTGGAGTCCAAACCGGAAACGCTATCAAGTAGTAAACGTGGGCCGGTTGCAGCAGGCGATTGACGACGCAAAGCTCGATCCGTCGAAGCCGATCACCGAAAAAATCCTTTGCGAGGCTGGGATTGTCACCCACCCTCATGACGGGATCAGATTGCTAGCCAAGGGTCATATTAAGGCAAAAATCGCGGTCGAAGTCAGCGGCGCCTCGAAGGCGGCAATCGCCGCTGTCGAGAAGGCGGGCGGCAGGGTTACGGTAACGATGCCCGTCGCGAGCGGTGAAGAAACCGGCGCGTCCGGAGAGAATTAATGGCGTCAGCCGCGGAACAGCTTGCCGCAAATCTTAATTTTGGTGCTCTGGGCAAGGCGAAAGACCTTCGCCGTCGGATTTGGTTTACGCTCGGCGCCCTGATCGTTTACCGGCTCGGAACCTACATTCCTATCCCGGGCATAGACCCGACCATTCTTGCTGGGCTTTTCCAGCAGAATGCGGGTGGCATCCTTGGCATGTTCGACATGTTTTCGGGTGGGGCGCTGGGGCGCATGACGATCTTCGCCCTCAACATCATGCCTTACATCTCCTCCTCGATCATCGTTCAGTTGATGACGACCGTCTCGCCCCACCTCGCCCAATTGAAGAAGGAAGGCGAAGCGGGACGCAAAAAGATCAATCAGTACACGCGTTATGGGACCGTGTTGCTCGCGGCCGTCCAGGCATATGGGATTGCTATCGGTTTGGAAAGCATGGCCGGATCGCAAGGTTCGGCCGTTATCGACCCGGGAGCTTTCTTTCGGGCGACGACCGTGATCACGCTGGTTGGCGGCACGATTTTCCTTATGTGGCTGGGCGAGCAGATCACGGCGCGCGGGATTGGCAATGGCATTTCTTTGATCATTTTTTCCGGCATCGTCGCCAATTTGCCGTCGGCGATGGCGGGCACGATGGAACTTGGGCGAACGGGAGCGCTTTCGACGGTCTTTATCCTGCTGCTGCTCGTGCTGATCGTTGCCGTCATCACCTTCATCGTCTTTGTCGAACGCGCCCAGCGGCGGATCATCGTCCAGTACCCGAAGCGCCAGGCCGGCAATCGTATGTATGGGGGCGAGGCTTCACATATGCCGCTGAAGCTCAACACCGCCGGCGTGATTCCTCCGATTTTTGCGAGTTCGCTTCTTCTCATGCCGGCTACGCTCGCCGGTTTTTCGGCCAAGGAAGACAGTGGAGATTGGCTGACAACGGCCGCCGCCTTTCTCGGTCATGGGCAACCGCTCTATTTGATCGTTTTCACCAGCCTGATCATTTTCTTCGCCTTCTTCTATACGGCTGTCGTCTTTAATCCCGACGATACGGCGGACAATCTGAAGAAGTTCGGCGGCTTTATTCCGGGTATTCGGCCTGGCAAGAATACGTCGGAGTATCTAGATTATGTGCTGACCCGCCTGACGGTCGTCGGCGCTATCTATCTAGCGGTTATTTGCATTCTGCCGGAAATTCTGATCTCCGAATATTCCGTGCCCTTCTACTTCGGCGGTACGAGCCTGTTGATTGTCGTGACCGTAACTTTGGACACCGTCGGCCAGATCCAATCCCACTTGATTGCCCATCAATACGAAGGACTGATCAAAAAATCTCGGCTGAAGGGGCGTCCGCGATGAATATCATTCTGCTTGGCCCGCCGGGCGCTGGAAAAGGCACGCAAGCGAAGTTGCTCGAAGAGAAGCGTAGCCTCGTTCATCTTTCGACCGGCGATATGTTGCGCGAGGCGATCGCCTCCGGTTCATCTCTCGGCAAACAGGTGAAGGAGATCGTTGAATCGGGAGCCTTGGTGCCGGACGCGATTATTATTCAGATGATCGCGGAGCGCATTTCGGCCTCGGACTGCGCAAAAGGGTTTATTTTGGACGGCTTCCCCCGAACCGTGCGGCAGGCCGAGGCCTTGGATGCGATGCTGGCGAGAAAAAGCTGGAAAATCGATCATGTCGTCGAGCTTGCCGTTGACGACGAAGCGCTCGTTCAGCGCATCTCCGGGCGATTCAGTTGCGTAAAATGCGGGGCAGGCTACCACGATACGTTTAAGCAGCCGAAGGTGGATGGCGTTTGTGACGTCTGTGGCGGGCGGGAGTTTAGCCGGCGTAAGGACGACACGCCCGAGACAGTGAAGGCTAGGCTAGAGGCCTACCATGCCCAGACCGCCCCCATCTTACCATATTACCGCAAACAAGCCGTTCTCCGAATGGTGGACGGCATGGCCGATTTCGAAAGCGTCGCGACCCAGATCCAGACGGCATTGGGATAGGGTGATAATGGGTAGATTGATTGACTTGGGGCTTATTGTTCCTATAATCGCGCACCTTTCCTGACTATCTGCATGATTTTGGAACACCCTTTGTTTGGCTTACGCTTTCCTTAAAAAGCCAAGGGGTTGGAGGAAATTTCGGCGTGGCACGTATTGCGGGCGTAAATATTCCAACGAATAAGCGGGTTGCGATTGCGCTGACCTATATTCATGGAATTGGTCGGACAAAAGCGCAGGAAATCTGTGAGAAGGTCGGGATTCCGATCGAGATGCGTGTCGCGCAATTATCCGAAGACGAGGTCATCCGAATTCGCGAGGCGATTGACCATAGTTACATCGTCGAAGGGGATTTGCGTCGAGAAGTCGGCATGAACATTAAGCGCTTGATGGACCTCGGGTGCTACCGCGGGCTTCGGCATCGGAAAGGGTTACCGGTTCGTGGGCAACGAACCCATACGAACGCGCGTACGAGGAAAGGACCGTCCCGGGCTATTGCCGGGAAGAAAAAATAGTTTAAAACGAGGAAGGCATGGCTAAAGCTGCAGCGCAGCGCCCACGCCGCCGCGAACGGAAGAACATCGCTTCCGGTGTCGCGCACGTGAGTGCAAGCTTTAATAATACGACGATTACGATCACGGATGCCCAGGGCAATGCGATTGCTTGGGCGTCAGCGGGAAGCGAGGGGTTCAAGGGCTCGCGAAAATCGACTCCCTATGCCGCCCAGATCGCCGCAGAAGCCGCTGGTAACCGCGCGAAGGAACACGGTATGCATACCCTTGAAGTTGAAGTGAAAGGCCCTGGAGCGGGTCGTGAATCTGCACTTCGTTCGCTCCAGGCGGTTGGTTTCACGATCACGGCCATTCGTGATGTGACGCCGATCCCCCATAACGGTTGCCGCCCGCGGAAGCGTCGGCGGGTTTAGTGACGTTATCAGTCGGGCGGGGTTCGAGGAACGGCCCCCTTCGGCAGACGTCGCATGAGGCAACTGCGTGCTTACGGAAGACGTTCCGTCGTTAGAGGTTGTCCACGTGATCCAGAAGAATTGGCAAGGCCTGATTAAACCGAACAAAATCAACGTCCGAGAGGGCGTAGACCCACGGCGGGAAGCTTCCGTCATCATCGAACCCCTGGAAAGGGGTTTTGGGCTTACGCTGGGGAACGCGCTCCGGCGAATACTGCTCTCCTCTCTTCAAGGTTCCGCCGTCACCTCGATCCAGATCAACGGGGTTCTGCACGAATTCTCCTCCATCCCCGGTGTTCGTGAGGACGTGACGGATATCGTCCTGAACATCAAGTCGCTTGCCCTTATCCTGCACGGCGAAGGCCCCAAGCGGATGATTCTCAAGGCAACTGGACCGGGTGAGGTTACGGCCGCGCAGATCGAGGGCGGCCACGACATCGAAATCATGAATCCGGACCTTGTCCTCTTTACACTCGACAAGGGCGCCTCCGTGACGATGGAACTGACCGTCAACAGCGGGAAGGGCTACGTGCCGGCCACCCAGAACCGGCCGGAAGACGCGCCGATCGGCCTGATTCCGGTGGATGCGCTCTACAGCCCTGTGCGCAGGGTGACGTTCAAGGTTGAAAACGCGCGCGTTGGCCAGATCACGGACTACGACAAGCTTTCCCTGCAAGTCGAAACGGATGGAACCGTCAAGCCGGATGACGCCGTGGCGTACGCGGCGCGCATTCTGCAAGACCAGCTTAATCCTTTTGTCACTTTCGAGGAGCCGGTTAAGCGGCCGGTAGTGGAAGAAACGACGGAGCCCGAATTCAATCGCAACCTGCTTCGTAAGGTGGATGAATTGGAGCTTTCCGTTCGTTCCGCGAATTGTCTGAAGAACGACAATATTCTCTATATCGGCGATCTCGTTCAGAAGACCGAGGCGGAGATGCTGCGGACGCCAAACTTTGGCCGCAAATCGCTTAACGAAATCAAAGAGGTGCTTACCCAGATGGGGCTGCACCTGGGTATGGAGATTCCGAACTGGCCGCCGGAAAACATCGACGAACTGACGAAGCGCCTGGAGGAGCCGTACTAATCCCATGCGACATCGTTTGAAAGGCAGGAAGCTTAACCGCACCCGAAGCCATCGCAAGGCGATGTTTTCGAACATGGCTGTGGCGCTTATCAAGCACGAACAGATTCAGACGACTTTGCCGAAGGCAAAGGATCTCCGCCCCGTCGTCGAAAAGCTGATCACCTTGGGTAAGCGCGGCGATCTTCACGCGCGTCGTCAGGCGCTGTCGGCGCTTGGGGACAGCAAGATTGCGGACAAGCTTTTCACAACGCTGGCCGAACGCTATGCGGATCGGCCCGGCGGCTACACCCGGGTTATGAAATCGGGTTTTCGTTACGGTGACGCCGCGCCGATGGCGGTAATCGAGCTGGTCGATCGGGACCCGGAGGCCAAGGGTCAAGATTCCGGCCCGGTGCAGGAACGGTCGGAGGAGGCTGCCGAAAGCGCTGGCGCGTAAGCCTGGCTGCGTTGTCGGAGAGGGAGGGGGCGGTCGGATGGGCTGCCCCTTTTTTATTCGTTTCATCGGCCGCCGCCCGAAGGAGGCGAGGATTGAAAAAACGGGCCCTTGTTTGCGTTTTTGCCGCAATGCTGGGCATGCCATGGATCGCTTTTTGCCTGTCTGGTCAGGCTCTGGCGCAAACCCGCCTCGCGCCGGAATCAAAAGAGCAAATCCAGATTTCCTTTGCGCCGGTGGTGAAAAAAGCGGCGCCCGCCGTCGTCAATATCTACACTCGAAAAATTGTTGAAGGGCAGGGTCTCCCCTTTTTCGATGACCCCTTCTTCCAGCGCTTCTTCGGAGAAGGGCAGGGCCCAAGGCGAAAACGTGAACAAAGCTCGCTCGGCTCGGGCGTCATCGTCCGGCCGGACGGCTTGATTATGACCAGCAATCACGTGATTGCCGACAGCCGGGAAGTAATCGTGGCGCTGGCCGACCGGCGGGAATTCCCCGCCGAAATCGTCATGGCCGACAAACGGACGGACCTTGCGGTTCTCCGGATCAAGACAGGCAACGAGGCGCTTCCCTATCTGGAGATGGGGGATTCCGACGATCTCGAGGTCGGTGATCTTGTGCTGGCCATCGGTAACCCCTTCGGCGTTGGACAGACGGTGACGAATGGCATCGTCTCGGCGCTTGCCCGCACGACGGTAGGGGTAACCGACTACCACTTCTTCATCCAGACCGACGCGGCCATCAATCCGGGGAATTCGGGGGGCGCGTTGGTGACGCTGGATGGGCGCCTGATCGGCATCAATTCCGCGATATATTCGCGCACGGGCTCTTCGATCGGGATCGGCTTTGCGGTCCCGACAAACATGGCGCGCACGGTCCTTCACGCGGCCGAGGGCGGCGGCCTGGTTCGGCCTTGGCTCGGGGCTTCGGGCCAAGCCGTTACCCGGGAACTTGCGAATTCCCTAGGGTTAGACCGACCCGTCGGGGTTCTCGTGAACGCCGTTTATCCCGGAGGCCCGGCGGATCGGGCCGGGGTCAAGGTCGGGGACGTGATCACCCGGATTGAGGGCCATGAGATATATGATCTTGAGACCCTTCGCTATCGGATTGCGACGATGACGCCGAATGCGAAAATTGATGTCTCGATTGTGCGAACCCGCCGGAATCAAGAATTGACGACCACTTTGATGCCGCCGCCGGAAGACCCGCCCCGGAACGAGACTCAACTCGACGGGGCCCATCCGTTTGCCGGCGCCAAGGCCGCCAATCTTTCTCCCGCCTTGGCCGAAGAGCTTGGCGTCGACGGCATGCGTCCAGGCGTTGTCGTTCTCGAAATCGTTCGTGGCAGCCCGGCCAATCGGATCGGCCTCGAGGTCGGCGACGTCGTGCTGAAAATCAACGACCAGGACATCAAGCTGGTAAAGAATTTGATGGATTCTCTTGCCAAGCCGACAACCACCTGGCGCATCACTCTTCGTCGGGGGGAGGACGTCTTTACGACGACCCTACAACAAAGGTGACGACCCTTTTTGAATCGCAGGCGCCAAAACCGTTAGCGGATCGCCTTCGCCCCAAACGGATCGAGGACGTCGTGGGCCAGGACCATTTGCTGGGTCCGGACGCGCCTATTGGGCGCATGCTGGCATCGGGGCATTTGGTTTCGATGATCCTTTGGGGGCCGCCGGGTTGCGGCAAGACGACGATCGCCCGGTTGCTGGCCGACCGTACCTCGCTTGACTTCGTCTCCCTCTCCGCCGTTTTTTCCGGCGTGGCGGATCTGCGGCGGGTATTCGATGTGGCGAAGAAGCGCCGCGCGGCGGGAGAGGGGACCCTCCTCTTCGTCGATGAGATTCACCGCTTCAACCGGGCCCAGCAGGATGGCTTTCTGCCTTACGTCGAGGACGGCACCGTCACTTTGGTGGGGGCGACCACCGAAAACCCCTCCTTCGAGCTGAACGCGCCGCTTCTTTCCCGCTGCCAGGTGCTCGTTCTAAGGCGGCTCGACGAGCAGTCCCTCAAAACCCTGTTGGAGCGCGCCGAGGCGGCGGAAGGAAAGAAAACACCGCTCGACCCGGACGCCCGCCACGCGCTTCTTGCGATGGCGGACGGCGACGGGCGTTTTCTTCTCAATCTGGTCGAGGACCTTTTCCTGCAGCCGCCGAAGCTGCTGCTCGATACGGCAGGCCTTCTCGCCGCCGTGCAGCGGCGCGCGCCCATCTACGATAAAGGCCGGGAAGGCCATTACAACCTCATCAGCGCGCTCCACAAATCGCTTCGCGGTTCCGACGCGGATGCCGCCCTCTACTGGCTGGCGCGCATGCTGGCGGGTGGGGAAGATCCCCTTTACGTCGTGCGCCGCCTTGTCCGCTTCGCGGTCGAGGACATCGGCCTGGCCGATCCCGAAGCCATCCATCAGGCCTTGGCGGCAAAGGATGCCTATGATTTTCTCGGTTCGCCGGAAGGCGAGCTTGCCGTCGCCCAGGCCGTCATTTACCTGGCGACCGCGCCGAAGTCGAACGCCGCCTACAAGGCCTTCGGTGCCGCCAACCAGGCCGCGGTCGAGAGCGGTTCGCTCATGCCCCCCCAGCATATCCTGAACGCGCCGACCCGGATGATGCAGGAATTAGGCTATGGCAAGGGCTACGTCTATGATCACGACGTGGCGGAAGCGGTCTCCGGTCAGAACTATTTTCCCGACGGCATGGAACGCCCCGGCTTCTATCGCCCTTCCGATCGCGGGTATGAGCGCTCACTTCGTGAGCGTCTGACGCGCTGGCTGGAACTTCGCGAACGCCTGGCCGGAAACAGAACGGAAGAAGAAAAAAGATAATGCCCAAGGTGCACTCCCGCGGCGTGGCGGCGGACGAAGGTGGACTTCGTCTGGATCGCTGGTTTCGTCGGCACTTTCCGGAACTGCCCCATACCCACCTGGAGAGACTGCTTCGCAAGGGCGAAGTCCGGGTCGATGGCCGGCGCGCGAAAGCGGGCCTTCGTCTCGAATCCGGTCAAACGATTCGCATACCGCCCCTACGGACGGTGGAACGGCCGTCTCAGGAAGTGAGACCGGCACCCTCGGCGGCCGAAGCCAAGGCCTTGCGGGCGCGTGTCTTATATAAGGACGCCGACATCCTTGCCATTGACAAGCCGGCTGGCCTTGCCGTGCAGGGAGGCACGAAAACCCGCCACCATCTCGACGGTATGCTGGAGGCGCTCCGGTTCGAAAAAAAGGAGCGTCCGCGCCTCGTCCACCGCCTTGACCGGGAAACAAGCGGCGTTCTGGTTCTTGCCCGCACGCCGTCCGCCGCCGCCTGGCTTGCGGCGGCTTTTCGTGAGAAAACCGCCATGCGCAAGGTTTACTGGGCGCTCGTTCGCGGCGTGCCCAGGCCACCAAGGGGTGAGATTACGGCGCCGTTGGCTAAATTGGCCCATGGCAAGCATGAGCGCGTCGTTGCCAGCGCCGCGGAAGGCAAGGTGGCGCGAACCCGTTACGCGGTTCTCGACCAGGCTGGCCAGAAGGCGGCGTGGCTTGCGCTCCTACCGTTGACCGGGCGGACCCATCAGCTTCGTGTCCACTGCGCGACGCTCGGAGTTCCGATCCTGGGCGACTACAAATACGGTGGGTCAGCGGCGCGGATCGAGGGGGCCGGGCTTGCCAAGCGGCTTCACCTGCACGCCCGGGCGATCGAATTTCCGCACCCCAAGAAGGGAAAGGTGCGGATTCTTGCGCCCTTGCCCGAGGACCTGCTGGCAAGCTGGGCCTGTTTTGGTTTCGATCCAGCGTTCAAGGGCGACCCCTTCGCCGACTTTGCTTCGGGTGTGTTGTGAAACGTTTCTTTAAAACGGCCGGTGTCAGGCAGGAGACGGAAGGCTTCGCGGTGACCCTTGATGGCAAGACGGTCCGCACGCCCTTCGGGACGGCCGTCGTTCTTGTCTCGCGCCCGCTTGCCGAGGCAATCGCTGAAGAATGGGAAAGCCAGGAAGCGGAAATCCAACCGCATCGGATGCCGCTTATGCGTCTTGCGGCTATTACTCTCGATCACGTTGCGGCGGCGCGCGAGACGGTCGTCGCCGAGGTGGTGAAATACGTGACGACGGACCTTCTTTGCTACCGGGTCGCCGAACCGTTGGAACTTGCCGAGCGCCAGCTGGCAGTCTGGCAACCCCTGCTAGACTGGGTGGCCGGTCGCTTCGATGCGCCCCTTGCCGTGACGACGGATATCGTCGCCCTTGATCAACCGGCTGCTTCCCTTGCCGCTCTTGAGGCGGCCGTCTCCGGCATGAACAACCTCCGTCTGACGGCGTTGCGCGAATCCACGGCGATTTGCGGTTCCTTGGTCCTGGGGCTGGCGCTGCTCGAAGCAAAGATTGACGCGGAAACCGCCTGGCAGATTTCTCAGCTCGATGAAACTTTCCAAATCGAGAAATGGGGCAGGGTTCCGGAGGCGGAGGCGCGGCGCAACGACCTCCGTGAAAATCTCGCCGCGGCCGAACGCTTTCTTGTCCTTGGCAACGATTCGCTGGCCCCGCTTTCAGGCAGTTGACGGCGTCCCCCGCCTCAGGTAGCTTCCGTCACAAGGCCTTCATATTCTTGAATAATCGGGGGCAGAGACCCTCGAAACCATCAAGGGTCCGGGCCGGCCTTGGCGGGAAGGTAGCGTTCATGAAAAACATCCTGGAAGAGCTCGAGCGCAAACGCGCCGCGGCGCGCGCCGGCGGCGGCAAGAAACGTGTGGCGGCCCAGCACGCGAAAGGAAAACTCACCGCTCGTGAGCGTCTTGAGGTTCTGCTCGATCCGGATTCCTTCGAAGAATACGACATGTTCGTCGAGCATCGGTGCGGTGATTTCGGCATGGACCAGCAGAAAATTCCCGGCGACGGCGTCGTCACCGGCCACGGCACGATCAACGGCCGCCTCGTCTTCGTTTTCAGCCAGGACTTCACCGTCTTCGGCGGCTCCCTCAGCGAAACCCACGCCGAGAAGATCTGCAAAATTATGGACCAGGCCATGAAGGTGGGGGCGCCGGTTATCGGGATCAACGATTCCGGCGGCGCGCGCATCCAGGAAGGGATTGCTTCGCTCGCCGGCTACGCCGATGTCTTTCAGCGAAACGTGGACGCTTCCGGCGTTATTCCGCAGCTCTCGCTCATCATGGGTCCGTGCGCGGGCGGTGCGGTTTATTCGCCGGCGATGACGGATTTTATTTTCATGGTGAAGGACGCCTCCTACATGTTCGTCACCGGGCCCGACGTCGTAAAAACGGTTACCCATGAAACGGTGACCCAGGAAGAGCTCGGCGGCGCCATTACGCATACGACGCGCTCGGGGGTGGCGGACCTGGCTTTGGAAAACGATGTTGAAGCCTTGCTGCAGGCGCGTCGCCTGATGGATTTCCTGCCGTCTTCGAATCGGGAGCCGCCGCCGACCTACCCAACATCCGATGCGCCGGACCGGGCCGAGGAATCCCTCGACACCTTGGTGCCGGTGCATCCAAACAAGCCCTACGACATGAAAGAATTGATCCTGAAAGTCGTCGACGAAGGCGATTTTTTCGAGATTCAGCCGACCTATGCGCAAAACATCCTTATCGGCTTTGGACGCATCGACGGGACGACGGTCGGCATCGTGGCCAATCAGCCGATGGTGCTTGCCGGTTGCCTCGACATCGATTCCTCGCGCAAGGCGGCGCGCTTCGTGCGTTTTTGCGATTGCTTCAACATTCCCGTCGTCACTTTTGTGGACGTGCCTGGGTTCCTGCCGGGAACCGGCCAGGAATACGGCGGCATCATCAAGCACGGCGCGAAATTGCTCTTTGCCTTCGCCGAGGCGACGGTCCCGAAAGTAACCGTCATCACGCGGAAGGCCTATGGCGGCGCCTACGATGTGATGAGCTCGAAGCATCTGCGTGGGGATGTGAACTATGCGTGGCCGACGGCTGAAATTGCCGTCATGGGCCCCAAGGGGGCGGTTGAAATCATCTTCCGGCAGGACGCGGGAAATACGAAAAAAATCGAAGAGCGAACGGAAGAGTACCGGAAGAAATTCGCCAATCCCTTTATCGCCGGGCATCGGGGATTCGTTGACGATGTCATCATGCCGCATAACACACGGCGGCGGATCAGCCGGTCGTTAGCCATGCTGAAGAACAAGAAACTCGATAACCCCTGGAAGAAACACCCGAATATCCCTCTTTGAACGGAAAGACAATCCCGTCCGTCTGCCGTACTGGGGGTGGGGGCGGGGCGGAGGGAATGCGTCAGGAAAACCGATGGCGATGTTCAAGAAAATTTTGATTGCCAACCGAGGGGAAATCGCTTGCCGCGTCATCCGCACGGCTCGCAAGATGGGCATCCGCACCGTCGCCGTCTATTCCGAGGCAGACCAGGACGCCCCTCACGTTCAGATGGCGGACGAAGCGGTTTTCCTTGGGCCGGCGCCTTCCGCAGAAAGCTACCTCGCCATTCCGAAGATCGTGAAGGCGGTCCTGGACAGCGGCGCCGAGGCCGTGCACCCCGGTTACGGCTTTTTGTCCGAAAACCGCGCCTTCGCCATGGCGCTGGCCAAGGCGAAGGTCGCCTTCATCGGCCCGCCGCCGGAGGCGATCGCCGCGATGGGGGACAAGATCGAATCGAAGAAGCTTGCCAGCGAGGCCGGCGTCAACGTCATCCCGGGCCATATCGGCGTCATGAAGAACGCGGAAGAGGCGGTCCGGCTCGCCAAGCAAATCGGCTACCCCGTCATGCTGAAGGCGACGGCTGGGGGGGGTGGCAAGGGTATGCGGATCGCGCAGAACGAAAAAGAAGTTCACGACGGCTTCCGTTCGGCCCAGAACGAGGCGAAATCCAGCTTCGGAGACAACCGGCTTTTCATCGAAAAATACATTACCGAACCGCGCCATATCGAGATTCAGGTGTTGGCGGACGGCTTCGGAAACGTCATCCATTTGGGTGAGCGGGAATGTTCGATCCAGCGGCGGCACCAGAAGATCATCGAAGAATCGCCGAGCCCGGCGATCAAACCTGCGACCCGCGAGGCGATGGGGAAGCAGGCGGTGGCCCTGGCGAAGCGGGTCGGTTACCGTTCGGCCGGCACCGTTGAGTTCGTTCTCGACGGGAAGGGAAATTTCTACTTCCTGGAAATGAACACCCGTCTGCAGGTTGAGCACCCCGTCACCGAACTCGTGACCGGTATCGATCTCGTCGAACAGATGATCCGCGTCGCGGCGGGCGAGAAGCTTGCCATCAAGCAAAAAGACGTGAAGTGGAAAGGCTGGGCGGTCGAGGCGCGCATCTACGCGGAAGACCCGCTTCGGAACTTCCTGCCTTCCATCGGGCGTCTCGTTCGCTATCGCGAGCCGTCCGGCGAGGGAGTCCGTGTCGACAGCGGGGTAATAGAAGGAAGCGAGATCAGTCTTTTCTACGATCCGATGATCGCGAAGCTGTGCACATACGGGCCCGACCGTGCGGCGGCGATTCAGCGCATGCGTGCGGCGCTGGACGCCTACTATATCCGCGGAATCAACCAGAATATTCCTTTTCTCGCCGCCGTCATGGGGCATCCGCGCTTTATGGCAGGCAAGCTCACCACGCATTTCATCGCCGAAGAGTTTCCAGAGGGCTTTACCGGCACCGTCCTTTCGAAAAAAAATCAGGAAATGCTGATTGCCGTGGCGGCGATGGCGCACCAGCGCTTCGCCGAACGTGCGGCTGCCGTCAGCGGCCAGATGCCGCGCCACGGCGCGGGGGTGGGTACGGAATGGGTCGTAATCCTGAACGGCGAGCATTGTCCGGTTTTTCTCAAGCCGGAACTGGACGGCTTCGACGTAACAATCAACGGGAAGATCCATGCCGTCCGCAGCCAATGGTCGTTGGGGTCGCCGATTTTTCAAGGCACCGTCAACGCCGAAGCCGTCACGGTTCAGATCGATCGCAACGGGGTTGGATTTCGACTAAGCCACGCCGGCGCGACGAACGCTGTGCTGGTCGTAACGCGGCGCGGGGCGGAGCTCGTCTCCCTTATGCCGGAGAAGGAGCCGCCAGACCTCTCGGGCTTTCTTCTTTCTCCGATGCCCGGCCTTCTTGTCTCCGTGGCGGTAAAAAAAGGCCAGGAAGTGAAGGCGGGAGAAGAGCTTGCCGTCATCGAAGCGATGAAGATGGAAAACGTTCTTCGGGCGGGGGAGGATTGCAAGGTGGCGAAGGTTCACGCCAAGCCGGGGGACAGCCTGAACGTCGATCAGATGATTCTCGAATTCGAAGTGTAACCGCCGAAAGAGGGCCTGGTGATACAAGCGCACGCCTTTTTTCGAAACGCAGCCCTGGCGTTTAGCGCCGGCGCCCTCGGGGGGCTTGCGAACGGCTTGCTTCTTTGGTTGTTGGGGACGGCGGGAATTACGGCGGCGCTTGGTGTTGCGGTTGCGCCGGAGATCACGCCGGCTTGGCTTTACCCGCGCCTGGTATGGGGCGGGCTTTGGGGCGGGCTTCTGTTGCTGCCGCTCCTTTCCAGATCACCGGTGCGGCGGGGGTTGGTCTTCGGATGCGCGCCTGCGCTCGTCCAGCTTTTTATCGTCTTCCCGTATAAACTCGGGCAGGGAATGGGCGGGCTTGCCCTTGGCGAGATGACGCCGCTCCTTGCCGTGGTCGTGAACCTTGCTTGGGGCATCGTCGCCGCCACCGCCTACCATTCGATCCGATCGAAATAAGTGCATGCAGAAGGTATTGCTTCGCATTCACGGGCGCGTGCAGGGCGTCTGTTACCGGGCTTGGGCGGTGGCCGAGGCGAAGAAACGGGGGCTTGCCGGGTGGGTTCGGAACCGTCGCGACGGAACGGTCGAGGCATTGATCGCGGGTCCCGAGGCCGAGGTGACCGGTATGATCGCCGCCTGCGAGGCCGGACCCTTGGCCGCCCAGGTCACGGAAATCGAGGTTCGGGCAACGGACGAGGAAGCCGGCGACGATTTCGAGATGTACCCCACCATCTAACCTTCACTTTCCGAACACTTCTTCGAAAGTTTCCTTCAGGGCCGTATCGACGTCCGCCATCGGGGCCGTAACGCCGAGATCGGCAAGCGAAGTGACGCCATAATTGGCGTCCGCAATGCCACAGGGTACGATTCCGCGGAAATGGTCGAGATCGGGCGCAACGTTTAGCGCAACCCCGTGGTAGCTCACCCAACGACGGACCCGCACGCCGGTCGCGGCGATCTTGTCCTCCTGGCCGGGCCGTCCGCCAAAGGGGCTCCGGTCTATCCAGATACCGATCCGCCCTTCTCGCCGTTCGCCGCGCAGGTCGAAGCGGGCGAGCGCGCGGAGTACCCATTCCTCGAGGTTATGAACGTAGCAGCGGATATCGGTTCCGCGGCGTTGTAGGTCAAGCATCGCGTAGCCGATCCGCTGGCCGGGGCCGTGGTAGGTGAACCGGCCGCCGCGCCCGGTCGGGTAGACTGGAAATCGGCCGGCTTCTAGCAACTCCTCCGGCCGGGCGCTGGTGCCGGCCGTATAAATCGGCGGATGTTCGAGCAGCCAGACCATTTCCGGGGCCTCGCCCGAACGGATGGCGGCGACCCGGGTTTCCATCGCCGCGACCGCTTTTGGGTAGGGAACGGGCTCCCTGCTGACACGCCATTCGATGGACATGGCGGGGAGGCCCCGAGCCCCCTTTGATAGAGCGTCCTTGCACATCATTTTTCGATTTGGTATTCCCCCGGTTGGCGAAAGGCAAGTGTCCTGCGCTGGCGGGCGGTCGTGGCGGAATAGGTAGACGCGCAGCGTTGAGGTCGCTGTGGGGGAAACCCCGTGGAAGTTCGAGTCTTCTCGACCGCACCATTCTTGAAGAAAATGGCTCATTAAGGCGCTCCATCCGGGTAAGGCCCAGGTTATTGAAAAGGCGTGGCGGCAGCCATGCGGGTGAGCGTCCAGGAATCCAAGGTATTGGCATAGGGACCGCAACCTAGAAACTGGAGAAAATCGGAAATGGCTAGCGATCCGATCGTTATCGTCGGCGGGATGCGAACCCCGATGGGCGGCTTTCAGGGCGAATTGAAGGACGTTACCGCGCCGGAACTCGGTGCGATCGCCATCAAGGGCGCGATGGAACGGGCCGGTGTCTTGCCGGCGGATGTCAAAGAAGTCATTCTCGGCTGCGTACTGTCGGCGGGTTGCGGTCAGGTACCGGCACGCCAGGCGTCCTTGCGGGCCGGTATTCCGGAAAGTTCCGGCAGCACGACGATCAACAAAGCCTGCGGCTCCGCCATGAAAGCGATCATGCTGGCGCATGACCTGCTGCGGGCCGGCACGAACGACGTCATGGTCGCCGGCGGCATGGAAAGCATGACGAACGCCCCTTATCTCCTCACGAAGGCGCGCGGGGGGTACCGCATGGGCCATGGCGAAGTGTACGACCACATGTTCTACGACGGTCTTCAGGACCCCTTCAAAGGCGGCAATAACCTGATGGGCGTGTTCGCCGAGAATACGGCGGAGAAGTACCAGTTCACGCGCGAAGCACAGGATGCCTTTGCCATCACCTCGCTGAAGCGCGCCAAGACGGCCGGAGAGGATGGCACCTTCACCGACGAGGTGGTGCCGGTCACCGTGAAGACGAAGAAAGGCGAGACGGTCCTTACCCTCGACGAGCAGCCGCGGTCGGCAGACCTTGGCAAAATCCCGAATCTGAAACCCGCGTTCCGCAAAGACGGCACGGTGACGCCAGCCAATTCCAGCTCGATTTCCGATGGCGGGGCCGCCGTCGTGCTGATGCGGCTTTCGGAGGCCGAGAAACGCGGGCTCAAGCCGCGGGCGAAGATTATGGCCCACGCGACCCATTCCCAAGATCCGGCGTGGTTTACGACGGCACCCGTCTTCGCCATCCAGAAACTGCTCGAAACAATCGAATGGGATGCGAAGGACGTTGATCTATATGAAATCAACGAAGCCTTTGCCGTCGTGACGATGGTCGCGATGCGCGAGCTGGATCTGCCCCATGACAAGGTCAACGTTCATGGAGGTGCCTGTGCGCTTGGTCATCCGATCGGCGCTTCGGGCTGCCGGATTCTGGTCACGCTGCTGAACGCGCTTGAGAAGTACGACCTTAATCGCGGGGTGGCGTCCCTTTGCATCGGCGGCGGCGAAGCTACGGCCATGGCGGTTGAGCGGCTGCACTAGATGGCGCCGGTCTTCTTCTATTTCGATTTCGGTTCCCCTTACGGTTACTTGGCCAGCAAGCAAATCGATGCAATAGCGGCGCGGCATGGCCGCACCGTTGCGTGGCGGGCCTTCCTGGTTGGGGCTGCCGCCAAGCTTGCCGGCGTCCCCTCGATCTTCGATCAGCCTCTCCGTGGGCCCTACATGGTTCACGACATGCAACGCTTTGCGCGGCTTTTAGGGGTGCCGCTCAAGATTCCGCCCGTTCTGCCGATGCGTTCCCTGACGGCAAGCCGCGCCTATTACTGGCTGTTCGACCGGGACGAGGCGCTTGCAAAATCTTTCGCCACGGCCGTCTTCGATGCGGAATGGGGGGAGGGGCGCGACCTTTCCTTCGAAGCGGAAGTGGCGGCAGTGGCGGCGACCCTTGGCA
This sequence comes from Pseudomonadota bacterium, assembly GCA_040752895.1. Taxonomy (NCBI): domain Bacteria; kingdom Pseudomonadati; phylum Pseudomonadota; species Pseudomonadota bacterium. The sequence goes on from JBFMHN010000001.1 coordinate 130,322, forward strand.
TCGAAGCACCCGCCCTTCTCGCCGCCGTCCACGCGCCGCCCGTCAAAGAGCGCCTGCGTCAGGAAGTCGAGGAAGCCATGGCGAAGGGGGTATTTGGTTCGCCCTTCTTTCTGGTGGACGGGGAAGGCTTTTGGGGGGTGGACCGGTTGGATCAGGTTGAGCGGTGGCTGGAAAAAGGCGGTTGGTAATTCCGTTTTGCGCTCTTTGCGGATAGAATCGCCGGACCGCCCGCCATACGATGCCGGGACAGCAAGGAGAAAAGGCGGATGACGCTTCCCAAGACGGTTCGCATGGTCGAAGTGGGTCCGCGCGACGGGCTGCAAAACGAACCCGGCGCGGTGCCGACCGCCGTCAAGATCGCGTTTATCCATCGCCTCGCTGAAACCGGCCTGCGCAGGATCGAAGTCGGCGCCTTTGTGTCCCCGAAGGCGATTCCCCAGATGGCGGACAGCGCCGAGGTTTTAGCAGAGCTTCGTCAAACGCCGGACCTGCGTTATGGGGTTCTGGTGCCGAATGTAAAAGGGCTCGAGCGCGCGCTCGCCGCCGGTGCCAAGGAAATCGAGATTTTCGGTGCCGTCTCCGAAAGTTTCTCGCAGCGAAACATCAATTGTTCGATCGCGGAAAGTCTCGACCGTTTCGCGCCGGTCTGCGAGGCCGCGAAGAAGCATGGCATTCTCGTGCGCGGGGCCGTTTCCTGCGTGCTGGGTTGTCCCTATGAGGGCGAGATCGCGCCTTCCGCCGTCGCCGACTATTCGGCTAAGCTTTACGAGATGGGCTGCTACGAAATTGCGCTCGGCGACACCATCGGAACCGGAACGCCGGCCAAGGCAAAACGCATGGTCGAGGCGGTTGCCGCCCGCGTACCGGTCGAAAGCCTCGCCGCCCATTTTCACGACACCTACGGTCAGGCGCTGGCCAATCTTTACGCCGTGCTGGAGGAAGGGATCGCCGTCGTTGATTCCTCGGTTGCCGGGCTTGGGGGGTGTCCCTACGCGAAAGGGGCGACCGGTAACGTTGCGAGCGAGGACGTCCTCTATATGCTGAACGGCCTCGGCATCGAAACCGGCGTTGATTTCGATCGTCTGGTCGATGCCGGCCAGTTCATCTGCGATGCCCTTGGGCGGGAAGTTAATTCGCGGGCAGGGATGGCGGCCTTCCGGAAGCGCAGTTAAGCGCCTTATTCACAACACCTATAGATTGTATAATACGCATGTTTACTAAATGTAAACGTGTGTACCCCAGGCTCCACTCCCAATACCGTTAGCAGCTTGCGGCGAGGATGGGAGGAAAGCTGGACGTGGACCTTGGACCGCTTAACGTGCTCGTTGTCGATGACAACAAGCACATGGTGCAGTTGCTGAAGGCGATTCTCTATTCGCTTGGCGTGAAGAATGTCCGCGAGGCTTATGACGGCGCCGACGCCTTCATGGAACTCCGGAATTTCCCGGCCGATATCGTCTTTACGGATCTCGCCATGTCGCCGCTGGATGGGCTTGAGTTCACACGGCTTGTGCGGAATGCCAAGGACAGCCCGAACCCCTATGTCCATATCATCATGTTAACGGGGCATACGGAGTTCGTCCGTTTGCGCGCCTCCATCGACGCCGGGATAACAGATTTTCTGGCAAAGCCGGTTTCAGCGAAATCCGTTTACCAGCGCATTCTTGGCGTCATTCGCAATCCGCCATCCTTTGTTCGCGAAAAGAATTATTTCGGACCCGACCGCCGACGGTTCCGCGAAGATCGGTTGAAAAGCAACTTCCTGCAGCGCTCCCGGAATAAAAAAACAAACCCTGGGAGCGAGCAACAGCTTAGTGCCGAAGGTCTGTCCCAGGACGAAGTCAGCAGGCTTCTGCAGGGCTAATATCGAAAAACACAAACGCCAAACCAAGGGGCTAGCGTGACGCCATGAAAAACGACCCGCGCGAAAATCTGGTCATCCCCTCTGCCAATCTTCTTCGCGTCCGGTTGGGCGTGAAGAGCGAGGCGGATTTTGAAATCGACCCGGAAAAACTCCAACAGGCCGAAGCCGCACTGGAGGCGCTTTATGAAAGTTATCCCGCATGGGTAACCCCGGACGTGGATCGGATGGCCAGGCTTTTGACGGAAATGACGGGCCTTTCCGCCAAGGCGCAGGCCTCTCATCTGGAAGAGATTTTCGATCTTGCCCACAATATCAAGGGGCAGGGCTTGAGTTTCGGGTATCCGCTCATGACGCGGATTGGCGAGTCGCTCTGCGGTTTTCTTCGCAAGAAGAGGACAATGGACGATGCAACATTTCGGCTGATCGAGGCGCATATACAGGCGATGCAGGTGGTCCTGCGGGAGCGGATCCAAGATGAGAAAGAGCCGCTTGCCATGCAGACGGTATCCGCGCTTCAGGCGGTCGGCGCCCGCCTCGCGTGATTTTCCTCGCGTTTGCCTGAAGGGCTGCCGGCGGGCGTTTGACGGGTGCTGGCTTTCGAGAGTGGCTTCCCTCTAATATGCGGTTATGCCCCTTCATCTCGTGAAGATGGCGGTGGGGATCGAAGACGTCGATCAGCTTGCCGTTGTTCAGAAAAAACGCATGGCCTCGGCCCGTGCGGGGCGCGTGTGCATCCATACGCGCAACACACCCAGCCGGAGGGACGAACTCCTCGACGGCGGGTCGATCTACTGGATCATCAAAGGCTATATTCGCGCTCGCCAGCGCCTATGCGGGCTTGACCGGAAGGCGGATGAGGAAGGGCGGCATTACTGTGAAATCTGGCTTGATTCGAAGCTGGTGAGGACCCAACTCTATCCGAGGAAACCGCAGCAGGGCTGGCGCTATCTCGAAAAGGGAGGGGCTCCCGCCGACTTGGATTCCGGTGGTCTGGACGACAGCCTTCCGCCGGAGATGGCGGCGGAGTTGCGCGGCCTTGGTCTTCTTTAAGCGAAAGCCTATGCATGCCCCAAAAAAATAAAGTCTTCCGTCTGGCGATGCGTGCGAGCATCCTTCTACCGTTCGCGGCCTTTTTCTTTTCGGCTTGCGCCCCGACAACCCAACGTATGGCGGTCGACCCGAAGCTGGCCGAGCAGGAAGCGGAAATACAACGCGAGATCGCGATCGAACTATTCCAGAGGCACGAACGCCGCCTGTTCAGCGTTGCCTACCCGGTTCTTGTCGGCGGCCGTTCTTTTTGCAAGGACAAGGTGGCCCCGCAAGTCGGCGCGCGCGTTTCTACGATCTACGCTTATCCCGAAGAATTTCGGAAGGCGGCCCGCAAGGTTTTTGGCGATAGCGAAAAGCTGCGCGTCTCTCTCATCGCCCCGGGATCCCCCGCCGAGAAGGCGGGTCTCCGGGAAGGGGACGTTCTGCTCCGGATCGATGGAAAGCCGCTGCCAACCGGGGAAAAGGCTTCGGCCGAACTCGCGAAACTTTACGATGAAGTCGCGCAAAAGAAAACCGCGTTCACCCTGGACGTTGAACGCGGCGCGGCGGCAATTTCGATCACGCTTACCCCGGAAACTGGATGCAACTATCCGGTCTTGCTGGCGAATGACGATTCGTTAAACGCCTTTGCGGACGGGGCGCGTATCGTAATCATGCGCGGCATGCTCCGCTTTGCGGAATCGGATACGGAGCTGGCAACCGTCATCGCCCACGAGCTTGCCCACAACGTGATGGAGCACATTTCCGCCAAGCAGGGGAACGTCATGCTTGGCACGCTGGCCGACATTCTGGCGGCGCTCGGCGGGGTGAACACGCAAGGGACTTTCGGGCGCCTGGGGTCGGCAGCGTACAGCCAGGACTTCGAGGCGGAGGCGGATTATGTCGGCCTCTATATCATGGTGCTGAGCGGATTGGAGATCGAAGGAACGGCGCATTTCTGGCGACGGATGGCGGCTGCCCATCCGCAAGCCATTCAGTCGGGAGGGTTCCTCGCCACCCATCCTTCAACGCCGGAACGTTTCCTTGCGCTCGAACAGACGGTCAAGGAAATCAAGGCGAAGCAGGCGGAGGGAAAGCGGCTCCGGCCGGAAATGAAGAAGAACACAAAAGTAGGAGGCTAGCGGCGCTTTTCCTTGAGCGGCTTGGTGTCGCTTACGGGGTGTCGCGGCCGGTTGGGCTCCGGTGCTGCGAGCGCCGTCGTTGCCCGGCAGGTGGCAAGGGATTTTGCGGCAAGGGCCTGGTATTCCCGGGTTCCTTGGCTCTTCCAGGCGATTTCCGCTTCGGTAAGGTCACGTAAGACTTTGGCCGGGATTCCCGCCACCAGGCTGCGGGGCGGGACTTGAAATTCGGATCGCACGAAGGCCATCGCGGCGACGAAGCTTTCCTCGCCTATGACGGCGCCGTCCATGACGACGGCGTTCATGCCGACCAGCGCGTCGCGCCGCACGATACAGCCGTGCAGAACGGCCCCATGGCCGATATGACCGTTCGTCTCGACGATCGTCTCGCGGCCTGGAAAGCAGTGGAGGACGCAATTGTCCTGGATGTTTGCTCCATCGCCAATCGTGATTCGGCCGATATCTCCCCGCAAGGCGGCGCCCGGACCGATATAACAGCCCCGGCCCACAATCACGTCGCCGATCAGGGTAGCCGTCGGGTGAACGAAGCTTCGAGGATCAATGACGGGGATAATCCCTTCGAAGGCATAGACATTTGGCGCCTCGGGGGGTGGTTTTGCCACGGCCTGTCTCCACGGTGCTGTCCGGAGCGAGCATAGTATCGGGGCCGATGCCTGTCATGGGGTTTCCATAAAAAGCGGCTGAAATCTTGGGCTTTTTTCCTTTGGCACCGCAAAATTCCGGCTTGTTCCCCATGGCCCTTCGGGGCATAGTCCGCTCGCTTATTCCGACCGAGGAGGAGGGCCCGTTTGGACCGTTCAAAACTTCCCACCTCCGCCTTCATTGACCCTTACGGCAAGAACCGGGCGGAGATCGATGCGCTGGCGCATGAGGTGCTGGATCTCGTGCTTTCCCACGCGACGGACGCGCTAGGCCGCCCGCCGGTGCCGGGTAAAGTAGACTTGCCTGCCTCGGTTGCCATTCCGGAAGAGCCGGTCGCGAAGGAACGCCTGCTGGAAATGCTACGAGCGATTGTGGTGGGTTCCATGAACGCGGCGCATCCGGGCTATGTCGGCCATATGGATCCCATGCCGACGACGATGTCGGTGCTTGCCGATTTTGTCGCCTCGACGCTGAACAACAACATGCTAAGCGTCGAGATGTCGCCGGTCTTTTCGCGCATGGAGCCGCTTCTCCTGAAGGCGATCGCGAAAGAGTTTGGTCTTGGCGACGACGCCGGCGGCGTGCTGCTCAGCGGGGGAAGCCTCGCCAACCTGCAGGCGCTTGCCGTTGCGCGGAACCTCGCCTTTGATGCCCATGGAAAGGGGATCGCCGGTCTCGACCGGCAACCGGTCCTGTTCGCATCCGAAGCGGCGCACACCTCGATCCAGAAGGCGGCCATGCTGCTGGGGCTCGGCACGTCGGCGGTAATTCCGGTCGCGACAGCTGCCAATTCCATCATGGATATCGCAAGCCTCGAACGGGGTATCCTGAAGGCCAAGGCGGAAGGCAAGGCGCCATTTTGCGTGGTTGCGACGGCTGGGACGACGGTGACCGGCAACATCGATCCGCTTGCCGATGTGCACCGTCTGGCCAAGGCCCATGGCCTCTGGTTCCATGTGGACGCCGTGTTCGGCGGCGCCCTTGTTCTCTCCAGGAATCAGCGTTGGCGCCTGCAAGGGGTCGAGCTTGCCGACTCGCTAGCCTTCAATCCCCAGAAGTGGCTCTACGTTTCAAAGACCTGCGCGATGATTCTGTTCCGGGACGCTCGCCATCTGAAGAACACTTTTCGAATTCAGGCTCCCTACATGCAGGATCCGGACGACATCCTCAACCTTGGCGAGATCAGCGTTCAGGGAACCCGCTATCCCGATATTCTGAAACTCTGGCTTTCGCTTCAGCATATCGGCCGGGAAGGCTACGCCCACCTCATCGACGAGGCGTACCGTTTGACGGAACGCTTCGTAAAAGAGGTTCTCGCGCGCCCCTATCTGGAACTTGCCGCGCGTCCGGAACTCAACGTTGTCTGCTTCCGTGCCGTTCCAGAATGGCTGCCGCCCGATTCCCGGGACGCCTGGAACGAAAGCTTGCAAATCCACTTGCTGAAGGAAGGAAACGCCTTCCTTTCGTTGCCGCGCTTTCGTGGGGGGCGGTGGCTGCGGGCGATCCTCCTCAACCCCTATCTTGAAGAGGACGCGATCGTAAAGCTGTTCCAGCGCATCGATGCCTATGAGGCAACGGCCCGCCGACGCCTGCCTTCGCCCTGCCTGGCTGCCGAGAGCGGCCGTTGATCCCTTGCCAGGGGTCAATTGCGGCGTTTTTCATAAAAAAAGCCGGTTTTCCAACAAATGCGTCCCGAGATGAGGCTTGAACAAGGCCGCTCCTGCGGGTAGGTTTTCTAGGCGCGAAATGGCTGCAATAAGGGAAAGAAGTCACTACCTTTTAACAGGTTGGACTTTCCCTGAGACACTCAGGCCCTTTCGAGCGCGGCTCGCGCAGGGGGTTGGCAAGGCGATGACGGAGTTTATCCGGGCATTCTGTGGTGCTGTTTGCGCGCGTGCGGCGCGCTGGTGCCTAGTGTATCGAACGAAAATTCGCTCCCACCCGCTGCGGACACGTGCGCGGCGCTGGCTTACCGTTAAACTTCCGGCCTTCTTCCACCAGCGGGTCTTTCCGCAACGGCAGATCCTGATGCGCTCGAACGGCAGGGTCCGTTACGTTAATCTTTCCTATGGCGTTCAAGCCCTCATCCTGATCGCTGCGGTTGGGCTGGTTGGCTGGGGCGGCTATGCGACGAATGCCCTTTTCGCAAAAGACCGTGTTCTGGCGGAAAAGAACCAACGGATCGCCGAGACGCTGGTCGCCTATCGCAACCTTCTGGATCAGTACGCGGAATCCCAGGCGCGTTTTGCCGTTGCCGCCCACAACCTGGAGGCTAATCACAGCTACCTGCTCGGCATCGTGAAGCCGGACGCGGTCACGAAGGTAGGAGCCGAACGGGAACCCATGGATTCAGCCGAGAAGGCGCACCGCGCCGGGTTGGAGATGATCTACCAGGCCAACCAACGGCTCAAAGGCTGGATGGAAGAAATTTACGCTTCCCAGCACGATTTGGTGCGCTCACTTACCGAAAAAACGCGCGACGATTTGAGTGAAACGAAGAAGCTGATCGCCGGGCTGGGAATCGATGTCGAGCGCGCCCTTTCCGAAGGACTGGCGACCGAGCTTGGCCAGGGCGGCCCCTTTGTGGCTTGGCGCCCGGATTCGGTGCCGGAGGAAACGTTCCGGACCGATCTGGCAACGCTTGACCGAAACATTGACCGCTGGGAAGGGATGCAGCAGTTGTTGCGCACCCTGCCGCTCACGACACCCTCCGACAATTTCTATGTTACAAGCAATTACGGCAGACGTGTGGATCCCGTAAATGACCGGCCGGCCATGCATTACGGGATTGATCTTGCCGGTGCGCACAAGTCCCCCGTCTTGAGCACTGCGCCCGGCGTTGTCGTTTTTACCGGATGGAATGGAAAATACGGTAAGGTGGTGGAGATTGATCATGGCCGTGGGATACGTACGCGCTACGGGCACCTTCATATAATTAGCGTGAAGAATGGCCAACGCGTCGGTTTCCGTGAACAGCTTGGCTTGATGGGCAGCACGGGTCGCAGCACGGGCACCCATGTTCATTACGAAATACGGGTGAATGGCACGCCATACAATCCGATAAATTTTTTCAAGGTGGGAAGTCATGTTTTCAAAAATTGGGAAAAATCCTAGGCAGCTGAATGGAATGACCTCTGGCCTTTCGGACCCTTCCATTCCTTCCATCATCAGTGCCAATCTGCACATTTCCGGTGACCTTATCAGCAACGGCGATTTGCAGATCGATGGAATCGTGGAGGGTAATGTTCGCAGTCAGACCTTGACGGTCGGCGAAAGCGCCAAGATCACCGGCAACGTGGACGCGGAAAGCGTCCAGGTCCGCGGAACGGTTACCGGCCAGATCAGTGCGCGGACCGTCACCTTGACAAAAACCTCGCACGTCGTCGGTGATGTCATCCATGAGACGCTCGCGATCGATGCCGGGGCTTATCTCGAAGGCGCTTGCCGTCATGTCGAATCGACCCGGCCCGCCGTTGAGATGATCGGCAGGAGTTCGGTGTCCGTCGAGCCCGAGAAGGAAGAAGCGCTGGCCCAATCCTCCTATACGGCCTATTCCGGCGGGCGCTCGGCCTGATCGCCGTCCACTCGGCTTAAGAAACTTTCGATGGCAGCGAAGGGAATGGGGTCATCGGGAAGCGGTACGTGACCGCAATCCGGGACCGTTACCCGTATCAGGTCCGGTTTTTCCGCCGCCATCTTCTTGAACGTCTCTTTCGTCAGAATGTCGGAAAGGTCGCCACGCAACGCGAGCGTCGGCACGCTGCGAAGCGATCGGTAGAACGGCCATAAATTGACCGGCGGTTCCCGACTTGCGAGCATCGGTTTTACGATATTGATGTCCCAATCGAAGTGCATCTGTCCGTTCTTGCCTTCACGGTATGTCCGCCGCGCCAGTTTTTCCCAGCCCGCCTCCGTTTTGATCGAGAGAGTCGGCATGATGGCCTGCAAATACTTGGCGGCGGCTTGCCAGGTCGGTTGCGGGCGGTCTTTGCGGATATAGGCCACGATGCGTGCCAGCCCTTCCGCCTTTATGTCCGGCCCGACATCGTTCAGGATGACGCCGGCCAGAGCCGTGGGTTTTGCAGCGCCCATCGCCATTCCGAGAATACCGCCGAGCGAGGTTCCGACGATCACGACATGGTGCACGCCGGTGACGGCAAGCAAATGATGAATATCGTTCAGATAGGTGCGCGGCTGATAGTTTTGCCAGTTCGGATCGTAAGCCGACCGGCCGCGGCCCCGGTAATCCGGCGCAAGGATGCGTCGCTCGCCAGCTAGAAGCTCGGCAAATTCGCTGAAGTCGCTGGAGTTTCGCGTCAGGCCGCCGAGGCACAGCAAGGGCGTTTTCTTTACAAGCTGGCCGCCGTAGTCACGAAAATAAAGGCGAAGCCCGTCCTCGGACGTAAAATACCTTTCACGATAGCTTGGCGGTCCCTGGTTCATGTGGCAATTTTATTGCTTTGTAGCAGGTGGCGGGAAGGCGGGTTGCCCGCTGGCGAGGAATGCCGGTTTCCCCTATACATGGGCCGAACTTGGTAGTGCGGCGAAGAGGTTCCCATGACCTTTCTGGTGTGGCTTGCACAAGGTATTGACCGTTTCAACGACGCGATCGGGCGTAAGGTCGCCTGGGTTGGACTGGTCATGGCGGTGGTTCAATTCAGTATTGTCCTGATGCGCTATGTCTTTGAGGCAAGCGAAATCTGGCTTCAGGAATCCATCCTCTATATGCATAGCGTTCTGTTCATGCTGGGGGCCGGCTACACCCTTCTGCATAACGGACACGTCCGCATTGATATTTTTTACCGTGACGCTTCGCCGGAACGCAAGGCGTGGGCAGATTTGATGGGTATTTTCTTTTTCTTGCTTCCGGTCTGTGGGGCTCTTTTCTATATCGCCTGGCCCTATGTTATCGACTCGTGGGCCGTACGGGAAGGCTCGCGCGAGACGAGCGGTATCGAGGCCATCTATCTCCTGAAGACGGTTATTCCCGTTTTTGCGGCACTCGTGGTCCTGCAAGGGATTTCGATGGCCATTCATGCCGCCGCCGTGTTGACGGGGCACGAAAAACTACGGTTGGAATCACCGAGAAAGCTCTGACGCATGGGAGACTTTCTGAACATTCTGATGTTTGTCGCGCTCTGCGGGTTTCTTTTGATGGGCTTCCCGGTGGCTTTTACGCTCGCCGGTACGGCGCTCTTTTTTGCGGGCCTTGGCACTCTGCTGGGGGCATTCGATCCGATCTTCCTGACGGCTTTTCCGCAGCGGATTTTCGGCATCATGACAAACGATGTTCTCGTTTCTGTGCCGCTTTTCGTCTTCATGGGGGTGATGCTTGAGCGTTCCCACGTCGCCGAGGAATTGCTCGATTCGATGGGAATGCTGTTTGGATCGCTGCGCGGCGGACTTGGGATCTCGGTCACGATCGTTGGTGCGCTGATGGCGGCCTCGACAGGAATCGTAGGGGCGACCGTCGTGACGATGGGGCTGCTTTCGCTTCCCACGATGCTTCGACGCGGGTATGACCCGAAATTGGCGGCCGGCTCGATTTGCGCGGCCGGCACCTTGGGTCAGATCATTCCCCCCTCCATCGTGCTGGTTCTGCTCGGGGATGTGCTGTCGTCCGCTTACCAACAGGCCCAGCTTTCCCTGGGCAATTTTTCGCCGAGGGCAGTGTCGGTTGGCGATCTCTTTGCGGGCGCGATTCTACCCGGCTTGCTGCTGGTCGGGCTTTACCTTGTCTATCAGATCGGGCAGGCCGTCTTTCACCCCAAAACGTCGCCGGCCATCCCGGAGGCCGAGCGCGCCGCGGTCAGTGGCCGGCAGCTGGTCAGGCAAATTCTGCGTTCCCTCATGCCGCCTCTCGTCCTCATTGTGGCCGTTCTGGGTTCCATCCTAACGGGTGTTGCGACACCTACCGAGGCGGCCGCCGTCGGCGCCATCGGTTCGATATTGCTGGCCGGGCTCCGACTCGACGAAAGGCATGCGACGGTGATCCACGTGGCGGGCCTTGCGTTGGCTGGTCTTGTGCTGGTGGGCCTGACTTCGGCCGCCGGTATCGAGAGGGCGGCGCCGGGTCTCAAGATGGCCCTTCCGGCCATCGCGGCAATGCTTTGCCTGCTGGTTGCCGTTGGCGTGTTCATCGGCCTCAAGCGCGTCTTTGCCACCGAAATCCTGCAGGAAGTTTTACGTTCGACCATGCAGATCAGCTCGATGGTTTTTGTGATTCTGATCGGGGCCGCGCTCCTTTCCCTCGTCTTCCTTGGGTATGGCGGCGACGACATGGTGCACGCGTTTCTAGCCACGCTTCCAGGAGGAGCGATAGGCGCGGTGCTTCTCGTGATGGTCGTGATGTTTTTTCTGGGCTTTTTCCTGGACTTTATCCAGATCATCTTTGTCGTCGTGCCGATCGTTGCTCCCGTTCTGCTGAAGATGGGACTGGATCCGGTTTGGCTGGGTGTGATGATAGCCGTTAACCTGCAGACGTCGTTTCTGACGCCGCCGTTCGGTTTTGCGCTCTTTTACTTGCGGGGCGTTGCGCCGGAAAGCGTCACGACACTGGACATATACCGTGGCGTGATGCCTTTCATCGCAATTCAACTGCTTGGGCTTGGGATTGTCGCCTTCTTTCCCGGGCTCGCGACGTGGCTGCCAAAGCTTCTCTATGGATAAAGCTTAGCGCCGCAAGTCGTCGGATATCCGCAGGGCTGGATTCCCGCCATTCAACTTCAGACGGTAGATTTGCAGATTTTCGAAAATGCGCTGCACATAATTCCGTGTCTCGTAGATAGGTATGGACTCGATCCAGTCGATCGTGTCGGTATCCGATTCGCCGCCGGGGCGTCCGTACTCTCGAATCCATCTGTGGACCCGCGCCGGTCCGGCGTTATAGGCGGCAAGAGCCAAAATGTAGGAGCCGTTGAATTCGGTCAGCATCTGGTCGAGATAGGCGCTGCCGATTTGCAGATTGTAGACGGGATCGTTGAGAAGCCGCGTTTGTGAATAGTGCAGCCGAAGCGAACGCGAAACGGATCGCGCCGTTTGCGGAAGAATTTGCATAAGCCCATGGGCGCCAGCCGAACTGATGGCCCCTTGGTTGAGCTCGCTCTCCTGGCGGGTCATGGCTAGGATGAGGGCGGGCTCCGGCTTTACGTCCGGCAGATCGAGGATCGGATAGCCTTGATCCAAAAGGGGAATATTCGCACGTTGAGCCTGCTTGGTTACGGCGATGGCAAGGTCCGGACGTGCCAGCGAATGGGCGAGATCCGCGATCCAGGCATAGGCCTCCTCGGTCGTCGCTTTCGAGGCCAACTGGAGGAGAAAGGGGCGTATATATTTTTTTTCGCCGAGTTCGTTAAGCAAGCGCACGACCTGCGTTAGCGGGTTTGCCTCCAGAGTCTGCGCGGTTTCCATTGTCGGCTTCGGCGTTGAAGCGGGCGGGAGGGGAAAATGGCCGGCAACCCGTTCAACCGCCAACTGCCCATAGTAGGTCGTAAGGTACTGCGAAGCGATTTGGTACCAGTGGGCCTGTGTGCTGCGCGCACCTATGACTTCGGCCGCCCGCGCCGCCCAATAGGCGCCGCGCGCGCGGCTGATGGGATAACGGCTGGCTTCATGAAGTTTTGTGAAATGGCCGAAAGCGACCTCGGCGTCTTTTAGAAAACGCAAAGCGATCCACCCCGACAGCCATTCCGCCTCGGCGAAGGCTTCGCCAGCTTCGAGGCCGTGATTGCTGGTCAGGCGATAGGCTTCCGAGTAGTAGCCTTTCTGGAAGAGGTGTCGAGAGACGGCGATGCGTTCAACCCACCAAAGGTCCGGCCGAATCAAATCCGTGGGGGGGTGCTCCAGAATCTCCTGGGCCGATTCCAGTTTTCCTTTCCGTCGCCGCCAGCGGAGGCGTTCATATTGAAGGCCCGCGTGCGATTGCAGATATTTAGGGACACGCTGGACGGCGCCGTCGACATCCCAATCCATCCGCATAAGGCTGATACGCGCCAGGGCAAGGCTCCGGATGTCCGGGTCGACGCGGTACAGCATGCGCTGCGCTTCGGCGGCGCGATCGTTCCACAACAGCCGGTCGAGCCGCGCCGCGTGGTCCGCCTTATCCAGCAGGTCGCGATGCTTGGCGAGAAATTGGCGCTCCTCTTGTCGGGTGAAATTGGCGTGAATCCAGGTTTCCCGAAGATGCTTCTCGGCGGCTTCCTGGTCCCCCCTCCGTAAAAGCGCTTCACCAAGCAGGACGCGCCCGCGGGTCGTCACCGGCGGCTGGTCGGAAAACCAGGTGCGGATGGCGTCGTCCGGAAGGTTGCCGGGCATCGCTTCCTCGGCCCGCTGCCGGAGTAGACGTTGGTTTGGCCAATCGGGATGCTCGCGAAGGAAGTTCGCAATCTCGTCGAAGGAAGCGCCCGTTCCAGGTTGCGTGTAGTAAAGCCAGCGGATGGCCTCCGCTGGCAACGGGTTGTGGGCGAGGGAGGCAAGCACAAGCGCCTTTTTCCAGCGCTTTTCTTTGACTTCCACGAAGGCACGGGTGTAGGTACCGAAATCGGCGACCGAAAGAGGGGTCGCCCCTTCCTTCGGGACGGTCGCCGCCACCGCGGCAGGCAGAGAAAAAGACAGCAGGATAAAGAAGAATATGCCCGAGGCGATCCAGCCAAGAAAACCGGACGCCGGACATGTCGGTCGAAGCATGCGAATAGGGACCGTGGGCATCCCCCTCTGAAAGACGTGGAACGCAAGGTTTTCCATAGTACGGTCCCGGTCCAATTTCAACAAGCGCGCTCGCCCTTGCCGCAGGGAATGGGTGAGGTTATGTTCCGCGGGTAATCGATTAACGGTCCAAAATGTTTAAAGGTTCCTTTGTTGCGCTCGTAACGCCCTTCCGCGCCGATACCATTGACGAGAAGGCGTATCAGTCTTTCATCGAGTGGCAGGTTTCCGAGGGCACGCACGGTCTCGTGCCGTGTGGAACGACGGGCGAGTCGCCGACCCTGAGCCACGCGGAACACCGGCGGGTTATCGAGCTTTGCATCGAGGCCGCGAACGGGCGGGTGCCGGTCATCGCCGGGACGGGATCGAATTCGACGGCGGAGGCGATCGCATTGACGCGCCACGCCAAAGAGGCGGGCGCCGACGCGGCGCTCGTCATCACGCCCTACTACAACAAGCCCTCTCAAGAAGGGTTGTATCGGCACTACGAGGCGATTCACAACGCCGTTGATCTGCCGATCGTCATCTACAATATCCCTGGTCGGTGCGTGGTGGATATGTCGGTCGCTACGATGGCGCGGCTGGCGGCGTTGCCGAACATCGTGGGTGTGAAGGATGCAACGACCGATCTTGCGCGCCCTTCAGCGACGCGCCGCGCGATCGGGAACGATTTTTGCCAGCTTTCCGGTGAGGACGCGACAGCGCTTGCGTTCTTGGCCGAAGGTGGGCATGGCTGCATTTCGGTGACAGCGAATGTGGCTCCGAAGCCACTTTCCGAAATGCACGAGGCCTGGTGGAGAGGCGATATTTCCGCCGCGCGAAAAATTCAGGATAGCCTGGTACCGGTTCATGAAGTCATGTTCGTTGATACGAACCCTTGCCCCGTGAAATACGCCGTCAGCCTGCGGGGGCATTGCGGCGGCGCGCTGCGTCTTCCATTGGTCGAGGTTTCGGAAACGAACAAGGAACGGATTCAAAAGGTGCTGGAAGCGGCGGGGCTGCTTGCCTGACGGGGAATGGCAAGAGAACTTATCTCCACCGATCGCACCGTGGCGCAGAACCGCAAGGCTCGCTACAACTATCACGTGGAAGAAACCCTTGAGGCCGGAATCGTGCTTACGGGCCCGGAAGTAAAATCCTTGCGGCTTGGCCGATGCTCCCTGAACGAAGCTTTTGCCGCAGAAAAAGGTGGGGAGCTGCATCTTTTCAACATGCACATTGCGGAATACGCGCCCGCGCGTCAGGAGGACTTTTCTCCCACGCGTCCACGAAAGCTTTTGATTCACCGTCGCGAAAGAAACCGTCTTTTTGGCGCTGTAAAGCGGGAAGGCATGGCCCTTGTGCCGCTCGCGGTCTATTTCAACGCCCGCGGGATTGCGAAAGTGTCCCTGGGCCTTGCCAAGGGCAAGCGCAAGGTGGATAAGCGCGCGGACGAGAAGCAGCGGGAATGGCGCCGCCAGAAAGACCGTCTTTTAAAGGCGAAGTCTTGATCAGGTCGGGGTCATCTGTTTCCGCATATCGCGCATCACCGTCTCGAACATTTCTTCCGTCAACCGGCCCGTGTTCGTGTTGTAGCGCGAGCAATGATAGCTGTCGGTAAGGGTCAGCCGGTTGGGAAGCCGATAGCAGGCGCCGTGACGAAAGGGATAGGCGCTTCGCTTTAGGTTTAAGGCGGTTAAAATCGCCTCGTGTGCCACCCGTCCGAGGGCAAGCAGGAAACGAAGCCGCGGCATGGCGGCGACCTCGGCCGCCAGGAACGACCGGCAGGTGGCGATCTCGGCCGGTGTCGGGCGGTTTTCCGGCGGCACGCAGCGGACCGCGTTCGTGATGCGGCATTTCACGAGCCTAAGCCCGTCTTCGGGGGCGGCCCGGTATTCGCCGCGGGTAAATCCATATTTTCCGAGCAAGCGGTAGAGAAGTTCACCCGCGTAGTCGCCCGTGAAGGGCCGGCCCGTCCGGTTTGCTCCCTTCAAGCCCGGCGCAAGCCCTATGATCAACACCTCCGCGCTTAGAAGTCCAAAGGAGGGGACGGGTGCGTTGTGCCAGTCGGGATGCGCCTTTCGGTTTGCGTTCCGGAAGGTGACAAGACGCGGGCAATAAGGGCAGTCGAGCGCCGGATCGAGGGCGGCGGAAGCCGTTTTTTTGGAACACATCTTCGAAAGCGTTTTTCGGGTGGCCAACGTTCTATCGCCTTCCACTGGTCCATGGCGGGCGGCTATTCTAAGGCGTCGGGCCCGTCGTTCAACCGGGCGTAATAGGGGGCGAAAGGGTTTTTAGGTGATTCTGCTCGGTCTGGGTTCAAACCTGCCAACCGCGGCTTACGGAGGCCCGCGGGAAAATTGCGAGGCGGCGCTTGCCGCGCTGGCGGCGGAAGGGGTTGCCATCCTTCGCCGTTCCCGCTGGTACGAGAGCGCTCCGGTGCCGCCCTCCGACCAGCCGTGGTTCGTGAACGGCGTGGCGGCGGTGGCGACCGGGCTTTCGCCGGAGGCCTGCCTTGCCTTGTGTCACCGGATCGAACGCCGATTCGGGCGGGAGCGGCGGCAAAGAAACGCCTCCCGGACGCTCGATCTCGACCTCTTGGCCTGGGACGATCGCCGGCTCGAAGGCGGGAGCGCGGGAGTTACCGTGCCTCATCCGCGCCTTCACGAGCGCGCCTTCGTCTTGCTTCCGCTGGCGGAGGTGGTGGCTCCCGACTGGCGGCACCCGACGCTCGGCCTCACCCTTGAGGCGTTAATCCGCCGCCTGGCGCAAGGCCAGGTCGCTTTTCCGCTGCCGGGGGAAGAGGGTGAGGTGCCCTAACGGGGGGGCTTTATCGTCCTGCCACCTTGCACCCGACGCGGTGCAGCAATATATTCCTTCTTGTCCCGGCTTGTTCCGGCTGCTCCTGCCAAAGAGGTGTTTTATGGCCCGCGTCACGGTCGAAGATTGCGTTACCAGGGTACCCAACCGCTTCGAGCTAGTGGTTCTCGCCGTTCAGCGAGCCCGCGAGATTTCTGCCGGTGCCTCTCTCACCGTGGACCGGGACCGGGACCGGAATCCGGTCGTCGCTCTTCGGGAAATTGCCGATGGGACGGTGGACCTGGATGGCCTGCGGGCTGAAAGAGTGCGCTCGCTGCAAAAGCACGCGAAGCTTGAGGAGCCGGAGGAGGACATCCTTGAACTCGTCGAGCAGGAACAGCGCCACGCCGCCGAGGTGGGGGAAGCCGTTCCCAGTGAAGAGGCTGAAGAGGACGTCCTTTCCATTGAGGGAGAACCCGACAACGAAATGCTTGCGGCGGAGGCGGAAGAAGCTCCCCGACCGGACGAGGCGTGATCGGAGACGGCGCCCGGTTCTTGATCGGATGCCGCCGATATTTCCAACCTTCCGTTTTTTTATTCGTACGGCGGATTCGTTTCTCCCGCCTGAGGTTTTGAGGGAGGCATGATCGCCGATGATTCGGCAGTTCGAATTGGTGGAAGCCATCCGGGCATACGACCCTTCCGTCGATGAGGAGATGCTGAATCGCGCTTACGTTTTTTCGATGAAAGCGCATGGCGCGCAGAAACGCGAATCTGGCGACCTTTATTTTTCACACCCTCTCGAAGTGGCCGGCATCCTGACCCGGCTTAAATTAGGCGGCTCCTCCATCGCGACAGCTCTGCTGCACGATACCGTCGAGGATACGCTGACAACCGTTGAAGAACTCGAACGTCAATTCGGCCAGGAAGTTGCGCGCCTTGTTAACGGCGTGACAAAGCTGTCACGGATCGAGCTTCAATCCGACCGCACGCAACAAGCGGAAAATTTTCGAAAGCTTGTACTTGCGATGTCGGACGATATTCGCGTCTTGCTTGTCAAGCTTGCCGATCGTCTGCACAACATGCGGACGCTGCATTACATTCAGGACCCGGAAAAACGCCGCCGCATTGCGCGGGAGACGATGGAAATATACGCGCCCCTCGCCAACCGGATCGGTCTTCATGAAATGAAGGACGAATTGGAAGACCTGGCGTTTTCCGAACTGAACCAGGATGCCAGAAACTCCGTTCTTGCCAGGCTTAGCTATCTGCGCGAGGAAGGAGGGGCGAAAGTTCCGAAGATCGCTCGGGAACTCGAAGAAACGTTTCGCGGGGCCGGGGTTGAGGCGGCCGTCTCCGGTCGCGAGAAAAAGCCTTATTCCATCTGGCAAAAGATGGAACGCAAGAATATCAACTTTGAACAATTGTCGGACGTGATGGCCTTTCGGGTCGTCGTGAACGAAGAAGAAACTTGCTACCGGGCGCTTGGCATCCTGCATCGGCGCTACCGCGTCGTGCCTGGCCGCTTTAAGGACTATATCAGCACACCGAAACCAAACGGCTACCGCTCGCTTCATACCGGTGTCATCGGGCCCGAACGGCAGCGGATCGAGATTCAAATCCGCACCCAGAGGATGCAAGACATCGCCGAGCGCGGCGTCGCCGCTCACTGGCAATACAAGGACGGTCCGACCAGCAGCATGGAAGGCCGCCAATATCGCTGGCTTCGGGAGCTTCTGGAGTTGCTGGAGAACGCTTCCGACCCGGAGGAATTCCTCGAGGAAACCAAGCTCGACATGTTCCAAGACCAGGTCTTTTGTTTCACGCCGAAGGGGGATTTAATCGCCTTGCCCAGAGGTGCGACGGCGGTGGATTTTGCCTACGCGGTCCATTCAGAGATCGGGAACACCTGCGTCGGCGCAAAAGTGAACGGACGGATGCTTCCATTGCGCAGCCAACTGCACAATGGGGACCAGGTGGAGGTCGTTACGTCGAAAGCGCAAACACCGTCGCCGACCTGGGAACGGTTTACCGTCACCAGCAAGGCGCGGATGTCCATTCGCCGCTTTGTGCGCCTAGAGAAGCGCGGCCAATATGTCCAACTTGGAAAATCAATCCTGGAACGGATGGTTCAGAGTGAAGGGGCGGAGCTTAACGACAAGCTTTTCAAGGAAGTCTGCAAAAGTTTTCATTGCGCTGCCCCGGATGACCTGTACGCCGCGATTGGGGAGGGAAGATACACGGCGGAAGAAGTTTTCAAGGCCGCGTTTCCCGGCGTAAAGTCCTCTCGTTTCCGTGCCGCCAACGTGATTACGATCGGCCTGCGCAAGCGCAAGAAAAAGATTGGCGAAAATCCCGTTCCAATCCGGGGGCTCATTCCCGGAATGGCTGTACACTATGCCGGTTGCTGTTCGCCGCTGCCGGGTGACCGAATCGTCGGTATCGTGACGAAAGGGAAAGGCGTGATCATCCATACGATTGATTGCGAGATATTGCCAAGCTTTGACGAGCTTGCGGACCGTTGGCTCGATGTCGCTTGGAACGTCGGCGAGGGGAACACACCCACCTATATCGGGCGGGTCCATCTCGTCGTGCTGAACGAACCGGGTACGCTTGGCAATCTCTCGACCGTCATCGCAAGCCATGGGGCGAACATCAATAACCTTAAGCTCACGAATCGCTCGGCGGATTTCTTCGAGCTTGTCATTGACCTCGAAGTGCAAGACGTCAAGCATTTGACCCGTATTATCGCAGCGCTTCGCGCATCGCCCGTGATCAATTCCGTTGAACGTGCGCGTGGTTAAAAGAGAATAGCCGCCGCTGTCCGGCGCTCATGTCTTCATCCGATTATTTAAGGTGCCGAACGTCCCGCGATGCTCTTCAAACGACACCATAAACCGCACCCCATTCGCCGCCTGTACAATTTCCTTTGGCCGCGCTCAGGGTGGCGCCGATCTTTTAAATACCTGTTTCATCGGGTGGGTCGGCTGCAGGATACCCCCCATGGTATTGCGGCCGGCTTTGCAAGTGGCGCCGCCATTTCCTTCACACCTTTCATGGGATTTCATTTTGTCGGCGCGGCGTTACTGGCGTGGTTGACGGGAGGCAATTTGCTGGCTTCGGCCATCGGAACGGTACTCGGCAACCCGTGGACCTTCCCCTTTATTTGGTACTGGATTTACCACTTTGGAAATTGGATCTTACAGAACACGCCCGCCCAAGGCGCCCCGGAGGCATTGACGATTCAGTTGATCTTTCAGCATCCGGGTTGGCTGCTGTGGCCGATGACGGTTGGCGGTATTCCAACGGCAATTGTTGCTTGGGTTGTCTTTTATTGGCCCATCAAGAAAACCGTTGCGAGTTATAAGCGCCACCGGCACCTCCGCCGCGAGAAGGGCCGGCATCGGCGGGCGGCGCACTCCAAAACAAAAAAGCAGACCCGCGCCGGTGAGTGAACGCATTCGACTTGGGGTGAACATCGATCATGTCGCGACGCTGCGGAACGCGCGCGGCGGCACGCACCCGGACCCGTTGCGCGCGGTTTCCATTGCAGCCCGAGCCGGGGCCGATGGGGTTACGGCCCATCTCCGGGAGGACCGTCGCCATATCCGCGATGCGGATATCGTGGCGTTGGCGAGACAGGCCGAACTGCCGCTCAACCTTGAGATGGCGGCAACTTCTGCCATGCTCGAGACGGCGCTTGCCAATCGGCCGCACGCTGTTTGCCTGGTTCCGGAGAAGCGGCAAGAGTTGACGACCGAAGGCGGTCTCAACGTTCTCGCAGAAAAAAGCGGGCTTGCTGCCTATATCCAGACGATGGCATCGGCCGGTATCGCGGTATCGGTTTTCATTGACCCGGAGCACGGCCAGGTCGAGGCGGCGAGCCAACTCGGCGTCGCCGCAATCGAATTCCACACGGGGCGTTATTGCAACGCGGACGGCGCGGCGCGGGTGGCGGAGTTTGGCCGGCTCGTCATGGCCGCGCGATACGCCGCCAAGCTGGGTCTCGAATGCCACGCCGGCCACGGGCTTACCTTCGATACGGTTGGTCCCGTCGCCGCTATCCCGGAAATCGTTGAATTGAACATCGGCCATTTTCTGATGGGAGAGGCGCTTTTTACCGGTCTGGAGGCCAGCGTCCGGCGCATGCGCGTTCTCATGGACACGGCGCGCAGTACCCCTGTTCCGAAATCGGCGCGGCACGGTTCCGCATGATTATCGGCTTCGGGAGTGACCTGGTTGATATCCGGCGGATCGCGCGCACTCTCGACCGCTTTGGCGATCGCTTTCTCAATCGCGTTTTTACCGAAACCGAACGCTGGAAAGCGACCCAGCGGCCGAGCCGGCTCGCCGCCACCTATGCAAAACGGTTTGCCGCCAAGGAGGCTTGTTCAAAGGCGCTTGGCACGGGTTTACGGCGCGGAGTCTTTTGGCGTGATATCGGAGTCCTGAACAGCCCTTCCGGAAAACCGGTGATCGAACTTACCGGCGGCGCCGCCCGGCGCATGGTCGAGATCACGCCGCCGGGGATGGCGGTCGGGATCGAGGTTTCCTTAAGCGACGAATACCCCTATGCCCA
Organism: Pseudomonadota bacterium; assembly: GCA_040752895.1. NCBI lineage: Bacteria > Pseudomonadati > Pseudomonadota > Pseudomonadota bacterium. Next base: position 151,077 of record JBFMHN010000001.1, read on the forward strand.
AGCCAGCGTTATCATCTTTGCCGTCACCGCGGCAGACAAAACTTAAGGAAAACCAAAATGTCGGACAGGACGGCAAGATCCAGAAGAACAAGAGACGGTATATGGGAAACCGTTCGCACGATTCTCTACGCGATTCTAATCGCGCTTGTGGCGCGCACGGTTGCCTTTGAGCCATTTAACATTCCGTCCAGCTCGATGGTGCCTACGCTGCTGGTTGGCGACTATCTCTTCGTTTCGAAATATGCCTATGGCTACAGCCGCTATTCGCTACCGTTCGGGCTTTCGTTAATCGAAGGCCGGCTCTTCTTCACGCCGCCGGAACGCGGCGACGTGGTGGTTTTCAAGCTGCCATCGGACAACCGCACGGATTACATCAAACGAATCATCGGGCTGCCGGGCGATACGATTCAAATGAAGGAAGGCCGCCTTTATATCAACGGTACGGTGGTCGAACGGGAAACGGCCGAAGACTTCATGGTATCGGATTTCAGCGGCGCGCCGGTTGCCATCCGGCAATATACCGAAACGCTTCCGAGCGGCCGGCGCCATCGTATCCTGGAAACGTCCGACGACGGTCAGTTCGACAACACATCGGTCCTCAGCGTTCCACCTGGCCACTATTTCATGATGGGGGATAACCGCGACAACTCGCTCGACAGCCGGGCGCCGCATGGCGTCGGCTTCGTTCCCGAAAAGAACCTTGTCGGGCGGGCCGAAATCCTCTTTTTCTCGGTGGACGGCGAAACGCGCTTCTGGGAATTCTGGAAGTGGCCGTCCGCCATCCGGTTTCATCGTTTCTTTCAGGCGGTTGATTGATGGGCGCCACCTTCGCCTCGCTTGACGTGCTTTCCAAGACGCTTGACCACGCCTTTTCAAATCCGGCCTTGCTGGAAGAGGCGCTCACCCACCCGAGCGCCGGTGGTGACCAGCGGCCGGATTACGAGCGGCTGGAGTTTCTGGGCGACCGGGTGCTGGGCCTTATCCTGGCGGACATTCTTCTTTGCCGCTTTCCGGCCGAGCCGGAAGGCGCCCTTGCCAAGCGCCACGCGGCTTTGGCCTGTCGCGAGGCGCTGGTACGGGTCGCCGAGGGAATTGCCCTTGGGCGGTATCTCCGCCTGGCCGAGGAAGACGAGGGGGGGAAAGCGCGCGAAAGCCCCAGCCGTTTGGCCGATTCGCTGGAAGCGGTGATCGCCGCGCTTTACTTGGATGGAGGTTTGGTTGCGGCGCGGCGCCTTGTGGAGCGCGGCTGGCGGCCGTTGCTGGAGGAAATGCCGGCACCCCCGCAGGACGCGAAAACCCGGCTTCAGGAATGGGCTCAAGGGCGCGGGTTGTCGCTTCCAAAATACGAAACCGTCGAACAAACAGGACCGGCGCATCGGCCAACCTTTACCGTGCGGGTCACGGTTGGGGCCTTCGCTCCGGCCGTCGCCAGCGGTTCGACAAAACGCGTAGCCGAAACCGCGGCCGCGGCCGGGTTTTTGGCGGGGATTGAGGGGCAAAGCAATGGGAACTGAAACCGAGCGCCGTTTCGGTTTCGTCGCGGTTGTTGGCGCCCCGAACACAGGCAAATCGACCCTCATCAACCAGTTGGTTGGCGAGAAAGTCACCATCGTTACGCCGAAGGTGCAAACGACGCGAACGCTGGTCCGCGGCATCTGCATCGAAGGCGGCGCCCAGATCGTTTTCGTGGATACCCCCGGCATCTTCGTGCCCAAGCGTCGGTTCGAACGCGCCATGGTGGCGGCTGCGTGGCGGGGTGCGGCGGACGCCGATCTCGTGCTTCTCCTGGTTGATACCGAACGGGGTATCACGGGTGAGGCCCGGCACATTCTCGAGGGTTTGCGGAAGGCTGGCCGGAAAGCGATTCTCATCCTCAACAAGATCGACCGGATCCAGCGGGAAAAACTGCTTGGCCTTGCGGCGGAACTGAACGCAACCGGTCTTTTCACGGACACCTTCATGATCTCGGCCCTGAAGGGCGATGGCATTGACGACGTCCGACGCCATCTGGCCGCAAGCGTTCCGAGCGGTCCCTGGATGTTCCCGGAGGATCAGGTTTCCGACCTTCCCTCACGGTTGCTCGCCGCCGAGATCACGCGCGAGAAACTCTTTCTGCAGCTCCGCCAGGAACTTCCCTATTCTCTTGCCGTGGTGACGGAAAGCTTCGAGGAGCGCGAGCAGGGCGATATCCGGATCGAACAGGAAATCCTGGTTCAGCGCGTAAGCCAGAAGGCGATCGTACTGGGCGAGGGGGGGGGCCGCATCAAGGAGGTCGGCACGGCGTCCCGCGAAGAGCTGGAGGAAATTTTCGGAAAGCGCATCCATCTTTTCCTTCGCGTCAAGGTGCGGAAGGATTGGCTTGAAGATCCGGAACGTTACCGCGACCTCGGCCTGGATTATGATGCCTAATCATGGAATGGACAGACGACGGCATCGTTCTTAAGGCGCGCAAGCATGGCGAGACCGACGCCATCGTGACGCTTTTTACACGCAGCCACGGCCGCCATCTCGGAATCGTCCACGGTGGCGCCGGCCGCCGGCGGCGGGGGACCCACCAACCGGGCAACCTGGTCCGGGCGCGCTGGCGGGCGCGCCTGAGCGAACAACTGGGGTGGTGGAGTGCGGAGCTGGAGCGGAGTTTTGCATGCCTTTCCCTCGACGATCCCACCTCTCTCGCCGCCTTGAGCTCGGCCTGCGCAGTGGCCGAAACGGCGCTGCCGGAGCGCGCCCCCCACCCCAGGGCCTATGCCGGCCTGCTCGCCTTTCTCGAATCCCTTTCCACCGGCGAATGGCCCGCGGCTTATGTGCGCTGGGAAGTGCAATTGCTGGCCGAACTTGGCTATGGCCTTGATTTGAGCGCCTGTGCGGCGACGGGACAGGCGACGGACCTGCGGTACGTCTCGCCGAAATCCGGCCGCGCGGTTTCCGCCGCCGCCGGCGAAGCCTACGCCGAGCGGCTCCTTCCCTTGCCGGCGTTCCTGACCCAGGGCGGCTCCAGCCGGGATTTCGGGGCGATCCGGGATGGGCTCCTGCTCACCGGTCACTTCCTCGCCAGTCACGTCTTCACCGGGGGTGCCCACCCCGAACCTGCCGCCCGATCCCGATTTATTGCGTGCCTGGTAGAAAAAACCCCCACATCTGGTATAAATGGCGGCCATGCCGAAGGCCATTACCGTCCCTGACATTCGCGACGTTGGCTTCGCCGAAGCCCTCGGCGAACGCTATCTGGCCTACGCCCTCTCGACGATCATGTCGCGCTCGCTTCCCGATGTCCGGGATGGGCTCAAGCCCGTCCACCGGCGTCTTCTCTATGCGATGCGCGAGCTGCATCTCGACCCGGCATCCGGCTACAAGAAATGCGCTCGTGTCGTTGGCGACGTCATCGGTAAATATCACCCGCACGGCGACATTGCCGTATACGACGCCCTCGTGCGGCTTGCCCAGTCCTTCGCCGTTCGCTATCCGCTGATCGACGGGCAGGGGAATTTCGGAAACGTGGACGGCGATAACGCGGCCGCCATGCGCTATACCGAAGCGCGCCTGACGGCGGTGGCCGAGCTTCTTCTGGAAGGGATTGACGAGGACGCCGTCGATTTTCGCACTACCTATGACGGCGAGCTGGTCGAGCCCGTCGTCCTGCCTGCAAAATTTCCGAATCTTTTGGCGAACGGCGCTTCCGGTATCGCCGTCGGTATGGCGACGAGCATTCCGCCCCACAACGTCGATGAAATCGCCGCCGCCCTTTTGCATCTGATCCGCTTTCCGAAGGCAACGATTCCGAAACTGGTTGAGTTCTTGCCGGGGCCTGATTTTCCATCCGGCGGCATCCTCGTCGAAGAAACAGCCAGCATCCTGGACGCCTATCGCACGGGTCGCGGCAGCTTCCGTCTACGCGCGCGCTGGCATACCGAAGAGGGGGGGCGGGGCACCTATCGTCTCGTCGTGACCGAGATCCCCTACCAGGTGCCGAAGGCGCGCCTCGTCCAGAAAATCGCCGATCTCCTGCAGATGAAGAAACTTTCGTTGCTTGAGGATATCCGCGACGAATCGACCGAGGAGATCCGCCTCGTTTTTGAGCCGAAAAGCCGCAACGTGGACCCTGCCCTCTTGATGGAATCCCTTTTCCGGCAGACCGACCTAGAGGTTCGGATCTCTTTGAATCTCAACGTTCTCGACGCTTCCGGCGTGCCGCGTGTCATGAACTTAAGGGAAGCCCTGCAGGCCTTTCTCGATCACCGGCACGAGGTGCTGCTTCGGCAAAGCCGGTTCCGCCTCCAGAAGATCGAGGAGCGCCTCGAAATTCTGGAGGGCTACCGCGCCGTCTATCTCAACCTCGACAAGGTGATCCGCATTCTGCGCAGGGAGGAGGAGCCGAAAAAACCCCTGATGCAGGCGTTCAAGTTGACCGAGTTGCAGGTCGAGGCGATCCTGAACATGCGCTTGCGGGCTTTGCGTAAGCTCGAGGAAAAGCGAATCCAGGAAGAGTTCGACCGTTTGACGAAGGAAGGGGGAATCCTTCGCGGGCTTATCAAGGACAAGAACAAACGCTGGAAGGCAATCGCCGACGAAACGACGGAGGTTCGGAAACGGTTTTCTAAAAAAACGCCACTGGGCCGCCGGCGAACGACCTTCGGGTCGGCGCCCGAAGCGGTGGATCTTTCCTTTGAGACGATGGTCGAAAAGGAGACGATCACGGTCCTTTGCTCGGAGAAAGGGTGGATTCGGGCCGTCAAGGGAGACTCAACCGGCGAAAACGGCGTCAAGTACAAGGAAGGGGACGGCCCCAAATTCGAGGTACTCGCCGAGACAACGGACAAGCTGCTTTTTTTTGCTTCGAATGGGCGTTTCTATACGCTGGCGGGCGATCGCCTGCCAAGCGGCCGTGGCCACGGCGAGCCGGTGCGGCTGCTCGTCGATCTTGGGGGCGAGGACGAAATCATCGCCCTCTTCGTTCACAAGCCCGGCCGGAAGCTATTGGTAGCTTCCTCCGATGGGCACGGTTTCGTGACGAAGGAAGATGGTGTCGTGGCCCAGACACGGGCCGGCAAACAGGTGCTGAACCTGGCCGAAGGGGCGCGCGGGCATATGGTAGCGCCGGTCGAGGGCGATCACGTCGCCGTCGTCGGCGCGAACCGGAAATTGCTGATCTTTCCCTTGCGCGAACTTCCGGAGATGGGACGCGGCCGGGGGGTTATCCTCCAGCGCTATCGGGAGGGGAAGCTTTCGGACGCGAAGGCTTTTTCGCTGAAGGAGGGCCTTGGCTGGCGCAGCGGGGATCGTTCGCAGACCGTAGCCGGCCTCAAGAACTGGATCGGCAAGCGGGGCGGGGCCGGCCGCATCGTACCCAAGGGGTTCCCAAGATCGAACCGGTTCGGCTGAGAAAGACCTCGAGCGCGTTACTCAGCCGGCGTTTTCATTCCGCATCCGCAGATACCCGCCCTCCGCGTATGGGCTGTACGCCATGGCGGCGTCCCGGAAGGCAAGGAAGGAACGGTAGGTCCGGCCGGTGATGTCGTCGACCTTCTCAAGCTCGGCCAGCACCTCGTTCGACGCTTTCCAAAGGGCCTTCACGACATCGTCCGGGAAGTGCTTGATCTCGACCTTGTATTCCTTCTTCAGCGTTTTCATCGCCTCGGCGTTGCGCACGGCGTACTCGGCAAGCATCTCGTCGTTTTCCATCTGGCAGGCGGCGACGACGATGTCTTTCAGATGCTGCGGAAGCGTTTCGTATTTGTCCAGGTTGACCAGCAATTCAAGCGTCGTGCCGGCCTCGTGGAAGCCGGGTCCGTAGTAGTATTTCGCGATCTTTGGAAAACCGAAGGCAAGGTCGTTCCAGGGCCCGATCCATTCCGTCGCGTCGATGGCGCCGATCTGCAGCGCCGAGAACAGCTCGCTTCCGGAAATGTTGACGGCGGCGGCGCCGACACGGCGCAGAACTTCCGCGCCAAGCCCGGGCATCCGCATTTTCAGGCCTTTGAAGTCCGCGATCGAGCGGATTTCCCGGTTGAACCAGCCGCCCATCTGGGTGCCGGAATTGCCGGCGATGAAGCCTTTGACGCCGAACCCTGCGTAAAGCTCGTCCCAAAGTTCCTGACCGCCTCCGTAACGGATCCATCCGGTTTGCTCCGCCGCCGTCAGGCCGAACGGAACGGCGGAAAAAAAATTCGCCGCCTTCGATTTTCCTTGCCAGTAATAAGCGGCGGCGTGTGCGAGTTCCGCCACGCCCCTTGAAACCGCGTCGAAGCACTCGAAGGGAGGAACCAGTTCGCCGGCCGAGAACACCTTCACCTTCAACTCGCCTTCGCTCAGGCGGGTGATACGTTCCGCGCAGCGTTCGGCGCCGACGCCAAGACCTGGCATGTTCTTCGGCCAGGCGGTCACCATCTTCCATTCGTAGGTTTTTCGCTTGGCGACGGGGCCCGAGGAAGTTGCGGGCTTGGTCGCCGTCGAAGATACGCCGCTTGTCAGCGCATAGACGCCCGCCGCCCCGGTGGCGAGGCCGAGGCCGGCCCCGGTTAGAAAATCACGCCGTTTCACAGCTTGCTCCAGACTAAAGTTAGGAAGGGCATTATGATTCGAGTCTCTGCCAGCCGTTCTGGCTGAATCCTTCGAGCGGCTGAAAGCGGGCCTTGTACGCCATGTTCGGGCAACCGGCAATCCGATAGCCGAGGTAGACGTGCGGCAACCCCCTCGCGCGCGTTTGCTCGATCAGCCAGAGAATGAAAAGGGTGCCCAAGCTGCGCTTCGATTCCTGCGGGTCGAAAAAACTGTAAACGGCGGAAGGCCCATCCTGGAGCCAGTCGATGAGTCCGGCAAGCACGAGCGTCCTGTCCGGTTTCCGGAACTCGATCAGCCGGGTTTCCGGCAGGCAATCCTCGACGATCGTGCGGTAGTCGGAAAAGACCATCGCCGCCATATCGCCGTCGGGGTGCCGGGCCGTTTGGTAATCGCGGAACAACCGGAACTGTTCAACCGTCGCCTTCGCCGGACATTTCCTGGCATCAAGATCGGCATTGGCGTTCTGGATGCGGCAAAAAGTGCGGCTTGGAACGAATTCCTTGGCGAGGACGCGGACGGAAACGCAAGCCGAACAACCCTGGCAATCCGGCCGATAGGCAAATCGTCCCGTGCGACGAAACCCGGCCAGCGAGAGTTGGTCATAGCGTTCGCTGGCGTTCGGATTTCCAAGGTCAACGGCGACGCGGCTTTCGATGCGATCGGCGAGATAGGGACAGGGCAAGAGGGGCGTCCGGAAAACATACGTCTTTTTCCACGGAGCCCTGGATTCAGATTCGGAAACGTGCGCGTTTCTGCCCATCGGTACACATGAATGACTTTCTTTTAGCAGTACCGCGATTGCAAGGGCAGGACAAGCGAAAGGCCGCCTAGCGGCCGAATTCGCGAGTTAACTCTTCGCGGTTGCCGTCCAGCTCGGGTGCCTTCTTCCGTGTTTTGCCGTCCGGGAAGGCGGAAAACTTGATCGGGTTGCCGGCGGCCTGCAGGCACCCCGTCTTCGGGTTTTGGATTTCGATTACCATGTTGCGCGCCAGCACCTGGGGGTCCCGCAGCACGTCCGCGACCGTGTGGATGGGGCTTGAAGGCACGCCCGCCTGCTCGAGGAGAATAAGCCAGGCATCTTTCGGGCGGGCGGCGAGGACCGCCTCGATCTCGCCCGTCAGCGTCTCGACGTTTTCGACCCGCAGGGCGTTGTCCTTGAAACGGGAATCCTCGAAAAGGTCCGGCCGCTCAAGCGCCCGGCAAAGCCGGCCGTAGGTTTCCTGGTTGGCGCAGGCGATGATGAGGTAGTCGTCCGCCGCCTTGAAGGCTGCGAAAGGCGCAATCGAAGGGTGACGCGCCCCGAGCGGTCCCGGCACCTCCTTCGTCACGACGTACCGCCCGATCGCGTTTTCCAGAATCGCCACCTGGCTGTCCAGCATGGCGACGTCCACCTTTATTCCTTCGCCGGTGCGCTCCCGGTGGAAAAGGGCAGCGTTGACGCCGATCGCCGTGAAAAGACCGGCGGTGATGTCGCCGATCGAGCTGCCCACCCGCGTCGGCGGTCCGCCGGGATGGCCGGTGAGGCTCATGACGCCGCCCATCGCCTGGGCGACCATGTCGTAGGCCGGGCGGTGGGCGTAAGGTCCGCTGTGGCCGAAACCGCTCGTCGCCGCATAGATCAGCCTGGGGAAGCGGGCGTGCAGTACGTCCCACCCCAACCCAAGTTTTTCCATCGTGCCGGCCCGGTAGTTCTCGGCCAACACGTCGGCACCTTCCGCCAGGTCGAGGAACGTCGCCTTGTCATCGGCGCGCTTCAAATCGAGAAGGATGCTTTCCTTGCCGCGGTTCAACGAGGCGAAATAGACGGAGTCTCCGTTCCGGAAGGGGCCGAACCGGCGGGCGTCGTCGCCGCCGTTCGGTGGCTCGACCTTGATGACCCTGGCGCCCAGCTCGGCCAGCACCATCGTGCAATAGGGGCCGGCTAGCACGCGGGTGAGGTCAAGGACGGTGATGCCGGTAAGCGGCCCCAGAACTGTCATCGCCTTTTTTTCCTCCCGGGGTCGGTGCGGACGCGCTTACCGGCCCCTCAGCAGACGCGCGGCTTCCATGGCGGCATAGGAAAGGATCGCGTCGGCGCCGGCGCGCTTGAAGGCGAGCAGGCTTTCAAGCAGGACCCGCTCCCAATCCAGCCAGCCCGCCTCGGCCGCCGCCTTCAGCATCGCGTATTCGCCGCTGACCTGGTAGGCGAGGGTCGGCACCCCGAAGATATCCTTCGCGCGCCGGATGACGTCGAGATAGGGAAGGCCCGGCTTCACCAGGATCATGTCGGCGCCTTCGGCGAGGTCGAGGGCGATTTCGCGCAGCGCCTCGTCGCCGTTGGCGGGGTCCATCTGGTAGCCGCTCTTGTCGGTGCCCTTCAGATTTGCCGCCGAACCAATAGCGTCCCGGAAGGGCCCATAGAAGGCGGACGCGAATTTTGCGGCGTAGGCCAGAATAAGGACGGATTGAAACCCTTTTCCGTCGAGGGCGTCCCGGACGGCGCCGATGCGTCCGTCCATCATGTCGGAAGGGGCTATAACGTCGCAGCCGGCCTCGGCCTGCACGATCGCCTGCCGGCAAAGCACTTCGATCGTCGCGTCGTTGTCAACCGCGCCGTCGCGTAACACGCCGTCGTGGCCATGGCTCGTGAAGGGGTCGAGGGCGACATCGCAAACGACGCCAAGATCGAGTTTTTCTTTCTTCACGGCGCGAATTGCCCGGCAGATGAGATTCTCCGGGTTCGTCGATTCCTCACCCTCCGGCGTTTTCCGTTGTGGGTCGATTGCCGGAAAAATGGCGATGGCCGGCAGCCCAAGTTCAGCGGCTTCTTTTGCCGCCTCCACCAGAAGGTCAACCGTCAAGCGCGCCACGCCGGGCATGGACGGCACTGCCGTTCGCGTCCCTTTTCCTTCCTGCACGAAGACTGGCCAAACGAGATCGTCCACCCCAAGGCGGTGCTCGCCGACCAGCCGGCGCACCCAACCAGCCTGCCGGGTCCGGCGCAATCGCACCCGGGGAAAGCCCGCCGCCGTTTGTGGAAAATGCCGTTTCAAGCGCCCGAATCCTCTTTGCCTACCGACCCGCCGGCGAGTGATCTTGTAGCAAACTCGCAGATATATCACAGAGTTGGTATAATAAAGGTCGGATGATAGAAACAAGCCGAACGCCTCTGCAACCGGATTCCCTTCCGACGTAAGGCCGCCGGAGAACGCCCATGCCGCTACGCGCAAGGACGAAAGCGAAGAAGCGCACGACACCGGCTTCCGATGCCGCGGCCGCCGATGGGTTGATTCGGCCCTACAAGTCGCGCCATCTGGTCCGCTTCGTTACCGCAACCAGCCTTTTCGATGGCCACGACGCGGCGATCAACGTGATGCGCCGTATTTTGCAGGCCTCCGGCGTCGAGGTGATCCATCTCGGCCACAACCGCGGGGTGGACGAAATCGTGACCGCCGCCCTGCAAGAAGATGCGCACGCCATCGCCGTAAGCTCGTACCAGGGCGGGCACATGGAATTCTTCAAATACATGCTCGACCTATTGAGAAAGCGGGGCGGCGAACACGTCAAGGTGTTTGGCGGCGGGGGCGGCGTCATCGTCGCGGACGAGATTGACGAACTCGTGGAGTACGGCGTTGCCGCCATCTATTCGCCGGAGGACGGGCGGAGCCTCGGCCTTCAGGGCATCATCAACGACATGATTGAGAAGGCGGACGTGGATTTGAGCGCCAATCTTCCGACCGGCCTCGACGGCGTGCGGGAAGGAAATTGGCTGGACCTGGCGCGCACCCTGACCGGCATCGAAAGCGGGGCGTTGAGAAAAGGCCTGCAGAAAGAACTCCGCACGCTGGCGGCGAAGCACGCGGAAACGCCGGTTCTCGGCGTCACCGGGACCGGCGGCGCAGGGAAATCCTCGCTCGTGGATGAAATCATCCGCCGGTTCCGGCTGGACAACCCGGGTAAGGCCATCGCCGTTCTTGCCATTGATCCCTCGAAACGGAAAACCGGTGGCGCGCTTCTCGGGGACCGCATTCGCATGAACGCGATCACCGAAGGCGACGTTTACATGCGTTCGCTCGCCACGCGAGCCTCGACCGCCGAAATTCCGGAGGGCCTCGACGACATGATCGCGGCGTGCAAGGTGGCCGGCTTCGATCTCGTGATCGTCGAAACTTCCGGTATCGGCCAGGGGAACGCGGCAATCGTCGATCACGCCGACGCCTCCCTTTACGTCATGACGCCGGAATTCGGCGCCGCCAGCCAGCTTGAAAAGATCGACATGCTGGATCTTGCAGATGTCGTCGCCATCAACAAGTTTGACCGCAAAGGGGCGAAGGATGCGCTGCGGGACGTGCGCAAGCAGGTCCAGCGCGCCCGCCAGGCCTTCACGGCAGCCCCGGAGGAAATGCCCGTTTACGGAACGATCGCCTCGAAGTTCAACGACGAAGGGGTCACCGCCCTTTACGAAGGCTGCCTCGATCTCTTCAACGCCCGTGGGCTCGGCATATGGGAAACCCATTTTCCCCGGATGGCGGAGAAGACCACCCAGCCCCGCACGGTCATCGTGCCGCCGGCCCGCCAGCATTACCTTTCGGAAATTATCGAGGCCGTCCGCGGCTACCACACGAAAATGGCGACCGAGGCAATCCTTGTCCGCGAGCTGCAGCAGCTGCGGGCGGCGAGGCGGCTGCTCGGCGAAGCCGGGCAAAATCCGGCGCCGCTCGATCCCCTTATTGCCGAACGCGAAGAGGTACTCACGCCGGAATTCCGTACGCTCCTTGAGGAGTGGCCAGAAGTGAAGGCAGCCTATGAGAAGGAAGAATTTGTGGAGAAGGTCCGTGACCGTGAAATCCGGACCCCCCTTCATACGTTCTCGCTTTCCGGCTCGAAGATTCCGCGCGTGTCGCTGCCCCGCTTCGAGGACCATGGCGAATTGCTCCGCTGGCTGGGCAAGGAGAACCTTCCCGGCCGCTTCCCCTATACGGCCGGTGTCTTTGCGATGAAGCGCATGGATGAAGACCCGACGCGCATGTTTGCCGGCGAGGGCGATCCTTCCCGCACGAACGCGCGGTTCAGGTTCCTCTCGAAGGATTCCGCCGCCAAGCGTCTTTCGACGGCGTTCGATTCGGTCACCCTTTACGGGGCCGACCCGGACGAGCGCCCGGACATATACGGCAAGATCGGAAATTCCGGCGTTTCGATCGCCACGCTCGACGACATGAAGGCGCTCTATGACGGCTTCGATCTATGCGACCCGAAGACGTCCGTCTCGATGACGATCAATGGCCCGGCGCCCGCCATCCTCGCCATGTTCCTCAACACGGCCATTGACCAGCGGCTGGAAGCCTTCCGGCAACGCGCGGGGCGCGCGCCCTCGGAGCAAGAAGCGGCGAAGATACGCACCGAAGCGCTTTCCGTCGTCCGCGGCACCGTGCAGGCCGACATCCTGAAAGAGGATCAGGGTCAGAACACCTGCATCTTCTCGACGGAATTTGCCCTGAAGATGATGGCGGACACCCAGGAATACTTCATCCGCCACAACGTTCGGAATTTCTATTCCGTCTCGATCTCCGGCTATCATATCGCGGAGGCCGGCGCCAACCCGATCACCCAGCTTGCCTTCACCCTTGCGAACGGCTTCACCTTTGTCGAGGCTTACCTGGCGAGGGGCATGTCCATCGACGATTTTGCGCCGAATCTTTCCTTCTTCTTTTCGAACGGAATGGATCCGGAATATTCCGTCCTCGGGCGCGTCGCCCGGCGCATTTGGGCGATGGCCATCAGGTACAAATATGGCGGCAACGAACGCAGCCAGAAGCTGAAATACCACGTCCAGACGTCCGGTCGCTCCCTGCATGCAAAGGAGATGACGTTCAACGACATTCGGACGACCCTGCAGGCCCTGATCGCGATCTACGACAACTGCAACAGCCTGCACACGAACGCCTACGACGAAGCGTTCACGACGCCGACGGCGGAATCCGTCCGCCGGGCGATGGCGATTCAGATGATCATCAACCGGGAATGGGGCTGCGCCAAGAACGAGAACCCGAACCAGGGCTCCTTCTTCTTCGAGGAGCTGACGGATCTTGTCGAGGAAGCCGTGTTGGGGGAGTTCGAGCGGCTTTCCGAGCGGGGCGGCGTGCTGGGGGCGATGGAGACCGGGTACCAGCGGGGCAAGATCCAGGACGAATCCCTGCTGTACGAGACCCGCAAGCACGACGGAAGCCTGCCCGTCGTCGGGGTGAACACCTTCCTTAACCGGGAAGCGGTGGGCGCTTTGCCGACGCCGGACCTACAGCGTTCGACCGAGGATGAAAAGCAAAACCAAATTCGCCGCCTTCGCGAATTCCAGACGCGTCACGGCAAGGAAGCGCAAGCCTCTCTCGCCCGCCTCAAGGAAACGGCGATGCAGGATGGAAACGTTTTTGCAGTCTTGATGGCGGCGGTTCGTTGTTGCTCGCTCGGGCAGATCAGCCAGGCGCTGTTCGAGGTTGGCGGTCGATATCGCAGAAATATGTAAGAACATCAGTCGATTACAGATAAATTTTTCTTAAACCCATAAACACAAATTTAACCTTTCTGCGGCAGGGTAGCAGCGGGGCCGCCTCAACCGTGCGGCGAAGCCTAATGAAACGGAAGGGGAAGTTGTGCAGTCGGAATATCTGAATATTTTTTCGATGATCGAGCGGCTTCACCGGCGATTCCTGGACGTCGTGAAGAACGAGTTGGACCGCATCGGAATCACGGACATCAACAACGTCCAGAGCCTGATCCTTTTCAACGTTTCCGAAGAAGAGATGACCGTGGGCGAACTCACGATCCGCGGTTTTTATCTGGGGTCGAATGTCTCTTACAACCTGAAGAAGATGGTTGAGAACGGCTACCTCGTCCAAGAACGTTCCGCCCACGACCGGCGATCCGTACGCGTGCGTTGCTCGGAAAAAGGGCTCAAGCTTTGTCACACCTTGCAGGGCGTCTTCGACAATCACATTGCCGCGCTTGGCAAAGGTTATCTCACGACGGAAGATCTGGCGGCGGCGAACAAGACCCTGAAGCGGCTCGAACGGTTCTGGACCGACGCGCTTCGCTTCACCGCCGATGTCACTCTTGAGGCAGCCTCCTGACACGCCGCTTGCCGGCCTTACCGAAGAAGCTCACGTCACGAACCAGTCCATCAGCGGGTCGATTTCCGGATAAGGGAAACTGTGCGGCGCGTCGGCGAGCTCCCGATAGGTGATGCCCTTCGTGCGGGCTCGCAATTTTTCGACCGTCTCTCGCGCCGGGCCGATCGGGAAGATCGGGTCTGCCGTTCCGTGAACGATATAAAGGGGAATTCTCGGCATCGCCTCCATGTCGAAGGGCTTGGTGCCAGCGAGAAGGGCCAGCTTTCGAAATGGAACGCGTTTGCGGCAACCGAGAAGGGTGGCCGCGATGGCGCCGTCCGAAAGCCCGGCAAGCAAGGTTTCTTCTTTCGGGAGACCATAGTTCTCGCCCAGCTTTTCGATCATCAATTCGACCGGCTCGAAATCCTCCGCCGCCCACGTGGCGCCGTGGGAAGAGGGCGCATAGACGGCAAGCCTTCGGCGCGCCGCCGCAAAGACCCACTTCCAGATGAAGTTGCGCCCCTTCATGAAGGCGCCGTGCAACACGACCAGCATCGCCTGCCGTGGCTTTGGCTTATCCGGCGGAAGGTAGAAGGCCTCGTCGCCTTCCTCGAAGATCTCGCCTTTGTACTCGCGCGCGAAGATTGTTTTTTTCAACAACACGTTTGCCGCGTCCACTTGCAGTTTTAGCCGCACCACGTCCTCGAAACCGCGGATGGCGTATTGGCTGAAAACGGTCATCGCCTCCTGAAGCTCGACGAAAACGCGAACCAGGTCGGCGTCCAGCAGACTATCGGCGTGTTTTTCCAGGATGCGGAGCGTCGGCACCCACTTCTCGTGTGCCTCGATCTGGAGGGCGGCCATCTTTTTTGGGTTGTGAAAGGCGAGGCGGAACAGAAAATCGTCGATATCCTGCGCGAGTTGGCCCAGCCCTTCGGCGTTTTTTGTCACCCGAAACCTCGATGCGATGCGTGGCTGAACGGTGGCGGTTAGCATAGATAGCTCATCGCCGATTGCAATTTTGTTTTTATTGGTTGGCAGTCGCTATAGGCCGCTACAATGAGACCGCTCAAGGGGAAGGTGTTGTCCGGAACCCCGATATGGTAGAAGGCCGATTGATGGTGAAAGACCCCGGTTCCGGTGATCGCGAGGTCCTGATCGAAATCCAGCGCGTCGGCAACTCGGTCAGGGTGACGGCCATGGATACGGCAACGCTGGTGGAAGTCACGATCGTCGGATCGCCCCGCGAGACGGAAGCGCGGCTTAAGCAGATGGCGGTGCAGAAGTTGCGTTACGTGCTTGGAAAACGTGGGCACAGCACCGACTGAAGCGAGGGAAGGCAAGCAGAAGGCAGGCAAAATGGCGGCTCGCGCGATCCAAAAAGTCCGGGTTTTTCTTCTTTTCACTTTTTTCTTCGTTCTTTGGACCACCTTTCCCGCGCTTGCCCAGGCACCCGGCAGTCTTGACGCCAGGATCGACGCCATCCTGTCGCCGCTGGCCGACACCGTTTCCAGTGCGATTTTTTACGCCATTCCCGTCGGCGAGGCGCAGGTCCGCCTCATCGTCGTTTGGTTGATTGTCGTGGCGGTCAGCTTCACCCTCTACCTCCGCTTCATCAATCTTTGGGGGTTTCGCCATGCCGTCGACATCATGCTGGGGAAGTATTCGGACGCTTCGCAACCCGGCGAAGTTTCCCACTTCCGGGCGCTCTCGGCCGCCCTCTCTGGCACCGTCGGCCTTGGCAACATCGCGGGCGTTGCGGTTGCGATCGCCGTGGGCGGGCCGGGGGCTACGCTCTGGATGATCGTCGCCGGCTTCTTCGGCATGGCCTCGAAATTCGCGGAATGCACGCTTGGCGTGAAATACCGCGTCCTGCACGCCGACGGCACCGTGTCGGGCGGGCCGATGTATTACCTGTCGCGGGGGTTGGCCGAGATCGGTCTCCCCAGGCTCGGGCGCGGCCTTGCGGTCTGTTTCGCGATGGCCTGCGTCGGCGGCGCCATTGGCGCCGGGAACATGTTCCAGGCCAACCAGGCATACCAGCAGTTCGTCATCGTAACCGGCGGCGAAGCCAGCCTTTTCCATGACCAAGGCTGGCTGTTTGGTCTAATCCTTGCCGTCGTCGTCGGCCTTGTCATCATCGGCGGAATCAAAAGCATCGCCCAAGTGACGGCGCGAATCGTGCCTTTCATGGGGATCACCTACCTGCTGGCCGGGTTTGTCATCGTGGCCACGCACGCCGAGCGCATCCCGGCGGCGATCCTCACCATCGTCGAAGGCGCCTTTACGCCGGCGGCGGGTTTTGGCGGGCTGATCGGTGTCCTTATGATGGGCTTCCAGCGGGCGACCTTCTCGAACGAGGCCGGCATCGGCTCCGCCCCCATCGCTTACGCTTCCATACGCACGTCCGAACCCGTTTCGGCGGGCTTCCTGTCGTTGCTCGAACCCTTTATCGACACCATTATCATCTGCACGATGACGGCTTTCGTGATCGTGCTTTCGGGCGTCTATCTCGAGAAGGAAATTTACCTGGACGGCAACGCGCTGGGCGGCGTCTTGATGACATCGGCCGCCTTTGCGCAAACCATCGACTGGTTTCCGTATGTACTGGCGCTTGTCGTGACGCTCTTTGCCGTTTCGACAATCATCACGTGGTCCTATTACGGCTTGAAATGCTGGACCTATCTTTTCGGCGAGACGCGCAGGGTGGATCAGGCCTTCAAGGTGCTTTTCCTCGCGTTCACGGTGATGGGATCGGCGATGTCGCTGCGATCCATCATCGATTTTTCGGACGCCATGATTTTTGCGATGGCGTTCCCGAACGCGATCGGTCTTTACCTGCTTTCCGGGAAGCTGCGGGCGGATTTGCAGTCGTATTGGAAACGGGTCAAGGCGGGCGAAATCGCCCCTCGCAAATAGCTTTCGGGCGGACCTACTTGCGGGGCTTGCGCCCGCGCCTTGCCATTCCTTTACGGCCCAGGCCGATCTTCTTGGCGAAGTCGGAGCGCTGGATGGCATAGTTCGGCGCCACCATCGGGTAGTCTGCCGCGAGGCCCCACTTTGCGCGGTATTGCTCCGGCATCATGCCGTAGGCTGTGCGCAGATGCCGTTTCAGCATCTTCAGTTTCTTGCCGTCCTCCAGACAAATGATGTAATCCGGCGTCACCGATTTGCGGATCGGCACGAAGGGACGGGGCGGGGCGGTGTCCCGCGCGCTGGCGGCGCCAAGCGAATCGAGCGACCGGTATACCGTCTGGATGAGTTCGGGAATTTGCCCGGCGCTGAGGTTATTGAAGCCGACATAGGCCGCGACGATCTCCGTCGCCATGCGCAGCAACTCTGTCCTTGGCGCTTTCTCGGCGGAGGTGCCGGCGACCGTCTTTCCGAAGGTGTTTTCCAGAATCTGTTTCAAGCCGTCTCGTCACCCGCTTTGTTAGATATAAGGATGTATAGTATGGTAAATGTTACAATATAATAAAGTAAATAAATAGCTAAACCCTTAAAACAATGAAAAAATTATACGATTTTCGATCATTCCCCTTGGCGCGTCCCTCTTTTCTCTCGCAGAAACCTATTTGTTAGATTTTATTGATTCGTCCTCGAATTGACTTTAGGGGAAAGCCGTCGTTTTCTGCCAATGACAGGGGCGGCGGGCTGGTATGGGCACACGACATATGGTAGTTTTTCGTCCTTTCCACTCAAGTGCTGCCCGTTTCCGGCGATGCCCGTAAAGCCGATAGCGATCGCTTCCGATCACGCAGGGTTTGAACTGAAGGCGGTTCTGCGTGAGGAAATCAGGAAGATGGGATACGGCGTTCTGGATTTAGGTACGGACAGCGCCGATTCGGTGGATTATCCGGATTTCGCCGATGCGCTTGCAAAAGCGATTGGCAAGGGAGACGCGGATCGAGGGGTGCTTATCTGCGGGAGCGGATTGGGTATCAGCATGGCGGCGAACCGTTACCCGGAAGTGCGCGCCGCGCCTTGCGCCGGGGCGGAGTGGGCGCGTCTTGCGCGGAAGCATAACGATGCCAACGTGCTGGCGCTGGGGGCGCGGCTGATCGGGGCCGATACCGCCAAGGCGTGCCTGAAGGCGTTTCTGGAGACCCCTTTCGAGGGTGGTCGTCACGAACGGCGCGTTCAAAAGCTATCCAAGCGATCGTCATAAGAGACACAGACAAAGAAAGGCCGGTCCGGATGTCCGTCGTCAACGCCGCCCCCTCAAGGTTCTCGAGCAAGGAATTTTTTCTGGAAAACCTGGCCCATGAGGACCCCGCTATCTTCGCGGCGATCGAAGGCGAGTTGCATCGCCAGCAGAACGGGATCGAGCTGATCGCCTCCGAGAACATCGTCTCGCCGGCCGTGCTCGAGGCGCAGGGCTCGGTGCTGACGAACAAATACGCGGAAGGATACCCATCGAAGCGCTACTACGGCGGCTGCGAATATATGGACGTGGTTGAGGGGCTCGCCATCGAACGCGCGAAACAGCTTTTCGACTGTCCCTTCGCGAACGTACAGCCGCATTCCGGCGCTCAGGCGAACGGGGCTGTCATGCTTGCCCTACTCGAACCGGGGGATCCGATCCTCGGCATGTCGCTGGCGGCGGGCGGGCATCTCACCCACGGGGCGAAGCCGGCGCTTTCCGGGAAATGGTTCAACGCCGCGCAGTACGGTGTGCGAAAGGAAGACGCTCGCATCGATTATGACGAAGTTCTGCGCTTGGCTCGCGCACATAAGCCAAAGCTCATCATCGCCGGCGGTTCCGCCTATCCTCGGATCATTGATTTCGCGCGTTTCCGCGAGATCGCCGACGAGGTCGGAGCCTATCTGATGGTGGACATGGCACACTTTGCCGGGCTCGTCGCCGGCGATGTGCATCCGAGCCCGCTCCCTTACGCGGACATCGTCACGACGACGACCCACAAGACTCTTCGCGGGCCGCGCGGCGGCATGATCCTGAGCCGGGACGAAGCGATCGGAAAAAAAATCAACACGGCGGTGTTTCCGGGTCTACAGGGCGGGCCGCTCATGCACGTCATCGCTGCCAAGGCGGTCGCCTTCGGCGAGGATCTCCGGCCCGCCTTCAAGGACTATGCGCGCGCGGTCGTTGCCAACGCGGCGACCCTGGCCGAGACCCTTCGCGCGCGGGGGTTCGACATCGTTTCCGGCGGCACCGACACGCACCTTCTTCTCGTCGATCTGCGTTCGAGGAAATTGTCGGGCAAGGCGGCCGAGGAAACCCTCGAGCGGGCCGGCATGACCTGCAATAAAAACGGCGTGCCTTTCGATCCGCAGCCGCCGACCGTCACCTCCGGCGTCCGCCTCGGCTCGCCGGCCGCCACGACGCGGGGCTTCGGCGTCGAAGAATTCCGCCTGGTGGGGGGGTGGATTGCCGACGTGCTGGAGGGGTTGGAGGCGCACGGAGAAAGCAATTCGGCCGCTGAAACCGCAGCAAGGCAACGCGTCGAGGAATTGTGCCGTCGTTTTCCGATCTATGTGCGGTAGGGAGTTCGTGCCGGCGCCGCGTGCGCCGGCGAGGGGGAGATCGCTATGCGTTGCCCGTTTTGCTTTCATGAAGATACCCAGGTCAAGGATTCACGGCCGACCGAGGACAACTCGGCCATCCGGCGTCGTCGTTTTTGTCCAGCCTGCGGTTCACGCTTTACGACGTTTGAGCGTATTCAGCTTCGGGAGCTGACCGTCCTTAAGAAAAGCGGAAGGCGGGCGCCCTTCGATCGCGACAAGCTCGCGCGCTCCATACAGATCGCCGTTCGCAAGCGGCCGATCGAACAGGAACGGGTGGAACGGCTCATCAACGGCATCGTCCGTCGGCTCGAAAGCTCGGGCGAAAGCGAAATTTCTTCCGAGATCATCGGCGAAATGGTCATGGACGCGTTGGCCAGCCTCGACCAGGTGGCCTATGTCCGGTTTGCCTCTGTCTACCGGAACTTCCACGAAGCCAAGGACTTCGAGGAATTCGTTGGGAGGCTGAGTGCCGACGACGAATAACGACGCGGATTTTTGTCATATGCGGGCCGCCCTCGGCCTCGCCGGTCGGGCGTTGGGGGCGGTTGCGCCGAATCCGGCGGTGGGGGCTATCCTCGTGCGTGGCGGCCGCGTGGTGGGTCGCGGCTGGACTCAAATCGGCGGCCGACCTCACGCGGAAACCGAAGCTCTCGGGCGCGCCGGCGAAAAGGCGCGGGGTTCGACCGCCTACGTCACGCTTGAGCCCTGCGCCCATTGGGGGGAGACACCGCCTTGTGCGGATGCCCTGATCGCGGCCGGCGTCAAGCGTGCCGTCGTTGCGGTCGAAGACCCCGATCCTCGGGTGGCCGGGCAAGGACTCGCACGGCTTCGCGAGGCCGGGATCGAGGTCGTGCTTGGCGTGGCCGGGACCAAGGCGGCCGAACTCAACGCCGGATTCTTCCTCCGCGTGAAGGCCGCCCGCCCGCTTCTTACCCTGAAGACGGCGACCACTCTCGATGGCCGCATCGCCACCCGCGACGGAAAAAGCGAATGGATTACCGGCGAACAGGCCCGATGGGCGTCCCATGCCTTGCGGGCCAGCCACGACGCGATCATGGTCGGCGTCGGCACGGTCAGCGCCGACGACCCGATGTTGACCTGCCGGCTTCCCGGCCTCGAAGGCCGAACCCCGACCCGCATTATCGTCGATTCCCGGCTGCGCACACAGCTTACGAACAAGCTCGTCGCCACGGCTGACCGCATTCCGACCTGGGTCGTGGCCCGCGAGGACGTGGATAGCGCTCGCCGGAACGCGTTCGAGGATTGCGGGGTCGAGGTGCTGGGCATGCCGGTGGACGCGAACGGCTACCCGGACCTGGACGAGATGATGCGGGAATTCGGCAGGCGCGGCCTGACGCGCGTCCTTCTGGAAGGTGGCGGGCATTTGACGGCGGCGCTTTTCGCACGCAACCTGATCGACCGGATTGCCTGGTTCCGCTCGCCGGCCGTCATGGGTGGCGACGGGGTGCCGGTGGCAAGCGCGTTCGGCGTTGACCGCCTTGCCGACATGCCTACCTTTATACGAAAGGAAGCGAGGGCCGTCGGAGAGGATTTTCTCGAAATCTACCACCGTCGGCCATAGAACCGACATGTTCACAGGCCTTATTACCGATATTGGGCGCGTTCGCGCCATTGCCGGGCAGGGAGAAATGCGGGTCGAGATCGAAACCGCGCTCGATCTTTCGAACCTTGCCATCGGCGCTTCGATCGCCTGCGCCGGTGTGTGCCTTAGCGTGGTGGAGAAAGGCGCGGGTTGGTTCGCGGTTCAGGCTTCGGGGGAAACGCTGGCCCATACGACGGTCGGCGAATGGCGGAAGGGCAGAGCGGTCAATCTCGAACGCCCCTTGCGTCTCGGCGACGAGCTTGGCGGTCATCTCGTCGCAGGTCATGTGGACGGGAAAGCCGAGATTCTTGCCCGCCAGCCGGAAGGTGCTAGCCTTCGGTTCCGGCTCCGGGCGCCTGAAGAACTCGCCCCTTATCTGGCGCGAAAAGGCTCCGTCACGCTGGACGGGGTTTCGTTGACGGTGAACGGCATCGAGGGAACGGTCTTCGATGTCAACGTCGTTCCGCATACCCAACGTGTAACGACCTTCGGAATCGCGCAACCGGGCGATCGTGTAAATATGGAAGTTGACCTTCTCGCCCGCCACCTTGCCCGTCTTTTGGAGAGGGATTAGCTCGCGTGTCCAGCATGCCGTCCACGCTTTCCTCCGTTGCGGAAATTATTGCCGAAGCCCGCGAGGGCCGAATGTTTATCCTGGTCGACGACGAAGACCGCGAGAACGAAGGCGATCTTGTCATCCCGGCCGAGAAGACAACGCCGGAAGCGATCAATTTCATGGCGAAGCACGGGCGCGGCCTGGTTTGCCTTGCCCTGTCGTCCGGCCGCATCCGGGAATTGCGTCTGCCCCTGATGGGGAATCGGAACCAGGCGCGCCTGGAAACGGCCTTCACCATCTCCATCGAGGCGCGGGAAGGGGTGACGACCGGCATTTCCGCGGCCGACCGGGCCCGCACGATTGCCGTTGCCATTGACCCCACGAAGGGCGCCGAAGACATCCTGTCCCCCGGCCACGTGTTCCCGCTCGTTGCCCGGGACGGCGGCGTCCTTGTCCGCGCCGGGCATACGGAAGCGGCCGTCGACATTGCAAGGCTTGCCGGTCTCAACCCTTCCGGCGTCATTTGCGAGGTCATGAACGATGACGGCACGATGGCGCGGCTTCCTGATCTGCTTCGATTTGCCAAAGCGCATGGTCTAAAGGTTGGCACGATTGCCGATCTTATCGCCTACCGCCGTCGCAACGAGGTGCTCGTCGAGCGTGCCGCGGAAACCGAGATCGTTAGCCGCCACGGCGGCAAACTGCGGATGATCGTTTATCGCAACAAGGTCTCTGGAGCCGAGCACGTGGCGCTGATCAAGGGGGACCCGGCGGAAGCGGGGCCGGTGCCGGTCCGGATGCACGCCCTCAACGTTTTCACGGACATTCTGGGCGAGGACAGTGAAGGGCGCGGCAGCGAGTTTCAGGCAGCTCTGCGCTTGATCCGCAAGCGTAGACGCGGGGTTGCCGTCCTCATCCGGGAAGCGCTGCCGTCGAGCCTTTCGGAACGCGTGAAGCTGCGCCAGCGGAAAACGCAAGGGGCGCCCTCAGCCCCCCCCATCTCGAAAGCCACCGGCGAGCTTCGCGATTATGGAATCGGCGCGCAGATTTTGCTCGATCTCGGCATTCGGGATATGGTTCTGCTTTCGAACACCCGGCACACGATCATCGGTCTTGACGGCTATGGGCTTCGGGTCGTCGGCCAAGAGCCAATTCCAGTGGACGACGTGGAATAAAACGCATGACCGAACCGCCTTACATCTTGATTGTCGAAAGCCGCTTTTACGCGGATATCGCAGACGAACTTGTCCATGGTGCGCTCGCGGCTTTGGAAAAGGCGGGTGCGGTTTATGAACGTGTCGCCGTGCCGGGCGCTTTCGAAATTCCGGCCGCCATCGGCATGGCGATCCGTTCGCGGGAATTTTATTCGGGCGGGCAGCGTTTCGACGGCTATCTGGCGCTTGGCTGCGTCATCCGCGGGGAAACTTCTCAT
Organism: Pseudomonadota bacterium; assembly: GCA_040752895.1. Taxonomy (NCBI): domain Bacteria; kingdom Pseudomonadati; phylum Pseudomonadota; species Pseudomonadota bacterium. The sequence continues at coordinate 173,834 of JBFMHN010000001.1, forward strand.
TACGATCACGTCTGCCAGGAAAGCGCGCGGGGCTTACAGGACTTGGTCGGGAAATACGCCATCGCGCTTGGCTATGGCATCCTGACCGTGGACAACCGAGATCAGGCGTGGGTTCGCGCCGCCGTCGACCAGCGGAACAAGGGTGGCGACGCCGCCCGGGCTTGTCTTCGCATGATCGAGGTCAAGCGCCATTTCCACCTTTATCCGCGATGAATTCGGATCCCCACAAAACCGACCCGGACCTCGCCGCATCGGGACCGTCGCATGCGATGCGGCAAAGCGCTGCGCGCCTGGCCGCCGTGCAAGCCCTCTACCAGATCGAATTGACGGGGGTCTCTATCGAGACGGTCATCAGCGAATTTCGCACCTATCGCCGGGGCGGCGTGCTCGAAGAGGCGCTGGCGCGCGCGAATCTTACCAAGTTCGAGGCGCTCATCCGTGGTGTCGAAACGCATAGGGGCGATCTCGACGCCAAGATCACCGCCGCCCTGGCTGAGGATTGGGCGCTGGAAAGGCTGGGGTCCGTGCTTCTGTCCATCCTGCGTTCGGCCGCCTTCGAGCTTCTGACCAGCAGGGACGTTCCAGCGAAAGTCATCATCAATGAATACGTTGACCTCGCCCACGCTTTTTTTGAAAAAAGCGAAGCGGGCTTCGTGAACGGGATTCTCGACCGGCTCGCCCGCGAGCTTCGCAAATTGGAAATGGAGCAGATAACCCGTGAACGGCCGTCGTCTTCCGGATGAATTCACGCTGATTGATCGGTACTTTGCCCCTCTTGCGAAGGGTTTCCCGGGCGCCTTTGCGCTGACGGATGATGCGGCGGTGTTTCGCCCCGAAGCCGGATGCGACATCGTGGCAACAACGGATACGATGGTCGAGGGCGTTCATTTCTTTCCCGACGATCCGCCCGCGCTTGTTGCAAGAAAACTTTTGCGGGTCAACCTTTCCGACCTGGCCGCAATGGGCGCGCGGGCGAAGGCGTATCTGCTGACGGTGGTGTTTCGCGCCGATACGGAAGAGGCATGGGTCGCGGCCTTTGCCCAAGGCCTGGCCGAGGATCAAGCGGCGTTCGGTGTTCATCTTGTCGGCGGCGATACGGTCGCAAGCGAGGGGCCAAAGACCTTCACCGTGGCGGCCCTCGGCGAGGTGCCGTCGGGGAAGGCGCTCCGCCGCGCCGGAGCGAAAATCGGGGATGACGTCTATGTGACGGGCACCATCGGCGACGCCGCCTTGGGCTTGGCCTGGGGCAAGGGCGAGCTTTCCTTCCTGGCGGCAAAAGACGCCGCCCATCTCCTCGGGCGCTTGCGCTTGCCGACACCGCGTCTTGGCATCGGTGGGGACCTGCTGGGCCTCGCCCACGCCGCGATCGACATTTCCGACGGCCTGGCGGCGGATTTAGGTCACGTCGCGGAACAATCCGGCGTGCGCGCGGCAATCGAAGCGGCGCGCGTTCCCCTTTCGGCGGCGGCTAAGGCCGCGCTGGCGCGGGAGGCGGCGTTCCTTTCGACGGTTCTCACCGGCGGCGACGATTATGAGCTTCTTTTTACGGCGAGCGCGGAAAGCGGAAAAGAAATTGCCTCCTTTGCCGCGAAGCACGCGACCCCCATCACCCGGATCGGCAGGATCGAGGAAGGGACGGGTGTCGAGGTGCGGGACGCGGCCGGAGAGCGGATACCCTTGGCCGAGGCGGGCTACCGGCACTTTTGAACACCGCCTATCGCGGCAGGCGTTAAGTAAAATTTACCAAATTGGTGGCAGACTATTTTCCTTCTGGCCTTCCGGGAGAAGGCTTGCGGGCGAACGAAGGAAAGGCCATGAAGACGAAACCACTTCGGGCGGCGGGCCTGCTCGGTGCAATTGCGCTTGCTTTGGCCGTCTTCTTAGCTTCGGCTTTCGTCGCGCAGGCCGCCGACGCCGCGGCGGAAGCCACCGACCCGAAACCCCAGTTTGTCAAGGTTGGCGACTTCGTCCTGCCGGTAATCCGCGAAAATCAGGTGACGCATCACGTTTTTCTTGCAGTCTCGGTCGAAGTCACCGGTGACGAGAAGAAAGCGGAAGTGGAACGGATGATGCCACGCGTCAAGGACGCCATGTTGCGCGAGTTGTACAAGCACATGTCGCGGCGGCGTAACCCGGACGCCGTCGAAGAAATCCTGGAACTTAAGCAGAAGCTCAGGAAAGTCGGCAACGAAATGCTCGAAGCCGCGGCGATCAACGCCGTTCTCATCGAGAACATGCTCGAACGCAAGATCCTGTAACCGCGCCGATTTTTTTATGCGGATTTGCTGAGCTTTTTTTCCGCGCGCTTTTTCTCTTTATAGATTTCGCCGCCGCCCTCGCGGAATTTTTGGGACATTTCTTTCATGCCGGCTTCCGCATAGGCGCGGACTTCCTGCGAGATTTTCATCGAACAGAATTTCGGCCCACACATCGAGCAGAAATGCGCGAGCTTCGCCCCTTCGGCGGGCAGGGTCTGGTCGTGGAACGCCGCCGCCGTTTCCGGGTCCAGCGAAAGATTGAACTGGTCTCGCCAGCGGAACTCGAAACGCGCTTTGCTGAGCGCGTCGTCACGCGCCTGCGCGAGGGGGTGACCCTTTGCAAGATCGGCCGCATGTGCGGCGATCTTGTAGGCAATCACGCCGGTTTTCACGTCGTCCCGGTCGGGCAGGCCGAGATGCTCCTTGGGCGTGACGTAGCAAAGCATCGCGCAACCGTACCAGCCGATCATGGCGGCGCCGATGGCGCTCGTGATGTGGTCATAGCCGGGCGCGATATCCGTCGTAAGCGGCCCCAAGGTATAGAAGGGCGCCTCGTTGCACAGGCGAAGCTGCTCGTCCATGTTGAACTTGATCTTCTGCATCGGCACGTGCCCCGGTCCTTCGATCATCACCTGGACGTCGAAGCGATGGGCGATTTTGCAGAGTTCACCCAAGGTCCGCAGTTCCGCGAACTGGGCCTCGTCGTTAGCGTCCGCGATGGAGCCGGGGCGCAGCCCGTCGCCAAGCGAGAAGCTCACGTCATAGGCCGCCATGATCTCGCAGATTTCCTCGAAATGCGTGTAGAGGAAATTCTGTTGATGATGGGCTAGACACCATTTCGCCAGGATCGAGCCGCCGCGCGAGACGATTCCCGTCATGCGCTTTGCCGTCAGGGGAATGTATTCCAGCAGAACACCGGCGTGGATCGTGAAGTAGTCAACGCCTTGTTCGGCCTGTTCAATCAGCGTGTCACGGTAGATTTCCCAAGTCAGCGCTTCCGCCTCGCCGTTCACCTTCTCGAGGGCTTGATAAATCGGCACGGTGCCGATCGGGACGGGGGAATTGCGAAGAATCCACTCCCGGATGTTGTGGATGTTCCGCCCCGTGGAGAGATCCATAACGGTATCGGCGCCCCACCGCGTCGCCCACACCATCTTGTCCACTTCCTCGGCTGCCGTTGAGGTGATCGCGGAGTTGCCGATATTCGCGTTGATCTTCACGAGGAAGTTACGGCCGATCGCCATCGGCTCGCTTTCGGGATGGTTGACGTTGGCGGGCAGGATGGCGCGCCCGCGCGCGATCTCGTCGCGGACGAATTCCGGCGTTACCTCTTCCGGGATGGCGGCCCCGAAGGATTCGCCTTCCCCGCGCGGAGTTTCGCGCAATTTCTCGCGGCCAAGACTCTCGCGGACGGCAACGTATTCCATTTCCGGCGTGACGACGCCGGCGCGCGCATAGTGCAACTGGGTGACGCGCCGGCCCGGCTTCGCCCGAAGCGGGGAATGGGTTTTGCCTGGGAAAAGTTGGAAATCCGCCTTCTCGCCGCGCCCTTGCCCGTTGTCCTCCGGGCGAGGAGAACGACCGGTATAGGGTTCGACGTCGCCTCTCGCCTCGATCCAGGGCTGCCGCAACGGGGGCAGGCCCCGCCGAATGTCGATCGCGGCTTCGGGGTCCGTATAGGGGCCCGAGGGATCGTAGATGCGCAAGGAAGGTTCGCCCGTCGCAAGCGCAGCCTCCCGCATGGCGACCCGAACCGACCGGGAATATCGGCTTTCGACGTATACTTTTTTCGAGCCCGGCAAGGGCCCCGTGGTTACCGTGAAATTGGTTGGCTTCAGCATCGAAGGATCTCCCCTTGAAGTGGCGATTCCAGGAGATCCGGGATTTGCGCAGTCGCGAACCTAAGCACGGCGCGCGTTCCAGGCGGTGCGCTTGACCGTGCAAGCATATGTTCCGTTCCCTACGCCGGTTCATCCGGATCAGGTTCAAAGGGTTGCAGGACAAAGCGCCCCGCCTCTCAACCCGTCATGGGTACCCCTAGGAACTTAGATATATCGTGGCGGTTTGATGGGTCGGGGTCAAGGGGCGAGAGGATAGTTGCGCGGCTTGCCCTATTCTGTCATTTTCCGCGCGATTTTGGCCATCTACCATGGCGGCGCTGCCGCATGAAAATGGCCGCTTGAGGACGACCCATCCAGGGGGAGAACGATGGAGAATTTGCTTTACTACGTCATCGCTTGCGGGGCACTGGCGGTGCTCTATGGACTTGTGACAAGCCGCCAGATCTTAGGCGCATCGGCCGGTAACGACCGTATGCGCGAGATCGCCGCCAGTATTCAGGAGGGTGCCGGCGCCTATCTCAACCGCCAGTACAGCACAATCGCCATCGTCGGCGTCATTATCGGGGCATTTCTCTGGTGGCAGCTCGGCCTCTATAGCGGGGTCGGCTACTTTATCGGGGCTATTCTCTCGGGGGCCGCCGGTTACATCGGAATGTATATCTCCGTCCGGGCCAACGTGCGGACGGCCGAAGCCGCCCGCCGCGGCCTGAACCCGGCCCTTCAAATGGCTTTTCGCGCCGGCGCGGTGACCGGCCTTCTGGTCGTGGGCCTTGGTCTGCTTGGGGTCGCCATTTACTACCTTGTCCTTCTGCAAATTGGGCTTGGCGGGCGCGACCTGGTGGTTCCCTTGGTCGCCCTCAGTTTCGGCGCTTCCTTGATCTCGATTTTCGCGCGCCTCGGCGGCGGTATTTTTACGAAGGGGGCCGACGTCGGCGCCGACCTCGTCGGTAAGATCGAGGCCGGAATTCCGGAGGACGATCCCCGCAACCCGGCGGTGATCGCGGACAACGTCGGCGACAACGTCGGCGATTGCGCCGGCATGGCGGCGGATCTCTTCGAAACCTATGCCGTCACGATTGTTGCCACGATGCTGCTGGCCGCTCTCTTCTTTAGCGGTGAGACGCAAACGCAAATGATGTTCCTGCCGCTTGCCATCGGCGCGGCCTGTATCGTGGGGTCCGTGTTGGGGACGTTCTGCGTTCGCCTCGGCAAAAGCGGGCGCATCATGATGGCCCTTTACAAGGGCCTGATCGTCGCGGCGGTTTTGTCGGCGGTTTTCATCGGCATCATCTTTCAGGCGTTCGGCTTTTTCGGGCAGGAGTTTCAAATCGGAGAGCGGGTCTTTAGCGGGCACGCGCTTTACTATTCCGCGCTTACGGGTCTTGTCGTGACGGGACTGCTCGTCTGGATCACGGAATACTATACCTCGACCCATTTCCGCCCCGTTTTGAGCGTCGCGAAGGCTTCGACGACGGGTCATGCGACAAACATCATCCAGGGGCTTGCCGTTTCCATGGAATCGACGGCGCTTCCGGTGCTCGTCATCTGCGCGGCAATCATCTTCACCTTCCTTAACGCCGGTATCTTCGGCGTCGCCATCTCGGCGACCGCCATGCTGGCGCTGGCCGGAATGGTGGTGGCGCTTGATGCCTACGGCCCGGTTACGGACAACGCCGGCGGCATCGCCGAAATGGCGAACCTGCCGGAAGACGTCCGCAAGACGACGGACGCTCTCGACGCGGTGGGCAACACGACGAAGGCGGTGACGAAAGGCTATGCCATCGGTTCGGCTGGTCTGGCGGCGATCGTTCTCTTCTCGGCTTACGTGGAGGACCTTCGGCACTATTTCCCCGATCTGGAGACGCCCTTCCGTCTGCAGGACCCCTACGTCGTCGTCGGTCTCTTCCTTGGCGGGCTGCTCCCCTATCTCTTCGGGGCACTCGCCATGATGGCGGTCGGACGTGCCGCCAGCTCCGTCGTGGTCGAGGTTCGGCGTCAGTTCAAGGAAATTATCGGCATCATGGAGGGTACCGCGAAGCCGGACTACAGCCGCGCCGTCGATTTTCTGACGCGTTCCGCCATTAAGGAAATGATTGTGCCTTCACTGCTGCCGGTGCTGGCCCCGGTCGTTCTCTATTTCGTCATCACTTCCGTGGCGGGACAGGCGGCCGCCTTCACAGCGCTTGGTGCCATGCTGCTCGGCACGATCATTACCGGTATCTTCGTTGCCATCTCCATGACGTCCGGTGGGGGCGCTTGGGACAACGCGAAGAAATACATTGAGGAAGGGCATTACGGCGGCAAGAATTCCGAGGCCCATCACGCGGCGATTACCGGCGATACGGTCGGTGATCCTTACAAGGACACGGCGGGCCCCGCCATCAATCCGATGATCAAGATCATCAACATCGTGGCGCTTTTGTTGCTGGCTATGCTGGCGGCTTAAACGTTACCGGAGACTCGTAAAAAGCCCCGATTCTTCGGGGCTTTTTTTTGCCTGGGAGCTATTTGGAAAGGTCTCCCATGCCACCGAGAAAGCGCTCGATGGCCGGAGGCTCCAAGCCAGGCGTCGGGGTCTCGCGGCCGACCGACTTGACGATCCAGCCGTCCCTGGCCTGGTAATGCCGGATGCGTTGGACGACGCCTTTCGTGTCGAAATCAATGGCCACGATCTTCCGGTCGATGATTTCCGGGTCGTGAAAGGACACCTTCCGCACCCGCTCGCTGATGTAATACCACGTGCGGTTGTCGAATGTCGCCAAAGCGGTGGGGGTTCCGATGATTTCCGCTACGTCCTCGCGGGTCTGCGTTCCCGGGCGGATGGTGGCAAGCGCCTCCGAGTCCAGCAGGTGGCCGCGAGTCGAGATGGTTGGGCTGCAGGCAGCCGCACCCAAGGTGCAGAAAAGAACTCCAAAAATCCGGAAAGACCGGAGGCGGTTGTGATTCATTTCCTCTAATTCGTCACTGGCAAGATGGGCGCCGATCTCGCATAATTCACCCCGTTCGGGATCGGTCGCGGGTGTTAGAGAAAAGCACCGGAGCGTGCGACATGTCAATCACAGGCGGTCCATCAGTGGCGCTTTGAGGGGGCAGGGGTGCTCACCAGACTGGTTCATCCACTCAACGTCGAACGGTCGGCGCGCCTTTTATACACGCGAATCGTTCAGCAGGCCCGTCGGACGGAATTTTATACCGCTCACGACGTGCCGGACACCCTGGACGGTCGTTTCGAGATGATCGCCCTTCACACCTTTCTCGTCCTCCACCGTTTGAAGCGGATGGGCGCTGAACCATTGGCGCAGGCGCTGTTCGACGTCCTATTTCTGGATATGGACGAAAATTTGCGGGAAATGGGGGTCGGCGACCTTTCGGTGGGTAAGCGGGTAAAACAGATGATCCGCGCCTTCTATGGACGCATCGCGGCCTATGAGGCGGGTCTGGAAGCGGCACCCGGCGCGCTGGAAGCGGCACTCGAGCGCAACCTCTATGGAACGGTGTGCCCAGGCCCGGAAGCCCTTGCCGGCATGGCGGCCTATCTTCGAAGGGAAGCCGCTGCCCTTGCCGGGCAGAATGGGACGATGCTTTCGAACGGAATTCTTTCCTTCGGGGTTCCGTCTGGCGCGGAGGCCGGGCGCCAGGAGACAACACCATGACACCGGCGGGCAAAACCGAAACAATCGAATTTTCACGGCCGGTTTCGACGGCGGGCATCACCGAAAAAGAGGCCCACTTTACGATCGAAGCCACGCCGGCGGAGTGCGCCGCACTTGCCGAACGACTCGGTTTAAAAGCGCTCACCCGTCTTTCGGCCGATCTTACGCTGGTGCCGGAGCGCAATCGACGGTTGTACCTGGAAGGTCATTTGACGGCGGACGTTGTTCAGGTTTGCGTCGTCTCGCTGGCCGATATCGCGGCGACGATCGACGAACGCTTCACGTTGCATTTTTCACCGGATGCCGTGCCGGAGGCGACGCCGGGAGGCGAAGTCACCGTCCTGGTTAACGCGGAGGATCCGCCCGAACCCCTGATCGGCGAAACCATTGATCTCGGAGAAGCGGTGACCGAACATCTGGTGCTTGCCTTGGATCCTTACCCGCGGTTGCCGGACGCCACCTTCGCCTATGCCTTGCCGGAAGCCCCCGACACGGAAGAGGCGGCTTCGCCTTTTGCCAAGCTGGCGGCCTTGAAGCCCGAGAGGTAAGATTTTCCAGGCCCTTGCCGGAGGCTGGTTTTTTGTTTAATTAGACCTCTCCCAAATCATGAAAAGAGAAGAACGATGGCGGTTCCAAAGAAAAAAACGTCGCAATCACGCAAGAATATGCGCCGTTCGCACCACGCGCTGAAGCCGGTCAGCCATATGGAATGCCCAAACTGCGGTGAATCGAAGCTTCCCCATCATGTTTGTGCTGCCTGCGGCCATTACCGCGATCGGGGCGTGTTGAAAAATAAAGAGGCGATCTGACCCTCGCGCGACAATCCGGAGGGACTGGACCCATGACTACGGCGATGGCGATCGCGCTCGACGCGATGGGGGGCGACTATGCGCCTGGTGTCGTCGTCGAGGGCGCCAGATTGGCTCGCGAACGTTTCCCAAACGTCCATTTCATCCTGTTTGGCGATGAACGGCGTCTGCAGCCGTTGGTTGCGAAAGACGCGCAGCTTCTCGGCCATTCCGAAATCCGCCATACCGATCAGGCCATCGCAAACGACATGAAGCCCTCGATGGCGCTTCGTAATGGCCGTGATTCGAGTATGCGCCTGGCCATCAACGCCGTCCACGACGGCCAGGCGGCCGGCGTCGTTTCGGCCGGAAACACGGGCGCCCTGATGGTGATGGCAAAATTTGTCCTGAAGACCTTGCCTGGAATCGATCGGCCGGCGATCGCGGGCTATATCCCCAGCATGCGGGGCGATGTCGTCATGCTGGACCTTGGGGCGAACGTGGAATGCAGCGCCAATAACCTCGTGCAGTTCGCCGTCATGGGGAACGTTTTTGCGCGCGCCGTCCTCGGTCTGCCGGAGCCGGTTGTCGGCCTGCTCAACGTCGGCGAGGAGGAGATGAAAGGCCACGAATATTTGCGTGATGCGGCGACCATTCTGCGGACCGAGGGATTCCCGGTGAAGTTTTATGGCTTCATAGAAGGCAACGACATCCTCGAAGGAAAAGTGGACGTGGCCGTTACCGATGGCTTCACGGGCAACGTGGCGCTGAAGACCGCCGAAGGGGTCTCGAAGTTCTATACGCAGATTTTAAAAGAAGCCTTCCAGAGTTCGCCGATGGCTCGCCTTGGATATCTGTTGGCCCGTTCCAGCCTTCGCAAGGTCAAGCGAAAGATGGACCCCAGGCGATACAACGGCGCCATGATGTTGGGTTTGAACGGCATCGTCGTGAAATCGCACGGCGGGGCGGATGCGCTGGGTTTTGCCAACGCCATCGGGGTAGCGATCGACATGGCGACCTTCGGCTTTAACGAGAAGATCACCGGCGCATTCGAGAAATTCAGCGCCGACGGTCTGGCTCTGAAGAAAGCGGCGACTCCCGCATGATGCGGCACTCGCGAATTGCGGGCTGCGGCTCTTACCTGCCGGAGCGCGTTCTAACGAACGCCGACCTTGCAAAATTGGTTGATACGTCGGACGAATGGATCGTCGAACGGACGGGCATCCGGAAGCGTCATGTCGCGGCGGATGGCCAAACCACGTCCGATCTGGCGACGCGCGCGGCCCAAGCGGCACTCAAGCACGCCGGTGTGAGGGTCGAGGACGTTGACCTAATCGTGCTGGCGACCGCGACGCCGGATTTTACCTTTCCCTCGACGGCGACCCAGGTGCAGGAGCGCCTTGGCATGACGCGCGGAGCGGCCTTCGACGTCCATGCGGTTTGTTCGGGTTTTGTTTTCGGGCTGGCGGTCGCCGACAATTTCCTTCGGCTTGGACAGGCAAAGACCGCCCTCGTGATAGGGGCGGAGACTTTCTCGCGGATTCTAGACTGGACGGACCGGCGCACCTGCGTTCTCTTCGGGGATGGGGCCGGGGCCGTCGTGCTCCGCGCCGAAGAGGGGCCGCCAAGCCAGGAAAAAGCAGGGATTTTATCCACGCACCTTCACTCGGACGGCCGCTACCGCGATCTTCTCTATGTGGACGGCGGGCCATCTGCCACCCAAACGGTCGGCCACTTGCGGATGGCTGGGCGCGAGGTTTTTCGTCACGCCGTTGTCAACCTTTCCAATGTTGTCCATGAGGCGCTTGATGCCAATGGCCTCAAGGCGGAAAATATCGACTGGATCGTTCCCCATCAGGCAAACCGGCGCATCCTCTCCAGCACGGCCAGGAAACTCGGACTGCCGATCGAGCGCGTGATCGTCACCATCGAGGAGCACGCGAATACGTCGGCGGCTTCCATTCCGCTTGCGTTGACAAAGGCGGTCGAGGATGGCCGTATTCAGCCGGGCCATCTTTTGTTGCTGGAAGCGATGGGTGGTGGATTCACCTGGGGTGCCGCGTTAACGCGCTGGTAGCGGCGGCCTCCCGGAAAATTCTCCTATTCGGTAATGTTGACGGCCATTTTCGTCCGGAGTAGGGTTCTCGCGAAATCAGGGGGCCGCTTATGGGCGAAAGTACGGTTACACGCGCACATTTGACCGAGGCCGTTTATCAGGAAATCGGTCTTTCGCGAAACGAGTCGGCAGAACTGGTCGAGTCGGCGCTGAAGTTGATTTCGGATGCGTTGGTGCGCGGCGAGCCGGTAAAAGTTTCCTCGTTTGGAAGCTTTTCCATCCGTCAAAAAGGCCGGCGCATTGGCCGCAACCCGAAAACGGGCGAGGAGGTGCCAATCCTGCCCAGGCGCGTTCTTGTCTTCCGCGCGTCGCAGGTCCTTAAGAATAGGATAAATAAGACACTTTCTGGAATCTCGCGTTAGGATTCCCAGAGGTTTTGAATGGTTGAATCGCTGAACCTGATGCCCACGCGTCGTGTTGGCAAGTCGGCGTCCGCGTTCCGTACCATCAGCGAAGTTGCCTCCGAGCTTGACGTTCCCCAGCACGTGCTTCGTTTCTGGGAAGGGAAGTTCACACAGGTCAGCCCGCTGAAACGGGGCGGCGGCCGGCGTTACTATCGACCGGAAGACGTCGCCCTGCTTCGCCAGATCCGCGCCCTCCTTTACGAGGAAGGGTACACGATCATGGGCGTGCAGAAACTTCTGCGAAACGGCGTCTATAAAAATGGCAAGCCCCCGGAGGACGCGGAGGAAACGTCGATCGAAGGTAATAGCGATCCGGCGAAGCGGGCGGAACTTTGCGCCGTTCTCGGCGAACTCGAAGACCTTCGGAACACGCTACGGAAACTTTGCGATTGAGGGGCACCTCCGTTGCGAAAACGGCGGATCGTCCTTATAGTGCGCCCGCGGCTTGCCCCGGTCGGAGCGTAGCGCAGCCTGGTAGCGCATCACACTGGGGGTGTGGGGGTCGTGGGTTCGAATCCCGCCGCTCCGACCAATTTCTCTAAACGAAACCATGGTTAACGACCGCGGCATACGGCGGCCTTTCGTTTGCGAGGCTTTTTTTCCAGATTTCCTCTGATATTCTTGGATTTGAAAGCCCATATAAACAGGCCCCGCGATTGGGCGTAAGACGATGCATTCGATTCCGATTTGGGTATCTGTTCTGGCGGTGATCGCAACGGCGGCGATCGCCTGGCTCACGTTCCTCTTGGTGAGGATCAACCGAAGGCTGACAGCATTCACGGGCGCCCTCGAATCCCACTCCACGCTTAGGCTGCGGCTGGCGCTCAAGAAGGAAAACATCCCCGTCGTCTGGTGGGATAAGACGGTTGAGCCGTGGCCGGTCGAAAACCTGCGCCATCGCAATCGCAGTGAGCTTACCCACGTCGTTCTCGGCGTTCCGGAACGCCTGCGCTGGGGCTCGGCCATGCGCCGTTACGTGGGGTTGCTGCTTGTCGGCATCTTCGGCGCCCTTGCCAGCGCGGTTTGGCTTTTCGACTTGGCGCCCTCTCTCGTCGAATGGGCGGCGGCCTGGCGGCGGCATCTTCTTTTTGCCGCTCTCGTCTTGTTCGGCTTTCTTTTCTTTTACGCGCTTGGCCAATGTTTCCGTAAACTTCTTGAGCGGGAACGCCTGCGGCCGGGCGTCCCGCCGGAGCAATCGCCGGAGGGGCGCTAGACGCGCTTGCGGACCGAAAACGGGGACGGGATGGAAATCGAGCGCAACAGCGTTTCTTTCCGCATTCTGGAGGAATTGTGTGCGATACCGCCGCCCGTGCGCGGCATCAGCGCCGTTATGCTGAACCGCAAATTCAGCGCGCCGCAGGCGGTTGCCGAACTCGAACAGGAAGGCCTGATCGCAGAGAGGCGCTGGGACAAGGGGTCGGGTGGAGTTCTGGTCCCGACCGAGGCGGGCAAGCGGCTTTACACGGCACTTGCCGGCGAAACCATTCGCTAGAAAGCCGCCGCCTTCAAGAATTGTCCGCCCAGGAGGGGGAACCCTTCGACTTCTGGCAGGCACAGCGTGCCCAAAGGGCGCGGGCGGCGGCCTCGACGGTCTCAAGGGGGAGGCTTTCCATGAGCGTGCCGGTGCTGCGCCCAATCTGGGAGATAAGTTCCTCCGCCGGGACCGCCGTCTCAGCCACGCCGGTGCATTCCCCCCAAGGCCCATAGACTTCTTTGCGGCTCGGCCCGAAAAGGCCAAGTGTCGGCACACCGGCCGCGGCCGCCAGGTGCATGAGGCCGGTGTCGTTCGCAATGAAAAAATGGCAGCGCTGAAGACAGGCGGCGGCCGTCAGCAAATCTCCCTTGCCGATGATGTCCACGAAATCCTGCGGTGGGATGACGTCGATGATTGTCCGCAGGATTTCCCGTTCCGAGGCGGTTCCGAAAAGGGCGATCCGGGCGCCGGGTAGCATGCCGTCCGGCGCAATCAGGCGTTTTACGAGCTCGACGTAGCGCGGGATCGGCCATTGCTTGCCTTCCCAACTCGTTGTCGGACCGAAGCCGATGACGGGCTTGCCGGTGGGGACCAGCTTGCGCGCCTTTTCATGGTGTTCCGCCGTTGTCCAGACGCGGGGGTTCGGTGTCTCCTGCGGGTCCCTAAGAACCCGCCCATACTGCTCGACCTTGTGCCCGCCCTTGCTGCGATGCCAGCGCTGGTAGATGTGCCGTTCGCGGGCAAAGAGGCCGAAGCTTAAAAGGGAAGACCGCATGTCCACGACGACGTCCCAACGATGGGGGGCACATTTCGCCCATAACTCCAGCCAGTGAAGGTCATAGGGGCGCTTGTGGATCAGGAGGATCTGTTCCAGCCTTGGAAGGGCTGGAAAAAGAGGCGCGGCCAACGGTCCGCAGGCGACCGTGAAGGACGCCTGCGGGTATCGCTCGAGGAGGTAGGAAAGAACCCCCGTCGTCAGAATAGCGTCCCCGATCCGCGTCGAGGTTACGAAGAGAACCTTCATCGCCCGATCCTTCGACCCATTATCTTCCATGCGAGGCCACGGCGTTCAACGCAAGGTTCGCGGCACAGGACGGGCTTTCGGCATCGGCAGGGTGAGTCGCCCCACGGACTTTTTCCTCTATGTATTTGTTCTGCCGACATTCCATCTTCGTGCGGAGGTGACCGGATGGTTATCCTAGGCTAGATTATCATGGTCACCAAGGAGCATTGGAGACCCGATTTGGTTTAACTGGCGGGGCATGCCTTGGACGGAAAAGATACGAATACCTTCTTCTTTCTTTACATGACGGCGGGCTCGAAGGCCGAGGCCGAACGGCTTGCCCGCGATCTTGTCGAGCGCCGTCTCGTCGCGTGCGCGAACGTCCTCGATCCAATCCAATCCTTCTATTGGTGGGAGGGCAAGGTTGCGGACGAACGCGAATCCATCGTCATCGCCAAGACCCAAAAAGCCTGTGTCGATGCGGCCATCGCCCGCGTTAAGGAAATCCATAGCTACGCTTGCCCCTGCGTCGTCGCCTGGCCCTTGAGCCAGGGCAATCCGGATTTCTTCGCCTGGATCGCCCGCGAAACCAGCCCTTAAAATCATATAATACCGCGCATCTATCCTTCTAATTTTAAAGGAAATTTCGTTGACAGCGGCGATTTTTCTGGCATACTCCGCGCCGGTATTTCAAACATTTTGCGTATGCGAGCCCATGAAAACTTTTTCAGCAAAACCGACGGACGTGAACAGGAAATGGTACCTGGTCGATGCGGAGGGGCTTATCCTTGGCCGGCTGGCCAGCCGTCTCGCCATGCGCCTACGTGGCAAGCATAAGCCAATTTATACGCCGCACGTGGATTGTGGCGACAACATCGTCGTCATCAACGCCGAGAAGATCAAGCTGACCGGCCGCAAGCTGGAGCGCGAGTTTTTCTATTGGCACACGGGTTATCCGGGCGGTATCAAGGAAAAGAACTTTACCCAACGGCTTCAAGGCGCGCGTCCGGAACGGGTCATCCTGACCGCGGTTCAGCGGATGATTCCGAAGGGGCCGCTCGGACGGGCGCAACTCCGAAAGCTGCATGTCTATGCGGGCCCGGACCATCCCCATACGGCGCAACAGCCAGAAACGCTCGACATCGCCGGTATGAATCCAAAGAACAAACGGGCTTGAGATACGCTATGACGGAGGAAAAAAAGACGCTGGAAAATCTGACCGAGCTTAAAGCCGCGGGACAAACCCATGTCGCCCCTACCATGCTTGGCGGGGGGCCTGTCTATGAACAGAAGCTCGATGGGCAGGGTCGGGCCTATGCGACCGGAAGGCGGAAGGACGCCGTTGCCCGGGTCTGGCTGAAGCCGGGCTCCGGCAAGATCGAGGTCAACGGCAAGAACGTCGAGCTGTATTTTGCGCGGCCGGTGCTCCGCATGATCGTTCGCCAGCCTTTTTCCATCGTCAATCGGGTCGACCAATATGACATCGCCTGCACGGTGAAGGGGGGCGGGCTTTCCGGGCAGGCCGGCGCCGTACGGCACGGCATCAGCCGGGCGCTCACCTATTACGAGCCCACCTTGCGATCGCTCCTGAAAAAGGGAGGGTATCTCACGCGCGACAGCCGCACCGTGGAGCGCAAGAAGTATGGCCGGAGCAAGGCGCGACGCAGCTTCCAGTTCTCAAAACGCTAATTCCCGGGGGAACCTCCTGATCGGAAAAGGGACGCCCATGGGGCGTCCCTTTTGCTATAACGGGAGGTTATCGGAGAGAAGGCATGAACGAAAACCCGAAGGCGATACGGATCGCCGTTCTTGGCGCCAGCGGTTACACGGGCGCCGAGCTGCTGCGGATTCTTGTCCGGCATCCGCGGGCGAAGATTCAGACGCTGACGGCCGATCGCCACGCCGGCGAGACCGTGGAGGCCGTTTTCCCCCATCTTGGCGGGCTTGGTCTGCCGCGGTTGATTCGGATCGCGGACGCCGATTTTTCCGATGTTGACGTCGTCTTCTGCTGCCTGCCGCACGGCGCCACCCAAGAGACGGTGGCGGCCTTGCCCGGGCACCTCAAGATTTTCGATCTTTCGGCCGATTTCCGGCTCGCCGATTCGGCGGCGTACGCGGAATGGTACGGGCACCCGCATCGAGCCGAAACGTTGCAGAAGGAGGCGGTCTACGGCTTGACCGAGCTTGCCCGCGAGGCGATCGCGAAGGCGCGTCTGATTGCGTGCCCTGGCTGTTACCCGACGTCGGCTCTATTGCCGCTGATGCCGCTTCTGGCCGAAGGCCTTATCGAACCCCGGGATATCGTTATCGATGCGAAGTCCGGTGTCAGCGGTGCCGGGCGGGCGCTAAAGGAGCAAAGCCTTTTCGCCGAAGTGGCGGAAGGCATCCACGCCTACGGCGTCGGTCGGCACCGGCACGTCCCGGAAATCGAGCAGGGGCTGGCTCTTGCGGCGGGCCGGGACGTGACGGTATCGTTTACGCCCCATCTCGTGCCGATGAACCGGGGCATCCTCTCGACGATCTATGTCCGGCTCGGGAAGAACGCGGCCGCCGCGGACTTAAGGGCCGCCCTCGCGAAGCGGTACGAAAAGGAATTTTTTGTGCGCGTTTTGCCGGACGGCGTCGCGCCGGCCACGCGGCACGTGCGGGGGTCCAATTTTTGCCTGATCGGCGTTTTTCCGGACCGGCTGCCCGATCGCGCCATCGTGATCTCGGCCATCGACAATCTCGTAAAGGGCGCTTCCGGCCAGGCCGTGCAGAATTTCAACCTCGTTTTTGGCATTCCGGAACCGACCGGGCTCGAACAGAAGCCCCTTTTCCCGTGAACGCGGGAACACTCTCCGGAGACGGCGAACGATGACTGGAAATATTTTTCCCTACCGGAATTGTCTGCCAAAGATTGCGGGGGATGCTTTCATCGCGCCGACGGCAACGGTGATCGGCGACGTCGAGATCGGTGCGCGCTCCGGCATTTGGTTCGGGGTCGTGATCCGCGGCGACGTGAACGAAATTCGCATCGGCGAACGCACGAACATCCAGGACAACACGGTGATCCACGTGACGCGAAACGGTCTTGGCACCTATATCGGGAACGGGGTCACCGTCGGGCACCTTGCCGTCCTGCATGCCTGTACGTTGGAGGACGGCAGTTTTGTGGGCATGAAAGCAACGGTAATGGATGGCGTCGTCGTCGAAGGCGGGGCAATGGTGGGCGCCGGCGCCCTCGTGACCCAGGGTAGGCGTGTCAAGCGGGGCCAGCTATGGGCGGGGAGCCCGGCGTGCCACGTCCGCGACCTTACCCGGGAAGAGCGGGAATTCCTGCCGGATACGAATGCCCATTACGTGGACCTCGCGGCCGAGTACCTGGCGGCGCTCAAGAAGTAATCAATCCACGCGGACCTTTGCGTAACTGCCGGGAGCGTCCTCGACCGGCTTCAACGCGCCGTCGCCCGGCGTGCGCGCCTTGACCTTCGCCCCGCCCTTCGGCGCAAGCCACTTGCCGAAATCCAACCACCAGGAACCGTCCGTCGCCTTGGCGATGGCCAGCCACTCCTCCGGCGAAGGCGGATTTTTCTCGGCCGTCCAGAAATTGTATTTCTTCTTGGTAGGCGGGTTCACGATTCCCGCCACGTGACCGGAAGCCGCCAGCGTGAAGTGCACATCGCCCTTGTAGATCTGCGTCGCGGCATACACCGATTTCCAGGGCGCGATATGGTCCTCCCGGCAGGCAAGAATATAAATCGGCAGGTCAATCTTCCGCAGGTCGATCGGCACGCCGCCCAGGTGGATCGCACCCGGCTTCACGAGCTTGTTTTCCAGGTACATGCGCCGCAGGTAAAAGCTATGCATGGCGGCCGGCATTCGTGTCGAATCGGCATTCCAGTAGAGAAGATCAAACGGGAAAGGTTCTTTGCCGAGCAGGTAATTGTTTACGACGAAAGACCAGATCAGGTCGTTCGCGCGCAGCATATTGAAGGTCGCGTTCATTTCGTGACCTTCCAGATAGCCTTGTTTTTCCATCTTCTTTTCGAGGACGCCGATCTGGGCCTCGTCGATGAATACGGAAAGCTCGCCGGGGTCTTCGAAATCCACCATCGCGGTGAGAAAAATGGCGCTATGGACGCGACGATCCTTTTTTGCGGCGAGGTAGGAGAGGGTACAGGCCAGCAAGGTGCCGCCGATGCAATAGCCGAGAACGTTGAGCTCCTTCTCGCCGGTCGCCTTTGCGATGGCGTCCATGGCTTCCAGCGGTCCTTCGAGCATATAATCCTCGAAGGTTTTATTGGCGAGTTTTTCGTCCGGATTTACCCATGAGATGACGAAGACGGTATGCCCCTTGTCAAGGGCCCACCGGACGAAGGAATTCGATTCGCGCAGGTCGAGTATGTAATATTTGTTGATCCAGGGCGGGATGATTAGAAGCGGCCGCTTGTAGACGTTCTCCGTCGTCGGCGAAAATTGCAGCAATTGCATGAGTTCGTTCTGATAGATCACCTTGCCCGGCGTGCAGGCGATGTTCCCGCCAATTTTGAAAGCCTCTGGATCCGTGTGCAGGATGCGAAGTTTGCCCTTACCGTTTTCAAGGTCCTTCAAAAGGTTGTTCAATCCCCGGACCAGGTTGTTACCCTTGCTTTCAAGCGTCGCCCGGAGAACCTCCGGATTCGTGAGCAAAAAATTTGTCGGTGCTATCGCGTCGACGAACTGGCGGGAGTAAAAATCAAGCTTCCGGGCAGTGTCTTCGTCCAGATCTTCGGCCTTCGAGACAAGGGATTGCGTCCACCTTGCCGTTAGCAGGTAGGACTGCTTGATGAAATCGAATAGCGGATTTTCCTGCCATTCCGGGCTTTGGAAGCGGCGATCGGATTCTTCGGGTTCGATGATGGGAGACGTCTCGATACCCATGGCGCGCCGCGTCGCGTGCTGCCAAAGGTTGAGGTAGTTCTGCCAAAGTTCCGCCTGGGCCTCGAGCAATTTGGCGGGGTTTGCCATCATCTTGGCCGTCATTTCGAGAAAGGCCGTGCCTATGCTCATCGGGACGGCCATGCCCGTGTCCCCTTCCTGGGCCTGTTTTGTAAGGAAATCCTCAACGATTCTCTGGCTCTTTTCAGCAATCTGCCGCAGATTTTCGGATAGTCTGCTAGAATCCGAGGGTTGTTTAGTGGAGTTCGGTTGATCGTTCATCCTGGATTCCCTTATGATTTATAAGGCGCTTTGCGGCTTGTCCATTTTCCGAGGACAGGAAGAAGCCATGCGTGCTTCTCAGATTGCCTCGTCGAGGAGGGTGTTCCCTGTCATGGAGACGTGTTTATTTAAGTCGAAGCGGATTTTCTTGCAAGCAAGGGCTTGCCTCTCTTTGCGAATTGCTCTGGGGGTGTTCCTTTTCACCTTGGCCGGGTGCAGCCAGGTCCCCGACGCGGCGAACCCCATCGAATGGTACAAGGGCGTCGCTGGCTGGTTTGAAGACGACGAGGCTTATGCGGAAGGGTCCGGGGCGCTCGATCTCGCCTTGGAGCGGGAACGGCAAGCTGCCGAGGATGAGGCTTTCCCGAACTTGAGCGAGGTGCCGCCAAGGCCGCCGGTCTATGATCCGGGGCAGGCGGCCGAAGTCACGAAAGGCCTGGTGGCGGACCGTGCGCGCGCACAATATTCGGACGAGACGATTCGCCTGCAGTCCGAGATGGACAAGGCCCTGCCACCGCCCCGGCCGAGGCCCGTTCCGAAAGAGGCGCCGCCACCAGCCGCCGCGCCTCGTTCGCCGGTGACGGTCGCCGGCGAGCTTTCCGAGCCGCGCCCGATGCCGAACGATTCCCTTACCCCCCTCGGCGAACAAACCGGCACGTTGACGGCAAAGGCGCCGCCGCCGCCCGTTTTTTCGCAGGCGCCCCAGCCGGGCGTGCCGTCGCGGCAGTCGGTGATGGCGTCTCCGCGTCCGACGGCGATTGCGCCGCGCCCTATCGCCCCGCCGGAGATGGTGGCGGCGTCGCTGCAGATTCCGAATTCGGAAATCGTGCCTTCCTTGCCTTACTTTCCGGCTAGCGCGAACGAATTGAACCAAACAATGCAGCAATACCTTACGCAGTCGGCGGCACGCACCTTGCCGGCCAATATGCAGCAAGAAGCGTTTTCGCCGCTGCCCGCCGGTCAGGCTCTTCCCCCTCTCGAAGAGCTGCCCCGGAATGGCGTTGCGGGGGGTGGCCTTGCGGCGCCCTCGGCACTCATCGCTTCGACGGCGCCCGGCGCGCCGCAGCCGTTGGAGACGTTCGACCAGACCACCGTCGGCATGTCCATGCTGGTGGCGACGATTCCCTTCGAGATCGGGTCCAGTTCGCTTGACGCAAACGACCGCGCGGTGTTGAACGACGTCGTCGGTCTGTTCCGCCAGAACGGCAGGTCGGTTCGGGTCGTCGGCCATGCCAGCAGCCGAACGCGGGATTTGGACCCGACGACGCACCAGCTCACGAACCTCAACGTTTCCGTTGATCGTGCGAACCGGGTTGCCAAGGAGTTGATGCGCCTTGGGGTTCCGCCGGAAAAGATCTATGTCGGCGCGAAATCAGACTCCGAACCGCTTTACTACGAGGTAATGCCGTCCGGCGAGGCCGGCAACCGGCGGACGGAAGTTTATATCGATTACTAGATTTGAGACGCAAACTTCCCTCCGCCCGCCCACGGGCCCTCCAGATGTAGGGGCCGGGGTAGGAGAGAGGTGATATTGGATGGAAATGGAACAGGAATTTCATAGGATCCGGCGGCTTCCGCCTTATGTCTTTGCCGAAGTGAACGCGATGAAGGCGAAGGCGCGCGCGGCGGGCGAAGACATCATCGACTTCGGCATGGGCAATCCCGATCGGCCGACCCCGCGCCATATTGTTGAAAAACTGATTGAAACGGTGCAGGACCCGAAAACGCACCGCTACTCGAACTCACGCGGCATTCCCGGCCTTCGTAAGGCGCTCGCCAATTATTACGCCCGCCGCTTCGGTGTCTCGGTCGATCCCGAAATCGAAACGATCGTGACACTCGGATCGAAGGAGGGCTTGGCCAACCTTGCCCAGGCGATTACCTCGCCCGGCGATATCGTGCTGGTGCCGAACCCGAGCTACCCGATCCATCCTTACGGCTTCATCATCGCAGGGGCGTCAATCCGGCACATTCCCCTTGGCCCGGACATGGGCGAGTTCATGAAGGGGCTTGAGCGGGCGGTCCGTCACAGCGTGCCGCCGCCGAGTTTGCTCGTGCTCAACTTTCCATCCAACCCGACCACCCAGGTCGTTGATCTGGACTTTTACGGCCAAGTCGTGGATTTCTGCCGGCACCATCAGATTTACGTGCTTTCGGACCTGGCCTACGCGGAGATCTATTTCGAGTGCGCGCCGCCGCCCTCGATCCTGCAAATTCCCGGGGCCAAGGATGTCGCGGTGGAATTCACCTCCTTGAGCAAGACCTACAACATGCCAGGGTGGAGGATCGGCTTCGCTACCGGCAACCGGCAGCTCATCGGCGCGCTCGCCCGCATCAAGTCCTACTTGGACTATGGCGCCTTCACGCCCATTCAAGTGGCCGGCGCGGCGGCGCTCAACGGTCCGCAGAACTGTGTCGAGGACATTCGCCAGACCTACCGCAAGCGCCGGGACGTGCTCGTGCAGGGCCTGCGGGGTGCGGGGTGGCAGGTACCTTTGCCGCCCGCCACGATGTTCGTCTGGGCGCCGTTGCCGGCATCCTTTGCCCATCTCGGCTCGCTCGAGTTCTCGAAGCTTCTGCTGCAGGAGGCGAAGGTCGCCGTTTCGCCAGGCTTAGGCTTCGGCGAATACGGCGAGGGGTATGTTCGCTTGGCCGTCGTCGAAAACGAGCACCGGACCCGCCAGGCGGTGCGGAACATCCGGACATTTCTTGCGTCTTCCGACGCCGTGCTCGAAAAGCTGCAACGAAAGGTCGCCGCGTCTTGAGCAGGGAAGTGAAGATCGCGATCGCCGGGCTTGGCACGGTTGGGGCTGGCACCTGTCGCATTCTGCGCGAACACGGGGAATTGCTTACCGAACGGTGTGGCTGCTCGCTCGTTGTCTCGGCGGTTTCCGCGCGCGACCGCAGCCGCGAGCGTGGGATCGATCTTCGGAACGTGCCATGGTTCGACGACCCGGTCCAGATGGCGGCGGAAGCCGACGCCGACGTCGTCGTTGAGTTGATCGGCGGCGCTGAAGGGATCGCGAAAGCGATCTGCGAGACGGCGCTCGGTCGTGGCCGCCACGTCGTCACCGCGAACAAGGCGATGCTCGCCCATCACGGGCTTTCGCTCGCCCGCCAGGCGGAAGAAAAGGGGCTGACCCTGGCTTATGAGGCGGCGGTGGCGGGCGGCGTGCCGATCATCAAGGCCCTGCGCGAGGGGCTTGCCGGCAACAAACTCCGCCGTATCTACGGCATCTTGAACGGTACAAGTAACTTTATTCTGACGGAGATGCGCCGGTCCGGGCGTGAGTTCAAGGCCGTCCTGAAGGACGCCCAAAGGCTTGGCTACGCCGAGGCCGATCCCTCCTTCGACGTGGACGGGATAGACGCCGCTCATAAGCTCGCCATTCTTGCTTCCGTCGCCTTCGGCTGCGAGATGGATTTTGCGGGCGTTTATACGGAAGGCATCCGGCATGTGAGCGCCCTGGACATCGTCTACGCCGAAGAACTCGGCTACCGGATCAAGCTTCTCGGCATCGTGCGGATGACCGAGGACGGGATCGAGCAGCGCGTGCATCCCTGCATGGTGCCGCTATCGGTTCCTATCGCCTATGTCGAAGGAGTCGACAACGCCATCGTCGCCGAAGGCGACTTCGTCGGAAACACCATGTTCGAGGGGCGCGGCGCCGGCGCCGGCCCGACGGCATCGGCCATCGTGGCCGACCTCGTGGATATTGCGCGCGGGAGAAGGCTTCCCACTTTCTCGGTGCCGGTGGGCCGTCTGGTGAAGGTCTCGTCGGCCCCGATGGAACGCCACAAGGGTGCCTATTACGTGCGGCTCATGCTGCTGGATCGCCCGGGCGTGATCGCCGATGTAACGGCGATCCTGCGCGACGAGAACGTTTCGCTGGAGGCGATGCTTCAGCGCCAGCGCGCGCCCGGCTCGGCCGTCCCGATCGTGCTGACGACGCACGAGACTAGCGAGGCCGCTATGCGCCGCGCGCTCCAGAAAATCAAACGCTTGGATACGATTGCAGAATCGCCGAGAATGATCCGCGTCGAAGCCTTCGACGACCGGTCATAGCGGAACGAACCGAGGGGGGAAATGGATATCAAGGGAACGTTGGAGCGCAACCTCGCGCTCGAAGTGGTCCGGGTGACGGAAGCGGCGGCCCTTTCGGCCTCGCTCCTCATGGGGCGGGGTGACGAAAAGGCAGCCGACCAGGCGGCGGTGGACGCGATGCGGGCGGCGCTGAACGGCGTCGCGATCGACGGCACCGTCGTGATCGGCGAGGGCGAACGCGACGAAGCGCCCATGCTCTACATCGGCGAAAAGGTCGGCACCGGTTCGGGCCCCAAGGTGGACGTGGCGCTCGATCCCTTGGAAGGGACGACGATCACGGCGAAGGGCGGGCAGAACGCGCTCGCCGTCGTCGCTATGGCCGAACATGGCGGCTTTCTGAATTCCCCCGACGTCTATATGGACAAGATCGCCGTCGGCCCCGGCCTGCCCGAGGGCATCGTGGACCTCGACGTGAGCCCAAAGGAAAACCTGCAAGCCCTTGCCAAGGCGAAGAAACTGGACGTTGCGGATCTCGTCGTCTGCGTCCTCGACCGGCCCCGGCATCACGCCCTTATCGCTAGCGTCCGCGAAGCGGGCGCGCGCATCATGCTGATTTCGGATGGCGACGTGAGCGGCGTGATCGCGACCGCGACGAAGGACAGCGGCGTCGACATCTACATGGGGGTGGGCGGCGCGCCGGAAGGAGTCTTGGCGGCGGCGGCTTTGTGCTGCATCGGCGGCCAGATGCAGGGCAGGCTGCAGTTCCGCAATGACGACGAACGCGCCCGGGGCGAACGCTGCGGCATCACGAATTTTGATCGCAAATATGGCTTGAGCGAATTGGCCAGGGGCGACGTCATGTTCGCGGCGACCGGGGTGACGAACGGCTCGATGTTGAGGGGCGTGCGGCGCTTCGCTGGCGGGGCCTATACCTATTCGACGGTGATGCGCTCGAAGACGGGCACGGTGCGGATGATCGAGGCAAGGCACAATTTCAATCGCAAGTCCGGCTTCGAGCCGGTAGATCGCTAAGTCTCTCGCGATGGCGGAGCCCGAGCCGGGCGAAAGTTTCCTGGGGGTCGAACGCTCGCTTTCGGGCAAGCGCTGGCGGGCGAGGCTTGCGGACGCGCGGGCCGGCATGGCGTTTTCCCAGCGGCTCGACGTGCCCGAGATCATCGGCCGCGTCATCGCCGCCCGCGGCATCAAGCTGGAAGAGGCGGAAAGTTTTTTCGAGCCGACGCTCCGCAGGCTTCTTCCAGACCCTTCTCTATTCAAGGACATGGAGAAGGCCGCCCACCGCATCGCGGAGGCGATCGCCAAGGGGGAACGCGTTGCCGTCTTCGGCGATTACGACGTGGATGGCGCTACCTCCTCAGCCCTTCTGGAGCGCTTCTTCCGGGTAGTGGGGGCGGCGCTCCGTGTCTATATCCCGGACCGCCTGAAGGAAGGCTACGGGCCGAACGCGCCGGCCCTTCTTCGCCTGCGGGAGGAAGGGGTTTCCCTCGTGCTCACGGTCGATTGCGGAACGACGGCTTTTTCGGCCCTCGAGGCGGCGGCCGAGGCTTCCCTCGACGTCGTCGTGATCGACCACCATATCGGCGAGCCGAGGCTCCCGAAGGCGTTCGCCGTCGTCAACCCGAACCGGCTCGACGAAACCGGCCGGAACCGTGAACTTGCCGCGGTTGGGGTTGCCTATCTTCTGGTTGTTGCGGTGAACCGGCATCTGCGGAAGTCCGGCTGGTATGGGGCGCGGCCCGAGCCCGACCTTCTCCAATGGCTCGACCTCGTCGCCTTGGGCACGGTCGCCGACGTCGCCCCCTTGGTCGGCCTCAACCGCGCTCTCGTCACCCAAGGCTTGAAGATGGCCGCCCGGCGCGGCAATCCCGGCATCGCAGCACTCGCCGACGTGGCGAGGCTCGACCAGCCGCCTACCGCCTACCATTTCGGGTTCCTTCTGGGGCCTCGCGTGAACGCCGGCGGGCGCGTCGGCGAGGCAGACCTTGGCGCCAGGCTGCTGGCAACCGAAGACCCGATCGAAGCGCGCGAGCTTGCTGGCCGTCTCGACGCCTTGAACGTTGAGCGCCAGCGGATCGAAGCGGAGGTCCTGGAGCAGGCGATCGCAAGAGTCGAAGCCTCGGCTGGCGGCGCGATCGCCTTTGTCTATGGGGAAGGCTGGCATCCGGGCGTTGTCGGCATCGTCGCCAGCCGGCTTCGGGAACGCTACAACCGGCCCGCCTTCGTCGCCGCGGTGACCGGGGATCGTGCCGCCGGCTCGGGCCGTTCGGTGCCGGGCGTTGATCTCGGCAGCGCCGTCCTCGCCGCCCGCCAGGCCGGCCTTGTCGCAACCGGCGGCGGGCACGTCATGGCGGCGGGCTTCACAGGCACCGCCCAAAACCTGCCGAAGCTCCGGGAGTTCCTGAACGACCGCATCGGCGGGGCTCTTGCCAGGCTTGGCTTCGTCCCTTCCCTTGACTTCGACGGGGCGCTTTCGCCGGGGGCGGCGACGGCCGAGTTCGTCGGCCTCCTCGAACGTCTCGCCCCCTTCGGCTCCGGCAACGCCGAACCGCGGTTCGCCTTTGCCAATGCCCGCATTGCCTTTGCCGACGTCGTGGGCACCGACCACGTCCGCTGCGTGATCACGGACGCCGCCGGCAGCGCCCGGCTCAAGGGAATCGCCTTCCGCGCCGTGGCGACGCCGCTCGGCCAGGCCCTGCTCGAAAAGGGCGGGGTGGGGCTGCACGTGGCCGGCCACCTGCGGGCCAACCGCTGGCAGGGGCGGGACGAAGTCCAGCTTTTCATCGAGGACGCCGCGAAGGCCCGCCCGGATGCCTAGGGAAACCTTTGGAAGGGCTTGATTTTAGGCCCTTTCCAGTTTAGACGTGGCGCCCGATCATGTGCTTCGTCCCCATCGTCTAGAGGCCTAGGACTCCACTCTTTCAAGGTGGCAACACGGGTTCGAATCCCGTTGGGGACGCCAACAAAATTTAGAAGTTATAATCGGGCGGCGTGCTAAGCGGTTTCCATTGAAAGGGTAAGGATACCAGATGCGTATCTTGGCACTTTTTTTGTTGCTGGCAACTCTCCTGCATATGGATTCCGCATCGGCCGCGAATCCGTCGAAGGATGCTGTCCTATACAAGAACCCGGGCTGCGTCTGTTGCGACGACTACGCCACCTACCTGAGGAAAAGGGGCATTCGGGTCACCGTCGAGGCGACGGAGGACCTTGCGCTTATCAAGCGCCGACACGGCGTGCCGGAAGACCTTGAGGGCTGCCATACCGTACTGCTGGATGGCTACGTCATCGAGGGCCACGTTCCCATGAAAGCGCTGGACCGCCTTTTCGCCGAACGCCCCAAAATCACGGGTATCGCCCTGCCGGGCATGCCGGAAGGTTCTCCGGGCATGGGTGGGGATAAATCCGGACCTTTTGAGGTTTATGCGTTCTCGAAAGGCGGCTCGAAAATCTACGCTATCGAGTAAACACCGGAGATACAGCCGGCGGCCGGCAATTCCAGGCCGCATTCCGTATCGAAAACGGATGGACCCGGAAAGCCGTTCCCGGCGACGGCAGGGCTTGCCTACAGGCGGATTCCGAACCTGCCCAGGATCGTCATGTAGGACCAATAGCTTGCGGCCGTGACTGCGATGGCCAACGCCAGCGAGACGGCGAAGCCGAGGTTGAACCGCAAGGCCAAGGGCAGCGCCACGAAAAAAACCAGGGATGGCAGTATCATCAACAGGATACTCCAACAAAGTCGCGCGACTTCGCTCTCGCTTCCGGTGTCGGCGTAAAGCCATAGAATGGCTAGCACCGAAACCAATGGAAGCGACGCCACGAGGCCTGCGAAAAGGGGGGAGCGTTTTGCGACTTCACCGATGGCGACCACCAACGCGGCCGTTATGGCGGTCTTGATCATGAGGTAGAGCATGTGCGAACCCTTCGGCAGGAGAATGGAACATCTTCATTTTAGTCGCCGAACTTAAGAGCGCGAAAGCGGCGTTTCCGTTGGCCGTGGCCGTTTTAGGTTGTTTGGCCTTGCGATCCGCCTATAAGCTGAAAAGATGCTGGCAAGACCCCGAGCAAGGTCCAGAGACCAATGCCCGACTTCCTGCAGGCCAACGAGCCCCTGATCCGCCTGGCCGCCTTCTTTGGCGTCCTTGTCGTCATGGCGACGTGGGAAGCGCTCGCACCCCGCCGCCAGCAGGCCGTTCCCCGCCGGACGCGCTGGCCCAACAACCTCGGCATCGTCGTCCTCAACACGGTGGTGCTCCGGCTGGCCTTTCCAATCGCCGCCGTCGGTTTTGCCCTTCTCGCCGAGGCCAAGGGCTGGGGCTTGTTCCACGCGCTTGCCATGCCTTGGTGGGTTGCCGTCGTTGCTTCCGTGATCGTGCTCGACCTTGCGATCTATTTCCAGCACGTGCTGTTCCACGCGGTGCCCGCGCTGTGGCGGCTGCACCGCATGCACCACGCCGACCTCGAGTTCGACGTCACCACCGGCCTGCGCTTCCACCCCGTGGAGATCCTGCTCTCGATGGGCATCAAGCTTGCCGTGATCGCCGCCCTCGGGCCGCCCGCCGTCGCCGTGCTGGTCTTCGAGGTGCTGCTGAACGCGACTTCGATGTTCAACCACGGCAATGTCCGTATCCCGGCCGGTATTGATCGCGCGCTGCGCTGGTTCGTGGTCACGCCGGACATGCACCGCGTCCATCACTCGATCCTGCCCCACGAGACCAACAGCAATTTCGGCTTCAACCTGCCCTGGTGGGACCGCCTGTTCGAGACCTATCGCGCCCAACCGGCGACTGGGCATGAGGGCATGACCATCGGCATCGAACAGTTCCGCAAACCCCGCGACCTGTGGCTCGACCGGATGTTGATTCAGCCGCTTCTCGGCCCGGCCAGCGGTTACCCGATCAACCGGCGGGAAGGGCCGGGATGAAAAGCCGGGATACTGGCTGCCACACCCATAGCTTCTTGGCCGGCGTCGTTGCGACGATGCCAGGAGCGAGCGTGAAGCGGGAGGGTTTGATGCCTCCAACGGGCGAACAAAGCTTGATCTATCTCAAGGAGACGGCGACCAAAAACCCATACATTGGAAACTTTCTGTTCCCGATCGGCCTACCCATAGGCGATCCCGAATACCCACTTGATCAGAAAGGAATAAGACGAATGAAACAGACTTCCATGGAAAGGCTTATTTCCATCGCCACTGCGGCGGTTGTTGTAGTGGGGATGGCAATCGCGGCGTCTGGTCATGCGCAGGCAGAAGAAGGAGCTACACCTTCTCCGCGTGACGGGCAGGGTCAAGGCATGGCGCCGATGCAGCAGCAGATGATGCAGGGCATGATGCAGCAAATGCAGAATTGCATGGGGCAAATGGGTGCTATGGGTGGCGACGTATCGCAAGATCAGATGCGCGCCCAGATGATGCAGCGCATGCAGTCCTGTACGACACAAATGCAATCCGGCAAAGGACAAGCTCCGAAGGACTCCAGCTCGGACCAGAAAGGTGCTCCTGGCGACCGGCGTTGAGCGATCAACACTGGCCGGCGTTTCCCTTGCGCCTAGAAGTATCCTATGGGGAATGAAATAAGATGAAGCGTCTCTTCATCCTGGACGGTGCCCGCCGCAGTACCATGGATGAACTGGCGGTGGAAACACTTGCCGCCAATAAGGTTCTGGTGTTCTGATGCTTACAACGGAGGCATCCGGATGATGAACGGCATGGAGGGAATGGGGTGGGGCATGGGCTTGATTGGCATATTAGTGGCCGCTCTTCTCGTCCTTGGAATCGCGGCGCTCGTAAAATATCTCCTTGGGAGCCGCGAATGACGAGTGGGACGGCAGAGAAAGAATGAACGCACGTTACCATCGGAATGTTGCATGGAGAGCATCTGTCATGGGTAGAGCACCGTTAACCGTTAAACGCCTGATTGTGGTGGGCGTCGCCGTCGCCGCGGCCGTGGCGACACTCTTAGCAAATGACCCGTCCTACGCCCAAGGACGAGGCGGAGCGGATAAGGCGCAGGGCAAATCGGATGGCGTCAAGGCCCCTTCGGAGAAGCGGCCTGACTTCTCTGGCCGGCCTGAATGGGCAACCAAGCCCGAAGATCCGAAAGCCCTTAAAGAGCAACGCCGGGAACAAGCCAAGGAGCGACGCAAGGCCGTTAAGGACGAGCTTGAAAAGGAAGATTCGAAAGCCCTTAAGGAGCAAGGCCGGGAACAAGCCAAGGAGCGACGCAAGGCCGTTAAGGACGAGCTTGAAAAGGAAGATTCGAAAGCCCTTAAGGAGCAAGGCCGGGAACAAGCCAAGGAACGACGCAAGGCCGTTAAGGACGAGCTTGAAAAGGAAGATTCGAAAGCCCTTAAGGAGCAAGGCCGGGAACAAGCCAAGGAACGACGCAAGGCCGTTAAGGACGAGCTTGAAAAGTCGGACTAGACCAGGTCCGGCCCCTGCTTTTCTTTCTAAGCGGGCATTTCCTCGTAGCCGACGACCCGTTCGAAATCCCGTTGCAACAGCGGTTCCGTGTCGAGGAGCTGGCTAGCGGCGTCGAAGTCGAGGGTGCGCCGGATGAAGCGTTTCGCGAGGCAGGCTTTTCTTCCGTCTTTCTTTTCGGCGAGATCGGCAGCCGCCTCTTCCAGCAGCAAGCACGCGGCGAGCAAGACCGCCATGCGGTCCATCAGGCGCCGCGCGATCCGCGAGGCAACTTCCGGGCTTTTGGTGGCCTGTCGGACGCCATCCGCGCAGAGGGCAAGCGCGCTCCGCAAAGGCTTGGCGCATTCTTCTTCCAGGGGGCTCTTGACCCCACCCAGGACGCCTTCGATGCGCGCCATGAACGCGCCGAAGCCTTCGCCGTTCCCCGCGACCAGTCGCAGCACCTCGAGCGCCTGAATGTTCGCCGTTCCCTCCCACACGGTAAGCACCTGGGCGTCCCGGAGAAGCCTGGGCGTCACGTAGTCTTCCGTGTAGCCGACGCCGCCCAGAACCTCGATCGCGCTGCTCGCGGCGCGGATCGCCTTCTCCGCCGTCCAGTATTTTGCCAGCGCCGTCGTCAGCCGCCGCCAGGGAAGTCGTTTGGCGTTCTTCTCCGATTCATCAAACGCGACCGCGGCCTCGAAGGCGAGGGTGAGGGAGGCCTCGGCGTTCATCTGGAGATCGAGCAGCACGCTCTGCACCATGGGAAAGGCCAGGAGGATTTTTCCGAAGGCCTGGCGATGGGAGGCGTAGGCGATCGCCTCCAGGAAGGCCCGTCGGCCGACGGCGGCGGCGGCGAACGCGTTGTGGACGCGGCTGTAATCGAGCGCTTCGAGCATGAGCCGCAAGCCCCTGGGCGGCGGGCTCACCTCGAAGGCGAACGCCCCTTCGAGTTCGATCTCGCCGGAAGCAAGCCCGCGCGTGCCGAGCTTCGTCTTCAGCCGCCGAATGCGGTAGCGGTTCGGGCTTCCATCCGCCAGTGCCTTCGGCACCAGGTAAAGACCGAGGCCTTCCGTCCCTCCCGGTGCTTCTTCCGGCCTTGCGGTCGCCAGCGCCACATCTGAATCCGGGTTGCTCGCAAACCATTTGAAGCCGGTAAGCCGGAAATGTTCGCCATCTCGTTTCGCAACCGTAGCCGTTGCGGCAAGGTCGCTTCCGCCGTCGAGCTCGGTCGCCCATGTGCCGCCGGTCAGCGCCTTTCCGTCCAGCCGGAGGAGTCCTTCGAGATAGTGCTTCGCCGCGGCTTTTTCGGGAAGCTTACCGAGGATATAGGCCACGGCGCCGGTGAGCGTCGCCGGGCAGTGGATAGAGATATCCGCCTGCGACAGCAGATATCCCATGAGGAAACTCATGAGAAAAGGCTCCGCCTTCGGTCCGAAGTTTAGGCCCACGATGCCCCGCGCATAAACGTCGCGGTGGATTTCCGCGTAAAGCGGGTTGTGGCGGACGCGGTTCGTGAGCCGGCCGAAGCGGTCGTGGGCTTCGAGCACGGGGGGCGCGAAGCGGTCCGTGTATTCCGCCTCGCAGTCTACGTCGCTTCCGACCCAGGCGCCGAAGGCGTGGAGTCTTTCCCCGTTCCGCGCAAGAAGGTCGGGCGCGCGGCGAGCAAGCAGCGTCTTCAGGTTTGGATCTACCGCGAAGAAATTCTGGCCTCGGGTTTCTTGCTGGTAGCGCATGGGCGGAACTCTTTTGCAACCCTACTTCACGGGTGCGCGCTCTTTGGCGATCGCTAGGATTCGCTCGTCGTCTTCCCAGACGAGAGACGTGTAATCGAAGCCATGTTCGATCGTCGGTTTTACAATCTGAAAATAGGGCGAAAGGTCGAAGTCGCGCGGCGCGAACAGGCTGTGATGCCGGATATGCAGAATATCGCGCGCGAAGTATCCGCCCTGCCGATGGGAATAAACCCAGTCCGTACAGACGATGGGGAGGATCGGGTAGCGCACCTCTTGGAAGGCGCGTGCGATCAGGGTCGAGCAGATGGCCCGCGTCGGGTCGCCGCTGCCCAGCGCCAGCATTCGCCGCCGCCAGCGGACCGGCACCGGCGGCGTCGGCCACAGATAGCGCAAGAGGTCAATGACGTTCTTTAGGTCGTATGCATGCCCCAGATTGGCAAGGGCAGATTCGATGACGCGCCTGCAATCGGCTTCGCTCAACCCGATCGGGCGGCAGATTCGCGTATTCAATTCCCCATATTTCGAGATTGGCACGGCGGTGACACCATGCTTGAGGTCCGCTTCGATCAGCGTTTTTGGTTCTTCGTTGTTGCGGGGTGGACCCAGCGCTTCGCCGATATAAAGTGCGGCGTGCGACCAGGTGGATTGCGTGAGATATTTTATCGCAACGCTTAAGCGCTGGTTCCCCTCGACGAGAAGAATATCGCCGGGCCTTAAGGTCGCCTGCAGCTTCTCGATCGGAGTGACGGAAAAGGGTTCGTATTTGCGCAACGGCTGCGCAAGGTAGTCGGCGAGGACTTTGCCGATTTTCTCGACCAGGCGATTGAGCATGGCGCTCGATCCTTAAGGCTTTGGCCGACCCTCTCCAAAGACCGCCAGCATAACGTGCTTTGAGCGCCTTACGCGACTCCGGCAAGCGCCGAAACGGGCATGGCTTTCTCCCTCGTCTCGCGTAGCGTAAGGCGTTCGACCGCCGCTTCCAGAATCATGCGCAAAAGATCCGCATAGCGAATCCCGCCGAATTCCGCCATCAGGTTGAGTTTTCCGTCCCAGCACCAGCCGGGATTCGGGTTTACTTCCAAGAGCTTGATCGTGCCGTGCGCGTCGGCGCGGAAGTCGAAGCGGGCGTAGTCCCGGCAGCCCAAACGCTCGAAAAGTTGCATCGAAGCATCGACGATCAACCGCGCCTTTTCCGGTTTGAGTTTTGCCTCTTGGTAGCGAATATCCTTCCAGTAGGGCGAATCGGGAAGCCACTTCGATTCGTAACCAAGGATACGCGGCAGGTTTGGATCGAGGCGGCTATAATCGACTTCGAGAACGGGAAGTGCCTGCAACTCCTGCCCGCTGTTGCCGATGATGCCGACGCTGTATTCCGACCCGGTAAGGAACTCCTGGGCGAGAACCGAACGGCCGGGCAGCGTTTCCTTGAGGCGTATGAGATAGGAGACAAGCTGTTCCGGCGTATAGACGACGGAGTCCTGCACGATGCCGATGCTGCTATCACCCAAATTCGGCTTCAGGATCGCCGGGAAAACAGAAGGCATCGTCGCCGACTGGTCTTCCGGCCTCATGTAGGTCTCAAGCGGCACCGGGATGTCGAGCGCGGCGGCTATGCATCGGACGAGCGCCTTGTCGTAACACATGGCGAGGCAGGCCGGTCCGGCACCGGTGTAAGGGATATCGAGCATCTCGAGGAGCGCTGGTACGTGCAGCTCTTGCAGCGCGTCGTTGTTGAAGCCCTCGTCACAGAGATTGAAGACGAAGTTCGGCTGGTCCTTCTCGAGGTCCACGTGAAGGGTGGCGTGGTTGTTGATGTAGTTGAACGCATATCCATGAAGCTCGGAAAGAGCGTCTTTCAGGCGCTGAACCGTGTCCATGTCTTCCGGATTGAACTGGCCGGCCTTCTTTACGGAGTCCGGAAGGCGGTGGTCGCCCATCACGACGGTGACTTTTCGGATGATCTTGCCGCGAATGGGTTTTGGATCTTTTTGCGGCGCGCTCGCTATCAGGAAAAAGCGCTTGGCCATCATGCCGAGATCTTGGTTTTGGGTGGATTCCGCCTCAAGCGTGGCGTGGGTACGAACGTTCTGGAAGCCAACGCGTTTCAAGACTTCGAGAATGCGCTCCTGGGAATAGAGGCGTTCGGCATAGAATTGGTCGGCGATAACGCCGCGTTCGGCGTGGACGACGACTTCGCGGGAGACAAGTCGGTCGCCGTCGGCGGTCAACGACCGTTCGCGGCAAACGAAATGGTTGCCGTCAATCCATTCCCAGGATCGGCGTTCGAGGTTCTTGCGCATCCAGTCGCCGTCCGTCAGGTCGAGCGCAATCGTGCCGTGGGACCGCAGGGCCTCCTTCACGGTCTCCAGCACCCGGATGTCGTCTTCTTCGTTGTCGAAGTAGCCGAAGGAATTTCCCATCAGCATGACGGCGTCGAAATTGCCGTTCTTCGAGCGGAAGGTCCGGGCGTCGCCTTCGTGGAAGGTGACCTTGAGGCTCGTCTTCATCGCCCGTCGGCGGGCGAGGCGAATGAGGTAGCGCGAACGGTCCACACCGACGACGTTCTCAAAGCCGCGGCGGGCAAGCTCCAGCGAATGCCGGCCTTGGCCGCAGCAGAAATCCAGGATCCGATCGGTCGGGCGCAGGGCCGTTGCCCGCAGCAGAATGTCCACCTCGCGGATGGTGTTGGCGTCGTTCTCGACGACGTCGCCGTCCGTTCGCAAATAAAGCGAATCAAAAAGGTCGCGCCACCATTCCTGGGGAAGGTGGCTGGCTAGGTCGGCCACCGGGCCGAGAAAGGCCCTGGACCGTGGTTTGGGAGAATTGGCTTTCGTGGAGGCAGTCGGTTTCGTCATGGGTCAGGTATAGCCGTGGAAAGTTGGATTGTGGGCCAGCGGGGTGTTCGCCAAGAGTAAGATCATTTAGCCAATCGCGTAAGTACGCCAACCTTCGTCAAAGTCAATAGGGAACCTTGCAGCTTCCGTTTCTCCAGGTTGTCCGACACTTTTTTTCCAGCCGCCTCGGCCGGGATAGGGGCGCAATTTGAACCGTAATTCTATCAAATAATATTCGCTATTTTAAAATAAAAAATAATAATAAATCATAAATCGTAAGCATAGTTTAAATATTGATTAACATGATTACTGTAGCCTGATTTCGGGTTTTGGAGGAACAGGCGATGCAATCCATTATGGATCGGAAAAGTTTCCGCGTTGTCCGAGCTTTCCTGTTGGGGCTGGCATTTGCGGTTGTGATTACACTGGGGGATGTTCCTTTCGCCTCCGGGAAGCTGGACCCCCTGTGGTCGTTCGGCTTGAACCAAATGGAGGTTGCGCCGGCGCAAATGGGGCCTTCGGCGACGTCGCCGGAAAAACGCCAGCCGGCTTTTGCCGGGCGACCGCCGGCGTTCGAGGGGGATGCGGAGGTCCAAGCGCGTGCGCGCCGGCTGATGACCCTGCTGGTAATCGCTTTTTTGCAAGAGGCGGGTCATTAGACCTCCGGCCTAGCTCGCCTCGCGCTGGATCCGTTCCGCGAAGTCGCGGAGATAGCAAAGCCCCTGGATGGCGCGCGAGCCATACCAGGAAGTCATCTCGCCATCGATCCGGGCAAGCCTGACCCCTTCGCAGGCAAACCGTGCCCGGAAGGCTTCTACGTCCGCGGGTGTGAAGGCGTAAGGCTCGCTTGGGAAAAGAACAAGGTCGGTCTCCTTCAGGCAAACCCTGCTGATTTCGATGGTGGGGTAGCGTTCCGGTCCTTCGTTGCCGACCGTTTGCCAGTGGAGAAGGGCCAGGGTTGCCGCGATATAGGTGTCGCGGGCGACCGTCATCCAGGGGTCCTGCCAGATGAGGTAAAGAACCTTTCGGTTTGGCCAGTCTTCGGCCGCCGCCGCCAGTTCCGCATAGGCTTCGAGGAAGCGGGCGGACAACCTTTCCGCTTCCGCCTCCCGGTCGAAAAGGCTTCCCATCAGGCGATAGAGAGGAAGGTTGTCGAGGGGCGCAAGCGGGTGCGTCACGATTACCTCGATGCCGGCTTCTGCGATCGCCTCCGCCATTGCTCTGGGGTTTTCATCCACGTTGACGATCGCATGGCTCGGCCGCAGCTCCTGCAAACGTTCCATCCGGATTTTCTTCGTACCGCCAAGGCTCGGCACGCGTGCGACCCCTTCTTTCGGATGGATGCAGTAATGGGTGCGCCCGACGATATGGTTGCCTAAGCCCAGATCAAACAGCAATTCCGTGACGCTTGGCACCAGCGAAACGATGCGCGCGTTTCCCTTGGCCGGCGCGTGAATGACGCCGCCGGCGTCCCTCCGGGTTTCTTCGGCCGCTATCGCCATCGCTCCGGCTCCGGGTAGTCCGTGAAAATGGCGTTGACGCCCCAGCCGCGCAGCACCCTCGCGCGTTCCGGGTCGTTCACGGTGTAGGCGAGTACGGCGTAGCCGCCGGCAAGCAGAAATTCGGTTTTGGCCTTGGTCAGCAGGTCGGCGTTCGGATGGACGGAAACGCAGCCCGAGGCCCGTTCGGCCAGGACCACCTCGTTCGGCACGTCCCGCACGATGAGGCCGCGCGGAAAGTCCGGCACGACAAGGGCGGCTTTGCGAAGGATCCGTGGCTGGCTTGCCGAGATCAAGGGCGGTGGTTTCGCGTTTGGCCAGAGATCTTGGAGAAGGGTGACGACAGCCTCCGCAACGGCTTCTTCTCTCTCCGCTTCGGCCTTGATCTCGACGTTTGCGAACAGGCCTCGCTCGGTGCAAAGGGCGACGAACGCGGCCAGTGTCGGCACCCGTTCACCGGCGAACTCGGGCGCGAACCAGGCGCCGGCGTCGAGGGCCGCGACCGTTTCGTAGGAGGTTTCGGCGACCTTGCCGCGGCCGTTCGTCGTTCGATCGAGGGTGGCGTCGTGGAGAAGGACAAGCTCGCCTGTTGCCGTCTGTCGGACGTCCACCTCGACCCAATGTGCGCCAAGATCGGCGGCGCGGCGAATGGCGGCGAGCGTGTTTTCAGGCGCGCTTCCGCTGGCGCCGCGATGGGCAATCACCGGATTGAGCCAGGGCAGGGGGCCTTGGGGCATGTGTCTTCTCCGTCAGGCTTTGCATGGCAAGCCTGGACGGCTTTTCGGGAAGACTCAAGACGGCGTTTCAAAAAAACGGTGTTACGCCGAGGCCGCCTCGCGGCCCAGTTCACCGAAGAAAGCCCCCTCCAGGTTGGCGCCGGTGATCGTCGTCTTGACCAGAACGACGTTTCGCAAATCGGCACCGCGCAGATCGGCCTGGCTCAGGTTGGCGCCCGTTAAATCCGCTCCCTGTAGGCAGGCGTCGAGGAGGGAAGCGCGGCTCAAATTCGTTGGCCAGATGCGGCCCGTGGAAGTGCCGTTCGGGTCCCGAAGCTCGACCGGGAAAAGCCGGGCGCGGCGAAGATTGGTGCCGCTCAGATCCGTTTCCGAAAGATTGGCGCCGGCCAGCATGCACCCTTCCAGGTTAGCACCCTGCATGGCCGCACCGGAAAAATCGGTCAGCTCGAAAAGGCTGTCGCGCAGATTGGTTTCCGAAAGGTTGGCCCCCTTGAGGCTGGCGCCGCTTAGGTCCAGGCCGGAGAGGTTGAGCCAGCTCAAGTCATACCCGTCCAGCACGGCCTGCTCGCCTTTCGCCCCACGTGTCGCGATCCATTTCTTATGGGAGAGAAGAATGGCCTCGACCGTCTTTTGTCGCAGTTCTGGCGCCGAGGGAAGTTTTGCCTTGTGAAGCTTGGCGAGGGACAGCGGAACGTCCACAATTTTGGCCGTTTCGAGATTGGCGTTCGTGAAGTTTGTCCCCATCACGTGTGTCTTGACGAGTATGGCGTTGCTCAGGTTGCAATTCGCAAGGTTGGTGCTTTCGAGGTTCGCGCTGGAAAGGTTTGCCTGGGTCAGGTTGGCGCCTTGAAGATCCGCGTTTTGAAGCCGGACCCCGATCAGGTTGGCGCTTTGAAGGTCTGCGCCGACGGCCGAGCACCCCTTCATGTCGGCGCGCGTCAGATTGGCGCCTCTTAGAATGGCCTCGTCCAGAACGGAATGACCAAGATTGCTGCCGACGATCTGCCAGCTGCCTTTCTCGCCCACGACGGCGAGGCGGCCTTCTCTCAAGTCGGCCTTTTCCAGCGTGGCACCACTCAGGTCGGCCTTGTAAAGATTAACGCCGTGCATGTCGGCGCTTTTAAGATTTGCGTTTTTCAGGACCGAACCGGAAAATTCCGCCGCGTACAGATCCGCTCTTTCGAAATTGGCGTCGGTCAGGTTGCAGTTTTTCAGATTCGCGCCGTTCAGGCTGGCCCGGCTTAAATTCACGCTCGAAAGGTCAAGGCCGGAAAGGTCGACTTTCGACAACTCGGCTCGCTTGCCGTCCGTCTTGCCCTGCAGCCATTTCTCGTGTTTCTGGATAAGCCCCAGGATTTCATGCGGAGTCATGTTGGTCCCCCTTCGAGGGCGAGGCGGAAGGGTTTTTCCTTTGCCGTCCCCTTAAAATACGAATGATCTCCCGGCCGGAGATCGGGAAATTGGCTCTGCCGGTCATGGGGCAGTCCCGCCGATCGGGATAGCCGCCAGTGTCGTGCATTCAAGGATCGCCCGCGTGAAAATCGTGTTCTTCAGGTCCGCTCCGCGGAAATCGGCCTGGGTCAGATTCGCGGCCGTGAAATCGGTCTCGGTAAGACGGGCATCGGTCAACGTTGCCCGGGTAAGGTTGGAAGGCCAAAGCCGCCCGGTTCGTTCGCCCAGCGCGCTCCGGATCTCGACCGGGACAAGCCGGGCCTTGGCAAGGTTGGCCCCCTTCAGGTCGGCGCCCGTCAGATTGGCGCCGGCGAGAAGCGCGCCTTTCAGGTCCGCGTTCCGAAGGTTGGCGTAAGAGAGATCGGCCAGTTCGAAGACGCCACGCCGAAGGTCCGCCCCGGTGAAATTGGTTCCCTTGAGGCTGGCGCCGCTTAGCTTGACACCGGCAAGGTTTTGATTGCTGAGATCGAGGCCGTCGAGGATGGCCCGTTTGCCGGTTTTGCCATGGCTTTTGATCCACTGCAGATGGCTCTCAAAAATCGACTCGAGCGATCCGGCCCGTTTTGCGAGCGAAGGCGGTAATTTTGCCCCGTGCAGGCCCACGGATCCGAGTATCGTATTCCTGAGATCGGCGGTGTCGAGGACCGCGTTGGAAAAATCCGCACCCGTCGCATCTGTCTGCCGAAGGGACGCACCGGAGAAATTTCCGCCGGAAAAATTTCCGCCCGTCAGCCCGGCGTTGGTGAGATTTGCGTCGTTCAACTTGGCGCCCCGCCAGTCCGCGTTTTCGATCTGGGCGTTGACCAGGGTGGCGCCCGTGAAGTCGCCGTCTTTGGCCGAACTTCTCCGGAGGTCGGCGCCGGTCAGGTTGGCACCCATCAGCTCGGCCTCGTCCAGATTCGAATCCGAAAGGTCGACAGAAATAGCGATGGCCTTCCAATCGTCCGATTCGCCCCAGACGGCGACGCGGCCTTCCCGCAGGTTCGCGCCTACCAGCTTGGCCCGCTTCAAGGTGGCCTTGTGCAGGTTGGCGCCTTGCAGGTCGGCGCCGGTGAAGTCCGCGTGCACGAGGTTCGCAAGCGAGAGGTCCGCCGTTGCCAGGCGGGCATTCGATAGGTTGGCGCCGTTCAGGTTACTGCGTTGAAGGATGGCGCCGCTCATTTCGGCCTGGCTCAAATTCGTATAGGAAAGATCCGCGCCGATGAGGTTGAGCCTGGCCAGGTTCGCCTGCTGGCCGCCGCTCTTGCCCTCGAGCCACCGTTCGTGCTTTCGAAGCAACCTTAAAATATCCTTAGGCAACATGGCCGACTCTCTCGACAAGCGCTTTCGTTGCGCGGAGGTAATCGCTTTTTTCGAAATGCTATAAGATCAAATTGCCTAAGTATTTCAATAAGTTTCGATTCGGATTCGCCTGAAATTTTGTCAAATTTTGTCTAAAATTTTTCCGATCCAGCGCAGCCGCGAGATAGCGGCGCTTTATGTGAAAGCCGGTTCGGTCGTTAAGAAAGATTAGCGAGGTAGGGGAAGGGGCGGCTCTCGGTCAGGCGGGCCGTTTTGCGGTTTCCGCAACGCTTTCCTCGATGACGCCGTTGAAGGGCAGGACGCCTTTGAACAGGACGCCTTCCAAATTAGCGCCCTCGACGATGGCGTCGATCATAATGGCGTTCTGAAGGTCTGCCCAGCGCAGGTCCGCGTTGCTGAAGTTCGCCGACGTCAGGTCGGCGTCGGCCAGGCACGCATCCAGAAGGGTCGCCCGGGTAAGATTGGCCGGCCACCAGCGGCCCGTCGTCTTTCCTCTCTGATCGAGAAGTTCCACCGGCACGAGGCGGCTCTTGCAAAGATTGGCGCCGGTCAAATCCGCCTCCATGAAGTTCGTTCCGGCCAGATGGCTGCCCTCGAGGTTGGCGCCTTGAAGAATGGCGCCGCCGAGGTCGGCAAGTTCGAACCGGCACCCGTGGAGGTCCGCCTCGGTCAGGTCGGCCCCCTTCAGGCTGGCGCCGCTGAAATCCGTGCCGGCGAAGGTTTTGTTGCTGAGGTCATAGCCGTCCAGATTGGCCCGCTCGCCCTCGCGTCCACGGCTTTCGATCCAGCGCAGATGTTCCTCCAGAACCGTCTTAAGGGGCTTGCTCGCTTTCTGGGGTTCGGTCGGAAGCTTCGCCTCGGACATGTTTGCCAAGGCCATGGGAACGTCCGTCAGGTTCGTTGTCGTAAGGTTGGCGTTTGTAAAATTGGCCCCCGTCACATGTGCCTTGACGAGGTTGGCGCCGTCGAAATTGCAGCCGGAGAGATTGGTGTCTCCGAGATTGGAGCTGGCCATGTTCGCTTTCGTCAAATTTGCGCCCTGAAGGTTTGCGTTCTGAAGCTTGACGCCGATCAGCTTGGCACCGCTAAGATCGGCGCCGACGGCCGTGCAGCCCTTCATGTTGGCGCGTGTTAGATTAGCGCCCTTCAGGATCGCGTCGTTCAGGATGGATTGACCAAGATTGCTGCCGACGGTTTTCCAGGTGCCGCGTTGCCGCGCATCGATGAGGCGGCCTTCCCTTAAATCCGCCTTTTCAAGATCCGCACCCGTCAAATCCGCCTTGTAGAGATTGGCGCCATGCAAATCGGCGCTCTTGAGGTTGGCGTTCTTCAGGATCGACAGCGAAAGGTCCGATGCGTAGAGGTCCGCTTTTTCAAGGTTGGCGCCGCTCAGGTTGCAGTTCTTGAGAATGGCGCCGTTCATACGGGCCTTGGCGAGGTTGGCAAAGGAAAGATCCAGCCCGGAAAGGTCCAGCGCGGAAAGGTTGGCCCGCTCGCCATCCGCTTTGCCGGCTAGCCACCTCTCGTGCTTCCGAAGAAGCCGAATGATTTCATAAGGTGTCAAAAGAGCACCTGCCGATCCAAGCCTCGCGTGCCGTTTTTCATCCCACAGGGAAAAATGCACCAGCCTAGTTTGATACGCCATGGCCTGTTAAGGAAGGACTAAGAAAACCAAAGACGCAGAAACGCCGGGAAGGGGACCCCAATTCCCGCCGCCTTTGCTTCACCGCGTCTTTCCGGTTGAGCGTCGCCCGAAACTTCGCTAGGGTTTCCTTCGACGGTTCCCCCATTTGGGGATGAGAAAGGGAACACGGTGCGACCCGATGGGTTCATGCCGTGGCTGCCCCCGCAACTGTATGCGGAAGATGCGTCCAAGAAAGCCACTGGGAAACTGGGAAGGCTGGACGCGAACGCTAAATCCGCAAGCCAGGAGACCTGCCGTCGAATGTCACCACCGTTGGGCGGGGTTGTTCCGGCGGCTGCGGGTTTCCGTAGACGGTGACATGGCTTCGTAAGAAGGATGTTGTCGGCTGCGGAGGGTCCCATTCGATGTTTTTTTCCGACGGCTTAATCTCTCGCGGGCGAGGGCGGTTGCTCTTGCGCGCCATCTCTTCTTCGTCACAGTTCTTCGGGGGCAGCAAACCTACCGTCCGCTTGTCCGTCACGGCATCGATCGCCGGGCGGGTGGAAAGAAGCGGAAGAACCCGGGCGCCTGATCGGGCCGGGTTCTCCCGTGAACGGGAAATCCCATTCACACAGACGGAGTCTGCAATGCCCACTTCAGTAAAAAGTTTTCTTGCGCCGAACTTCTTCCTACGCCTGAAACGCGGGACGGTTTTATTTCTCCTTTCTTCTCTGACCTTCCTGCCGCTGCCCGCCTTTTCGGCGGAGGGCGAGGAGGGGAAAGAGCCGGCCACGTCGACGCTTCCCGAGGTCGTCGTTACCGCCACGCGCATTGCAACACCCAGGGAGCAGGTTGCCTCCTCGATCACCGTGATCACGGCGGACGAGATCGCGCGTCGGCAATACCGCGTGATTGAAGACGCCCTGCGCTCCGTGTCGAGCTTGAGCGTCGTTCGCAACGGCGGCCCCGGTAAGAACACGGCGGTCTTTAGCCGAGGCAGCAGCGCAAACCATACGCTCGTCCTGCTCGACGGGATTGAGATGAACGATCCCAGCACGCCGGACGGCCGGATGAATTTTGCCGGTCTTCCGATCGAGGATGTCGAGCGGATCGAGGTTCTGCATGGGCCACAGGGCACTCTCTATGGTTCGGACGCGATCGGTGCCGTCGTCAACATCATCACGAAAAAAGGCTCGGGCGCGCCGACAGCGACGCTGAGCCTGGAAGGCGGCTCCTTCGACACTTTCCGCCAGATGTTAAATCTGCGCGGCGGGGAAAAGCTCTTCGATTACTCCGTCACTTTCCAGGGCGTTACGACCGACGGCGTCTCCGTCGCGCCGGCCCGTTTTACGCCGGCCGGAAGCGTGAAGGACAAGGACGGCTATGACAATCAGACCGTTTCCGCCAATCTGGGCATCACGCCGAACGAGATCCTCGCGTTCCGCTTCACGGGCCGCTTCACGGATCTTCGGAATGACCTCGACCTCAACGTCTTTCCCATCCAGGCGGACAACGACAGCCACGACGAAGAGGATCGCCTTTTCCTGGGCGGGGAGGCTTCCCTCTCGCTTTTCGAGGGCCGCAGCGAGCACCGCCTCGCCGCGACCTACACGGACTATAACCGGATCGTTCGGGACGATCCGGACGCCTTCAACCCGTTCGATTTCTTGCGCAGCAAAGCGGTCGGCGAGAAGCTGAAATTCGAGATCCAGAACGACTTCCGCTTCGTCGAAAACCATGTCCTGACGCTTGGCCTGGAGACCGAGGAAGAAAAAATCA
This sequence comes from Pseudomonadota bacterium, assembly GCA_040752895.1. Classification (NCBI taxonomy): domain Bacteria; kingdom Pseudomonadati; phylum Pseudomonadota; species Pseudomonadota bacterium. Next base: position 215,978 of record JBFMHN010000001.1, read on the forward strand.
AAACAAGCACGGATTCCGATAGCCTGTTCGGTCCGTTTACGTCCGCGGCCAAGGCGGACGTGCAGACGAACGCGGTCTATCTTCAGGACCAGTTTGCTTATCGCGACCGTTTCTTCGGGACGCTTGGCGTCCGGTTGGACGATCCCGACAGCTTCGGCTCGGAAACCACCTATCGCATAGCGCCCGCCTACCTGCACCGCGAGACGGGCACGAAAGTTCGCGGCGCCTATGCGAAAGGCTTCAAGGCTCCCGCCTTGTTCCAGCTTTTCGGTTCCTCGATCTCCGGCTTCGGCGTCTTTTCCGGCAACCCGAATCTGAAGCCCGAAGTCAGCCGGGGCTGGGAGATAGGTTTTGACCAAGGTCTCTTCGACCGGCGTCTGACCGTCGGCGTCACCTATTACGAGAACGACATCAAGAACCTGATCGAAGGCACTGCCACGACAAACCTGAACATCGGCAAGGCCGAGACGAAGGGGGTTGAGGTAACCGCCACGGCAAAGCTTCTCGAAAACCTCGACCTCGATGCGCGCTATGCTTATACGCGGGCGGAGAACAGCACGACCGGACAGGAACTTCTGCGCCGGCCCTTGCACAAGGCGGGTTTTGACTTTGCTTACCGGCCGATCACGGAACTCCGGCTCAACCTTGGCGGAACCTATATCGGCCGCCGCCATGACATCGACGCCCTTACCTTCGGACGCGTCAAGGGCGCCGGCTACTTCCTGGCCGATGTCGCCGCCACATACGACGTGGCGGAAGGGTGGCAGGCTTTCGGCCGGCTCGAGAACGCCTTCAGCCACAAAGTCGAAGACCCGGACGGTTTCGGGCAGCCGGGCTTTGCTTTCTTCCTGGGGCTGAAGAGGTCTCTGGAGATTTTCTGATGTTTCGATGGGGCGGTGCGTTCCTGGTTGTCGCTTTTGTCGGGGGGTTCCTCGCTCATGCGGCGGAAGCGCGGCCGGAACGCATCGTCTCCATCAATCTTTGCGCGGATCAACTGCTGCTTCTTCTGGTCGAGCCTTCGCGTATTCGCTCCTTGAGTTACTACGCCCTCGACCCCGAAGAATCTTATTTTGCCGAGCGGGCGAAGCCCTTTCCCATCAACCATGTGACGGCGGACGAGGTGCTGGCGTTCGAGCCGGATATCGTCCTGGCCGGCTCCTATACGAGTCGTTCGACGGTTGATCTTTTGAAACGAAGAGGAGTTCACGTTGTCGAGCTTCCGGTGCCGACAACGCTTACCGAGGTGCGCGCGCAATTTCTGGAGGTGGCGGAACTTCTGGACGCCCGACCGAAAGCCGAGGGCTTGCTTGCCGAAATGACCGAACGGCTGGAGGCCGTTTCCGCCCGTGTCAAGAATACGCAAAAACCGTTGGCGGCGGTTTATTTCGCGAACGGGCTGACGGCCGGCAAAGGGACGCTCATGGACGACGTCATGCGCGTGGCTGGCATCGAAAACCTGGCCGGTCGTTTGGGTATCGAAGGCTATGGCAGTCTTTCCCTTGAACGCCTGCTGGTGAGCCAGCCGGACATGATCATTCTCGGCCAGCTCTCGCCGGAGAGTCCTTCCCTTGCCCGCTTGGTGCTGGAGCATCCCGCCTTCCGGCTGTTGCACGCGCACGCGAAGACGGTGGCGGTGCCGCGCCGCTTGTGGACGTGCTGGGGGCCCTTTACGGCGGAATGGGTCGAGCGCCTGGCGGAGGCGCGGCCATGATGGGTATGCCAGCACCCGGAAAAACGGTCGGCAAGGCCGCGTCGCTTTTTCCGCTGGCGGGCGGGCTTTTCCTTCTCCTCCTGGTTCTTGCCGCGCTCTCCCTTTCCCTCGGCAAGGTGGACGTACCGTTGCGGGAAGCGATCCAAGGGCTGTTCGCGGAGGACCCGCCGCTCACCTCCGTCCTGCTTTTCGAAATCCGTCTGCCGCGTACGATCCTTGCGATCCTTGTCGGCGGCAGCCTGGGCCTTTGCGGGGCGGCGTTGCAGGGGCTTCTTCGCAATCCGCTGGCCGAGCCGGGCCTGATCGGGATTTCCAGCAGCGCCGCCTTGGGTGCCGTCTGCATGCTTTATTTTGGGTATGCGCAAGTCTTTCCGTTGGCGTTGCCGATGGGCGGCATCGCGGGCGCGCTTGTCGTCGTCTTTCTTCTCTATGGGATAGCGGGCCGCGATGCCAGCATCCTGACTTTGATCCTCGCAGGGGTCGCCATCAGCAGTTTTGCCGCGGCATTGACGTCGCTTGCCTTGAATCTGGCGCCCAGCCCCTATGCCGCCTACGAGATCGTGTTCTGGCTTCTTGGCTCACTCGCTGACCGCAGTTTCGATCACGTGATGCTGGTGGCGCCTTTGATGTTCCTGGGGTGGGTCTTGCTGATGAGTACGGGCCGCGCGCTCGATGCGCTTTCGCTTGGCGAGGAAACGGCGTCGACGCTTGGCTTTCATCTTCCGCGGGTGCGCTTTGCCGTCATCGTCGGCACGGCGCTTGCCGTCGGCGCGGCCGTTGCCGTGACCGGCGGCATCGCTTTCATCGGCCTTGTCGTGCCGCATTTGCTGCGTCCACTCGTCGGTCATCAGCCGAGCCGGCTTTTGGGCATCAGCGCACTCGGGGGTGCGGTTCTTTTGCTGGCCGGCGATATTGCGGTGCGCGTTTTTTCGCCGGGGCTTGAACTCAAGCTCGGCGTGCTGACAGCGGTGATCGGGGCCCCCTTCTTCCTGTATCTCATCCTCAAGACCCGGAGGGAGATGCGATGAGCCTGGTCGAGGCAGAGGCGCTCACGGTTCGCTTCCGCGATCATACCGTTCTCGATGGGACTGGTTTGGCGGCGGCGAAAGGCGAATTGATCGGCCTCATCGGCGAGAACGGCGCCGGCAAGACAACGCTGCTGCGCGTTCTTGCCGACCTTCAGCCGACGGAGAAGGGCGAGGTACGCTTCGCCGGCGATCCGCTCGGCCGCATCCCGAAACGCGTCTATGCCCGCCAGATGGCCTATCTTCCCCAGGCCGCTTCCAGCCACTGGCCGCTCGAGGTTCGCCACCTCGTGGCCCTTGGCAGGCTTCCCCACCGGAACCCGTGGCAGCGGCTGGCCACCGCCGATTTCGAACGTGTCGAGGCAGTCCTTCGCTGGACGGATACGCTGCACCTTGCCGCCCGCACGGTGACGACGCTTTCAGGCGGCGAGCGCGTGCGCGTCATGCTGGCCCGGGCGCTTGCTTCCGAGCCGAAACTCTTGCTTGCCGATGAGCCGGTCGCCTCCCTCGATCCCTATCACCAACTTCAGGTCATGGAGCTTCTCCGCGAGGTTGCAAAACGGGGCGCCGCCGTCCTCGTCGTTCTTCACGACCTCACGCTTGCGGCACGCTTTTGCGACCGGCTTTTGCTGCTGCATGCGGGCAAGGTCTTGGCGGAAGGCTCGCCGGCAAACGTGCTGACGCCGGCGAATCTGGAAAGGGCTTATGCGATCACCGCCGAGTTCGGCGAGCGCGAAGGCGAGCGCTACCTGCTGCCCTGGCGGCGGCTGGATCGAAAGCCCGGCGCGGCGGAGTGAAGCCGATGACGATCCCGCCGGTGCGCCTCGCCGCTTACGTCTTTTCGGCGGCTGTTCATGCCAGCATCGTCGGTGCTGCGCTGCTGGTGTCTGGCGATGCCCCGCCACGGATGACCGACGTGGCGGGATTCGAAGTCGAGGTCGTGGTCGAACTGCCTGGAGGGCTTTTGGAAAACGCTGCCGAGGACGCCTTCGATTCGGCGCCGTCGGAGGTGCGGGAAACTTCTCCGGACCGCGAAACAGAGGCAAAAGCGGAAGCGCACCCGCCTTTACGGGCGGCACCATCGGCAGCGCCGGCGCCTTCGGTCGAAGCGCCACTTTCGGAGCCGCCCGCCGAGGGCGAGCAGGGAGTCGAAACCGCGTCCTTGCCGGCGGAGTTCGTCCAGCCGGCCAGCGCGGCGGCGGCGAAACCGGCCGAGAAGGGGCCGAGCCTTGCCCCGAGGCCGCTTGCCAATCCGCGGCCCATCTATCCGAGGGAAGCGCGGCGGAGGGGCGTCGAGGGCCATGTATTGCTTCGTGTCGTAGTCGGCGAGAAGGGGATGAGCGAAGCCGTCACCCTGCTTGAGACGAGCGGCTATTCCGTCCTCGACGAGGCGGCGATCGCGGCCATCCGGAAATGGCGATTTGAGCCCGCCCGCCGCGGCGGCACGCCGATGACGGCAGCGATCGACGTTCCGGTCACTTTCCGGATCAACCGGGAAGAAGAAGAATAGGACTCAAGCGCTCCGCCGGAGGCGGGCGATCAAGCTAGACGTATCCCACCCTGCGCCGCCCATCTTGACGACGTCGGCGTAGAAACGGTCCACCAGCAGGGTGACGGGAAGCTCGGCCCCGATTTCCCTCGCCTCCTCGAAACAGATCGCCAAATCCTTCCGCATCCACTTTACGGCAAAGCCGAAATCGAACTCACCGGCCAGCATGGTACGGGCGCGGTTGTCCATCTGCCAGGATTGGGCGGCGCCCTTGGAGATGACCGCGGCCACTCTCTCCATGTCGAGACCGGCCCGATGGCCGAAATTCAAGCCTTCGGCGAGCGCTTCGAGAAGGCCAGCGGCGCATATCTGGTTCACCATTTTCGTCAATTGGCCGGTGCCGACGTCGCCCATGCGCTGGACGAAACGCGCGTAAGCCTCGATGACGGGTCTTGTGCGCTCGAAATCGGCTTCCGCGCCGCCGGCCATCACCGTGAGCTTGCCTTCCTTCGCCCCCGCCTCGCCGCCGGAAACCGGGGCGTCGAGAAAGCCGACCCCGCACGCCTTTCCCTTTTCGGCAAGCGCACGGGCGACCTTGGCCGAGGCGGTCGTGTGGTCCGCCAGGACGGCCCCTTTCCCCATGCCGGCGAAGGCGCCGCTTTCTCCAAGGACAACACTTCGCAGATCGTCGTCGTTGCCGACGCAGGTGAAGACGAAATCGGCGCCCTCGGCCGCCTGCTTGGGCGTCGTCGCCAGTTTTCCCGAATGCTTGGCGCACCAGCTTTCCGCCTTTGCCAAGGTGCGATTCACAACCGTCACGTCGTGGCCGGCGCGGGCCAGATGGCCCGCCATCGGAAACCCCATCACCCCAAGTCCGATGAAAGCAACCCGTGCCATGCCCTCGCCGTTCAGACTTTTTGCCAGTGGCAGGTGAGGCGCAGCTCCTCCGTCGTATTGACGACGGTTGCGATACAGGCTTCGGCGCGTTCTTCCGGAATCCAAACGGCGAAGCGGATCAAGTACTGAACGCCCTCGGCACGCGGAATTCTTTCAGCATTCAGGCCTATGATGTTCGCGTCGTACTGAACGAAAACCTCGGAAAGGCGTGCGATCAGGCCGGGGCTGTCGCCTCCGGTGACGCGGATGTAGTGGGTAAGTTTTCCGGACGGTCCATGCACAGCGGGAAGCTTGAAGGGGCTTACGGTGACTTTACCTTCACCGATCTCCGGCAATGCCTTTACCTCTTCCGCGATCGTTTCCGGCGTCACCGAATCGGGGATTTCGACGATGGCCGTAAACTCCGCCGCCCCGCCGAGGACGGCGAAGCTCGCGTCGCCCAGATTGGCGCCAAGCTCGAAGAGAAGGCCGGTAACCGCTGAAACCAGCCCCGTGCGGTCGGGGCAAAGGATGGAAACGAGGATGGTCTGCATCGTAAAAGCAAGCCGTTGCTGTGAAAGGGATCTCATCATGGGCGAAAAGCCGGGAGATGGGAAGGGATGGTGCCGGCCTCACGCCTCGGGCAACGAAGGAAAAACGTGGCGGCCCTCCTTATCCAATGGCAGGTCCAGCACCTCGACGACTGCCGCGACCGGCAAGGAGGCGTAGAGGTGGGGGAAGAGGCGCCCACTTCGCGAGGGCTCCCAGCGGAGCGCGTCGCCCACGGCGTCCACCCGCACGACGAGGAGCACGAGGTCTTTCTCGCCGGCGTGGTGGGTTGCCGTGCTTTCGGCGATTTGGGTGAGGTCGGAAAAATGAAGAAAGCCGTCGCGCCGGTCGTCCGCCGACCCGCCGTAGCTTCCTTCCGCCTTTGCCTTCACCCAAGCGGCGCGCGTGCAGGCGTGGAAGATATAGCGCGCTACCATCGGTTAGCAGGGGTACGCTTCGACGCTGCGCGCAAAGCCGCCGAAAAGGTCGAGCAGGCGTTCCCGCCACGCCCGGATGGGGTCGTCCTCGGCAAGCAGAACGAAAGGGCTTACGCTTCGCACCCATTGAAAGGCGCCGAACACGATGTAGTCAGCGTAGGCCGGGTGTTCGCCACACAGAAACAGCTCCTTCTCCAGGGTGTGGCGAAGAACGTCGAGACGCGCGTGCAAAGACTCCAGGCGTTTCTCGCGCGTCGCTTGAACATCCTCAAGCGGTTCGCCAAAGCGCTTCTCGCGGGACTGGCGGTAATAGTCGCGATCTTCCGGCCGGACGTGATCGAAGATGTCCTTGGCGAACATCGGGGAAAGTTCGGCCAGCAGGACGCGGTCCGTCCACGCGTTGATGAAAAGCGCTTCCCCCCGGGCGATCGAATTTCCGAAAAGGGGCGGGCGGTCGGGATAGGCTTCTTCAAGGTAGCAGGCGATGCGCCAGGAATCGAAGACGGTTTTTCCGCGATCCACGAGGACGGGCACGCGGTCCTGCCCGCTGAACGCGATCTTTTCCTTCTCCATGAAGCCGACCGGCACGATCTCGTCCGGCTCCAACCCCTTGTGGGCAAGCGCCATCCGCGTTCGCCAGCAGAAGGGGGAGAACCGGCGATCTTCAGCGCCCTGCAATTCATAAAGAACGCGTGACATTTTTTCTCCAAGGGTTGGCGGGTCCCACCCTAAGTCGCCGGTGGTAAAGGCGCAATCCTTGCGCTTTTACAAAAAAACCCCGCCCTTAGGGGGGGCAGGGTGAGGAGGGAACTTGCGATGGAAGGGGTCAATAAACCCCAGGGATCACCCGGGCCGTGCGGGCCTTGTAGGCTTCGTATTCGGGGAAAGTTTGCCCGAGGACGCTTTCCTCGTTCCGCATGCGCTGGATCTGAAGCGCGATATGAATCAACAGCAACAGAATGGCCAGGGGTGAAAAATAAATCACGATGGCGCCGATAACGGCGACTTCTTCAGCCAGGTAGAGCGGATGCCGAATGTGCGAATAAACGCCGTGCGTAACCAGTTCACGCGCTTCCGCCATGATACTGAACGAACGGCCAAGATAGCCGATGGCCACGACGGAAAAAGCGCTTCCAATCGCCACCAGGCCAAGGCCAAGAAGGCTTTGCCAAAGCGTTGCTTCCGGCGTCGGCAGGAGCACGATCGCCATCAGCAGAAAAGTGCCGGCCATGGCCGTAAGGCGTGGCTGAACGCCGGGCGCTTTCCGGATCGGCGGTTTGCGGATCAGAAACAATACGGCGATCAGCGACATAAAAAGCATCTTGCCAATCGTCGAGGCGGCTGCCGCAAAAATATGCACTTCCGCTTCCGTGGTTGCGAGGGGTTTTTCAAGCAGCCGAAGCAAGTCATGGCCTTCGGTCATGACAAGCAGCAGAAAATAGCCGGCGGGTAAAAAACCGCTAAGCTGGTTGAAAAGCGGGTGGTTCGTAACCCGCTGGAAAACAAGCTGCACCTGGCCGGCGGCCGATAAAAACGTATTCGTGAGTGGCGGGCTCGGGGTTTGAACTTCTTGCATGCCGGCTCCGTTCCGTTGCGGGGGTTATTTTGACAGCCGAAGTTCGGAAAGATGATTAGCGATCTCCTGGAACACCCGCTCAAGGGTCGCAGCATCCGGGGCATAGTGGTAGTAGGGGGCGCCCGGTCCGGAGGCGACGCTCTTCAGCAAAGCCTCTATCGTTCCGCCGCTGTTTGCGAATTGAATCGTATAGATGATGACGCCGCTTGCCTTGATGTTGTTGGCAAGTTGCAGAAGTCTTGGGTCCATTTGCGTCCCAGCGCCAGTGCCCAGGCCGAAGACCGCCTTGTAGCCGTCTCCCGAGCCGCCGGTATTCTCGCCATCCGTCAGCAGCACGATCGCCTGCTGGCGGGTGAATGTCGGGTTCGGGTCCGCTTGAGCGAAGGGTTCCCCCGGCATCAGCGCGCGCCACGCCCAGGCAAGCCCCGCCGGAATGTTTGTCACTCCCGTAGGCGCCGTCAGGGCGTTGATGGCGTTCAATACCCCGGTTTTTGCGTTCTGCATGGGTGTGATCCCGTGCGTCAGGCATGGCGTGCATTCCGAGAAAGAAACGGCGAGCGTGCAACGTGCGGAGCCCGGCACCGGCTCGCCTTCCGGGCCGACCGGCTGCCATCCGAACCATTGGACGCCGTTCTTCGTGACTTCATAGAGATCCGGATCCGCGTCGTCGAGCGCGTTGCCGTTGTGGAGGTAGCGTTGGTAGACGCAGCCTTTCCAGTCCGCCGGTGGGGGGGAAAAAAACGGTACCGGTGAATTGTTTGCGCGGTAAATCACCGACTGCGATACGCCGGTCAACGGATTCGTGAAAGGCGTCACCGGCGTCGTCGTGGTCAGCGCGGCGTTGTAGGCCTCGCCATTCCGCATGACGTTCACCTTTCCGTTCCATGGCACGAGACCGATCTTTAAAAGGGCCTTCGTTTCATCGGCGCCGAACAAGATGTTGACGAGCGCGGTTGCCGCGTTGCGCGCGGCCTGAATGCGCGTGCCGCCGCCTGTGGCGCTGCTCGTCATCGAACCGGACATGTCGATGGCAAGAACGACGTCCAGCATCTGGGTCTGGCGCGTCACCTCCGTCTCGGCCGACACGTTCAGCGTGTTAAAGCCAAAAATGTGCATGAAGGTCGTCGGAATCGTTGCCGCGGCGCTTAAGGTGATTACCTCGTTGTTGGCGTCGATCGCAAAATTTGGCCCGGTGACGGCGGCGCCGAGATAGCCGGGGGGGAAATTCGCGTTGAAGTACATTTGGATGTCGGCGTCTCGGTTAGCCGAGAACATGACCCGGCCGCCGGCCAGAGCCGCAGCATCCAGCGCCCGCGAAAGCCTGGCCTTCACGAGAAAGCCACGCGCCGCGTCGGTCGCGATGCCCAGAAAGCCGAGGGTCGGAAAGATGGCGGCCGCCAGGAAGATTGCGATGACCCCGCGGCGGTCCACTCCGAAAAGATGGCAACCCCGCTTCAGCCTTTGCCAACACGCCCGCATCGCCGGAACCTCAAGCAAATAATATGGCTGCACTTTAGGCATAAGCTATTAATGGAATCTTAAATCGCTAGGTATCTGTCGATATAATAAATATAAAATTTTATAATATTTTTATTTAAAAGTATTTATAAGTTTTATTTATTTTAAATAAAACGCCATTACTATTTAATTCTATTATTTTTACTTTCGGTTAATGAATTTATCTTATAAAAATACGCATCGCTCTCAAAAAGGAGGAAAAGAGCAATGGGTACGTTACTCAAACTTCTAAAGGATGAATCCGGCGCCACCGCGATCGAGTACGGCCTGATCGCCGCGCTCGTGTCGGTCGCCGCGATCGGCGCTCTGACCGCGATGGGCGGTTCCCTGAACTCGATGTTCACGGCCGTTTCCACCGCGCTCAACAACGCCATTTCACCGCCCGCATAAGGCGCGCGGCTGTTTAGGGCATTGGAGGCGGGGATGCAGATGGCGATTCGGATCTGCCGCGGCGTTGCGATGGGGATTTTCCCCTGTCCCCGACCTCCGTTCCCTTTCCGGCTTGGGAGGGCTTCGAGATGCTTTCGATGATCTTTCTCGATCAGGTAACGGTCATTGCGTTTCTGGGGCTGCTCACCTGGGCGGCGATCAGCGACTTTTACAGTTACCTTATTCCGAACCGCGTTTCCGTGGCGGCGGCCATTCTATTTTGCGCGCATGTCTTGGCGGCACTGCCGACGATCGATTGGATCGGCGCGTTACTCACCGGCGGGACGGTGTTCCTGGTCGGTGCCGCCATGTTTGCCTTTCGGCTGATTGGCGGCGGCGACGTCAAGCTGTTGTCGGCCGCCGCGCTGTGGGCCGGGCCGGAGCAGATTATCGATTTCCTTCTTGTCACGGCGCTGGCCGGCGGCCTGATCTCGCTCGCCATGATGACGGCGCTTCGTCTCTATCGGCCGGGGCCGGTGGAAGCCGCCGTGTCCTCGCCGCGTTTTTCGATGCGCAAGCAATACATTCCTTACGGCGTCGCAATTGCAACCGGTGGCTTCTACGTCGGCTTGCGTCTGCTGGCAGGGTAGGGGCAACGTCCGATGGCAAATGTTTTTGGTTTCCTAAACGTGCGCACCTTCGTCTTAATCCTGCTTGCAATCGCCCTTTCGGTTGGAACGGCGCTTTTCGCGCGGGGTTGGATGCATGCCGAGCGCGCGGCCCTCGCCGCTCAGCCGCAAGGCGAGCCAAAATCAGCCGCTCTGGAAATTCTGATCGTAGCGGAAGACATGCCGGCCGGCTCTTTCGTCAAGCCGAACCATCTGCGTTGGCAACCTTGGCCAGAGAAAAATCTCCTGCCAGTCTACATTGTCAGGGAAAATGGCGCGCTTGAGAATTTCATCGACACGGTCGTTCGCAGCGGAATCACGGCTGGTGAACCGATAACGGAAGGACGCATCGTCCGTCCCGGCGATCGGGGATTTCTAGCCGCGGTGCTTTCGCCTGGCATGCGGGCCGTCACGGTGCCGATCAACGCGACTTCCGGTATCGCAGGCTTCATCTTTCCGGGCGATCGGGTGGATCTAATTCTGACCCACGCCATCCGGCTGGATAAAGAAGAAAACGGCCCGCTGAAGCGGGCCAGCGAGACCGTGCTTCGCGATATCCGCGTGTTGGCCGTCGATCAGAAGACGGACGATCAAAACAGCGAAGTGAAAATCGCGCAAACCACGACCCTTGAAGTCACAACGAAACAGGCGGAAATGATCGCCATGCTGACGGAAATGGGAAAGCTTTCTTTAAGTCTTCGAAGCCTGGCGGAAGAAGAAGAACCGGACGCCAACAAGCGCAGGCGCCGTACCTATACATGGGACAGCGAGGTCAGCCCCCTCATCAACGGAATAACGACGGCCGTCACGGTTACGCGAGGGTCGGAACAAAAAGAAATTCGGTTTTGAGGTGATGCCGCGATGATGCGCACCGTTCTCGCCACTTTTGTCGGGTTTCTCATCTTTGCGGCGACGCCATCGGCGTTGCCGGTCTTTGCGTCTGTTCACGCCGAATTTGTTCCGGCGATGGATCAACCGGTCGAGCTTGAAATAAATGAAGGACAGCTCGTCCGTTTGCAGACAAACGCGGCCTCCGTCTTCATTGCAAACCCCGACATTGCCGATATCCAGGTGAAGTCACCCCGGATCGTATATCTGTTCGGGAAGAAAACGGGCGAGACGACACTCTATGCCGTGGACGATCGCGGCAATTTGCTCATCAATTCGAAAGTTCACGTCAGTCACAGCCTCGAGCGTTTGCGCCGCGCCGTGCACGATCTTTTACCGGGTAGCCCGGTGCAAGTGGTGTCCGTGGACGGCGCTCTTGTCGTGAGCGGCGAGGTGAGTTCGCCGCTGGAGGCGGAGGAGCTGCGTCGCCTCGCGGCGCGCTTCGTCAAGGAAGACGGCGAGCTCATCAACCGTCTCCATGTAACGGGGCCGAATCAAGTCAACCTTCGGGTCCGTGTTACGGAAGTTCAGCGCGAGGTTATGAAGGAATTCGGCATCAACTGGGACATCATGGGCGCCGGCGGTGACCTTGCCTTCGGAATTGCGACCGGCAGCCCGATCGCCACCGGCGGGGCTTCGCTTATCGGTAACGCCTTGGCGAGGGCCCAGACCTTTGGGCTGCGGCAGAATGCGACGAACAGCCTGTTCGGCGCCATTTCCTCGGGCGGGCTCGACCTAAACGCGCTGATCGACGCGCTGGAGGAAGAAGGGCTGATCACGATACTTGCCGAACCGAATCTCACCGCCGTCACCGGCGAGACAGCAAGTTTTCTAGCCGGCGGCGAATTTCCCATTCTGGTGCCGCAAAATCAGAACACGATTACGATCGAGTTCAAGAAATTCGGCGTCAGCCTCGCATTTACACCGACCATTCTCGATAATTCCAGGATCAGTCTTCGTGTCCGGCCCGAGGTCAGCCAGCTTTCGGAGAACGGCGCCGTCGTATTCAATAACGTCAGCGTGCCGGCGTTGACGACGCGGCGGGCGGAAACGACGGTCGAACTCGCCAGCGGCCAGACTTTCGCGATCGCCGGTTTGCTGCAGAACAATCTGCAAAGCTCTGTCAGCAAGTTCCCGGGTCTTGGCGACATTCCAATATTGGGCAGTCTCTTTCGTTCGACGCGTTTTCTCCGGAACGAGACGGAACTTGCCATCATCGTGACGCCTTACCTCGTCCGGCCGGTGTCCAGCGGGCAGGTATTGGGGGCGACGGATGGGCTTGCGATGCCGTCCGATTTCGAGCGCATCTTCGAAGGCAGACTCTTCGAAGAGCGCCCGCCGGAAAAAGGCGACATCGTTTCCAAGCCGGAGAAACCGCGCCTTGTCGGTCCGGCCGGCTTCTCGCTCGATTAGGAGAGGAAAATGCACCCAATTCGAAAAGCCGTGCTGGCAATTCCTCTTTTGGCGGTGGGCGCTTGCGCCACCGCTTCGGAGCGGGACTTTGCGGTTGGCGAGACGCCGAAGCGACTTGAGGTCGAGTGGTCCCGGAAAACGCATCTCGCCACCTTCGAGCTACGCGAGGCGGCGCTGCCCGAAACCGCGAAGGCGGAACTCGCCGGTTTCGTGCGGCAGAATTATGCCGGACCGGACGATCGCATCCTCGTCAACCCTGGTGTGGCGTTGGAGGAACGGCGCGATCTCTTGGAGGCGCGGGGGAGGGCTGTCCAGAACTTTCTGGCTGATTTGGGGTACGCCTCGAACGTGGTGTCTTCGAACGCCGGGGTTGAAGGCACCGTCATCGTGGCGGTCGAGCGTTACGCCGTGCGGCTCCCGGATTGTCCGGACCGGCGCCGGGCGCCGCCGCTGACGAACGCCGTCTCAAGCAATTATGGTTGCGCGAACGTGGTCAATCTTGGGCAGATGATTGCCGACCCGCGGGATCTCGTAACCGGTCGCGACCTTGGCCCGATGGACGGTATCTATGCCGCCTCGGGGGTCGAGCGCTACCGGAAGGGCGAGATCAAGGAACTGAAAACGGAAGAGACGACGGATGAAAACGGCGGCCAGTAACACGGTGAGAAAACCCGTTGCGGATCCGACGGTCGAGCCTTTTCTCGGCTTCGTGTCCGACGAGATGACCCACGAGACGCTCGCCCTTTTGGCAAAGCACGAGAAGTGGTCCGGTCAACGGGTTTTTCAGGGCGGGATCGTGGCGGCGATCGAGAGTCTGGCTTCGCGGCCCTCGCCCAAGCTGCTAATCGTGGACCTCTCTGGGTCGGATCAGCCGCTGGCGGATATCCATCGCTTAGCTGAGGTCTGCGAGGTCGGAACGGCGGTTGTCGCGCTCGGTATGACGAACGACGTTCCCCTGTTCCGCTCGCTCCTGGAGGCGGGCGTCGCCGACTATCTGGTCAAGCCGGTTACCTTCGAAACGTTTCAAAACACGATTAAAAATCTTTCTGGAAAGAAAACCGAAACCGAAGAGGGAGCCCCAGGCCGTCTCGTCACCATCGTTGGCGCGCGCGGCGGCGTCGGGGCCAGCACGCTTGCCGTCAGCACGGCATGGCTGATCGCCCACGAACAGAAGCGGCGGGTAGCGCTTGTTGATGTCGACCTTCAATTCGGCACCGTCTCCTTGGCGCTGGATATCGAACCGAGCCGCGGGTTTCGCGAGGCGCTTGAAAATCCGGAGCGCGTGGACGATCTCTTCGTGGCCAGCGTTCTCGTGCACGAAAGCGAGAACCTTTATGTTCTCGGCGCGGAGGAGGCTTTGGACGAAGATCTTGCCTTCGATCCGCAGGGGCTTCACCAGATGGTTCGAGAGCTCCGGCGCAATTTCGAGTGCATCGTCCTCGATCTGCCAAGAGTGCATGTGCTTCGCTATCTAGAAGTGCTTGCCGAATCCGCCGTTATCACGGTGGTCACGGACTTTTCCCTCGCCAGCATGCGGGATACGGTGCGGCTTCGCGCGTTGATCCGCGGCGTAGCACCGCGGGCGAAGCTCTCGATCGTCGTCAATCGAACGCGACCGGAAGACGGAAGCGATGTGCCGAAGCGGGCCTTCGAAGAGGCGATCGAGGCTCCGGTTGACGCGATCATCCCATACGACCGCAAGGCGGTTGCGCTTGCCAACCGTTCGGGCAAGCCGTTGTCCGCCGTCCTCACCGGTAGCCAGGTTGCCAAGGCATACCGCAAACTGAGCAGAACCCTGTCGGGGATAGAACCTATGGAGGCGGCTTCTTCCTTCGTGAAGCTGTTGAAGCGATGAAACCGCGCGCCTTTGGCAGGCGAGGGCTGGCAACGGTTCATCCTCTGGCTCCGGGCGGTGCGCCCGCGACCAGTGCGGAACGCGGCCGCGTCACCGTCGTTTCCATGACGGCGAAGGAAAAAACCGGCGGCGACGTCGTCGAATCCTTTTCTCAGCAAGCCGAAGTCAACCTTGAAGAAGCGTTCCTCCGTTTAAGGCCAACCGTGCGAAAACAGTTGGCGGAGATGGCAAGGCAGGGGGCAACGCGCGGCGCTCTTGCCAAAAATGTCGAGAAAATCGTTCAGGAATCCAAAAAGACGGACGAAGAAAAAACGCTCGTCGAACGCGACCTTGTCACGCTCCTTCTGAATGATCTGATTTCCTTCGTCGGCGTTTCCACCTCCGGTTCCCCGGGCCAAAGGGGCGAGGGGGGGCAGACGCGGGAGGGTCCGCCGGCGCCCGCCTCGAGCCGCTCGAAAGTTGAAGAGGCGAATTTGCGGGTGCGCCCCATCCTGCTGGATCGCCTTGACGTGGCCGCCGCCGCCGAGCTTTCGCGGGAAGAGCTTGCGAAGCAAATCGCAGGCGTGCTCGGCGAAATCCTGCAAGCGCTGGATATTCGCCTGAACCAGCTCGAACAGCGCGACCTCGTGACCTCTCTCGTCAACGACATGATGGGGCTCGGCCCGCTGGAAAAACTGCTGGCCGATGAAAGCGTCACCGACATCATGGTGAACGGCCCGGATCAGGTCTTCGTGGAACGTCGCGGCAAGCTTGAACTCACGGACGTCGTCTTCCAGAACGCGGCGCATCTTATGAACATCGCGACACGGATCGTCACACGCGTCGGCCGACGGATTGACGAAACGACCCCTCTCGTGGATGCCCGTCTCGAAGACGGCAGCCGCGTCAACGTCATCGTTCCGCCGCTAGCGATAGACGGCGGTTCGATTTCAATCCGTAAGTTTGCGCGAAACCGATTGACCGTTGACGCGATGGTCGCTCAAAAGAATCTGTCCGCGGCAATGGCGACGGTTTTGAAAATTGCCTCGCGTTCGCGGCTGAATATCCTGATTTCCGGCGGAACGGGATCGGGGAAAACGACTCTCTTGAACGCGCTCTCCGCGACGATAGATCCCGGCGAGCGGATCGTCACGATCGAGGACGCCGCAGAATTGCAGCTTCAGCAGCCGCACGTGGTTCGCTTGGAGACGCGTCCTTCCAATCTGGAAGGCGCCGGTGAAATCACGATGCGCGATCTTGTTCGAAACGCGCTCCGCATGCGGCCGGACCGTATCATCCTCGGCGAAATTCGCGGGGCAGAGGCCCTCGATATGCTACAAGCGATGAACACCGGTCACGAAGGTTCCATGTGCACGGTTCACGCGAATCGCCCGCGCGAAGCGCTGACCCGTATCGAAAACATGGTCGCCATGGGCAACGTGAATTTACCGGCGCGTGCAGTGCGCAATCAAATTGTCGAGGCGGTCGATCTCGTCATCCAGGTTAGCCGGATGCGTGACGGCGTGCGTCGCATCGTCAGCATCATGGAAGTCGTTGGTATGGAGGGGGAGGTCGTCACGACTCAGGAATTGTTTCGCTTCGACTTCGAAGGGGAAGGGGACGACGGGTTCCTGCGCGGCGAATTCCGTTCGACGGGCACGCGTCCGCACTTCCTTCCCCGGGCCGAAGTATTCGGCCTTGGGCGGGCTCTGATGGAGGCGGTGTGATGAATACGGTGCCCGCCAGCGACGAATTCTTGATGTTGGTGGTGCTGTTTGGGGTTGGCGGCGCGCTTATGGTGATCCTTCTGGCGATCGCCGGGATTCGCACCCAGCGCCGGCTGGAACGCCGGATCCAGAAGATCAACCGACGCACCGAGACGAAACCGGGCAACGTTCCGAAACCCGGTCTCCGGCGGGCGCGCACCTATAGCTCGATCGGTACGCTCGACCGGCTGCTTCGGCGCTGGCTTCCCAACCCCGCCGTGCTGCAACTCCGGCTCGAACGCACGGGCAAGCCACTTGTCGTCGGGGAATACGTCCTCGTCTGCCTCGTGCTGATCGTCGGCATTTCCCTGCTGGCGGCGAAGCTGTTCGGATTTCCTTTCTTGCTTGCGGTTTCGGTGGGCATTCTCGCCGGCGCCGCACTGCCCCACCTCGCCGTTGGCCGGCTGATCGCCAAGCGGAAGGATCGTTTCACGGCCCTTTTTCCGGAAGCGATTGATCTCATCGTGCGCGGCTTGAAGTCCGGTATGCCGGTTTCCGATTCGATTGCGACGGTCGGCCGCGAGATGGCCGAGCCGGTGGGAAGCGAATTTTGCCGCATCGACGAGCATATGCGGATGGGGCAGAACATGGATGAGACCTTGCAAGGCGCCGCCCGGCGGATCGATACGGCCGAATTCAAGTTCTTCGTCATCAGCCTTGCCGTGCAGCGGGAAACCGGCGGCAACCTGACGGAGACGCTGGAAAATCTCTCCGACATACTTCGCCGCCGCCGACAGATGAAATTAAAGGTGCGGGCCATGTCGTCCGAGGCAAGGGCCAGCGCCTACATCATCGGTTCGCTGCCTTTTCTGATGTTTGGGATTCTTTACCTGATGAATCCCGACTATGCGACGAAGCTGTTTACAGACCCCCGCGGGAAATTTCTACTGGGCGCCGGCCTCGTCAGCATGGGGGTCGGCATCACCGTCATGATGAAAATGGTGAGGTTTCGAATCTAGATGCCGTTCGATCCGAAATCCTTGGGCATGGCACCGGAGGACATCGTCGCCATTCTGGCCGCCGCCGCCGCCCTGGTCAGCGTCCTCGCCGTTTGGGTCGGGCTGATCGCCCGCGACCCGATGGCGCTGCGCGCCCGCGGACTGCTCGCCCGTCGCGACGAGTTGCGCGCGGGGTTTCTGGCGGCACCCCGCCGGCAGCATAGACGGGAACTCGGCCTTGGCCTGATGCGCAAAGTCGTGGCCCGGCTCAACCTCATGCGCTCGAACCAGGTGGATCGGGTCACGCAACGGTTGGCCCAGGCCGGCTGGCGCCGCCGCGATGCCCTGACCGTCTATTTGTTCATGAAAGCGGTTTTGCCGATCGTTCTCGGGGCGGTCGCGCTTTTTCTGATCTACGGGCTCAAGATCTTGGGTTCCGCCAGCCCGATGCTGAATCTTTTCTTTGCGCTGGCTGCCGTTCTGGCGGGGGCCTATGCGCCGGAAATTTTCGTGCAAAATCAGATCCGTCGGCGACGGCAGCAGATTCGTCTCGGCCTTCCGGACGGTCTCGATCTCATGGTCATCTGTGCCGAGGCGGGCCTGAGCCTGGACGCCATGCTGGAACGCGTCGCGCGCGAGCTTTCGCTTTCCTGGCCCGAGCTTGCCGAAGAAATAGGCCTGACGGCCGTCGAGCTTGGTTTTCTGCCGGAGCGGAAGCAGGCAATGGAAAATCTATCCGCACGCATCGAGATGACGGAGGTTCGCGCGCTGACGAACACGTTTGCCCAGACCGAACGCTACGGGAGCCCGCTTTCCCAATCCTTGCGTGTGCTGGCGAAGGAGTTGCGGACCGAGCGGTTGACGCGGGCGGAAGAAAAAGCGGCGCGGTTGCCGGCCATTCTTACCGTTCCGATGATCACGTTCATTCTGCCGGCGCTGTTTATCGTCCTGATCGGGCCGGCGATCCTCAAGGTCATCGATGGGTTGGGGGGCTTATAAAGATGGCCGCGCGGTCGCCTTCAATCATGGGCTCCCTTCGCGGCCGCACTTTCGCCGGTCGGCTGGCCGGTCATGACGGCGTTTACCCTGGCCGTCTCCGAAAGGGTCCGCAGGTGGCGATAATAGGCGAGGTTGCTTTGAACCGCGCCCTCCTTGAGGTCGATCCGTCCGACCTTCGCCGCCGCCTCGAAATCGCCGGCAAGACCATAGGCAAGGGCGAGGTTCTGTCGTTCCCGCGGACTTGCCGCCGAGTCGACGGCGACTTCCTGCAAAAGGCGAATGGCTTCTTTGTGTTTTCCGTTCAAGGCCAGCGAAAGCCCAAGGTTGTTACGGACGGAAAGGTTTTCAGGAGTCATGGACAGCGCCTTCCGGTAATTGGCTTGGGCGCGCGCGTGGTCACCCAGGCGATCGAGGGCGACGCCCATGCCATTGAGGGTGGCGGCATCTTCGCCTTGCCGTTCGGAGACTTGCCGGAATTCCTCGTAGGCCGCTTGCGGCTCGCTGAGCGCGAGCAGCGTGTAAGCAAGCTCGCGGCGGGCGTTTGCGTTTTCCGGTTCCAGGGCGAGGGCCGTGCGCAGGGCCGTGGCGGCGTCGCGCTTGGCGCCCATCGCGCTCAGGGTGAAGCCGAGTTCGACCAGGGGCTCCGCGCGCTTCGGGTCGAGCAGGTGGGCGCGCTGGTAGAGACCGACGGCCGAAGCGAGATCGCCGCCCGCCCGGGTGCGCGCCGCGACCCGAAGCAGGGTATCCACCGTCGCCGTTTCCGCGTCCGGCGAGGCGGGGCGGTTGCCATCCGCCGCGCATCCCCCGGCCAGCAAGAACAGGCCGAAAAGCCCGCAACCGGCGGCCCGACGAAAGGACGGCCAAAAAAGTTTTATCCAAGGCATGCCGGGGAAAAGCCTAGTGCGACTTCCCTTGCCGAAAGGTAAACGCCGATGCGGGAAGCGATCAAAAACATCTGGAATATCGGCAAATTGCTTCGCAGCGAGGGTGGTGTAACCGCGATCGAATTCGCCTTTGCGATGCCGATTGTGGCGGTGGCGCTGATCGGCCTTATCGAGTTCGCCATGATCATGTTCGTCACCACGCTGATGGAAGGGGGGCTGCGTGAGGCCGCCCGTTTCGGGATCACCGGCTTCGCGCCGGCGGGTGTTAGCCGCGAGCAACGTATCCTCGATATTCTGGCCGACCGTACGCTCGGCCTAGTGGACGTGAACCAGGCCGAGATCACGACCTTGATCTACCCGGCCTTCGACGATATCGGAAAGCCCGAGCCCTATACGGACGATTCGCCCGCCAACGGCAGCTACGACGCCGGCGAAGCCTTCGTGGACATCAACGGCAACGGCCAGTGGGACGCCGACATGGCGGCGGCGGGGGCTGGCGGGCCCGGGGATATCGTCGTTTACCGGATTACCTACGATTGGGAGATGCTGACCGGCCTCCTCGATAACTTTATCGGTCAGGGCGGTGCGATCCGGCTGACGGCCAGCATCGCCGTTCAGAACGAACCCTTCGAGGTGGCTGGGCCATGATGAAATGCTTCCTGCACCGCTTCCGGCGCGATCACCGGGGATCGCTCCTCGTCGAGACGGCCTTCGTCATGCCGCTTCTGGTCGTCATGATTTTGGCCGGCGTCGAGCTTACCCGCTATATGCTGTTGCAGCAGAAACTGGATGCCGTCGCTGTCACGGTGGCTGATCTCGTGGCGCAGCGCAAAGAAATCTCGGCGGCGACCGTCGATCGGATATTCCAGGCGACCAATCACGTCATCACCCCCTTCACGTTTGGGGCGAACGGCGCCGTCGTCGTGACATCGGTCAGCGCAAACGGCGGCGGGCCGGTCGTGGATTGGCAGCGCATCGGCGGCGGCACGTTTTCGGTTGCCAGCGCCATCGGAACTCCGGGAAGCGCGGCGACGCTTCCGGCGGGCTTTTTGGTCCGGAACGGGGAGAACGCGATCGTCGCCGAGGTGTTCTACAATTATTCACCCCTGCTGCGGACGGATTTCCTGACGAACCTGCAGATGTATCACCGATCCTTCTTCCGGCCGCGTTTTGGCTCCCTGAGCATGCTGCAATGATTTGCCTCCGGCCGTCTAACGCTTGACCGCGGCTATTATGGGCAAGGCCCGCTTCCGGCGGGCTTAACGGCCTGTTTAGATTTTTCCTCAATCCTATGTAGGGAATATCCTCGGAAGTGGGGGGTAGCGGTTTCGCTATGGGTTTTGCCGTTCAATCCGTTTTCGACGTGGCGCTTTGGTTCCTCGACCGGGCAAGGGCCGAGGACGGCTACCTGCCGCCCCAGAAATTGCAACGGCTTCTTTTCCTCGCCCAGTCGCATTACGCGCTCGAACGGGATGGGGAGAACCTGATGCCTGCCGTGTTCGTGACGGGCCTGCACGGGCCCATGGAGCCAAACGTCGTCCGCGCCTTCGAGCACGGCCGCCCGAACGTTCTGCCATGCGAGATGGCGGAAGAAACGGACGAATTCCTTTACGGCGTCTGGCGCCGCTTCGCCCATTTGAACGTGGAGCATCTGAACCAGCTCGTCGCCGGTATTTCCGGGTGCGATCAAGTTCTTGTCGCAGGCGAGGGAAGTGAAATTCCGATGCAGACGATTTATCGGACGCTGAGAGGGAAAAAACCGATACGCCTTGGCGTTCACAACGGAAAACCGATCCGCAGGTGGGTTCCCGGCGTGAAACCGGCTACGCAATGAATTGCCCCCGCCGTCGAAGTCGGAAAAGCCGCTGGAATCACGCAACGACGGCCGCCCTTTTCCGGCTCTCCTCAAATCGTTATAGTCCGGTACCGTTCCTGGCTGCGATCGTGGAATTCCGGGGCGAGATAGGATGAAGTGGTGCGGACGCCCTGGAATCGAAAAAATATTCTGCTTTTTCCGGGATGGGTTGCCAGCCTCCTCGCGCTTCTTTGGACGGCAGGGGCCGCGGCAAGCCCGGTCGAGGGCCCGCTTCTGGACAAGGCGCCCGGCTTTGACGGGGCGACGCTTGGCCTTGTCTGGGCCATTCCCTTCATCGGCATTCTGCTTTCGATCGCCATCTTTCCGCTCATCCTGCCGCGCCTCTGGCATCATCACTTCGGCAAGGTAAGCGCGTTCTGGGCGCTCGCCTTTCTGGGGCCGCTTACCTTCAACTATGGGTTGGAAATCGCCGTTCACGAGGTCGCCCATACCTTTCTGCTGGAATATTTTCCCTTTATCATCCTGCTGCTGGCGCTTTTCACGGCGGCTGGCGGCGTGCGGCTGCGCGGCAGCCTGGCGGGTTCGCCCGCCGTGAACACGGGCCTTCTTGCCTTCGGCACGATGATCGCAAGCTGGATGGGAACGACCGGCGCCGCGATGCTCTTGATCCGCCCGCTCCTTCGGGCGAACGAATGGCGGAAATACCGGGTCCACACGGTTGTCTTCTTCATCTTTCTGGTGGCGAACATCGGCGGGTCCTTGACGCCGCTTGGCGATCCGCCGCTCTTTCTGGGCTTTCTGAAGGGCGTCCATTTCTTCTGGCCGACGACGCATCTCTTCCTGCCGATGCTGCTGACGGCGGGCGTGCTGCTCGTCGTCTACTTCCTGGTGGACAGCTACTTCTACCAGCGTGAACCGAGCGCCAAAGTCACGCCCGAGCACGAGCGCCTTCGCATCGAAGGCTGGGTCAACATCCTTTGCATCGCCGGTGTCGTCGGCGCCGTCCTTCTGAGCGGAATCTGGCGTTCCGGCATCGCCTTCGAGATTCTCGGCACGCCGGTTGCGCTCGAAGGGCTCATTCGCGACGCGCTGCTGCTTGGCATCACCTTGCTTTCCTGGCTGCTGACGGACAGGAAAAGCCGCGAGGCAAACGGCTTCACCTGGTTCCCCATTGTCGAGGTAGCGAAACTTTTCGCCGCCATTTTCCTTACTATCATTCCAGCTATTGCCATTTTGAAGGCGGGCACCTCCGGCGCGTTCGGTCCGCTCATCGCTCTCGTCAGCACGCCGGAAGGCCCCAACAACCCGGCCTATTTCTGGATGACGGGGACATTGTCGAGCTTCCTCGACAACGCGCCCACCTACCTCGTCTTCTTCAATACGGCGGGGGGGGATGCCGATTTCCTGATGAACGCGGGGGCGGCGACGCTGCTCGCCATTTCTGCCGGTGCGGTTTTCATGGGGGCGAACACCTATATCGGAAACGCGCCGAACTTCATGGTGCGCGCCATCGCCGAAGACAGCGGCGTCAAGATGCCGAGCTTCTTCGGCTATATGCTGTGGTCGGGGGTTTTTCTGCTGCCGCTTTTCGTCGTCGTCACGTACGTCTTTTTTCTGTAACGGCCCCTTTAGTGGGACAAAAGCAACGGCACGCGCGTATGGGTCAGCGCGTGGTGGGTGACGCCGCCCAGCAAAAGCTCGCGCAGGCGTGATTTCCCGTAAGCCCCCATCACGACGAGATCGCAATCGAGATCTATGGCCGTCTGGCAGATGATCTTGCCCGTCTGGCTGTCGTCGGCCAGGTCCGAGCGCGTCTCGACTTTCACCCCATGGCGGGCGAGACGTCTCGCGACGGCGGCCCCGGGCACGTAGTCGTGGTCCGGCGGGTCCACCGTCAGCACGGTGACGCTTTCGGCAGTTTTCAGGAAGGGAAGCGCGTAACCGACGGCGCGGCCACTCTCAGGCGAGGTCTTCCAGGCGACCAGAATGCGCTTGCCGATGGTCTTGGGCGCATTCTCATAGGGCACGACGAAAACCGGACAACCCGCCAGCATCGGCAGGTGGTCCGGCAAGTGGAGCCGGAGCTTGTCCTCGAAACTTTGAGTGGGGGACTGGCTGATGATGGCGAGGTCCGCGAAGGGCGCGTACTGTACCAGCAGCTTGAGATGGATACCCCTCTCCGTGAAACACTCGGCCGATACACGATTTGCCTTGCAGTGATCCAGAAATTCCCTCTCGATGCACTTGGCTTCCTTGTGGTGGATTTCCGTCTCTTCGGCGAGGAAGCCAAGTGCGGCTCCCCGGCCGGTGACGGCGTTTGGCATATGGGCGGGCTCTTCCGTGCAGAGGCCGACGAGATGGGCCTCGAAACGCTCGGCCAGCCGGACGGCCGTTTCGATTCGCGCCTGGCGCTTCGGATCGTTGGCAAGGTGCACGAGGATGGTCTTGAAGGGCATATCGGATTTCCGTTTTTTTCGTGGCCCCCTTCCGGCGCGCGGTTTCCCGAAGGGCAGGAGGAAGGCTAACCTTACGTTCGGTCTATTGCAATTCGACAAACGGGGGGCGAGGTTGCCGGCGTTAACCCTGCTTCTGCTTCTCCTCGTCTTTGGCGGCGTTTTTCCGGTCGCCGCCGGAGAGCTTGCGCGCGAGCCCCTTATGCTCGTTACCGAAAGCGGCCGCCACGCCTTCGCGGTCGAGCTTGCCGATACGCCGGCCCGCCGCGAGCTTGGCCTTATGCACCGGCGGGAACTCGACCCCGATCACGGCATGCTGTTCGATTTCGGAAGGCCCCGGCCGGGCGTGGCCATGTGGATGAAAAATACCTACGTATCCCTCGATATGTTCTTCCTGGGCCCGCAGGGCGAGGTGCTGAAGATCGCGACCTCTACGACGCCGGGTTCGCTGACGCCGATTGCCGCCCCCCGCCCGGTCCGTGCCGTGCTGGAATTGCTGGCTGGCACCGCCAAGCGGACGGGTGCCAGGGTCGGCGACCGGGTGGAACACGGTATTTTCGAGAGGGAAGAATAGGGCCGCTTGCCGCTGGCCGCCGAATGCGTATAGTTCCCTTCGCTTACGGGGTGTAGCGCAGTCTGGTAGCGCACCTGCTTTGGGAGCAGGGGGTCGGGAGTTCGAATCTCCCCACCCCGACCACGCGAAAGAGAGAGGCTGCGAAAGGGAAAACATGGCAAGGGTCCGCATCTACAAGCCGGCGAAAACGGCGATGCAATCGGGGCTCGCCCAGACGAAAACATGGGTGCTGGCCTTCGAGCCGGAAACGCCCCGCGAAACGGAACCGCTCATGGGCTGGACGAGTTCCCGCGACACCCGCGCCCAGGTGGCGCTTCGTTTCCCGACCAAGGCGGCGGCCATCCAGTATGCTGAAAAGCACGAACACGCTTACCGGGTGTTCGAATCGCAGGCAAGCCGGCCGCGCCCCAAGAGCTACGCCGCGAACTTCAGATAACTCAAGCGCCTCACCGACATTTCCGGAATACCTACCGCGGCGCTATAGTGCCGATGGGAAATGGGTTTTGCGCCCTTAGCTCAGTGGATTAGAGCAACGGCCTTCTAAGCCGTAGGTCCCAGGTTCGAATCCTGGAGGGCGCGCCAACCCCCTTCGCATACGCCGTTATGCCGCCTTCCGGACGGCGTTAATCCTAAATTTAGGCAAGGAGGCCATAGTGTAGGCAAGGCGTCGCCGACGCCTTGCCTTCGAACGGCGCGAACGGCCAAACGTCGCGGACAGGATTGAGGGATGGAATATTTTCTCGAATATCTGAGCGTGAAGACCAGCGTCTACCTTTTTGCCGGCGCGTTGATTGCCGAGGCGCAGGCGGTTTTCTTCCTGTTCGCCGCCCTGTCGAAAGCCGCTTACAACAATCCGCGCCTGTGGATGCTGTTTTTCGGTTCGAACAGCGCCGTCGTCCTCGTGCTTTTGCTTGCCATGGTGGTGGCTCCGGTCGAGTGATTCCCCGCAACGGACGCTTTACTGCAAGGCGAAAGTGACCGGCGTGTTTTGCTTCGAAGGAAACGTGGCGAGGACCACGATTCCGTCGGCGCCGTACCAGAGCTTGCCGAGCACCGGCTTTCCCTTCCGCATCTGGGTCACCTCGTAGGTCCGCGCCAGGGTGGTGCCGCGGCCCGTCCTCACTTGCTCCTCGCCCAGGTATCGGACTTTGACTTCCTTCAGACGGCCCTTGAGGGGGCTGAAAATCCGATCGCCGTGGAGCGCCTTTTCGCACCAGACGGCTTGCGAAAGCAGCGGGGCTTCCACCTCCGCCATCTCGCCGTTCGTGCGCGTCTTGAAGCCGTGGCCGTTCGGCTCGACCGTTACATCGTACCGGCGGCCGTTGTCGGTGGTCTTTCCCTCGAAGCGACGGAGGGCGTCCGCCTCCCAAATCTCCTTCGATTGATGGCGGTAGTCGAGGACGGGTATCAAAAGAAACCGCGCCTTTGCCTTGATCAGCGTTTCGACCCGCGTGCGCGTGCCCTCGTGGTGAAAATCGATCCATATGCCGCCGATCGGGTCCTTTTCGTTGAAGACCTGGTAATGCAGCGGCGCTTGGGGGAGCGTGCAGGCCAAGGCAGGGGAAGGTGCCAGGGAAAGGCCGGCCCAGGCGAGCAGGAAAAGCGGCAAGCCTTTGCGGAAAGGGCCTCGCTTAGTCATCGCGGAAACCGAAAGTTTTGAAGATTTCCCGCACTTCCGGTTCGCGGAGGAAGCGGTAGAAATTCGTCACAGTCGGTTCTTCGCGCGTACCCACGGGCAAGACATGGTAGCGGATCGGCGCATGCATGGTTTCCGGAATGGTGGCAATTACCTTGACCTGGGTGCTGATGAGCGCGTCCATAGCATAGACGATACCGACGTCCGCTTCGCCCCGCTCGACCTGGGTTAACGCGTCCCGGGCGTCGCGTGCAAAAAGGAAATTCGGCGTCAGCTTTTCCCACAGGCCCAGTTGGCTTAGCGCTTCCTTCGCGTAAGCACCCGCCGGTACGGTCGCCGGATCGCCGATCGCGATGACGCGCCCGGCAAGGTTCCGCGTGATGTGCAATCCAAGCGGGATGCCAAGCGTGATCGGGCTGTTTTTCCTGGCAATAAAGACAAGGCCGCTGCCCCGGATGGCCGTCGCCTCGCCGGTTGTCCGGATGCCTCGGGTGGCAAGCGCCTCCTCCCATTGCGGCTGGTCAGTGATCAACGCATCGACCGGGGCTCCTTCCGCAATGCGTTTTTCGAGTTCGGTGATGGGGGCGAAGGTGATGATGACGGAGCCCAACCCCTTCGCCGCGAAGCGGTCGGAAACGACCTGAAGCACGTTCGTAAGACTGGTTGGCGCGTAAACGGTGACGGGCGTGGTCACCGTCTTGGCGAGGGAGGGGAACGCCCCGCCCATGGCCGCCAGGGCCAGAAGAAGGACAAGCCACCGGCGCGTCCTAGTCTTTGTAAAGTTCCTTCGGATCGACAAGGACGTCTTCCACGGTTTCGAGTTTGTCGCCGCGCCAGGCGCGGAAGAAGCAGCGCCGCCGCCCAGTGTGGCAAGCCACCCCTTTCTGATCGACGGTCAGTAACACAGCATCCCCGTCGCAATCGAGATGTAAATCCACCAGTTCCTGTGTCTGCCCGGAACTTTCCCCCTTCCGCCAGAGCTTTCTCCGCGAACGGGACCAGTAATGCACATGGCCGGTCGTAAGCGTCTTTTCAATCGCCTCCCGGTTCATCCAGGCCGTCATCAGGACCTCTTGCGTGCCGACCTGCTGGGCGATCGCGGGCACCAGGCCCTTCTCGTCGAAGACGATCGCTTCCAGAAGCTTCGGCAGGGCGGCGGCGGATGGTTTCGGCACCTTAAAAGGTCTCCAGGACCGGGTCTTTGGTCGGGTTTTCAGAGAGCCCCGATTTAGCCTTTGAGCCATGCGCCAAGGGAAAGGCCATGTCAACCGCTCCCTGCCGGGCGGAGGCATCGCGCGAGGTGGCTCGCGTTCTTCCGCATCATCTCGAAGTAAAGCTTGGGCCCGGGGACAAACCCGCTGCCTAACGGATCAAGCTCGTCCACGCGAAGGTCGGTACCCTCGGCCAGCCGATCGACGAGGGCCGAGACGAATTGCGGCTCGTGGAAGAGGCAGCGAAACCCGCCTTTCGCGATCGTTTTCCGAAGCTCGATGAGGCGGCGGGTGCCGGCGCGCTGTTCCGGATCGATGGCGATGGCTTCGGACGGGCCCAAGCTATAGCGGCGGTCGAGATAGGCGTAGGCGTCGTGAAAAGCGAGGTAGGGGATGCCGGCGATCGGTCTGAATTTTTCGGTCAATTCCGAATCGAGCGTCCGGAGCGCCAAGCCGAGCTTCGTCAGGTTCCGCCGGTAGATTTCTTCCCGGGCCGGGTCGGCCTCGGCAAGACGGTTGGCGATGACGGTGGCGGCGAGTAGGGCGTTTTCCGGGTCGAGCCAGAAATGGGGGTCTATCCGCATTTCCCCTCCGCGGTCTTCCTGGCTTCCTTCGCTCTCCCCGTCTTCCTCCGGCACCGCGTTCTCTTTGTGGCTGGCACGCGCCTTCAGGCGGTAGATTTCGGGCGCGTGCAGCAGGGCGTGAACCTTGCCCCCTTTCTCGGCCTCCAGCGCTTTGAGAAACTTCTCCAGAAAGGTCTCGAGCTCGGGCCCTGCCCAGAAGACAAGATCGGCCTTGGCCAGACGTCGTGCGCTGGAAGGCTTTAACGCATAGGCGTGCGGCGAAAATCCGGCTTCGAGGAGAAGGGTGGGCTCGCCAACGCCTTCCAGAAGGGCGGCGGCGAGGGAATGCAGGGGCGGGATGCTGACGACGACGTTGGGTGGCGCTTCCGCCCGCACCGGGAGAGTAAAACCGATAACATATACTAAAATATAAATAGCTCTTGATAAGTACATGTAAAATAATACTTTTTTGAAAAATTTCCTATAGTAGATCCTAGGGTGGAATCGAATTCTAAATCCTTTTTACTTTCGCAACTAAATACGTTACATTATATCATATATTAATTTAATGCATTGAAAATACGTAATTTATTATGTTTGGATAAAAAAACGCAAGAAATCGAAAAAAACACGATTTTTCCCGCCCCACCACCCGGCAAGGGGCATGATCACGGTCGTTGCATGACCGATGCCTTGGCCGTGGCGGCCAGGCTTTGTCAGGAACGGGGGGTGCGCTTCACCCCATTGCGGCGCCGTGTGCTGGAACTAATTTGGGGTAGTCATATACCGCTTGGCGCCTATGCGATCCTTGATCACCTGCAGGCAGAAGGGAAGCGCATCCGGCCGGCCACGGTTTACCGCGCCCTCGATTTTCTTAAGGATCAAGGCCTGGTCCATCGGATCGAGTCCAAAAATGCCTATATCGGTTGCGTTGATCCCGCCCGGTCCCATGCCGGGCAGCATCTGATTTGCCGGCGTTGCGGCAAAGTCACCGAACTCGACGACCGGGCGGTCGTGCTTACGCTGGCGAGCGGGGCCAGGGCGAAGGACTTCGAGCTTGAGGGGACGGCGGCCATCGAGGCACAGGGTTTTTGTCGGGATTGCCGGCCTGAAGAAGCCGTTCAAAAACCGACCTTTCCGTCGCTCGAAACGCCGTCTGCTGGGCCGGTCGCGGAGACTCCTCTCAAGCATGTCAGGCCGGCCGGCCGGCCTCTGATTGCGGCAAGGGGGATCACCGTCCGCCACGCCGGGGTGGACATTCTCGATCGCGTCGATCTTGCCGTGCACGCGGGCGAGATCCTGACGATCATCGGTCCGAACGGCTCCGGCAAGACGACGCTCGTGCGCGCGCTGCTAGGTCTCGTCGCGCCGGCGGCGGGCACGGTCTGGAAGGCGGCGGGCTTGCGCGTCGGCTACGTGCCCCAAAGCTTCGCGGTGGAGCCGAACCTGCCGCTTACCGTGCGGCGTTTTCTGAAGTTCGCCGACCGAAAAGAATCGGCGATCGAAGCGGCCCTCGACCGGATGGGGGCCGGGGATACCCTCGACCGTCCGATCCAGGGCCTTTCCGGCGGTGAGCTTCGCCGTGTCCTGTTGGCCCGGGCGATGCTGCGGAAGCCCGACCTTCTGGTTCTGGATGAGCCGGTACAGGGTGTCGACATCCTGGGCCAGGCCGACCTCTATCGCCGGATCAACGAATTGCGCGAGAAAGACGGCACCGCCATCCTAATGATCTCGCACGACCTTCGCCTGGTCATGGGGGCGACCGATGAGGTCGTTTGCCTCAACCATCACGTTTGCTGTGCCGGCTACCCGGAAGCTGTGAGCCGGCATCCGGAATACCTCGCCCTTTTCGGCGGTGCCGTGGATGCGAAGAACTTCGCCGTCTACACCCACCGCCACGACCACGTGCACGACGCGGCGGGGAACGTACTGCCGATTGCGGGCGCGGAGGAGAGCTAGAGAATGGACGAAATTTTGCTACGCGCGGTTCTCGCTGGCATCGGGGTCGCCTTTGTCACAGGCCCCTTGGGCGCTTTCGTCGTCTGGCGACGGATGGCTTATTTCGGGGACACGATGGCCCATTCCGCCTTTCTCGGGATCGCGCTCGGCTTTCTGCTCCATTTCGACGTGCTCATCGGCATCTTCGCAGCGGCGGTCGCCATCGCGCTCTCGCTGGCGTTCGCCGGCCGCCAGAAAGTATTGGCCACCGACACGCTGCTCGGTCTTTTCGCCCATGGCTCGCTTGCCTTCGGTCTTGTTGGGCTCGCCTTTCTTCAAGGGGTGCGCATCGATCTGATGGGCTATCTCTTCGGCGACATTCTGGCCGTGAGCGAAACGGATCTCATCTGGATATATGGCGGGGGCCTGATCGCGCTAGGCGTTCTTGCCGCCATCTGGCGTTCCCTTCTCGCCATGACCATCCACGAAGAGCTCGCCCGCGTCGAAGGCGTGCCGGTCCAGGCGACGCAAATCCTTTTCATGCTGCTGATCGCGTTGGTCATCGTCGTCGCGCTCAAGATCGTCGGCATTCTGTTGATCACCTCGCTTCTGATCATTCCGGCGGCGACCGCGCGCCGCTTCGTCTACAATCCCGAACCGATGGCGGTACTCGCCGCACTGATCGGCGTGGTTTCCGTCGCGGGCGGCGTCTTGGGCTCCTTCCAGTGGGACACGCCCTCCGGCCCCTCGATCGTGGTGATGGCGTTCCTGATTTTCGCGGCAAGCCTGCTCATCCCGATGCGTGGCCATTCGCAAGGCCGCTCAAAGGAAGCGGTGTGAGATGCCGGTAACCCGCCTCCATCAAGGACGAAAGACCTGGCCCGCCCTTTTCATGGCCGTGGTTTTGCTTCTGGGCGTGGCGCATGCGGGTTTGCACCTGGCCCTCGACAACGACGGGCATTTTAAAGATTCCGCCAAACATTTTTGCCCCCTTTCCACGATCGCGGCAGGGGACATGCCGAGCGTCCCGGAGTTGGGTTTGCCCGTTTCCGGCGATAGCAATCACCTGCGGCCGCCGTTTGAGCTTGCTGGCGGATTGACCGCCATTTCCTGGTCCCCGCGCGCGCCACCCACCGCCTGAGTTTCCTGTTGCCGCTTTGAACCGGAGCGCCTCGCCTCGGCCGCCGTCGAAGGCCGGGCGGGCGTTCCCTGTCATTCGCATACGAGAACTCAGGAGGGGGTCATGATTCCCAAACTTAAACTTATCCCGGCGGCGGGCCTGGCTTTTGCCCTCGCGTCGATGCCCGCCCTTGGCCAGACGCCGGACCTCAATCAAGAACAAGAAATTGCAAGCATCAAGAAGCAAATGGATGCCATGCGCAGTCTGTACGAACAGCAGATCCAGGCGCTCGAAACGCGGATCCAGACACTTGAGAAGCAGAAAACCGTCGAAAAATCTCCGTCGCAACCGGCGGTGCTGGCGGCGCGCCCTCAAGGGCTCGGCCGGGAATTTCAGATCGGGCTTTCCGTATCCACGGCGGCCGGCGGGTCGAGCGAGAACAACGAGGTCCTGTCAAACCTCCAGCGCGGCGAGCACGACCCGAACAAGAACGGTTTCACCCTGCAGAGCGGTGAGCTTTTCCTGGGCGGCAGCGTCAGTCCCGACTTTGATGCCCAGGCAAACATTATTTTCAAGATCGACGCCGAAGGCGAAACCTTGGTTGAGCTTGAGGAAATGTTTTTCGTGACGCGAACGCTGCCCTATGGCTTTCAAGTAAAGGGCGGGCAGTATTTCACGGAGTTCGGTCGCGCGAACGCCATGCATCTGCACCAGTGGGATTTCGTCGATCAGCCGGTCATTCTGTCGCGGCTGTTCGGACCCGATGGCTTGAGGAGCCAGGGCGTCCGCGTCTCCTGGCTGCCAAGGCTGCCGTGGTATTCCGAGTTTTTCCTCGGCGCGCAGAACGCGAAAGGGGAAACCGCCGTCAGCTTTTTGGGGAATGCGGGCGAGGAAATCGCAGGCTTCACGCTTGGCGACCGGCAAAGCCGCAATTTAAGCGACCTTCTTTACGCTGCTCGATGGCTGAATGGCTTCGATGTTTCCGACCGGTTGAGCGTGAATCTGGGCTTTTCCGGCCTCTATGGCCCGAACGCGACGGGAAGCGACACGAAAACCTACGTCGTTGGCGGTGATTTGTATGCCAAGTGGCAACCCGAAAGCACGCAGCGCGGTTTCCCGTTCGTGGCGTTTCATGCGGAAGCGCTCTATCGCAACTATGAAGCCGGCGACCCCGCACGGATACGTCTCGATGACTGGGGCGCCTTCGGCCAGGTCATTTACGGGTTTTCCCCTGGTTTGGCGTCCGGCCTGCGGCTCGATTTCGCGGGCAGCGACGGCAACGATCCAACGGATCCCTTCCGCGACACGCGCTGGCGGCTTTCCCCGAACCTGACTTGGTTCCCAACCGAATTCACCAAAGTGCGGCTTCAGTACAATCGGGATTGGGCCCAGTTCCTGCCAAACGATTCAGCCGACACGATCTGGCTGCAGTTCCAATTCTCGTTGGGCAGTCATTTTGCCCATACGTTCTAAGGGGGTGCCATATGTTGCGATTCCTTTGCATGTTTTTTCTGGTGTGGGGCGGCTTGATCGGTTCGGCTTGGTCGGCGACGGTCAACGTCGTCACGACGACGACCGATCTCGCCGCGATTGCCCGCGCGGTTGGAGGGAAAGACGTCGCCGTGCGGAGCCTGACCAGCGGCGCCAGCGACCCCCATTACCTAGCGGCCAAACCCAGCATGATTCGCGCCATCTACGAGGCGGACCTCCTGCTGCTCAACGGTGCCGAGCTCGAAAGCGGTTGGTTGCCGGCCGCCGTGCAGGCGGGCCGGAACCCGCGTGTTCAGCCGGGCCGGCCGGGCTATCTCGATCTTTCGGAGGCTGTGCGGCTGTTGAAAGTGCCGGAGGGGCCCATCACCCGCGCGATGGGCGACGTACACCCCTCCGGCAATCCGCACTACATGCTGGATCCTCGCAATGGGGCGCGGGTTGCAACCGCGGTCGCCGAGCGGTTGAAGGCGATCGACCCTACCCACGCCGACGCCTACCAGGCGCGGCTGGAAACGTTTCTTGATGCCTTGAACCGCCGCTTCGCGGACTGGCGGGACCGGCTTGCTTTCCTGCAAGGCCGCAAGGCGATCTCCTATCACAAGAGTTTGAGCTACCTTGCGGATGCTTTCGGCTTCGAAATCGTGGATCAAGTCGAGCCGCTGCCGGGGATTTCACCCACCGTTTCCCACCTTCAGGGGCTTATCGCCCGTATTCAGGCCGAGCAAATCGGGCTTTTGGTCATGGAAGCCTTTTACGAGCGCAGGTCTTCCGATTTTCTGAACAAGCAAACGGGGATTCGTGCCGTTGTTCTGCCAACCATGGTGGGGGCGACGCCCGGGATCGAAACCTATTTTGATCTTTTCGAGGCCATCGTCGACGCGCTGAAAGAATCGGGAGGTAAGACATGAGCATGTGGCAATTTCTGGCACCGGCCTTTCTCTTCAGCGTATTGCTGATCGTCACGCACACCTATTTCGGCCTGCACGTTCTGGCGCGCGGTATTGTCTTCATCGACCTTGCTCTGGCGCAGTTCGCGGCGCTTGGCGTCAGCCTCGTGTTCCTGGCCGGCGGGGATACCCATGGCGAGCTGGCGCTGCTGTCCAGCTTTGCTGTGGCGCTGGCGGCGGCCCTCGGTTTTTCCTTGTTGCGTCGCGTGCCTTCCAAAACGACCCGGGAAGTCGTCATCGGGATCGCTTATGTGGGAGCGACGGCACTCTCGGTGCTTGTGCTGAGCCGCTCCGTTCACGGCATGGAAGAATTGAAGGCGATCTTCAACGGCAACATCTTGTGGGTGAGCTGGCCGGAGGTCGGCATGGTTGCCACTTTTTACGCCGTCCTCGTGGTCTTGCATTTTGTTTTCCGGCGTCGGTTCCTTGTTCTCTCTTTTTCCTCGGGCCGGGAAGGGGAACCTTCGCTGGCATGGGAGTTCGCCTTCTTTGCTTCCTTCGCCGCCGTCATCGCGCTGGCCGTGAACGTCGCGGGTGTGCTCTTGGTCTTTGCCTTCCTGATCATGCCGGCGTTCGCGGCGTCCCTGCTGGTATCTTCCTTTGGCGTTCGCCTTGCGGTTGGTTGGGCGGCGGGCGCGGTGGGCAGCGTGCTGGGGCTTGGCCTCGCTTATGAAGCGGATCTTCCGGTCGGCGCGACGGTGGTCTCGATTCTAACCCTTTTGCCGGTGGCGGCAGCGTTGCTGGGCGTGATCCACCGGCGCCTGGCCGCCTGATTTAGCACCGAGCTTGCTTGCGCCGGTCGGGGGAGGGCTATAAAAATGTCGCGTAAAGACAAGCAGGTTCCGCATGCGAGGTTCTCTCTTCCGCAAAGTCGGCGGCACGCTCGGCCTTCTCGGTATCGTCTACCTCGTGTTGTCGGGCGCCGCGCAGGCGTCTCTGTTGTTGGCCGCTGCAAAGACGAACGCGACCAGCGATCTTGTGCAGGCACTTCAGGAAATCTGCGCAGCCTCCGGCCTTTGGCACGAAGGCGGGGAGGGGCCTGCCTCTCCCCACAAGCCGGCGTCGGCTGCCTGCACGCTTTGCTGCACGTTCGGCCATGCGTCACTTGGCCTTGGTCCGATTGTCCTTGGCCTACTTCCCGCCTTCGCGCCAGTTGCCTTCCTTCCGCTTAAGACGGACCGGCAAGCCGGCACCCTTTCCCCAAACCTTCCCCCCAGCCGCGCGCCACCTCTCTCCCGCGCATTCTGAGACGGCTGCTCGTCCAAGCCTTTTCTCGTTTTTACAAAATCTTTTTAGCGTCCCCGAGCGATGAGGGATGCTGGAGTTCGTGCAATGCGATTCGAACAATTATCTTCTTTCACCGCCAGTTCTTCCGGGTGTAGCCTTCGCCCCCCGAAATTCTTTGCGGGTTTTCTCACGCCAGCGGTAGCCTTTTGCGTCTGCTTCGGCATGGCCGTGCCGGCCTTTGCCCACCACCCGACGGTCGCACCCAGCGGCACGTCGCAGAACGCCGCCGGTCCGATCCTGACCATTCCGGCGACGACGCTGCCGGAAAACGGCTGGGGAGCCTCCATCAGCCTCGATTACCGGGATATCGACAACTTTTCGTCGGGCAGTCTTGAAGCGCTGGGCAACCGTGACATCGAGGCGCATGGCCTGAACGCCATCTGGCTTACCACCCTTGCCGTTGCCTATGGCGTGACCGACGACGTCATGGTAAGCGCCAGCCTGCCTTATATCCGGCGCACCAATGTCCGGGAGGTGCATAACCACATGGGCGTCCCGGAAATCCATGAGAACGGCGACGCCGGCGGCATTGGAGACCTCGCTTTGTTCGCGCAATGGCGGTTCCTGAATCTCCCGGTGGATGGATTCTCGGCCGCCGGCATTCTCGGCTTCAAGACGCCGACCGGAGAGACCGACGAAAAGACCGCCGGTGGCGATAGGTTCGAGACGGAATTCCAGCCCGGTTCCGGGTCGTGGGACCCGATCTTGGGTTTCGCCGTTACCCAGGAGATGGGGTCGTTCGCCGTGTCGTCGAACGTTATCTACCGGATCGCAACGGAAGGCAGCCATGCGACCAACCTTGGCGACGGTATGGAGGCGAACGTGGCGGTCGTCCGCCGTCTTGCCGGGGGTTGGCATGCCCATGCCGACGGTGCGCGCGAATTCCATTCCGCGTGGAGCGCCATTCTGGAACTGAACGGCGAATGGCGCGATCGCCAGGAAACGGCGGGGGTTGAGGATGCGCATAGCGGTGGCTACACGCTTTACCTTACCCCCGGCGTTCGCTACTCGGACGAAGGCGGTTGGTCGGCGTGGGCGGCGGTCGGCTATCCCGTTGCGGAAGGCCTCAATGGCGCGCAGGCGGGCAGCGGCGTGCGGCTGCTTTTCGGCGCGTCCAGGTCGTTCTGAATTTGCGGAAGCGCCGCGCGTTCAGGCGGTGCGGTCCACTATAATCGCCCGTGCTGCTCGACAGGCGTTACCCAGTAAATTCCTTGGCCGGCAACACCACTTCCATTCATGCGAAGGGCGGCAAGAACCAGCTCCACATCCGCATCCTCAAGCAGAATGTCCACACGCACACGCGGTGTGTAACCCACCACTTTGTCACGCACTGAAAGCAAGGGATCATGTTCCACTTGAGCGCCGTGGCCTTCAACATAACTGAAGGTGAAACCCTGCACTTGTTCAAGACTGCGCAACAGATCGGCCAGGTACTCCTGTGCGTTGGCATGTGTGATCATAGCCAGGTTTTTCATGATGTCTCTCCCGCCGCCTTCTGCAAGCGTTGCTCTATCCGTCCTTCCAACCAAGCGTACAAAGTCGGCAAGAGCAGCAGGGTGAGCAGCGTCGAGGTGAACAGACCGCCGATAACCACGACTGCCAACGGCCGTTGCAACTCAGAACCAGGCCCCGTGGCAACCAGCAATGGCATCAGACCTAGACTGGCAATCAGCGCCGTCATCAGCACCGGCCGCAAGCGACGTTCGGCGCCCTCTTGCACGGCTTGCAAGACGCTACGCCCGGCTTTGCGCAACTGATTGAAGTAAGCGACCATCACCACGCCGTTGAGCACGGCCACACCAAACAAAGTGATGAAACCCACCGATGCCGGCACAGATAGGTATAAGCCGGATAAGAACAAAGCTATCACGCCCCCAATCATGGCAAAGGGAATGTTGAGAATGATTAGCCCCGCCTGAGATAAGGAGCGGAAGGTGGTGAACAGCAGGAGAAAAATTAACGCGATGGAGATAGGCACGACCACGCTCAGACGAGCGGCGGCGCGCTGTTGATTCTCGAATTGACCGCCAAAGGTAACAAAGTAATTCGGCGGTAGTTCGACCTCGCGTTCAAGAGTGGCGCGAACCTCATTCACGAAGCCCACCACATCGCGATCTTCGACATTAGCCTGAACAACAATTTGGCGCCGGGCTGATTCGCGGATGATTGCTACCGGCCCGTCCACTTCCTTGATATCGGCTAGACTGCCCAAAGGAATTTTTTCTCCACTGGCGGTCTTCACCCGCAGCGCGCCGATTGCCTGGGGCGAGTCACGCGCCGACGCCGGGTAGCGCAACAGCACGCCGATGCGCTGATTACCCTGGATCACTTCGGTGACCACACGCCCGCCGATCGCCGTTTCCACAAGTTGGTTGATATCTTCGGCGTTAACGCCGAAACGAGCGATCGCCTGGGGTCGAATTTCTATTTGCAGATAAATCTGCCCGGATAGCTGGCTACGAAACACGTCCACTGCGCCGGGCACTTGGTTGACCAATGCTTCAATCTGCTTGGATTTTTCTTCCAGCACTTTGAGGTCATCACCATAGAGCTTGATGGCCATCGCCGCCCGCACGCCTGTAAGCATCTCGGAGACGCGCATGTCGATAGGCTGCGTGAAGGCATAATTGATACCGACGAAAAGATCGAGTTTTTCGCGCAATTGCTGTTCGAATTCCTCCACACTTACCGTCCACTGATCGCGCGGTTTAGTGACTAAAAAATTATCGGTTTGGTATAGGCCCATGGGATCTAGACGCAATTCATCGGCACCGGTGCGCGATACCACGCCAAGGACTTCGGGTATCTCCATCATGGCCTTCTGATACGGCTCATCCAATGCCAACGAGCGCTCAAGAGAAATACTGGGCAACTTCTCAATGATCACCACGGTGGTGCCTTCGTCCATCACCGGCATGAATTCCTCGCCGATAAAAGGAAAGAGGGCGGCCGCCAGCGCCAACATCGCCAACGCGCCACCAACGGCGACCTTCCGGTTTCCCAACGCCCAGCGCATCGTCGGCAGATAGACGAGCTTCATTGCCGCCAATGTTCGGCCATCGCCTTTGTGGCCGCCCTGCATCAACAGGCTTGCGAGCACCGGGATCACCGTCAGGGAAAGAATCAACGAGCCGATCAGGGCGAAAGAGATGGTTATCGCCAGCGGCCCGAACATTTTTCCCTCTAGCCCGGTAAGACTAAACAGCGGCAGGAACACAACGATAATTATGAGAATACCGGAGATCACCGGTGTGCTTACTTCTGCCACCGCACGGTAAACCATGTGCAAGCGGCTCACCCCTTTAGGCGCATGACTAAGACGAGTATGGATGTTCTCCACGACGACCACGGCGGCGTCCACCAGGATACCGACGGCGATAGCCAGCCCGCCGAGCGACATGAGGTTTGCACTCACGCCGAATAGTCGCATCAGGATGAACGTGAACAGTACCGACAGTGGTAATATTAAGGCCACGGTCAGGGCGGCGCGCAGGTTGCCAAGCATAACGATCAGCACCAGCAACACTAAAACGACCGCTTCGCCGAGAGCTTTTTCAACCGTCCACACTGCCGCGGTTACCAGTTCGGTGCGGTCGTAAAACGGCACGATGCGCACGCCCTCTGGCAACGCCGGTTTAAGTGTCTCCAGTTCGAGCCTGACCCCCTCGATGGTGCTGCGGCTGTTGGCGCCAAGACGCAGCAACACCAAACCGGTAACCACCTCGCCCTGTCCATCAGCGGTAACGGCGCCATACCGGGTCATGGAACTTATACGTACCTTGGCCACATCGCGCACATGCACAGGGATCCCGTCTTTGCTGGCGATGGTAATTGCTTGAATATTCTCCACACCGCGCAGCTGGCCCACCGTGCGCACCAGTAGGATTTCGTCATTGCGATTGATGCGATCGCCGCCGGCGTTCCGGTTGTTGGCTGCCAGCGCCATCTCCAAATCGTCAATGCCGAGCCCATGGGCCAGCAGAGCTTCTGGATCGGCTGCGACCTCAAACACTTTGACCTCGCCGCCGAGAGAATTGACGTCAGCCACGCCGTCGACAGTACGCAGGCGCGGGCGGATCACCCAATCCTGAATACGGCGCAGTTCCCGGTTGCTGTACCCGTCACCCTCCACGCGGTACATGTACCCCTCGCCAAGTGGCGTCGTAATAGGACCCAAGCCTCCTTCCGCTTCGGCAGGCAGATTTCCCCACACCTGATTAAGACGTTCGGCCACCTGCTGGCGCGCCCAGTAGATGTCCGTACCATCTTCAAAATCGATGATAATGACACTAAGTGCATATTTAGTTGTGGATCGCAGCACCGTCTGGCGTGGCAGACCTTGCATCTCGACCTCAATGGGGAAAGTAATGCGGCTTTCCACTTCCGTCGGCGACATGCCCGGCGCTTTGATGATTACCTGCACTTGAGGGGCTGAGATATCGGGGAAGGCGTCAATCGGTAGGCTGCGAAATGCCCACAGCCCGCCGATAGTAAAGGCGATTGCCGACAGCAGAACCATCAGGCGTTGCGTTAAAGAAAAACGAATCAGGAAAGCGATCATGGCCTATTTGTCTCCCTGATATTGCCAATGGGATTTCAGTTCCGCCACACCGCTGCTGACAATCTTGGTGCCTACCGCAACGCCTGTCAGGATAAAAACCCATCCATCCGACTCCATACCGGTTTCGACCGCCACCGGTTCAAAGCGTCCGTCCCCCAAGGCCTTGAATAAGTAAGTTTGATCACCGACCATAAACCTAGCGCTGGCCGGAACCATAAGGCCTGTCTTTGATGCGCCTGATAAAACAACCTCGGCAAACATACCCGGACGGAGCAACCCGTCGGGATTACCAAGCACAATGCGCCCGGCCAAAGTCTGACTTTTCTGATCCACTTCACCCCCCAGGGATTCCAGGCGACCTTGATACGGCTGACCGGGACGGGCCTGCACTTGGACCAGGGCCTCCGCCTCCAGCGCAATCTGGGGCAAGTTGGCCACCGGTATACGCACCTCGGCCCACAAAAGGGAAAGATCATCCACGTGAAAGGCAACTTCACCAGCGGAGAGAAATTGACCGGGTTCGATCTCGACGCCGGTGACCAGGCCATCAATGGGACTGGTCAGATCGAACTCCGCCAAACGGTCGGGAGCTTTGGCAAGCTGTTTAACCTGCTCATCCGAGAGTCCCGCAAGTGACAGAAGACGCCGGCGCGCCTCAAAGGTTGCGTGCGCCGCTTTGTATTCACTGTCCACCTTGAGCCAACGGCTTTCCGCCACAACGCCGTCTTTCCACAAACTTTCGATGCGCTTGCGTTCCGCCAGAGCCAATTCATACCGCGCCAGCGCCTCCAGATAGTCGGCCTGTGCTTGTCCGAGGTTGTTGCTGCGCAATCTGGCCAGCACTTGCCCCTTGCGCACATTGTCATGCGCCACAACCTGTAATGCGGTCACCATGCCGTCCACCACCGGCGCGACGCGATAGCTTTTACGCTGGTCTGCGCTTAGGCTTCCACTGAGACGAAGACGCGTATGACTCTCACGGACAGTCACGGCGTAGATGGCCAGATTCACGTTGG
Source organism: Pseudomonadota bacterium (assembly GCA_040752895.1). Taxonomy (NCBI): domain Bacteria; kingdom Pseudomonadati; phylum Pseudomonadota; species Pseudomonadota bacterium. The sequence continues at coordinate 255,531 of JBFMHN010000001.1, forward strand.
CCAATTGTTCCTTGGAAAGCTCCAGTACTTCGGCTTGCGCCATCGACGGGATTAGCATGAGAAACAAAAGCATCAATCGCGAGCTGAATTGGTTCATGACCATTTTTCCTGCTGGGCTAACATAAGAGAATGTCCGGCCGCCAAACGCAGTTCCGCAGCCTCAAGCGACGCTTCTTGGCGGGACTTTTTTTCGCCTTTAGGTTCGTCCGTGTGGGTATGCAATGGTTTCCTGCGCATCACAGCGTCTCCGCCCATGCCCCGAGACGACCGGCGGCGGCCAGCGCGAGGAACCACCTCCGCCACAGCTGGCCGCGAAGCGCGATGACGGCGGTCTCCGTGTCAAAGGTCTGGTTGAGTTGCACGAGATAGTCGATGGTGCCGATTTCACCGACCTGCAACAGCCGTTGCAGAAGTTCGGTCTGCCGCTGGAGGTCGGCGGTGCCGGTCGCTTCCCATTCTCGCCACGCCACTTGGGTTACTTCGTAGCTGCGGTAGGCGGAGCCCAGCCTGGCGGTCACCTGGCGGCGGATGTTGTTCAGCTCCCCTTCCGATGCTTGGGCGTCTTCCGAGGCAGCCGTCACCTCGGCGCGCCGTGAGTTCCGGATAGGAAGTGGAATCGAAAGGCGCAGACCGATGAGCGTTTCGTCATTGTCTCTGCCACCCCGGACGCCGATAGTCGGGTCTGGAAGCTGGTTCTTGCGCGCTACGCGCACGCCCGCTTGGGCGCGAAAGAGGGTGGCTTCCGCCTGACGAACCTCCGGCAGGTCGTTAAAGGTGATCGTGCCCAAGGCGGGCAGGCTTCCCGGTATGTCGTCCAGCCTGGGCCAAAGTGCGCCACGCTGGCCGGTGGCGGCAACCAGCTGTTCTTCGGTTTCCAACAGGTTCGTCTTTGTCTGCGCCGATTCGACGTTTGCCCGCTGCAGTTCCAGCCGGCTCGCCAGCAGTTCCGACCTTGGAAGGTCTCCCGCCGCATGCCGCCGGTCGGCCAGCGCGGCAAGTTCGGTGGCAAGTTTTTGCCGCCGGTCGGCCAGCGCGGCAAGTTCGCGACGCTGGTTATACTCGGCAAGGGCCGTCAGGAGTTCTGCCAGCAGATCACGGCGGGCCGCGTCCAACGCCGCTTCGGCTTCCATCAGCGCATAGCTTTCCGTCTTGGCCTGGGCGTTCCGTTTGCCGGACCAGTCAAGCGTCTGCGAAATACCGACATCCCTTGTTTCACTCTCGCCGTTCTCGTATCCGACTTCCAGTTCGGGATTGTAAAGCGGCGCCTCCGCGGCCTGTAGGCGCGCCCGCGCGGCTTGTACCCTGGCCGTGGCGGCGGCAAGCGTTGGGTGTTCGGCGAGTGTGCGCTGAATGAATTCGCGAAGGACGGGGCGTTGTCCTTCGGCGCGCGCGGACTGTATAAAAACATTTGGCAAAAGGACGCCAAGCAGAATCGCGGCGATCCACGTAATCCAACACGATTTCCATCGGTTCATCGGTCCGACTCCCACGGAAAAAAACGGCAGGGTCCGCGTCCGGTTATTCCGGGCGCGGCAGCCTATGGCACGTTGTTAAGGCGGGAGTTAGACGAGAGGCGGCGGTATGGAAGGCGCGTCGTTCCTGCCGTCGAGCAATATTTCAGCCGGCAGGAAGGCAGACTCAGGTGAAGGGTTTTGGCCAAATTCCACCGTTGCGGCGGCGATGGACCAATGCTGGGAAAGGTGATTTTCCGGATGGCCGATATTATCCAGCGGCGGCGCGTCCGGTCCGCTGATCATAGACTTGGCATGCGTTGCCGCAGGATCCAGATGCGCGATATCGAGGAAGGAAACATCGGCAAATCGAGCCACCAGCATGGCCAGAAGGAGCACAGCCACTCCCATTTGTTTCGGCCACCTTGAAAAGCCCAACACGGTCCGCATCGTTCCTTACGTTGCTTGTCGCCCCTTGCGGGCAACCTCGCCACCGAAGGCAAAAAAAGATGTAGGCCCCGATAAATAGCCGCTTTTCCCCAAACTTTCAACAGGCTGGTCGAATCTCCAGCCTCAGCTCGGCATTTTCTTGCCGCCTTTTCCGCCATCTGTAACCGCTTTGATTTTCATCTGGCGGCGTTCATCCGCTTGAACCCTTCGTTCAAGTCCTGGATCAAGTCGTCCGGGTCTTCGAGGCCGGCATGGATGCGGAGGGTGGGCCCGGCCTTCCACGTCGTCGCCGTCCGGATTTTTTCCGGGTGGATGGGCAGGATCAAGCTTTCATAACCGCCCCAGCTGTAGCCCATGGCGAAAAGCTTCATGTGGTCGAGCATGGCGGCGATCGCCTTCTTCGGAAACTCCTTCAACGCGAAGGAAAAAAGACCAGGTGCGCCGGTAAAGTCGCGTTGCCAGATGGCGTGGCCGGGGTCGCCCGCGAGGGCGGGGTAGAGAATGCGCGCCACCTCCGGCCGTTCTTGCAGCCACGCGCAGAGCTTGAGCGCGGTTTCCCGGTGGCGGTCGAGACGGACCCGAAGCGTGCGCAGGCCGCGAAGGGCCAGGAAACATTCCTCCGGGCCCGAGCAAGCGCCGAGATTCGCCGTCGTTTGCCGGATCGTCGCGTAGTGTTCTTTGCTTACCGTGATGACGCCGAGCATGGCGTCGGCGTGGCCGACGATGTATTTCGTCGCCGCCTGGATCGAGACGTCCACCCCGTGCGCGAAGGGCTTGAAATAAAGCGGCGTCGCCCAGCTGTTGTCCAGAATGACGACGGCCCCTTTTTCATGGGCCGCGCGCGCGATGGCGGGGATGTCCTGGACCTCGAAGGTAAGCGAGCCCGGTGATTCGACGAAGACGACCTTCGTGTTCGGTTTCAGAAAGTTTTTGATGCTTGCCCCGATGCCAGGGTCGTAATAGGTCGTCTCGACGCCATAGCGCTTCAACAACATGTCGCAAAAGTGTCGGGTCGGGCCGTAGACGCTGTCGGTGACCAGGACGTGATCGCCCGCCTTGAGGAAAGCCAGCAGCGACGCGGCAATCGCCGCCAGGCCGGAGGCCATGGCGATGGCGCGGTCGCCGCCTTCGATCTCGGCCACCGCTTCTTCCAGCGCAAACGTCGTCGGCGTGCCGTGCCGGCCGTAAAAAACGCCTTCGAAGGGGTGCTTGTCGAAGCGCTCAAGGGCCTCGACGGAAGGGAAGGTGACGGTCGAGGCACGGTAGATCGGTGGGTTGACGATCCCGAAGTTTTCCTCCGGTTTCCGTCCGGCGTTGACGATCCGCGTGTCTTCTCTCATCGGAAAGCCCCGTCCGTTCTTCCAGCAACAGGCTTAAAGAGTGCAGCGGGCAGGGTCAAGGTCATGGCTTTTTTATCCCGGCAAGTCGCCGCCGGCGTCGCTGCGCGGCTACCAGGTTCAGAGTCTCGACGGAAAGCGAGAAGGCAACGGCGAAATAGAGATAGCCCTTTGGAATCTCGAAATGCATGGCATCCGCCACCAGGGTCATGCCGATCAGCAGCAGGAAACTCATCGCCAGCATCTTGATCGTCGGGAAGCGGCGGACGAACTCGCTGACGGTGTTGGCAAGCAGAATCATTACGCCGATCGCGATGACGACAGCCGCAACGATCACCGCGAGATGCTTGGTCAGGCCGATGGCGGTGAGGATCGAATCGAAGGAGAAAACCAGGTCGAGCAGCGCGATTTGCCCGATGACGGCGAAGAAGTTTGGTTTTGCCGAGGCGCGTCCCATTTCTTCTGTCTCATCGCCTTCGACGGTTGCGTGAATTTCCCGCGTGCCCTTCTGCAGCAGAAAGAGGCCGCCGGCCAGGAGAATTAGGTCGCGCCAGGAAACCACGTGACCGTAAAGTTCAAAGAGCGGCTTTGTTAAACCGATGATCCACACCACGCCGATCAAAAGCGCAATCCGTAGAGCCAACGCCAGCCCGAGGCCAAGCAGGCGCGCCTTGGGGCGCTGGTCTTCCGGAAGCCGTTCCGTGATGACGCTTAAGAAAATCAGGTTATCGATCCCGAGGATGATCTCGAGAAAGGTAAGCGTCAAAAATCCGATCCAGAGATGCGGGTCCATTACCCATTCCATGGCTTAACCTCCTTTGCCTCCTTTGCGGAACGGCGCGATGCTAGCACACTTGGTCCGAAGCGTTGCCGGGTGATAGGGTTTATGCCCTCAAAAGGAGGCCCCCTCAAATTGAGGAAAACCCCCATGCCGCATTCCCACGCCATCGTCTTGCTGCTTTTGATCGTGCTCGGTGTTGTCGCGGGCGGTGTCGGCGGCTGGGTCTGGGGGGAGGCAATGCTTGGCGTCGCCTGGATCGGCGAGCTTTTTCTCAACGCGCTTAAGATGCTGATCATTCCCTTGATCATCGCCGCCGTGATCAGCGGCGTCGCATCCTTGGGCGACATCCGAAAATTGGGCCGCCTCGGTGGGATCACGGTCTTTTACTTCTTTTGCACGACGGGGATTGCCGTAGCGATCGGCCTTCTTCTCGTCAATCTCATCCAACCCGGCGCCGGTCTTGCCTTCACGGCGCCGGAACTGCCCGCGGCGATCGCGGCAAAAACGGAAGTGGGCCTTACGGACATTCTGCTTTCCCTCGTCTCGCCCAATTTGATTGCATCCGCCGCCGAGACCCAGCTTCTTCCCCTTATCCTTTTTTCGGTCTTGCTTTCCGCGGCGCTGACGACGCTGGGGCCGGCCGGCGAGCATGTCATCGGGCTTTTCAACGGGTTGAATGAGGCGTTGATGAAGCTCGTGGTCTGGCTCATGTACCTGGCGCCGGTCGGCATCTTCGCGCTGGTCGCCTCGCGGCTCGGACAGGCCGGGGGCGGGGAGGCCTTCCTCGGCCAGATTGCGGCTGTCGGCCTCTATGTAGCGACGGTCTTGAGCGGTCTTACCCTGCACTTTTTCGTACTGGTCGGCGTTCTCGTCGTTTTGGGCGGACGTGGCGGGGCTTATCTGGTCGGTCTGTTGCGGGCCCTTTTCACGGCCTTCGGCACGGCGAGTTCGTCGGCGACGCTGCCGCTCACGATGGAAGGCGCCCGCGAGCAGGGGGTGAACGAAAAGGCCGTCCGTTTCGTGCTGCCCCTGGGCAGCACGGTGAACATGAACGGCACCGCTCTTTACGAAGCCGCCGCCGCCCTCTTTATCGCCCAGGCCTATGGCATCGAGCTCGGCCTCGGGGCCCAGGCCGTCGTCTTCATTACGGCGACGCTGGCCGCCATCGGGGCAGCCGGAATCCCGGAAGCGGGGCTTGTCACCATGGTGATCGTGCTAACGGCGGTGGGCTTGCCGATCGAAGGGGTGGGCCTTCTGCTGACCGTCGATTGGTTTCTCGACCGTTTCCGCACGGCCGTGAACGTCTGGGGGGATGCGGTGGGTGCTGCCGTCGTGCACCGCTTCTTGCCTGATCACGGCCCTTAAGCCGAGATCTCGATCGGCAGATCGTCCCGGCTTCCCCATTCGGACCACGAACCGTCATAGACGGGCACGTTCTCGATTCCGAGCAGATAGAGCCCAAGCGCCACGACGCCGGCCGTTACCCCGGACCCGCAGCTTGTCACGATGGGCCTCGAGAGATCGATCCCGGCCTCGGCGAATTTCTGCCGGAGGCGTTCGGGTGGCAGCACCGTTTTTTCCTTGGGGTCTAGGATGTCCGGGTAGGGCAGGTTGATGCTTTTCGGGATATGGCCGGCGCGCAGGCCGGGCCGCGCCTCCGGTACCTGGCCCGCGTAACGTGCGGCGCTGCGGGTGTCTACAAGCTGCTCGCGCCCGCTTTCGATGTTGGCGAGAACTTGCTCGGTGTTTCGCACCAGGAAATTGTTCACCCGCGGCGTGAAGTGCCGCTTGTTTGGCTCGACCGGACGGTCGTCGACCGGACGGCCCTCACGGATCCATTTCGGCAAGCCGCCATCCAGCACGGCGACGTCCCGGTGACCGAAGACGCGGAACATCCACCACACGCGGGCGACGCTGACCAGGCCGGCGGCGTCGTAGACGATGATGCGGCTGCCATCACCAAGGCCGAGCGCGCCGACGCGGCTTGCGAATTTTTCCGGCGAAGGCAGCATGTTCGGGTAGGGGCTTCCGGTGTCCGCGATCTCGCCGATATCGAAGAAGACGGCGCCCGGGATATGCCTCTTGCGGTAGGCCTCTTTCGGGTCGAGGTTGGCGTCGGGAAGCTGGTTGGTGCCGTCCACGATCCGGATATCGGGGGCGTGGAGATGCTCGGCCAGCCAGGCCGTGCTAACCAAGGCGTCCGACTTGACGTAACTCATGAAAAATACCTCTCAACCATCTGATTCAAATAAATTATAACCAATATGGAGCCGGCAGCTTCTTGGCCCGCAGGAAGTCGGGGTTGAAGAGCTTGCTTTGATAGCGCGCCCCAGAATCCGTGATCAAGGTTACAATTCGATGGCCGGGGCCAAGTTTTCTCGCCACCTTCATCGCCGCCACGATGTTGATGCCCGAGGAGCCTCCAATCAAGAGTCCTTCCTTTTTGACGAGGTCGAAGATCAGGGGAAGCGCTTCCTGGTCGGTGACGCGAAGCCAGTCGTCGATCGGCGCCCCTTCGAGATTTTTCGTGATCCGGCCCTGGCCTATGCCTTCCGTGATCGATTCGCCCTCCGATTTGAGTTCGCCATGGTCATAGTAGCTGAATAGGGCGGACCCCATGGGGTCCGCCAGCACGATCCGGATCTTTTTGTCGCGTTCCTTCAGCGCCAGGCCGACCCCGGCCAGCGTGCCGCCGGTACCGACCGCGCAGGTAAAGGCATCGATCCGGCCTTCCGTCTGCTCCCAGATTTCCAGTCCGGTCGTCCGATAGTGGCCGTCCCGGTTGGCTATGTTGTCGAATTGGTTCGCCCAGATCGCTCCGTTCGGCTCCTTCTCGGCCAGTACCCTGGCCAGCCGCTCGGAGGCGGGCACGTAGTTATTCTGGTTCGCGTAAGGCACGGCCGGGGCCAGGTGGACTTCCGCCCCGCACATCCGCAGCATCTCGATCTTTTCCTTGCTTTGGGTCTCGGGCATGACGATGACCGTGCGGTAGCCAAGGGCGTTGCCGACCAGCGCCAGCCCGATCCCGGTGTTGCCGGCCGTGCCCTCGACGATGACGCCACCCGGTTTTAGAAGGCCGCGCGTCTCGGCGTCCCGCACGATGAAAAGCGCCGTCCGGTCCTTGACCGAGCCGCCGGGGTTGAGAAATTCCGCCTTGGCCAGGATTTCACAGCCGGTTGCCTCCGACGGGCCCCTGAGACGGAGAAGTGGCGTGTTTCCGATGGTGTTGAGCAATCCGTCCCGGATATCCATGCTGTGTCCACGCTTTTCCAGAATTCGGGCCTAGACTATCGGCCGGGCTTGCCCGGAATCAAGACGTTGTCCTCGATCCGCCGTGGTGCCCAAAGCGCGCGCACGGCATCCAGGTGAAGGGCCAGCCATTGCAGGGCGATGATCGTCATCGAGTTCCGTATACACCGCGCTTCCAGGCGCCGCATCGCCTCTTCGCGGGGTAGCACGAGAACGCGAATGTCTTCGTTCTCGTCGGCCAGCCCATGAATGCCGCCGGCATCCTCGAGGTCCATCCGCCCGCAGAAAAGCGTCATCGTCTCCGAGGTGCCGCCGGGGCTTACCAGGTAATCGGCGATCGGGATCAGGTCCTTGACCTCGCAGCCGGCTTCCTCGACCGCCTCGCGGCGGACGACGGCTTCGGGCGTCTCATCCTCCTCGATGATGCCGGCGACGATTTCGGTGACCCAGGAAGGGTAGCCGGCGACATGGGCGCCGATACGGAATTGCTCGATCAGCAGCACTTCGTCGCGGTCGGGGTCGAAGCCGAGTACGCCGGCGGCGTGTCCGCGCTCGAAAACTTCCCGCTTGATCTCGCCGCTCCAGCCGCCTTCGTGAAGCTCGTGGCGAAGGGAATAGGAATCGACGCGGAAATAGCCCTGAAAGACGATCGCCTTTTTCCGGATCTCGACTCGTGGCTTCTTCTCTTCGGTCATTGGCGGTCCGGCTTCGGTGTCTGTAGAAACAGCGGCGTCACAAGGTCGGGCGCTTCCCGCCAGGCCGCCAGGCCCTCGGCCAAGCGGGGAAGGGCCAGCACGGGCTGGCGGGGAAGGAAGCTCGCCAGGGTTTCGATGGTGTCCGAGAGCGCCACCGGCTGGTGGGCCGATTCGCTGACGACGACGGCGGCGATCTTCGCGCCGCCCCGTTCAAGCGCCAGCGCCGCCGTCAACGCATGGTTGAGACTGCCCAAATAGCTGCCGACGACGAGAATAACCGGGTAGCCGAGGGCCTGGATCCAGTCGAGGACGGTCTTCTTGTCCGTCAATGGCACCATGACGCCGCCGATTCCTTCGACAAAGAGGAAATCCGGCGGCTGGTCGCCGGAAAGCGGCGTGGTTTTGGAAAAATCGACCAATTTTTCGAAATCGATCGCCCGCTCTTCGCGTTTTGCCGCGAGGTGGGGTGAAATGGGATCCCGGAACCGCCACGGCGAGATGGCCACGATCCGTTCGGCTGCCGCGGCCACCCCAAGACTTTCGAGAAGAATGGCGCTGTCGCAGTTCTTGTCCCCGACGGAAAAGCCGGTGACGATCGGTTTCAGAAGCTCGACCCGGAACCCGTGTTCGCGCAGTTGTCGGGCGAAAAGGGCGGCGATGAAGGTTTTGCCGACGTCGGTGCCGGAAGAGGTGATAAAAAAAGATTGCATGGGAAATATTTCCGCCCATCTGATCCGGCCACCGGGGTCGCTGCCTGATGTAGCCAGCGATGGGTAAGGGAGTCAACGTGGCGCGGTGGGCGCGCTTTCGCTATGGCGCCGATACGCCACGGGATATAGGCTGGAAAAAACGCAAAGGAATTACATGGAAAAACTGCGAACCGCGGTCATCGGGGTTGGGTATTTTGGCAAGTTTCACGCCGAGAAATATTCGCGTCTTGCGCGATCGGCGTTTACGGCCGTCGCCGACGTCGAACACGATCGCGCCAAGGGTCTCGCCGGGAAATACGGCGTCGAGGCCGTTTCCGATTACAAAGACCTGCTGGGGCGGGTGGACGCCGTCAGCGTCGCCGTTCCGACGCCGCTCCATTACGAGGTCGCGAAGGCGTTTCTTTCGCACGGCGCCCACGTTCTGCTGGAAAAGCCGATTACGCAAAGTCTCGCGCAGGCCGATGAGCTGATCCGGCTGGCGTCGGAAAAGAAGCGGGTTCTTCAAGTCGGGCATCTCGAACGGTTTTCGGCAAGCCGTCTCGGGCTCGAAGGGGCTATCCGCGACCCGCTCTTTATCGAATGCAACCGCATCGCGTCTTTCAAATCGCGGGGGACCGACGTCAGCGTCACGCTCGATCTGATGATCCATGACATCGACATGATCCAATGTTTTGTGAAGGCGCCGGTGGTGGCCGTCGATGCGGCAGGCGCGCCGGTTTTTTCTTCCGAGGAGGACATCGCGAATGCCCGTCTGCATTTCGAGAACGGTTGCATCGCGAACGTGACGGCCAGCCGCATCAGCATGAAAAACGAACGCAAGATGCGCATCTTTCAGCACGACGCCTATATCATGATCGACTTCGTGAATAAAAAGGTGCTGATCGCCCGCAAGGGAAAAGGGGAAATGCTGCCCGGCGTCCCCAAAATTGACGTGGAGGAGCACACCTACGAAGAGGACGATATCCTCGAGCGGGAGATCGATGCCTTCCTGCAATCGGCGGCGGAAGGAAAACCGCCGCTTGTCAGTGGCGAAGATGGCCGGCGGGCGCTGGAAACGGCGCTGATGATCAACGAAAGCCTCCGGCAGCATTCCGGCCGAAACCCAGCCTTTGCGCTGGGCGCACCCGAAGCGAACGAGAAACGCCGCGAAACCGCCGGTTTTTCAGGGCTTGGCAAGGGTGCCGGGCGGCTTTGACATCGGCCGCCGCCGCCGCCAGAATAAAATCCGGTTTACGCGAAAATCTATAAAACAGGGGGGAGATAGGGGAAATGATCCGAACCCAGACCCGAGCGGTCCGCAAAGGCATGCCAACGATTTTTCTTGTCGCGCTACTTGCGATTTCGGCCATGGTTTTGGCGGGGTGCGAGCCGGGCACGGACGCTGCCGCGGTGAAGAAAGCGGAAGCAGCCTTCGATAAATGGCAGGGGGGCTGGAACACCCATAACCTTGACCTTCTCATGGAAGCGGTTGGTAGCCTGGAGGAATACCGGGACGTCACCCTTGCTCAGCCAATCGGCAAGGAAGATTTCCGGAAGCACGCCGAGGGCTTTCTCGTGGCGATGCCGGACGTGAATTTCAGCCTCGATGAAGTCACCATCACGCCGGACGGCAAGAAGATTTTCTGGCGCTGGACATGGACAGGCACGTTTACGGGCCCCTTGGGCGAAACGCCGCCGACCGGCAACAAAGTGGAAAAACTCACGGGCATTGATCTGCTCTACCTTGAAGACGGCAAGATCAAGAAGGTCAATATTTACTGGGATCAGCTCAACCTTTTGACCCAGATGGGATTGATGCCGGCACAGTAAGCTTCGTCCGGCGGGCGGAGAAGCCGGCGTATGTCCGAACGCAGGTGAACATGGCCAAAACAGGCGCCGCATCGCCAGGCGCAAGTTCCGAACATGCCATCGGCAAGGTGGAGATCCCAGACCTTGACGCGACCGGCTATGGGCTCGGCGCCGAACGCGTGCCTGGGTCCTTGCGGAACGCCAATTACTTTCGCCTCGATCCCGGCATGCGCAGAAGACTTAGGCTTTATCTAAGTCCGGAGGAGGGCGCTTGGGCCGAGCCTTTGCTGGACGAATTCGGTGCCCTTTGCGGCGGGCCGCTGGCCGAGCTGGCGGCGACCGCCAACAAGAACCCGCCCGTTCTCCAACAATACAACGAGCGCGGCGAGCGCGTGGACGCGATTGTCCTTCACCCCAGCTACGCGGAGATGTGCCGGCTTGCGTACGGCTTCGGGCTTTCGCAGATGAATCACCTGCCGGCCTTCCGGGGTCGGAAGGCAACGCCTAGCCGGCTGGTCAAGGCGATGGCGGGGACGCTTTTCGCCACGGCCGAGCAGGGGCTTTACTGCCCGATCTTCATGACGGACTGCCTGATCGGCATGCTTCGCGCCCACGCCTCGCAGGAAATACAGGCGAAGTTCCTGCCCAAATTCCTTTCCCTCGATCCGGACCACCTTTACCAGGGCGCCATCCTGATGACGGAAAAGTTCGGCGGCTCCGACGTCGGCGCCACCAAGACGAAAGCCGTCCAGGTGGATGGCGTGTGGCGGCTTTACGGAGACAAATGGTTCTGCAGCAACGCGAACGCCGATCTTTTCAGCACGCTTGCGCGCTATGACGATTCCGTTTCCGGCACGAAGGGTCTCGGCCTGTTCATCGTTCCGAAAATGCTGGACGACGGCCGCCGCAACGCTATCCGGGTGAACCGACTCAAGGACAAGCTCGGTACCCGCTCGATGGCGTCGGGCGAGTTCACCTTCGACGGCGCCGTCGCTTACCCGGTCGGTTCCCTGGAGAAGGGCTTCAAGATTCTCTGCACCATGCTGAACACCTCGCGCCTCGGCACGGCGACGATGGCGACCGGCGCCATGCGCCGCGCGCTGATCGAAGCGCTTCATTTTGCGCGAAGCCGCAAGACCTTCGGCCAGGCGCTTCATTGCCACGGCATGGTGCGGCGGGCGATCGTGGACGCTTGCGTCGAGACGGAAGGGGCGTCGGCCCTTCTCGCTTTTGCCTATTCGTTGTTCGACCGTTGCGACCGCGCCTCGTCGAATGCTCGTCTCGCGAAGCTATTGCGGATAGTGACGACCCTGGCCAAGCTCAACAATTCGGCAAAGGGGGTCGAGGTCGCCTCCGAGTGTCTGCAGGTTCTGGGCGGCGTCGGTTATATCGAGGACCGCGAGTCGGCGCGCATTTACCGGGACGCGCTTGTCCATCCGATCTGGGAGGGGACGACGAACATGCTGGCGCTCGACGTGCTGCGCGCGATCGAGAAGGAAGGGGCGGACGGCGCGCTTTCGGCGGAAATGGAAAAGATGGCGGGCAACCTCTCCCGGAACGAGACGCGTTCCATCTTCGAGCCGCTGCGGAAGGGCATGGACGAAACGCTGGCAGCTCTTCGCGAAAGCCTGCAGGGGGAAAAGGTGGCGCGGGAATACCACACCTATGGGCGTGCCTTCGAGCTTGCCGCCGAGGTTTCGGGCCTTGTCCTGCTGAACGAGGCCGAAGCCCGCCTGGTCGAGGAAAACGACGCCGGCGGCCTCGACCTTGCCAAAGCCTATCTCTGGAAACGGCGCCCCGCTTTCATGGCGCGGCTTTATGGAGAGGACGATCGCTTCGCGGTGGCGGACGGGCTGGTCCGGCGCCTATTTTCGTGAGCTTTGTGAAAAAATTGGTATAGTCGGCCCACTTGCGTTACCGGCGTTTTGTCATACGGATGATCCAAGAATGAGCGTGCATTCCTCTCAAGCCCTTGTGGAAAAGGTGGCGGAACGGTCCGACCGCGACGCCCTTCGGCACGACTGGAAAGTCGAGGAAATCCTTTCTTTTTTTGATCTTCCCTTCAACGATCTCCTGTTCGAGGCCCATCAAGTGCACCGGCGCCATTTCAACCCGAACACGGTGCAGATCAGCACGCTTCTCAGCATCAAGACCGGCGGCTGCCCGGAGGATTGCAAGTATTGTTCGCAAAGCGCGCGCTACCACACCGGGCTTGAAGCGGAAAAACTTCTGAAGGTAGATGAGGTCATTGCCGAGGCTAAAAAAGCGAAGGCGGCCGGCGCGACGCGCTTTTGCATGGGGGCGGCGTGGCGCAACCCGAAGGATCGCGACCTTCCCATCGTTCTAGACATGATCGGCGCCGTGAAGAAGATGGGCCTCGAGACTTGCGCGACGCTCGGCATGCTGACGGCGGAGCAGGCGACGGCGCTGAAAGAAGGCGGTCTCGATTACTACAACCACAACGTGGACACCTCGGAAGAATTCTACGGCGAGGTTATCACCACGCGGACCTATGGGGATCGCCTCGACACCCTGACGAGCGTGCGGGCCGCCGGCCTCAAGGTGTGCGCCGGGGGCATCGTTGGCATGGGCGAGGCAAGGCGGGACCGCGTCGGCATGTTGATGACGCTGGCGAACCTCCCGGAGCACCCGGAAAGCGTGCCGATCAATCTCCTGATCCGAATTCCCGGCACGCCGCTTGAAGCCTCCGGGAATTTTGACGCCGTCGAATTCGTGCGCACGATCGCCGTCGCCCGTCTTCTCATGCCGCGTTCCGTTGTTCGCCTGTCGGCCGGCCGCGAGCACATGGCGGACGAGATGCAGGCCCTTTGTTTCTTCGCGGGCGCGAACTCGATCTTCTACGGCGAAAAATTACTCACCGCCGGAAACCCGGAAACGGCCGACGATCGTGCCCTTTTCGAACGCCTCGGCCTGAAGGGCGAAGCGCCACCTGCGTGTCTTCGCGAACATTCCAATTGATAACGGACACGCCGCCGGTGGAAGCGGGGCGGCATCCGGAACATCTCTGGCTGCCATACACGCAAATGGCTTTGGCGCCACCGCCCCTTATGGCGGTGGCGACGGAAGGGGTGCGCATCCGCCTGCGGGACGGCCGCGAGCTTATCGACGGCACTTCCTCTTGGTGGACGGCCTGTCACGGCTATAACCATCCCCATATCCGCGACGCCCTCGTCCACCAACTGGGGACCCTGCCGCACGTCATGTTCGGCGGGTTGATTCACGAACCGGCCGCCCGCCTTGCCGACCGCCTGGTCAACGTCCTGCCGGCCGGGCTCGAGCGCGTCTTTTTTTCCGACTCGGGCTCCGTCGCCATCGAGGTCGCGCTCAAGCTTGCCGTTCAGTACTGGACGAACCGGGGCGAGAAGGGGCGGTCACGCTTCCTGGCCTTCCGGCGCGGCTATCATGGCGACACGCTGGGCGCGATGGCGGTTTCGGACCCGGCAACCGGCTTTCATGACCGCAGCCGCTTCGGCAGTTATGTTCCAGAGCATTTCTTCCTAGACGTTCCCGGCAACGGGGAAGAGAAGGCTGGCTTCGAGGCGTTTCTGGGCGCGCACGCAAGCGAGATCGCCGGTGTCATTCTCGAGCCGCTGGTCCAGGCGGCCGGCGGCATGAAATTCCATACCGGCGAAAGCGTGCGGTGGATAGCTAAGGCCTGCGCCCGCTTCGGCGTTCTTTTCATTGCCGACGAGATCGCAACGGGGTTCGGCCGCACCGGGCGGCTTTTTGCCTGCCAGGAGGCGGGCGTCACGCCGGATATCCTGTGCCTCTCGAAGGCGCTTACCGGCGGTACGCTGGCGCTGGCGGCAACCGTTGCAAGTGGGGCCGTGTTCGAGGCGTTCGCCGGGACGGACGTTGGGCACGCCTTCCATCACGGGCCGACCTTCATGGCGAACCCCTTGGCGTGCGCGGCGGCGAACGCCTCCCTCGACCTTTTCGAGCGCGAGCCGAGACTCGAACAGGTGGCGGCGATCGAAAAACAGCTCAAGAAGGAGCTTGCCCCCTGTCGCGCGCTTCCCGGCGTCGTCGATGTTCGGGTGAAAGGTGCTATCGGCGTCGTTCAGCTTGAACGGATCGAGGACGCCTATGGGTTGTGCCACCGTTTCGTCGAGGAAGGGGTTTGGGTCCGTCCCTTTGGCGACATGATCTACCTCATGCCCCCCTTCGTGATCGGGCCGGAAGACTTGCACCGTCTGACCGGCGCCGTCGTGAAGGTGGCGGGGGAATGGGCGGAAGGGAACGAAGCTTAAAAAAACCCCCGGCAGCGAACGCCGCCGGGGGCTCTCGAAGCGTCGCCTTAAGCGGCTCTTAAGCGGTCAGGAAGGCCTTCTTCAGGCGGTCGTTGACGAGGTCGGGCTTCTCCCACATCAGGAAGTGGCCACCATCCGGCACGTATTCCATTGTGTAATTGTTGTACCAAAGTGGCACGTCGTCCGACCAGACGGACGGCACGACCGGGTCACCCATGCCCCAGAGGAAGGTCGTCCGCAGGTCCGAGATCGTGTGGTCCAGCGGTGTCCACGGGTTGCTCGTGATGGAAAGATTCGCCCGGTAAAAGTTGAAGCCGCCGTGGATATTCCCCGGCTTCACGAAGTTGTCCGTGAGAATTTCCATCTCCTCGTCCGTTATCAGGTTCTTGTTGTAGGACCAGTGCGAGAAGAAGTGCTTGAAGTAAAGCTTGGTCGCCTTACGGCTGGAGGAGACGACGTCAACCGCCATGTCGAGTTGGTGGAACTGCGAATACCACGATTCCGGGAAGTGCGGGACGCTTAAGTAGCGCGGACCGAAGCCGGGAACGATGGGGTCGATGATGCAGGCTTTCTCCACCCGGTTCCGGTACTTGCGGACGAATTTATGGGCGACGACGGAAGCGTAGTCGTGGCCGACGATGAAAGCCTTGTCGATCTTCAGAGCGTCCATCAACTGGGCGTAATCTTCGACGACGTTGTTCAGATGGTAGAGCTGGACGTTCTTGAGATCGGGCTTTTCCGTGTCGCCATAGCCCCGCATGTCGGGCACGATGACGTCGAAATGCTTGGCGAGTTCGCCGATGTTCTTGTGCCATTCCCACCAGAAGCCCGGCCAGCCGTGCCACAGCATCAGCACCGGCCCCTTGCCCTCGCGGACGTAATGCATCTTGATGTTTTTCAACTGTACGGTGTGGTGCTTGAAGTCCGCCGGTTTTCGGATCGACGAAGCGGCGTACGCCTTTGAAATAAGACCATCCCCCTTAAGCCCTTGGAAAGGAAGGTTGGCACCGATAAAGGCGCCGGCGGTGGCGAGACCGGCGCGCTGGAGAAAGTGGCGGCGGCCGGCGTTCGAGATGCGGTCGAGCAAGCTGGCGTCTGCGAGGTCGCTGGCGGGCGCCCCCCCTTCGGCCAACCCGCGTGTGCGCTTCGTCTTGTGCATGGTGTTCCTCCCCTAGGGACATCGGGTTGCGAGGGAGGCCGGTCGGTTTCATTCTTCTTGCCCCCTCCGAGATGAAAATAACCAATTTTCTCCATCCTGAGAACCAGATTCCATACTTGGTGGTTCTGGCTTTAAAAGTTGACAATCAGAGCCTTAGCAGCGTTCCTTGATGAAGTTTAAATGCCCGAGTCACGGCAGGGGAAATGGCATGGCCGCCGATATCGGTAAAGAACGCTATATTCTCACAATTACCTGCCCGGATCGTACCGGCATCGTTGCGGCCGTCGCCGGCTTTCTCGCCAAGCAGGATTGCTTCATTGCCGAATCCTCCCACTTCGGCGACATGGTGACCGGCCAGTTCTTCATGCGCACGGTGTACTTGCGCGGGTCGGAAAGCCCGCCGCAGGCGACATTGATCGAGCAATTTTCCGCAATCGCCGGTCCCTTCCGGATGGATTGGGCCGTCTATGATGAAAAAGTGCGCCCGCGCGTCCTCATTCTGGTCTCGAAGCTTGACCACTGTTTAAACGACCTTCTCTACCGTTATCGAATCGGCGCCCTGCGAATGGAAATCGCAGCGATCGTCTCGAATCATCCGGACTTGGCCGATCTTGTGGCATGGCACCGGCTTCCCTTTCATCACCTTCCGGTCACGCGGGAGACGAAGTCCGAGCAGGAAGCGAAGATTCTGGCGCTGGTTGACAGCCATCAGGCGGAGCTCGTCATCCTTGCCCGCTACATGCAGGTCCTAAGCCCGGCGTTCTGCGAAAAACTGCCGGGGCGCATCATCAACATCCACCATTCCTTCCTGCCGGGGTTCAAAGGCGCAAAGCCCTACCGCCAGGCCCACGCCCGCGGCGTGAAGCTGATTGGCGCCACCGCCCATTACGTGACGGCCGACCTTGATGAAGGGCCGATCATCGAGCAGGAAGTCGAACGCGTTGATCACGCCGACACGATCGAGGAATTCGTCCATATCGGCCGCGACATCGAGTGCGTCGTGCTGGCGCGCGCTGTCCGCCACCACCTCGAGCGGCGTGTTCTCCTTTATGGGAAGAAGACCGTCGTCTTCCGCTGACGGCGAGAGGAAACGCCATCCCGCTCCCATAAAGCCGCAAGATAAGGTAGGTTTTCCGCATCATCCGAAGGGGCTGTCAGTGGTCGATTTCACCCTCTCCCCGGAAGTCCGGGATTTTCAGGCACGCGTTCGCCGCTTCGTCGCGGAACGGGTTCTGCCGCTCGAGACGGACCCGGCCTCCTTCGACGCGCACGAAAACATCGCCGAGGGCCCGCTCGAACGGTTGCGCCGGGAAGCCAAGCGCGAGGGTCTTTGGGCGCTCCAGATGCCGAAGGAAAGGGGTGGCCAGGGCTTTGGCATGGTCGGCTTGGCCATCCTTTATGAAGAAATGGCGCGCTCAATCTTTGGGCCGGTCATCTTCAATGCGGCCGCTCCCGACGACGGTAACATGCTTCTTTTGAACAAGGTTGGAACAGAGGCGCAAAAGGCGCGCTGGTTGCAACCGATCGTGGACGGCGAGGCGCGTTCGGCCTTCGCGATGACGGAACCGACCCCGGGCGCCGGCTCCGACCCCGGCGCCATGCAAACCCGGGCGACGAAGGAAGGCGCGAAATGGGTCGTCCGCGGGCGGAAGTGGTTCATAACAGGGGCGGGGGTCGCCAAGCATTTTATCCTTGTTGCCCGCACCTCGGACGATTCGAAAAAGGGGCTCACCGCCTTTCTCTTTCATGGCGATCAGCCGGGCTGGGAGATCGTCCGCCGGATTCCCATTCTGGGACCGGAGGAACATGGCGGGCATTGCGAGCTTCGCTTCGACGGACTCAAAATTGCCGACGAGGACCGCCTGCTCGCAGTGGGCGATGGGCTGAAAGTCACGCAAATCCGTTTGGGCCGGGCGCGGCTTACGCACTGTATGCGCTGGCTTGGGATGGCGAAGCGGGCGATGGAGATCGCCAGTGCGCACGTTCAGGCGCGCGAAAGTTTCGGTTCGAAATTGGCCGATCACGAAGGGGTGCAGTGGATGATGGGCGAGGCGGCGAAGGAGATCGCCGTCGGCCGGCTGTTGACGCTTCACGCCGCCTGGAAGCTGGACCAGGGGGATTTTGCCCGCAAGGAAGTCTCGATGGCGAAGATCCAGGTGGCGGATACCCTACACAAGGCGGTGGATACAGCGCTTCAGCTTTGTGGCGCGAAGGGCTATTCGAAGGATCTGCCGCTGGAGTGGATGTACCGCTATGCCCGTCAGGCGCGTCTCGTTGACGGCGCCTCCGAGGTGCACAAGATGGTGCTGGCCCGGTTCCTTTTCCGTGAGGGGGCGGCGTTCTGGTCGTGGGAGTGACGGCGGACGCCAACCACCGGCGGCTGGAAGATTTTCTGGCCTCGGCCGCCGATGCCGCCGCGGTCACGGTCCTGGCGTTGACGCCGCTTGCGGGTGGTGCCATCCAGGAAAACTGGCGCCTCGACGTCCGGCTTACGGGCGGTCCTTATGAAGGCGAGCGGGCCTGGGTGCTGCGCGCCACGGCACCCGCCAGGCTTCCCGACAGTCATTCCCGGGCAGAGGAATTCGCCCTTCTCAAGGCGGCCAAGGCGGCCGGCGTCACGGTGCCGGCGCCGCTTTTCCTGTGCCGGGATGCCGGCGTGTTCGGGCGGGATTTCTTCGTTATGGAACGCCTGCCGGGGGTGGCGGCTGGCTACCGCCTG
This sequence comes from Pseudomonadota bacterium, assembly GCA_040752895.1. Lineage (NCBI taxonomy): Bacteria > Pseudomonadati > Pseudomonadota > Pseudomonadota bacterium. The sequence continues at coordinate 274,141 of JBFMHN010000001.1, forward strand.
GTGCGGGAGACCTCCCTCGACGGCGAGGGGCTTCTCCAGCAGTTGGGCACGGAACTCGGGCGCCTTCATGCCATCCGCCCGCCGCGCGAAGATCTTGCCTTCCTCGGCGCGCCGGACCCTTGGCCGGCGCGGGCGACGGCCCGCCGCATGGGGGAAGCGCTTAAAGCGCTTCCCGGCCTCCATCCCGTCCTCGAATGGGCGCTCCGTTGGCTTGACCTCGAAGCGCCGTCGCCGCAGGCCCTTGTCCTCGGCCATCGCGATTTCCGCACCGGCAATTACCTGGTGGCGGAAGGGGCGCTGACCGGTCTTCTCGACTGGGAATTCGCGAATTGGAGCGATCCCATGGAGGATATCGGCTGGCTCTGCGCCAAGTGTTGGCGGTTTGGCGCCGATGCGCGCGAAGCGGGCGGCATTGGCCCGCGCGAGCCCTTCTATCGCGCCTATGAGGAGGCTTCCGGCTTTCGTATCGATGCCGCCGCCGTTCCTTACTGGGAGGTCATGGCCCATGTGCGCTGGGCGGTCATCGCGTTGCAGCAGTGCGAGCGGCATTTGAGCGGTGAACTGCCCTCTCTTGAGCTTGCGCTCACCGGCCGGCTTGCGGCAGAGATGGAGTTGGAGATACTGGCGCTCATCGAGCGGCGGGAAAAGGGGGTGGCTTGATGCAGGACCGTCCCGACTCGGCCGGGCTTCTGGAAGCGGCGCTCGCGATCTATCGGCGCGAGCTTCTGCCGGAAATCCCGCCAGCCAAGCGTTACCTTGCCCTCATGGTGGCGAACGCTATGGGGATCGTGGCCCGCGATCTGGCGACGGAAGAGGAATCGCTTCGTGAAGAATGCAGGCGACTTCAAGGACTTGTTGGAATTTCTTTACCTGAAATTCAAGATTGCAAAACGCCCCGTCAGGAAGCGGAGGCGCTGAATCGCCGCCTGGTAGCGGCGATTCGCGAAGGGACATACGATGCCCCGAGCGCCGATCGCGAGAAACTGAAAGCCCACCTTCTTGCGACGACCCGTGAGAAGCTCCGCGCCAGCAACCCGAAATGCGTGACGGGAGAAGGGAAAAGCGAGTAGCGGGGGAAAATGCCAGGCCGAACGTCAACCGCGGGATCGTCCCTCGTTCAGAATCCGACCGGGAACTTAGCGCCCGGCGACTTCAAGATTCGGCAAATGCCGATTCCGCGGCCTAAAAAAGGCCGGTTTCTCGTTCGCAACCTCTGTCTTTTGTGAAACGCCGCCTAAGCAAGAAAAGGCGGCGACGAAAAACCGGCCGGGAAGAAATCCCCGGCCGGTTGGTTGTTTTTGCGCGGCAGTAGGTTGCCTAAAAGACCGGAGTTTCCCGGTAGGTTCCCCAAAGCTTCTTCAGGGTTTCGACGATGTCGCCCATCGAAGCCCCCGCCTTCACAAGCTCGATCGTGACTGGCATGATGTTCTTCGATTCGTCCTTGGCGATCTCAACGAGTTCCTTCAGCAACTTTTCAACCTTCGCGTTGTCCCGCGTCTTGCGGACGTGGTTGAGCCGCCCGATTTGCCGTTCGGCGGTCGATGGATCGTGAGGGTGCAACTCAATGTCGAACTTCTCGTCCTTTTCGGCGAATCGGTTGACGCCGATCAAGGGGTATTCGCCGCTTGCCTTCTTTATCGCCGTTTCGTAAGCGAAATCGGCAATCTGGCGCTGGAACCAGCCTTCCTCGATCAGTTTGACCGTCCCGCCGCGCTCCTCCACGTCGTCGAGGATGCGGAAAATTTCCTTTTCGAACTTGGTGGTCAGGTTTTCGACGAAATAGGACCCGCCCAAGGGATCGATGACTTGAGTCACGTTGGATTCCTCGGCGATGATCTGCTGGGTGCGGAGCGCGATCTTCATCGCCTCTTCCGTGGGGATGGCGAAAGCCTCGTCCATGCCGTTCGTGTGCAGGCTTTGGGCGCCGCCCAGGACGGCGGACAAGGCCTGCAACGCAGTGCGGATGACATTGACTTTGTATTGGGGTTTCGTCAGCGTCGCCGCCGCCGTTTGGCAGTGGAAGCGCAGCCGCATCGACTCCGGCTTTTTGGCGCCGAAGCGTTCCTTCATGATCTTTGCATAAACCCGGCGCGCTGCCCGGAACTTGGCAATTTCCTCGAAGAAGTCCCGCTGGCAGACGAAGAAGAACGCAAGCCTCGGCGCGAACTCGTCCACATCCAAGCCGGTTTTCGTCACTTCCTCCACGTAGGAAATCGTGTTCGCCATCGTGAAGGCGATCTCTTGAAGCGGCGAGGAGCCGGCTTCCGAGATGTGATAGCCGGAAATGTTGATCGGATTGAAGCGCTTCATGTTTTCGGCGCAGAAGGTGATGCAATCGCGGACAAGGCGCACGCTGGGGCGGATCGGGTAAATCCATTCCTTCTGAGCCATGTATTCCTTGAGAATGTCCGCCTGGACCGTGCCGGAAAGCCGGTGCGGATCATAGCCCCGCTTCTCGCCGAGCGCGTAATACATGGCGAGCAGTATCCACGCCGAGGGGTTGATCGTCATGGAGACGGAGATGTTTTCGAGGTCGATGTCGGCGTAAAGCGCCTCCATGTCGGCGAGCGTGTCGATGGCGACGCCCTCGCGGCCGACCTCGCCGATGCTCATCGGGTGGTCCGAGTCGTAACCCATGAGGGTCGGCATATCGAAGTCGGTCGAAATGCCGGTCTGGCCCTGGGCGATCAGGTATTTGAATCGCTTGTTGGTGTCCTCGGCGATGCCGAAGCCGGCGATCTGACGCATCGTCCAGGTGCGGCCACGGTACATGGTGGGGTAGGGGCCGCGGGTAAAGGGGTACTGGCCGGGAAGGCCGATGTCCTCGAGCGGGGTGTCCTGCACGTCGAGCGCCGTGTAGACGCGTTGCACCGGCAGGTTCCCGAAGGTGTAAAACTCTTCCTTCTGCTCCGGCTGGCGCTTGAGGAAGGACGCCAGTTCTTCCTTCTCCCACTCCTTTACTTGCTGCTCGAGCTGCTCGCGCGCCATGTTGTCCAAGGCCTGCTTTTCGTTAATCATGTCCTATTCCTCCATGCGGATCTCGGTGAGGAGATCTTGTGCCGCTGCGTACGGGGTCGTTTCATGCGCCATCATCCGTTTTATCAAGGCCGAAACTTTGCCGTCCCGGTGTTTCTGGAACTCGTCGCGTAAAAGTTCTTCGGCTGTCTTCAGCATGCGCCGTTCGGCGATTTGCCGCTTCCGTTCGGTGATCTCGCCCGACGATTCAAGGGCTTGTCGATGGCGTTTGATTGCCTTGACCAATTCGTCGATGCCTTCGATCTTCAGGGCGCTCGTCGCGATCACCGGAACCTGCCAGTTCGAAGCCTTCGCAACCGACAGGCCCAAGGTCATCATGCCTTTCAAATCGGAAATCGTCTTATTCGCGTCCGACCGGTCGCACTTGCTGACGACGTGAATGTCCGCGATTTCAAGGACACCGGCTTTGATCGCCTGGATGTCGTCGCCAAGGCCGGGGGCGGAGACGACGATCGTCGTATGCGCCGCCTGCACGATGTCCACCTCGTCCTGGCCCACCCCCACCGTCTCGATCAGGATGAGATCGAAGCCGGCGGCGTCCAGAATGTCGACCGCGTCCATCGTGGCCCGTGCCAGCCCGCCGAGATTGCCTCGCGTCGCCATGCTGCGAATAAAGACTCCCTTGTCGCCGGCAAGTTCGCTCATCCGGATGCGGTCACCAAGGATGGCGCCGCCGGAGAAGGGGCTGGAGGGATCGATGGCGATGACGGCGACCTTGCTGCCGGATTGGCGGATGGTTGCAATAAGCTTTCCCATGAGGGTCGACTTGCCGCTGCCGGGAACGCCGGTAATGCCGACGATGTGGGCCTTGCCGGTGTGGCGATAGATTTTGGCCAGAGCCGGCCGGCATTCCTCCTGACCGGCTTCCGCGCGCGTGATCATGCGGGCGACCGCCACGGTGTCGGCGGCCAGCACCTTTTCGACAAGCTCTTGGGAGGGGACAGCGCTCATCGGTTCATGATCCGCCCGATATTTTCTGCTGCATTTCCTGGAAGACCTTGCGGTCGTCGATCACTCGGCGGGCCTTGAAGTCCGTCCGCGGAATCGAATTCAGGGGCACGACCTCGACCTTCGTGCGCACGCCGAGGGTGCGCTGCAAGTTTTCGGCGATCTTGGTTCGGAAGGCGCCGAGGGCTTGTTCGCCGCGGTCGTGGACTTCCGGCAGGGCTTCCACGCGGACGAGCAGCTCGTCCATGGAGCCTTCGCGGCTTACGATGATGCGGTGTTCGCCGCCATAGCCTGCGGTCTTGTTGAGAATGGCATCGATTTCGCTTGGGTAGATGTTCTCTCCGCGAATCGTGAACTGATCGTCGATGCGGCCGAAAATGCCGTGCGGCAGGTGCGGGTAGGTCCGGCCGCAAGGTGCCGGGCCGTCGTACCGCCATTCCGTCAGATCGCCGGACAGCAGGCGGATCATCGGCTGCGAGGTGCGTTCGAGGTGCGTGTAGACGGGCGTTCCCTTCTGGCCGAAAGGCACCCGCCGGAAGGTGTTCGGATCGCACACTTCGCTATAGACGATGTCCTGCCACAACAGCATGCCTTCCGGGGTGCCCGCCGTGCCGGCGCAGTTCATCCACGGCGACATTTCCGCCATCGAGCCGGAGTCATAGACGTTTGCCCCATACAGCTCTTTGATCCTGTCGCGCACCCCCGGAATGGAAGCGCCCGGTTCGCCGGAAAAGAACAGGCACTTCAAGCCGAATTGTCTCGGGTCGAGCCCTTCGTCATGGGCAACCTCGGCCAGGTGCAGCGCGAAGGAAGGCGTGCCGTAAAAGGCGCTTGGCTTCATCTGGTTGAGCCAGTGGGCGGCGCGCGCGCTCATGCCGGCTGCCCCGGCGCCGAAGGGGAAGGCCTTCGCCCGCAGCCGCTCGGCCCCGATCAAGGCGCCCCACGAACCCAGGTAAAGGCTGAAGATGGCGGCGACGAAAATCATGTCGCCGGGGCGCATGCCCATGCCGTACATGATCCGCGCGTGGGCGTTTGCGATGGCGTCCCAGTCGCCGCGGCTGATGGCAAAGACAGTGGGCGTGCCGGTGGTTCCGGAGGTGCCGTGGATGTGGTGGATATCGGATTCCGGGATGCACAAATAATCGCCGAATTTCGGCGCCCGCGCCTGCGCTTCGCGCAGGTCCTTTTTCGTCACCACCGGCACCTTGTCCTCGAAGTCCTCGAGGGATTTCAGTTGATCGGGATGAAAGCCAGCCTCGTCCCACTTCCGTTTGTAGAAGGGGGATTTTTCATAGGCGTAGCGGGTGACGGCCTTGAGGCGTTCGAGGATCGCCTTCTCGCGGTCTCCGGGCGGCATCGTCTCGCGCTTCGGAAACCAGTAGGGGGAAGACGAATCCGGCAAATAGTCGGGATCGAATTTCGGTGGAAACGACCAGTATTCCATGTCCATGACGGCTTCTCCTCCCATCGCGCAGGGCCCGTCAGCGCGGGCCGCGCTCCTTGACCAGGCGGTGCATCGTTTCGATGATCGTTTGCGGGGGGGTATCCTGAAGCAGGATTTCCTTGACCCCGATTTTCTTGAGCGCCTCGATTTCCTCATCCGGGATGACGCCGCCGCCAGTCACGATGATGTCCTCGGCCTTGTTCTCTTTCAGCAGTTGAATGATACGCGGGAACACCGTCATATGGGCGCCCGACAGGATGCTGACGCCCAGGATATCCACGTCTTCCTGGATAGCGGCGCGAACGACATCTTCCGGTGTGCGATGAAGGCCGGTGTAGATAACGTCCATTCCGGCATCGCGCAGTGCGCGGGCCACGATTTTCACACCGCGATCGTGGCCGTCCAGTCCGACCTTCGCGATCAACACGCGGATGATATTTTTTGAATCCTTACTCATGGTTGGGTGCTCCCAGATTTCCTCGTTCGGTTTCTTATCGGATGGCTAGGGCCACGGCAACCTTGTCGGTGCCGGCGGCGTCTTTCTGTTCCTGCTTGCGCAGCACATGCCTTAGGGAAGTAGAGGCTTCTTCCACGTGCCGCTGGGCAAGGGTCTCCGCCTTCTCCGCATCGCCTTCGGCGATGGCGTTCAGGATGGCGTCGTGTTCCATCCAGACGTTCTCGCCATAGCCTTCGATGCGAAGCACGGCGCTCATGACGCGCCGGAGATGGTTGAGATAGAGACTCATCGTATCGGCGATGATTGCGTTGCCGGAAAGTTCGTAAATCAGGCGATGGAATTCCATGTCGGCGGCAATCAGCTTCGCGATCGAGCCGTTGGCGATCGCCTTCTGACCCTGGGCAACGATCCGCTTGCCGTGGGCGATGTCCGCCTCAGACGCCCGGCTGGCCGCTAGCCGCGCCGCCAGCCGATCAAGCGCGCCGCGGAATTCGTAGAGGGAGCGGACGAAGTCTTCCTCAAGCGGTGAAACCATCAGACCGCGGCGGCCGGAACGGCAGACGAAGCCCTGGCTTTTCAACAGCATCAAGGCTTGTCCTACCGGCTGGCGGGAGACGTTCAACTGTTCGGCGATGTTTTCCTGGGCGAGACGCTCGCCGGGGGCGAGTCGGCCGTCGCAAATGGCGTCCAACATGGTGGAGTAGACCTGTTCCATCATATGGGGCCGGACGTGAAGCTTGCGCAAGGAACCCCCGGTTACTGAATACAGTATACAAATAAACGACCTGTTCCGTCATGGCAAGAAATATTAATAATGTTTATTATTCAATGTACTAGACATCTATATGAAGGCCACCAGAACCGTTGTGTCAGGTCGCGTTGAACAAGCTCAGACCGGCGTATGGCGGTTCGGTCCCGGGGGCGCCACGGGGCCAAATGCCTTGGTTTCCGGGTCGCGGACCAGCAGCCGGCCGGTGGCGATGCCGAAATAGGCGCCGTGAAGCTCCAGGCTGCCTTCGGCAACCCGGCGGCGAATGGCGCCGAAGGTCATTAGGTTTGCCAGGCTCTGCTCGATCGCCGCGAGTTCGAGTTTTGTGAGGTAGTCGGAGCTCGGTTCTTCGCCCGGGTCCTCCAGCGTATCGGCGGCAGGCGCGATGATCGACATCCACTTGCCGATGAAGTCACCCGAGGAGAGCGGCGCGCTTTTTTCGGCGAAGGAGCGGATGCCGCCGCAGCGGGCATGGCCGAGCACGACGATATGCTTCACGCCCAGCGCCTGCACGGCAAATTCGAGAGCCGCGCTGGTGCCATGGAACTGGCCGTTGATCTCATAGGGCGGCACAAGATTGGCGACGTTACGCACCACGAACAGCTCGCCCGGCCGTGTGTCGAAGATCACCTCAGGTGAAACGCGGGAATCGCAGCAGCCAATCAGCAGGATTTCCGGGCTCTGCCCACCCTCCGCCAGCGCCTCGTAATGCTGGTGCTCTCGGGCGAAGCGGTCTCCGAGGAAGCTCTTGTAACCGTCAATTAACCGGTCGGGAAACATATGGCACTCCGTCTTGTTCAAGGTGCATCTCATTCAAGGTGCATCTCAGGCCGTTCGGATCGCGAAGCACGAAGGTGTCCGGGGCGACCGGTGCATCCTGGTGGAACCTGGACCCCAAGAAAATTTCTTTTAACGCGCTAACTATTTTTATCTTAGGCGCCGCGCTCTCGCCAGTCGCGTTCCACCTTGTCCCACGCCTCGAGGGCTTGGGTGTCCGGCACCCAGGCGAGACCCGCCTTGGCGTCGCCCGAGATCGCCTCGCGACTGACCAGCACGTCGAGGACGGCCGGCGCGTTCTTCAGGGCGCGGTCGATCGCATCGCCCAAGTCCTCGGGCCGTTCGACGCGTTCGCCATGGGCGCCCAAGGCGCGGGCGAGGGCGGCGTAGTCCGAGAAGCGCAGCTCGGTGCCGACGATATGGCCGTCATAGGTGACGCGCTGGTCGTAGCATTCGATGTTCCATGCCCCGTTGTTGGCGATGACGAAGACGACCTTCGCCCCATGACGGACGGCGGTATCGATCTCGATCGCGTTGAAGCCGAACGCGCCGTCGCCGGTGACGACAAAAACCTGGCGATCGGGAAGGGCAAGTGCTGCGGCGATCCCGAAAGGCACGCCCACGCCAAGGCAGCCGAGCGCACCCGGGTCCATGTAGGGGCCGGCCGAAAGGGCGACGCGGGCGAAGCTCAGGATATCGCCGCCGTCCGCGATGGTGATGGCGTCGGGGGCGATCTTTTCCTGAAGAATGCCGAGCAGGCGGTTCGGATGCATGCGGCCGTCGCTTCCCGGCTCGGCCGTTGCCAGCAGGCGGGCGAATTTTTCCCGTTTCTCGGCGTGCTTGGCACGCAGGCCTTCCAGCCATTTGCGGTCAACGGCGGATTTGCGGTTGCCGGCCGCCGCAACGATGGCGTTGAGCGCCAAGGCGGGCGAGGCAAGGATTTCCGCAATGCCCCGCCGGTTGTCGCGGAGTTCGGCGGCGTGTTCGGCCAAGCGCACGAAAGCGGCGTGCGGAAAAATAGCGGGCGAGCCATAGGCCAACTGGAAGTCGAGCTTGCGTCCGATGGTGAACACAAGATCGGCCTCGTTCATCACCTGTCCGCGCAGCGAGGAGACGACGGCGGGATGGTCGTCCGGCACCAGCCCCCGGCTTTCCGAAGTATCCAGGTAGACGGCGTCCAAGGCGTCGAGCAGGGCGATGACTTCACGCCCGGCCCCTCGCGCCCCCCGTCCGGAGATGACAAGCGGCCGTTTCGCGCCCCACAGCGCCGCGACCGCCCTTTCGACGGCGGCCGGGTCGGGGGGAAGAACCGGTTTCGGCTTGGCGCGCAGGTGTTCCTCGAAGACAAGATGGTCCGGCAGCGTCTCGCGGAGGAGATCGGTCGGGAAATCGAGATAGGCCGGACCCGGCTCGCCGCCATCGCCGGCGGCGCGCGCGAAAGCTTCGTCGAGAGCGGGAAGGACATGGGTCGCTTCGCGCACCGTTCGCGTATAGCGCGTGATCGAACGCAGGAGATCGATATGCACGAGGTCTTGCAGAGCGCCCATTTGCTCCTGGGGGCGAGGCGGCACGCCGGAAATGACGACGACGGCGGCGCGCGCGACATGGGCGTTCACGATACCGGTGATCGCGTTTGTCAGCCCGGGACCCGCCGTGACGAGGGCGACTGCCGTCTTGCCGGTCAGTTCGGCGTGGGCGTGGGCCATGTGCAGGGCGGCGCGTTCGTCGCGAACGTCGATGATGCGGATGCCCTGCCGCGCGGCTTGGTCCCAGATCGGCATGATGTGGCCGCCGCAAAGGCCGAAAACGCGGTCGACCCCGCGCGCGAGAAGGAATTCGACGATGCGGGCGGTAACGCTATCGCGTTGCCCGGGCTTCGGCGGCGCCATGCCGGTCTCCTCTCCCTGAATTATCCATATCTATTTGAATAGCTTGTATATTTTTACAATAGGACTCTAGGCGAATTTTTACGTCGTCTCAACGGCTATTCGTTTTTTGCCTGTACCTGCACGCCAGCCAGCGCGATGCGGCCCATGCCCGGTAACAGAAGGGCGGGATGGAAGGGATCGAAGCCGGCGCTTAAACCCAGAAGGTTCATCTCGAATCCTTCCCCTTCGGCGAACAGGACACCCACCATCCCGAACAGGGAAAACTGGTAGCCGGTTCCGCTGGGAGCGGCGGCGAGGAAGGCGCTATTGCCCAAATAGTCCTTGCCGATGGCGGTGGGCGGCAGACGCAGGCCGAGTTCCGGCACGGCCCTTCCGACATAGGCCGTGAAGGTGTTGCTGTTCGGCCCCGGCCACATACGGTAGTCGTCGGAGTAGGGATAGGCCGCGATCGCGGCTTTTACCTTCTCCAGCACCACCTCGGCCGGCTTGCCGCGCAGATCAAGCAGGATTTCTGGCGCCTGGCCGTACCAACGCCGGTCGGGCAAGTCCTTCTTCACAAACAGGACGGGCTTGTCGAAAAACCGATGCCAGCCAATCACCTGATAAACGGTAAAGGCCCCGGCCTCCGGCGGTTTGATGGCGATCCAGCTGTGGACTCCGAAAATACCCCGCCACGAAAAGGCGCGTGCTGCGTAAACCTGGAGAACGGCTTCCGGCGTTTTGGCGGGGTCCGGCGCGATGCCGACGCTTTCCCGGTTCGTCGCCCGCCAATTCGTTTCGAAGCCGAGATCCAGGGTCGCCCAGGCAAGCAATGGCCCCGCCGTGTAAAGAAGGGCGAAAAACAGAAAAATCCAATGCCAACCGCGCATGTGGGGATGCTAACATTCGCGTTGGCGTTGGCTCCACTGCTCATACGGCGGCTGCAAGCTGCCGCCGATTTATTTCTAAATTAATATATTAGAAAATCTTATTATTATATTGATATCGCTTGTTTTTATTTAACATTTTTCAATAAAGAACACCGATGGCGAAGGTAGGCTTCCGAACAAACAACCTTGCCGCGCTTTTGTTTTTGATGACGCTGGCCCTTGGGGCGGACACCGCGGACTATTATCTGGCGTTTCGCCAGGCGTTGACCTTGCGCATCGACGAGCGGGCCTTTCTCGCGGCGCCGGAAACCGGCGTTTCCATCCTCGATCGGCGGGTGATGGCGGCCATCGCCAACGTGCCGCGCCATCTCTACGTGCCGCCGCAACTTCAGGCTGTTGCCTACCACGACGTGCCGATACCCTTGGGCCACGGCCAGAACATCTCGACCCCCTTTCTCGTGGCCCTGATGACGGATTTAGCGGAGGTGACCCCCGACGACGTCGTTTTCGAGACCGGCACGGGTGCCGGTTACCACGCGGCGATCCTGGGCGAGCTTTGCCGCCAGGTTTACAGCGTCGAGGTCATTGAACCGCTTGCCGAGAAGGCGGCCGCCATCCTGAAAAACCAGGGCGTTCGGAACGTTGAAATTCGGGCTGGGGACGGCTATTTCGGCTGGCCGGAACGGGGGCCGTTCGATGCCATTCTCGTCAAGGAAGCGGTAGATCATCTGCCGCTGCCGTTGTTGGCGCAATTAAAGCCCGGCGGCCGCATGGTGATCCCCCTCGGTCCTTCGAACGGCATGCAGCAATTGACCATCGTCGAGAAAGACCTGACCGGCGCCATGCGCAAGCGGGCCGTGCTGGAGGTGCGTTTTTTACCTTTGCAGGGCGGCCGCCGGATCTAGCCGTTGACGGCCTTGCGCTCGATAAGCCAACGGCGACTTATGTCCACGATCCTATCCATCAGGGCTTGGTTGCCGGGCATCATGTGATCGGAATCGAGCGTGACGATGGTTTTTTGCTGCGGCGTCAACCGTTGCAGCCGCTCGACCGTCTCCGCCGGCATGCGCCGGTCGCCGTTGCCGTTGATCAGCAGGAATTCGCCCTTGAGTTTCGGCAAATGATAGGCGGGTTCGAGGTCGCGAAGGAAGAAAAGGGCAAGCGCGGTAAGCGGAACCCGCTTCCAGCCGGGCTCGCCGGCGAGGGCGACGCCCAGGATGGGGGCAAGGTCGGCACCGCCATAGGCGATGACCGAGGGGCCGACGGCCTCGCCGTGCAAGGCGGCCATGTGGTGGGCGGCCGGCAGAAAAAGCGCGCCGAGGCTAAAGCCCAGCAAGCTTGCCCGTCCGTCCGACCAGGCCTGCGCGCGGGTCCAGCGCAGGATGGAAAGGACATGGGCCGGTACCTCGCGGACGGCGGTGCGGGCGACAAAGACGCGCTTGAGCCAGCCGGCTTCGTACCAAAGATCGCGATCGAGAGGATAGTCGTAGCCGATGACCGCGTTGGCGCCGGCGTTTGGCACCTCGTAAATGCTCCGCATGCCGATATCGAAGCCGCCGAGCAGAACGACGCTTGGCACGCCGCCTTCGGGGATCGTCGCTGGCAGACTGAGCGAGATTCGTACCTGCGCGTGGCCGGGAACGACGAGTGTAATTTCCCGACAGTTGCGCCGGGGCTCGCAAGGCAAGGCGTCTTCGTGAACAAGGACGGGCGTGGCAACGTCGCGTTGAACAAGCGCGGCGCGGTCTTTCACGGCCTCGAAGCCAAGCCGGCCGATCAAAAGAAGAAAACCGGCCCCGCCAAGCAGCAGAACGCCCAACAGGACGGTCTTCGACTGTGGATTTTTCCTCCGACGCATGGTTTTGTCCGTTGCGCAGGGCCACGGGGCAGGGTCAAGGGATTGTCGCAGCTTTTGATGGAAAAGGAAGGGCCAGCCGGCTCAGCCGGCCCTTCCGGAAAATTGGCTCCCCGGGTCGGACTCGAACCAACGACCTAGCGGTTAACAGCCGCTTGCTCTACCAACTGAGCTACCGGGGATCACGCGGCCGGCCGAACGAAAGGCCTCACCGTATCAAGGCGCTATATAGCAGAGCTGCCTTCGCCTTGCCAGCGTCCGATCAGCCTTGTCGTTTGGCTAAGATAGACGTTTTGGCAGGCTGACTTATCTGGTGCCTTATGGGGTTTCGTCCTACGGCCAGGTTTTTGTGAGCGCCTGATCTTCCCTTTGTCATCGAGCGCTGGAGGCGCGGGCCGGGATCGAACCGGCGTACGCAGATTTGCAGTCTGCTGGATAACCACTCTCCCACCGCGCCAGTCCCCGGCCTCGAACGTCTTGGCTTGAACGTCTTGGAGAGGGGCAGAGATATAGGCCCTGGCCAAAGGACGGTCAAGCAAGGGGCCTTCTCCGGGAAGGCCCGTTTTCGAGCGCCGTTGTGCGATGGACGGCCGGAAAGTATAACCATTTTCCCAACCTCGTGGATCGAGAGCAGAAACGATGGATTTTTCCACAGCACGAAGGAACATGGTGGATTGCCAACTGCGGCCAAACCAGGTCGCCGATCCCGCCATTCTTGCGGCCATGCTTGAGCTGCCGCGCGAGCGTTTCGTTCCACCCAACTATCAGAGCGTCGCCTATATCGACGAAGATCTGCCGCTGGGCGGCGGGCGATACTTGATGGAGCCGATGGTGCTGGGCCGGCTCCTGCAGATCGCCGAGATCGGCCCTGAAGACGTCGTGCTCGCTATCGGGTGCGGCGCCGGCTATTCCGCCGCCGTCCTCTCGCGACTTGCCGGCACCGTTGTGGCGGTGGAAGCGAACCCGACCCTCGTGGCTACGGCGGGCGAACTTCTGGCCAAGCTCGGTTGCGACAACGTGGCCGTCATCGAAGGCCCCCTTGGAGAGGGCTGTCCGACCGAAGCCCCCTTCGACGTTATTTTTCTCGACGGCGCCGTCGCTGCCGTGCCGGATGCGATCCAGGCACAGCTGAAGGAAGGCGGGCGGCTGGTTAGCGTTCTGGCCGAGAAGGGCGGGGTTGGCCGCGGCATCGTCATGACCCGAAGCAAGGGCGGCATCGGCTGTCGGGCGATTTTCGATGCGGCAACCCCTTTCTTGCCCGGATTCGAAGCCAAGGAAGAGTTTGTTTTCTAGCGCTATTTATGTTTATATTTACTTGTAAATTTACATAGATCACTCTTTGCCGGCGACGATTCGAAATCTAGGGAGCGGAAATTGATCGGGGCAGTCCAAAGAATCTTAAGGGCTTATGCCTTTTTTCTTATTCTGTTTCTGATTTTCAGCGATGGAACTTCGGTTGCCGCCCAAACGATAGAACAGGCGCTTGCCGCTGCCTATCAGAACAACCCGACCTTGCAGGCAAAACGCGTTCAGTTGCGGGCGACCGACGAAGCCGTGCCGCAGGCCGAGGCGGGGTGGCGTCCGACCATCATGGCCAATGGGGAGATCGGGCGGACGCGGGTGGAAGGCAATCTCTTTGCCCAGTCGCAGGGCACGCAGTACCGCACACCGTCAAGCGTTGGCGTCACGGTTTCGCAGCCGCTTTTCCGTGGGGGACGCACGATCTATGGCACACGCGAAGCCGAGAACCGGGTGCAGGCCGAGCGCGCGCGCCTTCGGGTCGTCGAGGCGGAGGTGCTGCTCGACGCGGCCACGGCTTTCCTGGATGTCGAGCGGGACCAAGCGGTCGTCGAGTTGAATATTAACAACGAGCAGATCCTCCGTCGCCAGATGGAAGCGGCGAACGATCGCTTTGCGGTCGGCGAGATTACGCGAACCGACGTCGCTCAGGCCGAAGCCAGACTTGCCGGGGCCCGCGCCGACCGCATCCGGGCGGAAGGGAATCTGGCGGCTTCGCGGGCGGTCTATATGCGCGTGATCGGCGCCCCACCGGGCAAGCTGGTTGAACCGGTACCCTTGGGTAACCTACCGAAATCCCAGGACGAGGCGATTCGCTACGCTTCCGTTCAATTTCCGGGCGTCGTGGCGGCCGAGTTTGACGAAAAATCGGCCCAGCAAAGTGTTAACCTGGTGGAAGGCGAGCTGCTGCCGACGGTCTCGCTAAACAGCGAATTCAACAAATCCAAGGAACAGTTTTCAACCGTCGACGATACGGAGCGGGCAACGGTGAGCGCCCGCCTCACCATCCCCATCTACCAGGCCGGCTCGGTCTATTCGCGCCTGCGCGAAGCGCGCGAAGTGGCAAGCCAGCGGCGGACCCAGGTTGAAGAGGCCCGCCGCACCGCGACGGAAAATGCCACCCGCGCCTGGTCCGACCTGCAAGCTACGCGTGCCTCGATTATTTCCCGCCAGGCCCAGATCGAAGCATCGGCCATTGCGCTTGAAGGGGTGCATCAGGAAGCGCTGGTTGGTTCGCGCACCGTGCTCGACGTTCTGGATGCCGAGCAGGAACTTTTGGACGCGAAGGTATCCTTGGCTCGGTCTCGACGGGATGCCTTCGTGGCGGATTTTCGGCTCCGGTCCGCCATGGGTACGCTGACGGCGCAGGCCCTCAATCTTCCGGTTAAAATCTATGACGTAAACCAGCATTACGACGCGGTGCGCGGGCAGTGGATAGGCTTCGGCGGCGGTTCCGATTAGGCCGCCGCCCCCTCTTAGTGGCTTCTTATTCTGGCGTTTTTTCCGGAACTGGCTTAGGGTTAACCTATTCTTTTCCAGGATCGGTTATGGCTTGGCCGGTCGTGGACGGTTAGGTATGGGTGGATGACGAAAAATCCGGAAAACGAACTCGCCGCCGTAGAACATGAAGAACCCTCGATGGAGGAGATTCTCTCTTCCATCCGGAGAATCATTTCCGAGGATGAAGAAGGCGCGCCAGAAGCACCCTTGGCAAAGGCACCCCCTGCCTTGGCCGTGGAAGCCGGGGAGGCGGGTAGAGACGCTCCGGAGGCGGAGGACGCCGACGTCTTGGAACTGACCCAGATGGTTGCAGACGACGGTAAAGTTGTGAACCTTGCGGAAGGAAAAGAACCGAAGGTGGAGATGACGGCAAAGGCAGACGAACACGAAGAACGCCGAGAAAAAGCGCCGGTGGATAATACCGAGCTTGAGCTTCGAGATACGGAAGCGGCCCCATCGCCGGCTGCCGCCGCTGCCGATTCACTGCTTTCCGATGCGACGGTAACCGCCGCCACCCAATCCTTCAGCGCGCTCACAAAGGCCGTTACGAGAGAAGGCGGACCGGGAACCCGGCTATACGCCACCGCCGACAAGACCCTCGAGGATATCGTCAAGGAACTGCTGCGCCCGATGCTCAAGGAATGGCTCGACCAGAACTTGCCGACGATTACCGAAAAACTGGTGCGCAAAGAAGTTGAGCGCGCCGCTCGCCGGGCCGAAGAACTCTGACTTTAGGCAATTTGGACTACCTTGGTCGCGGCGTCCCGTGGCATACCCTCGTTTTGCTTGAGCCGCGAGGAAACGCACCGGAAAAATGAGCGAGCTGGACAAAACCTATCACCCCAAGGCGGTCGAAGACCGGCGCTATCGGGAATGGGAAGAGGCTGGCGCCTTTGCGGCTCATACGGACTCGACGAAGCCCCCCTTCACAATCGTGATGCCGCCGCCGAACGTGACCGGCAGCCTGCACATGGGGCACGCTCTCAACCATACGCTTCAGGACATCCTCACGCGCTACCACCGGATGAAAGGGTTCGATGCCCTGTGGCAACCGGGCACCGACCATGCCGGGATTGCAACCCAGATTGTCGTCGAGCGGCAACTGGCCAAGCAAGGGCGCACCCGCCACGACTTGGGGCGCGAGGCTTTTGTCGAACGCGTCTGGGAATGGAAGAAGGAATCCGGCGGCACCATCACGCGCCAGCTGCGCCGCCTCGGCGCCTCGCCGGATTGGGCGAAGGAACGCTTCACGATGGACGAAGGGCTTTCGGCCGCCGTGACAAAGGTTTTCGTGGCGCTTCATCGGGAAGGCCTCCTTTACCGGGACAAGCGCCTCGTCAATTGGGATTGCGAGCTTTTGACCGCGATCTCCGATCTCGAAGTGGTGCAAAAGGAAACCAAGGGCCATCTCTGGCATTTCCGTTATCCCCTGGAGGACGGCTCCGGCCATATCGTCGTCGCGACCACCCGGCCCGAGACGATGCTGGGCGACACCGCCGTCGCCGTGCATCCCGAGGACGACCGCTACCGCCATCTGGTTGGTAAGCGCGTCCTTCTGCCGATCGCCGACCGCCCGATCCCGATCGTGGCTGATGCCTACGCGGACCCTGGGATGGGAAGCGGTGCGGTCAAGATCACGCCGGCCCACGACTTCAACGATTTTGAAGTCGGCCGCCGCCACGACCTGCCGAGGATCAATATTTTCGATCCTCACGCCCGCCTGAACGAAGAAGCGCCTCCGGCCTACCGCGGCCTCGACCGCTTTGCGGCCCGCGAGAAAATCCTAACCGAGATAGAAAAGCTCGGCCTCCTGGAGCGCATCGAGGACCATACCCACGTCGTCCCACATGGCGACCGCTCCGGCACGGTCATCGAGCCCTACCTCACGGACCAGTGGTTCGTGGATGCGGCGAAGCTTGCGAAGCCCGCGATAGAGGCGGTCGAGCAAGGCAAGACCGTCTTCGTTCCGAAGCATTGGGAGAACACCTATTTCGAGTGGATGCGGAATATCCAGCCGTGGTGCGTCTCGCGCCAGATCTGGTGGGGACACCAAGTGCCGGCCTGGTACGGGCCGGACGGCGAAATCTTCGTCGAGGAAACGGAAGCCTTGGCCAAGGCTGATGCGGCGAAGCGTTACGGAAAGGAAACCGCGCTCACCCGCGACCCCGACGTGCTGGATACGTGGTTCTCTTCCGCGCTGTGGCCGTTCTCGACGCTCGGTTGGCCTCAAACGACGCCCGAGCTTCGGCGCTATTACCCGACGGATGTCCTCGTCACCGGCTTCGACATCATTTTCTTCTGGGTCGCGCGGATGATGATGATGGGTCTGCACTTCATGGGAGAGGTGCCGTTCCGCACCGTCTGCATCCACGCCCTTGTCCGCGACGCGTCGGGCCAGAAGATGTCGAAGTCGAAGGGCAACATCATCGACCCCCTGGAGTTGATCGAAAAATACGGCTGCGACGCGCTTCGCTTCACGCTGACGGCGCTTGCTTCGCCCGGCCGCGACGTCAAACTTTCGGAAGGGCGCGTCGAGAGCTCCCGCAACTTCGCGACGAAGCTCTGGAACGCGGCGCGCTATTGCCAATTGGCGGAATGCCGCCCCGATCCGGCCTTCGATCCGAAAGACGCCAGGCTCACCGTCAACCGCTGGATCATCGGCGGCGTCGTGGGGTTGAGCGAAACCATCGAGAAGGCGCTTGCGGCCTTTCGCTTCAACGAGGCGGCGGCGGCGCTCTACCAGTTTATCTGGGGCACCTTCTGTGACTGGTATCTCGAATTCACCAAGCCGCTGCTGAACGGGAAGGACGAAGCGGCGATAAGGGAAACCCGCGCTACGACCGCCTGGGCGTTCGACCAGTTGCTGCACCTCCTGCACCCGATCATGCCCTTCATCACCGAAGAGCTCTGGCAGAAGACGGGAAAACGGGAACGCCTGCTGATCCTCGAGGGCTGGCCAGACCTGGACCGTGGTTTGGTTGACCCGGTGGCGGTGGCGGAGATCGATTGGGTCCTGCGGCTGGTGACGGAGATCCGTTCGATCCGGTCGGGATTTCGCGTGCCGCCGAAGGAGAAGATATCGGTTGGCATCGAAGGGGCAAACGCAACCACACAGGCTCGCATGCAGGCGCACGAAGCTATCATCCAGACCCTTGCCGGCCTGAACGTGTTCAGCCGGGTAGAAGCGGGGGCGGGTGGCGCCATTTCCTTCGTGCTCGACGAGGCGACGGTCCGCGTCTATCCGGGCCAGGCCATTGAGGTGGACACCGAGAAGAAACGTATCGCAGAGGAACTTCGGGCGCTGGACGGCGAGGTGGCAAAAATCGAGAAGAAACTTCGGAATCCGGAATTTCTTGAAAAAGCGCCGGAGGAAGTTGTGGCCGAGCAACGCGAGCGCTTGGCCGAAGCCGCAAGCCAGCGCGCCAAGAAGCGAAGCTGGCTCGCATGAACGCCATCCCGGGGCTAGAATGCCGCGAGGCAAGCTCGGGCAGGGGAGGGACGCAACCATGACCCGCACATTCGATACGAAAAAGGAATTGCCAAGCCGTTACGTTTCGGTCGGGCCGGAAAGCGCGCCGCACCGCGCCTTCTATTACGCGATGGGCTTGACGGAGGAGGAAATCGCGCAGCCTTTCGTCGGCGTCGTGACGAGCTGGAACGAGGCGGCGCCATGCAACATCACGCTGCATCGCCAGGCCGAAGCCGTGAAGAAAGGCGTCAAGGCCGCCGGCGGCACGCCCAGGGAATTCACGACGATCACGGTGACCGACGGCATCGCGATGGGGCACGAGGGAATGAAGTCCTCTCTTATCAGCCGCGAGGTGATCGCCGATTCCTGCGAGCTTACGATGCGCGGGCATTGCTACGACGCGATGGTCGGGCTTGCCGGCTGCGACAAGTCGCTGCCCGGCATCATGATGGGAATGTTAAGGCTCAACGTGCCGTCCGTTTTCATGTACGGCGGCACGATTCTGCCGGGGCATTTCCATGGCCGCGACGTCACCATTCAGGACGTCTTCGAGGCGGTCGGCTCCTTCAGCGCGGGCAATATGTCGGCAGAAGACCTCCACGCGCTGGAATGCGTCGCCTGCCCCTCGGCCGGCTCCTGCGGCGGCCAGTTCACAGCCAACACGATGGCCTGCGTGTCGGAGGCGATCGGCCTCGCGCTGCCCGGCTCGGCCGGAATGCCGGCGTCTTACGATTCCCGCGACGCCTTTGCCGAGAAAAGCGG
The DNA here is from genome assembly GCA_040752895.1 of Pseudomonadota bacterium. NCBI lineage: Bacteria > Pseudomonadati > Pseudomonadota > Pseudomonadota bacterium. Next base: position 293,215 of record JBFMHN010000001.1, read on the forward strand.
CGAGGTCGTCATGCGCTTGCTGCGGGAGAAAATCCGTCCGCGCGACATCGTGACCAGGAAGGCGCTCGAGAACGCCGCCCGGGTCGTCGCCGCTTCCGGCGGTTCGACGAATGCCGGGCTTCACCTTCCGGCGATGGCGAACGAAGCCGGTATTGATTTTAACCTGGAAGACGTCACCGAAATTTTCCGCAAGACGCCCTACATCGCGGACTTGAAACCCGCCGGCAAGTACGTCGCGAAAGACCTTTATGAAATCGGCGGCGTGCCGGTCCTGATGAAGGCGCTGCTCGAAGGCGGCTTCCTCCACGGCGAGTGCCTGACGGTCACCGGCAAGACGGTCGCCGAAAACCTGAAGGACGTCGTCTTCCCGACGGATCAGGACGTCGTACGGCCGACCGCGAAGCCACTGTCGCCGACCGGCGGTGTGGTCGGCCTCAAGGGCAACCTCGCGCCGCAAGGCGCCATCGTGAAGATTGCCGGCATGACGAAGCTGGAATTCCGGGGGCCGGCCCGTTGCTTCGACTGCGAGGAGGACGCCTTCGCGGCCGTTGAAAGGCGCGATTACAAGGAAGGCGAGGTTTTCGTCATTCGCTACGAAGGCCCGCGCGGCGGCCCTGGCATGCGCGAGATGCTGGCGACCACGGCGGCTATTTACGGGCAAGGCATGGGGAACAAGGTCGCCCTCGTCACGGACGGCCGTTTCTCGGGCGCGACGCGGGGGTTCTGCATCGGCCATGTCGGGCCGGAGGCCGCCATAGGCGGGCCGATAGCACTTCTCAAGGACGGTGACGTGATCGCCATCGACGCCGAAAAAGGGACGATCGATGTCGCGCTTTCGGACGCCGAACTTGCCAAGCGCCGCGAGGCGTGGAAACCCAGGGCGCCGAATCTCGGATCCGGCGCGCTCTGGCGCTACGCGCAAACGGTGGGCGACGCGGTAAAGGGGGCGGTGACACATCCCGGCGCCAAGGCGGAAAAACGCGCCTACGCCGACATCTGATCTTCAAGCTCGCACCAGATCGGCGTGTGGTCCGAGGGCTTTTCCTTGGCCCTTGGCCGCTTGTCGATGTCGCAGGCGAGAAGGCGGTCGGCGGCCTGGGGCGAAAGCAGCAGGTGGTCGATGCGAAGGCCCAAGTCCCGGTCGAAGGCGCGGCCCTGGTAGTCCCAATAGGTGAAGGCGAGTTTCTCCGGGTGCAGCCCCCGGAAGGCGTCGGTCAGCCCTGAAAAAAGAAGGGTGCGGAATTTGGCGCGCGAACGGGTGTGGTAAAGCGCGTCCCCCTCCCAGCCCTTGGGGTCGAACACGTCTTCCCCAGCCGGGATCACATTGAAATCGCCGGCCAGCACGAAGGCCTCCTCGGTTTTTAAAAGCGCGTCGGCGTGGCGCTTCAGGCGGTCGAGCCAACGCAGCTTGTAATCGAATTTCTCGGAACCGACCGGGTTGCCGTTCGGAAGGTAGAGGCAAGCGATGCGCACGCCCTTGATCCGCGCTTCGAGATAGCGGGCCTGGTCGTCCGCCTTGTCGCCGGGCAGCCGCCGTTCCAGCACCTCGATGGGGTGCGGGGAAAGGATGGCGACGCCGTTATAGGCCTTCTGGCCGACCACGGCGGCCTGGTAGCCGGCCGCCTCGATCTCGAGGCGGGGGAAGTTTTCTTCGACGGTCTTGATTTCCTGGAGGCAAACGACGTCCGGCTTCACGGCCTTCAGCCAGTCGAGGAGGTGAGGCAGCCGCGACTTGACGGAATTGACGTTCCAGGAGGCGATCTTCATTTTGAATCTATCATATTCTTTTTATTTAAATTTCGCTGGCGGTCCATCCAAGGACCCCATGCCGATTCGTTCCTCCGGCCATCTCACGGGCGGCGTTTCGCCACCTCGTCCATGAGTTCGATCTGAATCTGCTGAATCTCTACCAGCCGCTCCCATTGGCTTGACAGGAGATGGTCGATTTTTTCGTGGAGTTGCCGGATCTCGAGTTCCGCCTTGAGATTCACTTGATAGTCGTTCACCGACCGCATGCGATCCTTCGCCTCCTGACGGTTCTGGCTCATCATGATGATCGGCGCCTGGACAGCAGCCAAGCATGAAAGAAGCAGGTTGAGGAGAATGAAAGGATAAGGATCGAAGGGGCGCGCCAAGAGGACGATGCTGTTGATTGTCACCCATAGCAGCATGACGCCGAAAAATATGAGAATAAACCGCCAGCTTCCGCCAAAGGAAGCGAGCCGGTCGGACCAAATTTCGCCCGTGGTCCGATTCTTCTGAAAATCGTCGGCGACGTTGGTGGACAGAAGCTCGTGCTGCCTGAGGCTTTCGACCACGTCGCGTTCGATGACGGAGAGTTCACCTTTCTCCTGCTCTAGAAGCGATCGGATGGCGGCCGCCCGGAACTGGTTAAGGTCGGTTCGGCAAATATAACCGCCAGCCGACCAGTCGGGATGGTTCGGGCGAATCTGCGCGACGATGGCTTCCCGAATCAATTCTGCGGGAATCATCTCGGCGGCGCGCTTCGACTTTCCACATATTTGGCAGACAAAATAGCTAGTTTTTGTCATCGTGCACCGGCTTTCCCCATACGATCCTTCGACTGGCCCGCATGATATCGGAAGATAACCGGGCGGCGAATGATGCTGCCAAGGTTGTTCTGGGCGGAGGCGTTTTTTGGCCGGCCAGCGCCCATCCGCCCCGGACCATTTCCCGGTTGGATCGGCGAGTCTCGGTGGGGAAGCCGGGCCTAGCCGACCGAGAAGGAATTGCCGCAGCCGCAGGAGGTAGTCGCGTTGGGGTTGCGGATCGCGAAGGCCGAGCCGACCAGGTCTTCGACGAAGTCCACCTCGGCGCCGGCCAGGTATTCGCGGCTGATGCTGTCGATCACGACCCGGATTCCGTTTTGCGCGATCACGGTGTCGTCGTCGCTGGTGACGTTGTCGAAGGTGAAATTGTATTGGAAGCCCGAGCAGCCGCCGCCGGTGACGGCGATGCGGAGCATATAGCCGTCACCCGCTTCCTTGGTGACGAGCTCGGCTATGCGGCGGGCGGCGTTTCCTGAAATCGTCATCGGGGCTTGGTTTTCCATGGCGTCCATCTTAAGGCATCTTCTCGGCGGCGGTCCATAAAGCCGGTGGCCAGCTTTGGATGTGGGGGGCTTTCCGGATTTAATCAATGTTTTTAATCGGTTCCCCAGAGCGGCTTGGCGACGGGAAACGGCAAGCCGCCCGTTGCGCGGTGGTGTTGCTTCCGAGTAGTGTCCCGGCCATGGGAACGCTTGCCCCTTACGCCTGCGATCCGAACGCGAGCCGTGGCCGGCTTTACGCGGAGCCGGAAAGCACCATGCGGACGGTCTTTCAACGCGACCGCGACCGGGTCATCCATTCCACGGCCTTCCGCCGCCTCAAATACAAGACGCAAGTCTTCGTTTACCACGAGGGCGACAACTACCGGACCCGTCTCACCCATACCCTCGAAGTGGCCCAGATCGCCCGCGCCATCGCGCGCGCGCTTTCCCTGAACGAGGATATGGCCGAGGCGCTGGCGCTCGCCCATGACCTTGGCCATCCCCCCTTCGGCCATGCCGGCGAAACCGGACTGAACGATGCGATGGCGGAATTCGGCGGTTTCGATCACAACGCCCATACGCTTCGCATCCTGACCAAGCTCGAGCGGCGCTACGCGGAATTCGATGGCCTCAATCTCACTTGGGAGACCCTGGAAGGGGTCGTCAAGCACAACGGTCCGCTTACCGGGCCGCAGGTGGCGTCGTCGAAGAAGGTGCCGGCCGGCATTCTTGAATACGTCCTTCGCCACGACCTCGGGATCGGAAGTTTTCCTTCCACGGAAGCCCAGGTCGCATCCCTTTCCGACGACATCGCCTATCACAGCCACGACCTCGATGATGGCCTGCGGGCGGGCTTCTTCACGGTGGAAGAGGTGGCGGCACTTCCCCTCGTCGGCCCTCTGGTCGCCGAGGTGCGGGCGCGCTATCCGGCGATCGAGATCCGCCGGCTGATCCCCGAGACGATCCGCCGTCTGATCAACCACATGGTGCAGGACCTGATCCGCGAGACGGAAGGCCGCCTTGCCCAGGCGAAGCCGGAAAGCGCCGGGGCTGTCCGGGCGCTTGGTTTCCCGGTCGTCGCTTTCTCCGAGAAGGTCGCCAACGAGAACCGGAAGCTCAAGGAATTCCTGATGCGACGGATGTACCGCCACTACAAGGTAAACCGTATGGCGAGCAAGGCCCGCCGTGTCGTGAAGGAGCTGTTCGGCCATCTCCTCGACGAGCCGGAATGCCTGCCTACGGAATGGGAGGCGGAGGCGAAGCCCCTCGACCGGACAGGTCGTGCCCAGCTTGTCCTTGATTACGTGGCCGGCATGACGGACCGCTATGCGCTGGAGGAGCACCGCCGGCTCTTCGATATCTACGCGAATCCATTATGAATCTTTTCAAATATTTTCAGGCAGAAGTTCTCAATATAGTTGAGGAATTGGCGGTGGCGGGCGAGCTGCCGCCCGACCTTGATGCGACGAAGGTTGTCATCGAGCCGCCGCGCGAGGCCGCCCATGGCGACGTCTCGACCAACGCGGCCCTCGTGCTGGCCAAGCTGGTGGGAAAGAAGCCCCGGGAACTTGCCGAACGCCTGGCGAAGCTTTTGGCGGAGCACCCGGCGGTCGTAACGGCCGAGGCTGCCGGCCCCGGCTTCATCAATTTACGCTTGAGCGACGCCTTCTGGTGCGCCCGCCTGGCGGATGTCCTGGAAGCCGGCACGGCCTATGGGGATTCGAACCTGGGGCAGGCCGGGAAGGTGAACGTCGAGTTCGTTTCGGCAAACCCGACCGGACCCCTGCATATCGGCCACGGGCGGGGGGCCGTCATCGGCGACGTGCTGGCCACTCTCCTCGAAAAGGTCGGCTATCACGTCACCCGCGAGTATTACATCAACGACGCCGGCGCCCAGGTCGAAAAACTGGGGCGGGCGGCCTATGACCGCTACCGCGAGGCCTTGGGCGTCGCGGTAGCGCCGGACGCCTTCGACGCCACCTACCCCGGCGAGTATCTGAAGCCGGTCGGCAAGAAACTGGCCGAAAAATACGGCCGCGCATGGGTGAACGCGGCGCCGGAAGACCGCCTTCCCGTCTTCCGCGACTTCGCCGTCGCGGAGATGCTGGCGTTGATCCGGGAGGACTTGAAGGCGCTCGGCATTGTGTTCGATGTCTTTTCGTCCGAACGCGCCCTGGTGGAAGAAGGCGGCGTTGCGGCCGCCTTCGAGACGCTCTCGGCGAACGGCCTCATCTACGAGGGCATCCTGCAGCCCCCGAAAGGTATGGTGCCCGAGGACTGGGAACCCAGGCCGCAAATGCTGTTCCGCTCGAGAGATTTCGGCGACGATGTGGATCGGCCACTCCGCAAATCCGACGGCAGCTGGACCTATTTCGCCTCCGACATCGCTTACCACCTGGACAAGTTCCAGCGCGGCTTTGCCGCCATGATCGACGTCTGGGGCGCGGACCACGCCGGCTACATCAAGCGCATGCAGGCGGCGGTGAAGGCGATCACCGACGGCAAGGGCGACCTCGACGTCAAGGTGTGCCAGCTCGTCAACCTGTTCGAAGGCGGGGCTCCGGTGAAGATGTCGAAACGGTCCGGCGTCTTCGTCACGCTTGCCGACGTCGTGAACGAAGTCGGCAAGGACGTCGTCCGCTTCATCATGCTGACCCGCAAGAACGACGTGACTCTCGACTTCGATACCGAGAAAGTGCTGGAACAGACCCGGGACAACCCGGTTTTTTATGTGCAATACGCCTACGCCCGGGCCCATTCCGTGCTTCGTCATGCCAGGGAGGCGTTTCCCTCGCTCGACCTTTCGCCGATCGCGCTGGCGCGGGCCGCTTTTGGCCGGTTGACCGAACCCGGCGAGCTTGCTCTCATTCGCAAAATGGCGGACTGGCCGCGCCAGGTGGAGACGGCGGCGCGCTTCCATGAACCGCACCGGCTGGCCTTCTACCTTTACGAACTGGCCGGTGAATTTCACGGCCAGTGGAACCGGGGGAACGAGGATTCGGATTTGCGATTCCTAAGATTGGACGATCTCGAACTTTCCGCCGCCCGCCTCGGTCTCGTTTCGGCGCTGGCGATCGTGATCGCCTCGGGCCTTGAAATTTTCGGGGTCGAGCCGGTGGAGGAGATGCGCTGATGCCGCGGAGAGAGCCTTACGAACCAACCACGGCCCGCCGGTCCATTTTCCTGCGCGGCGGGTTCCTGGGCTTTCTTCTGGTCGTCGTCGCGTTTGGCGCGTTCGCCGCCGTCGTCTGGATTGCCTACGAGGAAGGGGTGAAATCCGGGGCGAAGACCGTCATTCCCATCGTCCGCGCCGAAAAGGAACCGGTCAAGGTGCGCCCCGAACAGCCCGGCGGCATGGATGTCCCGTTTCAGGACAAGCTTGTCTACGAAGGCATTTCGGAAGGGGTTGGCAGACAGGAGACGACCCATATGACACCGCCGCCGGAGGCGCCCGTAGCGCCACCCGCGGCGGCGGTGGAAACGGAAGCGGCCGTGGCGGCAGCCCCACCTAAGACCGAGGTTCTGCAGCTTCTGGAATCGGAAAAGAAAGCCGCCCCTGAGGTCGTTGCCATTGAGCCCTCCCAGCCGCCGCAGGAAACGGCGCCGCAGGCGGCCGAGAAGGCGGTCGAGAAGGCGGTCGAGCCGGCCGGGAAGCCTTTCCGCGTCCAGCTCGTCGCCCTGCGGTCGGAGGCGGAGGCGCAAGCCTTCTGGAGCCAGCATCAAAAATCGGAAAACGACCTTCTGGGCGCGCTCACCCTTCATGTCGAGCGGGCGGAGCTCGGCGAAAGGGGCACCTTCTTCCGCGTGCAGGCCGGTCCGCTGGCGGACGAGGCGGCGGCGACCGCGCTTTGCACCCGGCTGCAACAACGCAAGATAGGCTGTCTGGTTGTCCGGCCCTGACCGAAACCCCCCGAAGGCGCTTATCCTCGGCTGCCGGGGAACCGTCCTTAGCGAAGAAGAGCGCCGCTTCTTCCGGGAGGCGAACCCCTTGGGTTTCATCCTTTTCGAACGCAACTGCGCCGAGCCTGGGCAGGTCCGCGCTCTGGTTTCAGCGCTGCGCCTTTGCGTGGGGCGCGAAACCGCCCCCGTCTTGATCGATCAGGAAGGAGGGAGGGTGCAAAGGCTGCGGCCTCCCCATTGGCGGGAGGCGCCCGCCATGGCGCGGTTCGGCAGGCTTGCGGAAACGAAGCCCGAGGCCGCGCGGAAAGCCGTCTGGCTGAACGGCCGGCTGCTTGCCGGCGAACTGGCCGAGCTTGGGATTTCGGTCGACTGCGCGCCGGTGCTGGACCTGCTGGCCGAGGGCGCGGATCCCGTCATCGGCGATCGCGCCTTCGGGAACGATGCGAGCCTGATTTCCAGTCTGGGCCGGGCCTTGTGTGAAGGCTTGCTGGCCGGCGGCGTGCTGCCGGTCCTGAAGCATATTCCCGGCCATGGCCGCGCCCAGGCCGACAGCCACAAGGCGCTTCCCCGCGTCGAGGCTTCCGAGGCGGAGCTCGTGGCGACCGACTTTCTTCCCTTCCGGGAACTGGCCGATATGCCGCTCGCGATGACCGCCCATATTGTCTATGCCGCCTTCGACCGCGAAAGACCGGCAACGCTTTCCCCCGCCGTCGTAAGCGAAGTTATCCGCCGGCGGATCGGCTTCGATGGCTTCCTGATGACGGACGATATCGCGATGGGGGCGTTGGGGGGCCCGCTGGCGGTGCGCGCCGGGGCAGCCATAGCCGCCGGTTGCGATGCCATACTTCACTGCAACGGGCGGCTCGACGAAATGGCGGAGATCGCGGCTGCTGTCGGTCCCCTCGATCTGGCGGCGGCTGCCCGGCTTGCCCGCGCCGAAAGGCGGCGGAGCGCGGGAAGGGAAGGGATAAATTTGGATAGGGCGCGAAGCGAGTTTGCCGAACTCATGGGCGGGGTATCGGGATGAACACGGCGGAGATTCTCTACACGGCGTCCGTCTGGGTGGTGCCAGTCCTGCTTGCCATCACGCTGCACGAGGCGGCCCATGGCTTTGTGGCGCTTCGCTTCGGCGACGATACAGCGCTGCGCGCCGGCCGCGTCACGCTCAACCCGTTCCGTCACGTGGATGGCTTCGGAACGATCCTGCTGCCGGCGCTGCTCCTGCTTGTCCGCTCGCCCATTCTGTTCGGCTACGCGAAGCCGGTGCCGGTCAATTTTGCCAATCTCCGCACCCCGAAGCGGGACATGATCTGGGTGGCGGTGGCCGGGCCGGGGATGAATCTTCTGCTCGCCCTTTTCTCGGCGCTCGGCTTCCACCTCGTGCCACTGTTTCCGGAAGGGGGCCAGGGATGGCTTTCCGATAATCTTGAAAATTCTATTTTTATCAATTTGGTATTGGCAGTCTTTAATATGTTGCCTTTGCCGCCGTTGGATGGCGGCCGGGTCGTCATGGGTCTGCTTCCCTATGGGCTTGCCGTCCATTTTGCCAAGCTCGAAAGATGGGGGATGCCCCTGCTTCTTGGGCTGCTTTTCATTTTGCCGATGCTTGGCACGCTGATCGGCGTTAATCTAAACGTATTCACATGGCTCGTGCGCGTTCCCGCCGAAGCGGTATTCCGCATGATTCTCACCCTTGCCGGGCTGAATTGAGTATCAAAGAAGCTTGATGGAACTGGATAGCATCCTAGACAGTGCCGACAGCGCCTTCGAAGCGCCACCGATCGTCAATCGGGATGGCCAATTCGTCCTCAATCTGACGGGCTTCGAGGGCCCTATCGACGTTCTGCTTGCGCTGGCGCGGGAACAGAAGCTCGACCTTGCCCAGATTTCCATCCTGGAACTCGCCGACCAGTACCTCGACTTTATTATGCGAGTTCGCAAGGAACATCTTGAAATAGCTGCTGATTACCTAGTTATGGCGGCGTGGCTTGCCTACCTCAAGTCGAAGCTTCTCCTGCCGGAACCCGAGGAGGGCGAGGAAGGGCCGACCGCCGCCGAGATGGCTGAGGCGCTGGCCTTCCAGCTTCGCCGTCTCGAGGCGATGCAGGAGGCGAGCCGGCAGCTCTTTGGGCTGCCGCAGTTGGGTCGGGACGTTTTCGGCCGCGGCGATCCGGAAGGGATCACGGTGATCGGAAAGTCCGTTTACGACTTTTCGCTGTACGACCTTCTGAAAAGTTATGGCGAGACCCGCGATCGCAGTCAGCTCGGGATGCTGCAGATCGAACCGTCGAAGCTGATGACGATGGAAGAAGCGCTCCAGCGTCTTTCCACCATGCTTGGCGGCATGCCAGACTGGCAGACGCTTTCAAGCTACCTTCCGGAAATTCTGGAAGGCGACAGCACCCTGCGGCGGCGTTCGGCCATTGCCGCGACCTTCGCGGCGAGCTTGGAGCTTGTCCGCACCGGCAAGGCCGAGATTCGTCAGGAACGGAATTTTGGGCCCATCTACATCCGAAAGGCACCGGACGCGAAATGACTGACGGCTTAAGCCAGAATTTGCGAATCCTCGAAGCGGTTTTGTTCGCTGCCGCCGAGCCGCTCGACGATAAGACGCTTGCCGCCCGCCTGCCGGACGGCGTGGATCTCGATGGGCTGCTGGAGACGCTGCGCCGGGCCTATGCGAATCGCGGCGTGATGCTTGTCCAGGTGGGGGGCAACTGGGCTTTCCGCACGGCGCCCGATCTCGCGCCGATGTTGCAGGTGGAAAAAATCGTAAAACGCCGGCTGTCGCGGGCGGCGATGGAAACGCTGGCGATCGTTGCCTACCATGCACCGGTGACGCGCGCCGAAATCGAGGAAATTCGCGGGGTCGCCTTGGGTCGCGGTACGTTGGATCAGTTGCTGGAGGCGGGCTGGGTCCGTCCGATGGGGCGCCGCCGCACACCGGGCCGGCCGATGACCTGGGGGGTTGCCGACGCCTTCTACAGCCATTTCAACTTGGGCGGCCGGGACGATCTTCCCGGCGTTGAGGAACTTAAGGCAGCCGGCCTTCTCGACCGGCGGTCGGCCATTTCGATCTACGCCGGCCAGGCATCGGAGGAAAGCCTGCTGCCGCCGGACGAAGAGACCGACGCCGACATGACCGACATGGAAGAAGAACTCCTTGAGGAAGAAGGGGAGGCCGAGGAAAAGACGGCCGCCGCCGTCGCGCCGCTCGACGAGGCGGACTAGGCTTTGCCGCCCGGTCCGGGTGGCGTTGCGGGGGGTGCGCGTTTCTGACATGATCGGGAGCGGCCTTCAGGCGAAAGCCCTTTACCGCTTCAATCGGGAGCTTTTTGGATGAGCATCGGTGTTTGGCAGGTTGTTCTCATTCTGGTGATCGTTCTGATCATTTTCGGAGCCGGCAAGCTGCCGAAAGTGATGGGCGACCTTGCGAAGGGGGTGAAGACCTTCCGTTCCGGCCTTAAGGACGAAGAAGAAGGCGAGGGGAAATCCGGCGATGCCGGGGCGGCCATCGGGCAAAACAAGTCCTCGAGCGCGAGATCTTCCACCAAGGCCGGCACCAACAAGAACGGCGCCTCCAAGTCCTGAGCCCTTTCCCCGGAACGGCAAGCCATTAAACCGGGATAACTGGAATGTTTGACATCGGCTGGCCGGAATTGGCGGTGATCGCAATTCTGGCGGTCATCGTGATCGGACCCAAGGATCTGCCGATCGTGCTGCGGGCGCTTGGACGGTGGGCGGGCAAGGCGCGTGCGATGGTGCGCGAGTTCCGAAACGGCATCGAAGAAATGGCCAAGGAAGCCGAGCTGGACGCGTTGCGGAAAACCGCCTCCGGCGAGGCGGATAAGCCGCGCCTTGAGCCGAACGCCCCCGAAGACGTTCCTGGAACCACCCCGAAGGACTTTTCCGGCGATGAGCGCGGATGACGAGAAGAAGATGTCGTTGTTTGATCATTTGATCGAGCTTCGCAACCGTCTCATTCTGTCGGTGGCGGTCCTTCTGATCGCCTTCGTGGTCTGTTACGCCTTCGCCGAGCAGATCTTTGGCTTTCTCGTGCAGCCTCTGGCAAAAATCTACGACGAGCAAACCGGACGCCGGCTGATATACACCGGCCTGACGGAGGTTTTCCTCACCTATGTGAAGGTCGCCTTCTTCGCCGCTCTTTGCCTTTCCTTTCCTGTCATCGCCGGGCAAATCTGGGCCTTCGTGGCGCCAGGTCTTTATCGCCACGAAAAAAAAGTATTTCTGCCGTTCCTGACTGCTAGTCCGATCCTGTTCCTGGCCGGGGCGATGCTCGCCTATTACGGCGTTATTCCATTGGCTTGGCAGTTTTTTCTCAGCTTCGAAACGCCGAACGCGGTTAACGGCCTGCCGATCCAGCTTGAGGCGAAGGTGAGTGAATATCTCTCGCTCGTCATGAAGCTGATGTTCGCCTTCGGGCTTTGCTTTCAGCTTCCCATTGTTCTTACCCTTCTGGCTAGGGTCGGAGCCGTTAGCGCGGCCGGGCTGGCGGCGAAGCGGAAATACGCCATGATCGGCATCTTCATCATGGCTGCCATTCTCACGCCTCCCGACGTGATCAGCCAGGTGGCGCTGGCGCTGCCGATGCTGGCCCTATACGAGCTTTCGATCGTCGCCGTTCGTCTGGTTGAAAGGCGACGCCGCCAGCGCGATTCCAAAGCCGCGGCCGATTGAGCCTGGCGGTGGACGGCGAGGGCTTCTCCTCCTATAAAGTGGGCGCTTCTATGCGCGGCGGCCTTTCATGTTCGACCTAGCTTGGATCCGGGAACATCCCGACGCCTTCGACCGGGGGTTGACCCGCCGCGGTCTTGCGCCGCAGGCGAAAGACATCCTCGCCCTGGACGCCAAGCACCGCGCTGCTCAAACCGCGCTGCAGGAGCTTCGGGAAAGGCGAAACGCTGCTTCCAAGACCATCGGGCAGGCCAAGGGGAAGGGGGCGGATACCCGGGCGCTCGAGGCCGAGATGACTGCGCTTAAGGCGGACATGCAGAAAAAAGAAGCGGAAGAACGCGAGCTTGTTCAGCGAGTGATGGCCGCCCTTGAGGGTTTGCCGAACCTGCCGGCCGGGGACGTGCCGGACGGGCCGGACGCCAGCGCCAATCTGGAAGTCAGAGCTTGGGGGAAAAAACCGGAATTTCCCTTTGAAGCGAAAGAACATTTTGAACTTGGCGAAGCACTTGGCCAGATGGATTTCGAGCGCGCCGCCAAGATTTCAGGGGCGCGTTTCGTTGTGCTGAAAGGGGCGCTCGCCCGCCTCGAACGCGCGCTCGGCGCCTTCATGCTAGACCTTCATACGAAGGAGTTCGGCTACCGCGAGGTGAGCCCGCCCGTCCTTGTCCGCGAAGAAGCTCTCTTCGGCACCGGGCAGCTGCCGAAATTCGGTGAGGACCTTTTCCGGACGACGGACGGTCGCTGGCTGATCCCGACCGCCGAGGTGCCGCTGACCAATCTCGCGGCGGACGCCATCCTCGACGAGGAAAACCTGCCCATGCGCTATGTGGCGCTCACCCCCTGTTTCCGGTCGGAGGCGGGAGCGGCGGGGAAGGACACCCGCGGCATGATCCGCCAGCACCAGTTCGCGAAGGTCGAGCTGGTCAGCATCACCCGCCCGGACAGCTCGGCGGACGAACACGAGCGGATGACGCAAGCCGCGGAAGAGGTGCTGAAACGGCTGGAATTGCCCTACCGGGTAGTTGTTCTTGCGACCGGCGACATGGGCTTTTCGGCGCAGAAAACCTACGATATCGAGGTCTGGTTGCCGGGCCAGGGGCGTTACCGCGAGATTTCGAGCTGTTCGAACTGCGGCGACTTCCAGGCCCGGCGGATGAAGGCGCGGTTTCGCCCAAGGGTGGGGAAGGGCACCCGCTTCCTGCACACGTTGAACGGTTCCGGCGTCGCCGTCGGCCGCGCCCTGATCGCCCTGCTCGAGAACGGTCAGCAGGCCGACGGCAGCGTCCGGATCCCGAAGGCGCTTCGCCCTTACATGAATGGGATGGAGGAAATTACACCCGATGTTTAAATCGCCTCTCGATCTCAAGAAGGCCCGCATCCTCATCACGAACGACGACGGCATCGAAGCACCGGGCATTAAAACCTTGGAACGGGTGGCGCTGGGCCTTTCGGACGACGTTTGGGTGGTGGCTCCCGACCGCGACAAGACCGGCGCCGGCCATTCCGTCACCATCCGGACCCCGATCCATGTGAGGGAGGTTTCGCCCCGTCACTTCGCGGTCGAGGGGACGCCGACGGACTGCGTGCTGCTGGGCTACAAGGAACTGCTCGCCGACCGCAAGCCGGACCTTATCCTTTCTGGCATCAATCCCGGCAACAACATGGCCGAGAACATCACCTATTCCGGCACGATCTCGGCGGCGATCGAGGGGACGCTGTTGGGTATGCGGTCGATCGCATGGAGCCTGGCAAGGAGCAAGCCCATCCATTGGGAAACGGCGGAACGCTTCGCGCCGGATATCATTCGCAAGGTCGTTTCCATCCCATGGTCTTCCCACGTCTTGATCAACGTCAACATTCCCGGCCTGGCTCCGGACGCGATCACGGGCGTAAGGGCGACCCGTCAGGGACGCAGCAAGTTCGGGGAAGCGATTCGCAAGGACGTCGATCCCTTTGGGGAAGATATCTACTGGATTTTGGAAACTTATCGGCCAGCCGAGAACACACCCGGCACGGACCTCGAAGCGATTCGGGAAGGGGCGATTTCGGTCTGCCCCTTGAGCCTTAATCTCACGCATGAGCCGACGGTCGAAAAACTGAAGGAGCGCCTGGTTGAGGGTTGATCCGCGGCAGGTTCGTCTGATCATGGAACTCCGCCAGGCCGGAATCCAGGATACGGTCGTGCTTTCGGCCATCGAGCAGACGCCGCGCGACCTTTTCGTGCCGCCGACCTTTCAGGAAGACGCCTACGAAAACACGGCACTTCCCATCGCCTGCGGCCAGACGATCAGCCAGCCCCTGGTCGTCGCCATGATGACGGTGGCGCTGCGGCCCGGAAAACGCCTGCGGGTCCTTGAGGTCGGCACCGGATCTGGTTATCAGACGGCCGTGCTCGCGCGGCTGTTTCGGCGGGTCTATACGATCGAACGTTTTGCGGAGCTTCTGAAGGGGGCCAAGGCCAGGTTTGATTTGCTCGGCCTTCACAACGTCACGACGCGGCTTGGCGACGGCGCAAAAGGCTGGCCCGAACAGGCTCCCTTCGACTGCATCCTCGTGACGGCGGGGGCGACGGCGGTGCCGCCGGCGCTGCTCGAACAGCTGCGCCCGGAGGGCGTGCTCGTCATTCCGATCGGGACTTCCGGTGCGGACCAGCAGCTTCTCCGTATACGCAAGACGGAAACCGGCCTCGAACGGGAAGACCTCGGGCCCGTACGCTTCGTTCCGCTCGTCGCCGAGCCGCCGGTCCGCTAGCAAGCGGGCGGCTTTGGGTTGAAGCCATCGGCACCGCTACCTAGTATGGGAACGAACGGGGGAAGCAGATGCTCCGCAACCGTATGCGAAAAAGTTTTTTGCCGGGTGCGATGCTCGCGACGGTCTTCTTGATTGCCGGCTGCAGCGAACCCTGGATTACCGGCAAGGCGGTTGATTCTCGGCCGGTGGCCGTTTCCGGGCCGGGCACCGTCGTCGTTCAGAAGGGCGACACCGTTTACGGGATCGCCCGCAGCCACGACCTTGAAATTCGCGCCCTCATCGAGACCAACGGTCTTCACCCTCCCTATGCGTTGCAGGTCGGCCAGAAACTGCGGTTGCCCGGGCAGCGCAGCTATACCGTCCAGAAGGGGGACACGATTTACGGCATTTCGCGCCAATTCGGTGTCGACATGCGGGAACTCGTGCAACGAAACGGGATCGGCTCGCCCTATACGATCGCCGTCGGCCAGAAGTTGACGTTGCCGGATGGCGTTCGTCCCGTGCAAACCGCGCGGGCAAGGAAAGAAACGACATCGGGAACAAGTCAGGCGGTGGCCACCAAGCATGTGCCGCAACCGCCGCCGCGGGGACAAAGAAATTTCCTGATGCCGGTGGAGGGGAAGCTGATCGCCGGGTTTGGCCCGAAACCGGGTGGGCTCCACAACGACGGCATCAACATTGCGGCACCGGCGGGTACGCCGGTCCGGGCGGCGGAAAACGGGGTCGTCGTCTATGCCGGTAACGAGTTGCGCGGATTCGGGAACCTTCTGCTCATCAAGCACGCGGATAGCTGGATGACGGCTTATGGCCACGCCGACGCCTTGCTCGTCAAGCGCGGCGATGTCGTAAAGCGCGGCGAGAAGGTGGCAACGGTGGGGAAGTCGGGCAATGTCGATGTGACGCAACTGCACTTCGAGCTCAGGCAGGGTGCCCGGGCGGTGGACCCGTCGCGCTACCTCGCCGTCCGCAGCCTTCGGGAAGCGCCGAAGCAGGATTTAGCGGAGCGACTTGCCGAGACGCCCGGCTAAATCCTGGATGAATTGCCAAGCCACCCGGCCGGAGCGCGCCCCGCGCGTGACGGACCATTCCAGGGCCTCGCGGTGAAGTTTCTCGCGGGCAATGCTTAGGGCGTACCGATTCGCATAGGTCTCGACGATTTCGAGATAGGTGGGTTGGTCGCAGTTGTGGAACCCGATCCACAGTCCGAAACGGTCGGACAGGGAAATTTTTTCGTCCACGGATTCCCCGCCGTGAATCTCGATCGAACGCTCGTTCTCGATCATTTCCCTTGGCATCAGGTGGCGTCGATTCGATGTCGCGTAAAAGACGACATTCTCCGGCCGGCCTTCGACCCCGCCTTCCAGCACCGCCTTGAGCGACTTGTAGGCCGTGTCCTTGCCGTCGAAGGAAAGGTCATCGCAGAAAAGAATGAAACGCCGTCCGCTCTGGCGGAGAAGCTTCAAGAGGCGCGGCAGGGAAGCGATTTCCTCCCGGTGAACCTCGACCAGCGCGATCGCGCCTTTCTCCTCCGCGTTCACCGCCGCATGCACCGCCTTCACCAGCGAGCTTTTTCCGGTTCCTCTTGCTCCCCACAGAAGCGCGTTATTTGCTGGAAACCCTTGCGCGAAACGCCGCGTGTTCTCCAGCAACGCCTTTTTCTGGCTGTCGATTCCGCGCAAGAGATCGATGGCTACCCGGTTAACGGCCGCCACCCCCTCCATTTCGCCGGAATCGGCATGCCAGATAAAGGCATCGGCGGTGTTTCGCGGCGGCGTCGCGTCCTTGGCCGGCGCTATGCGATCCAGCGTATCGGCGATCTTCCGAAGAAGGGATTCGAAGCGATCTTCCATTCCCGAACCTTTCAATCCGACCGAATTCGGCCGGGTTCGAAATTTGTGCGATCATAGACGATCGGCAAGCGGCTGGGAAAGCTTCGATCCCGGGGGTTTTTGCCAAGTCTAAAGACCGGCCTCTTCTGCTTTGCAAGGCGGGGGCGGCACCGTTATGATCCGCGCAAACCGCAGAAGGAAGGAAGGTTCGATGCTGATTTCGCCCGCTTTTGCCCAAACCGGGGCCACGCCCAGCGGCCTCGAGATGTTCCTGCCGCTTATTCTGATTTTCGTGGTCTTTTATTTTCTTCTCATCCGGCCACAGCAGAAGAAAGCGAAACGGCATCGCGAGATGGTCGGCGCCCTCCGGCGAGGGGACAAGATCATCACGGCGGGCGGCATCCTCGGCACGATTGCAAAGATCGTTGACGAGAACGAGGTTCTGGTTGAAATCGCAGACAACGTACGCGTCCGCGTGGCCAAGGCGACGATTGGGGAGGTGCTTTCGAAACCGGAACCCGTGGCCAACGACGACAAGGCAAAATCGGATTAAAAAGCTTCCTGCAAGCCCGCCCCCTATTTCGGTGACCGGATGATCTATTTCGCAAAGTGGAAGATCGCGCTGATTCTCGGGATTTGTTTTCTCGGTTTCGTGTTCGCGTCGCCGAACGTCATCCGGGAAGGTGCGCTCGACGCTTTGCCCGACTGGCTGCCCCATAAGCGCATCAACCTTGGGCTTGACCTGCAGGGGGGCTCCCACCTTCTGCTTGAAGTGGACGTCGCGGCCGTCATACGGGAACGCCTCGAATTGCTTGTGGATAGCGTGCGCGTGGAACTGCGGAAGGCGCGCGTCGGTTATAAAAATCTGGGTGTCGAAGGTACGGCCGTCCGATTCGACCTGGTGGACTCCGCCCAATTACCGGCGGCGCAAAAAGCGGTCGAGTCGCTGGATTCCGACACCACGTTCCGCGAAGAGGCGAGCGGGCGCGTGTGGCTCAACTATACGGACAAAGCAATCCAGGAGCGCCGCCTGGCGGCCGTCGAGCAGTCCATCGAAATCGTCCGTCGCCGCATTGACGAGACGGGCACTCGCGAGCCGACGATTCAACGCCAGGGGACGGACCGCATTCTTGTTCAGCTTCCGGGCGTGAAAGACCCGGAGCGAATCAAGGCGCTGCTTGGCAAGACCGCCAAACTGAATTTTCATCTGGTTGATCTGTCAACCAACGTAGAAGAGGCCTTGGCCGGACGAATCCCGGCGGGCTCGCAATTGCTGCCTGCCGATGGTGCCGGCCCGGATGGAAAACCCATCTATTACGTCATCCGCAAGCGGGTCATGGTGTCTGGCGACACACTGGTGGACGCCCAGCCGACTTTCGAGGATGCCCAGCCGGTCGTTTTCTTCAAATTCGATTCGGTGGGGGCGAGGAAATTCGGGGAGGTGACGAAGGAAAATATCGGCAAGCCCTTTGCCATCGTGCTGGATAACAAGGTCATCAGTGCCCCGGTGATCCGTTCGGCGATCCTGGGCGGCAGCGGCATCATCAGCGGCCGCTTCACGGTGGAAGAAGTGAAGGATCTGGCGCTGTTGCTGCGCGCCGGCGCCCTTCCGGCACCCCTCGTGATTCTGGAGGAACGCACCGTAGGGCCGGGGCTTGGGGCCGACTCGATCCGCGCCGGCGAAATTGCTTGCGTGCTTGGTTTCGTGTTTGTCGTGCTTCTCATGTGGGGGATTTACGGCCGCTTCGGCCTCATGGCGGACCTGGCGCTCGTTGTAAACGTGGTGCTGCTCTTGGCCCTTCTCTCTCTTTTGCAGGCGACGCTGACGCTTCCGGGTATCGCCGGCATCGTGCTTACGATGGGGATGGCGGTGGATGCCAACGTGCTGATCTTCGAACGCATCCGGGAGGAGAGCCGAGCGGGGCGGACACCGATCTCGGCAATCGATGCCGGCTTCCGGCGCGCGATCATGACGATTATCGACTCGAATCTGACGACCTTCTTTGCCACGTTCCTTTTGTTCCTTTTCGGGTCCGGGCCCGTCAAGGGCTTTGCGGTGACGCTTTCCATCGGGCTTGTGACCTCGATGTTCACGGCCATCACCGTGACGCGGTTGATGATGATTGTATGGCTTCGCGCTACCAAACCGAAGACGTTGCCGCTGTTGTAGGACGAGGATAGAGATGTTGAACCTTCTTTCGAAGACGCCGAATTTCAAATTCATGCGCTGGCGCCTGGTTTTCTTCGCCTTCTCGGTGACGCTCATGCTGGGTTCGATTGGTTCCTATTTCGCGCGAGGCTTGAACTTCGGAATCGATTTCGAAGGCGGCATTCTTGTCGAAGTGCGGACACCAAAACCCGCTGACCTGGCCGCGATGCGCGGCACGCTTAACGGCTTGGGTCTAGGCGAGGTGGAGCTTCAGGAATTCGGCGCGCCGACGGATGTTCTCATTCGCCTGCAAATGCAGGAAGGCGGCGAGGAGGCTCAGCAGCGCGTCGTCGAGGCGGTGCGGGGCGTCCTCGGCAAGGACGTCGAATACCGGCGGGTCGAGTTCGTCGGTCCGAAAGTGGGCAGTGAGCTGATCCGGGCGGGGGTCATCTCCGTCCTTCTCGCGATGGCGTCGATAATGATCTATGTCTGGTTCCGGTTCGAATGGCAATTCGGCGTCTGTGCCGTGATTGCCCTTCTGCACGACGTTACCGCGACGGCCGGGATTTTTTCTCTCTTTCAGATGGAGTTCAACCTGACGACGGTGGCCGCTCTTCTTACGATCGCCGGCTATTCCATCAACGACACCGTGGTCATTTATGACCGGGTTCGCGAGAATCTGCGAAAATACAAGCGGATGCCGTTGGAGGAACTTTTCAACCTCAGCATCAATGAGACTCTGTCCCGCACCTTGCGGACCAGCACGACGACGCTGGTGGCCGTCTTGGCTCTTTACCTCTTCGGCGGCAAGGTCATTTCCGGCTTCAGCTTTGCAATGCTCTTTGGCATTATTGTTGGGACCTATTCGTCCATTTGCGTCGCGCTGCCAATGGTGCTCCACCTGAATATTCGCCGGGATGGCGAAGGTAGCGCGCAGGCGGTGGAGAAGGCGCCGGTCTGAGGAGGGCGCTTTGAATATCACGCCTCTCCTGCCGGAAGGCACGAAGATCATCCAGGCCTATGGCGACGGCCGTTTCCGTGTAAGCGGCAATGTTCACGAGGGTTCCGTTTTCGTCTTTTCACGCCACGTCCTCGCCTGGGAAGTAACACGGCCCGAGGCCGTCACGTGGGAAAGCTTCGGGCCGGTCATCGAGGCCGAAGAGGCGGTTGAGATTTTGCTGTTTGGATCTGGAAAGGAGACTTACCTCTTGCCGAAAGAGATACGCGCCCGCCTCCGCGAGCATGGCATCGCGGTCGAGACGATGGACACGGGCGCTGCCTGCCGGACTTACAACGTGCTGGCGGCCGAGGAACGCCGCGTGGCGGCCGCATTGATCGCGGTGGATTGATGAAAAAAAGGGGTGCCGCGATGGCACCCCCTTCGAAGGCGTGAAGCGCGTTTCCTAATAAAGGTTCTGCGCCGAAACCATTGCATAGAGCATCGGGATGGAAAGCGCGGTGTTCAACCGCGATGTCAGCATCGCGGTGCGGGCGGAAGCGGCTTTTTCCTGGTCGCTTGCCGACACCATGCCAAGCGCCCGTTTCTGGTTCGGCCAAATGATAAACCAGACGTTGAAGGCCATGATCAGGCCCAGCCACATGCCGATGCCGATCGCGGTTTGCTGGGTATCCCCGCTCTCCGTCAATCCAAGGGCCAAGGCGTTGGCGAGATAGCCGCTTCGCCAGGCCAGCAGCAGCCCGAAGACGATTGTCGCCAGCGCCGCCCAGCGAAACCAGAAAAGCGCCTTGGGCGCGATGTGCTTGCCGATGGCCGGTTTCAGTTCGGCCGGCAATGCCTTTGCCACGGGAATCTGGACGAAGTTGAAGTACCAAAGAAGGCCAATCCACATAAAGCCGCTCAGCACGTGCAAGTAGCGGATGAAAAAATCCGCCCACGTGGCGTTGAAGTATTCCATTTCGTTCCCCTTGCGCGCCGACTAAAGATTGGTGACGACGACCACCATCAGAATCGTCAGAACGACCCCGAGGGCAATTGTCCCGGTTAGTGATTCTAAAATTTTCATGGTTTTATCTCTCTCAAGCTTGGGTCCGGCCTCTCGGGCAATGTTCTATTCAAGACCGCGCGAGACGTCGGGGCGTTCTCCCCCGCTGCCTTTCGGAATTTTTGTGATGACTTCTTCTCTTTCCGGTTTCACCGTGATCGTGATCTTCTCCGAGAAAACCGGCGGATCGTGCGGTACGTGGTTGTGGTCGCCCAGCAGCAGCTGCAGGGTGTGCTCGCCCGGGTCGAGAGTCACGCGGATGTCCGATGCGCCGGAAGCGATGTGCAGGAACTGCTGGCCGCCCTGCATGTCTGCGTGGCCGGTTCTGTCAATCGCGGGTCCGGGTGGGATCGGCTTATCGAGCGGGGGCAGATCGGTATCAATCAAAAGATGAAGATGCCCGCCTTTCTCATTGACGGTGCCGGCCGGCGTCAGTTTCAGGCTTTCAAAGCCTCCGACAATGGCAAAGGTCTGCCGGACGGTTGTTCCATTTTTCGGCGTTACGAAGAAAACTTTCCCGATAGGCGTTTTCGGTTCACATCCCGTGAGTGTTATGGCCATCCCGACCATCACGCTCAAGCCCAATAGAACTATGAAATTCTTCATGATTTGCATTCTCATCAAATTCTGCCATTTCCGCTCACAATACATGCTAGCGTAAACGATCCATGTCCCTCGGGCAAATGGCAAGAAGCAGCCGATTTTCCTATTCTTACTGCGCGGGACAAGTTCGCCGCTTCGACCCGGACCGCTATCTCACCACGCTTTTCGCCCCGCAGGACCGCCGCGAGGGCCTGCACGCCCTTTATGCCTTCAACCTGGAAATCGCCCGCATCCCGGAAGTGGTGACGGAGCCTTTGATCGGCGCGATTCGCCTGCAATGGTGGCGGGAGACGATTGCGGACGTTTATGCGGGCACCCCGCAGCGGCACGCCGTCGTCGAATCGCTTGCCAAGGCCGTCACCGAGTGCGGTCTCACGCGGAGTTATTTTGATCGCCTGCTGGAAGCGCGTTCCTTCGATCAGGACCGCCACCAGCCCGCGAACCTCGCGGAGTTGAAGACTTATGCCGAGGCGACCTCGGTCAGCCTCGTTCACCTTGCGCTCGAAATTCTGGGCGTGGCGGCCAGCGCGGCGGTGGATCAGGCGGCCAGCGGAGTGGGTCTTAGCTGGGCGCTGGTTGGCTTGCTGAGGGCGGTGCCTTTCCATGGGCGCGCGGGCCGCCTTTATCTGCCGGCCGACTTGCTCGAAGCGAACAGGGTTGCGGCGCGGGATATTCAACTCGGGAAAGCCTCGGATCGCCTGGCCGGGGTCGCGCAAACGCTGGCTGGCGAGGCAAGGGCCGCGCTCGGCCGGGCGCGCGCCGTGAAGGCGGCCATTCCCCGGCACGCCTTGCCGGCCCTGCTGCTCGGCGCGTTGGCCGATTCCCATCTGCGTGTCCTTGAGAGGGCGGGGCATAACCTTTTCGACCCGCGCGTGCAGCGGCCTGCGCTCTTTCACGAAGCCGGGCTTTGGCTGCGCGCGCGAAAGGGCGACTACTGAACGCCGGTTCCGCCTATTCGGCAACGAGGGAAGAAAAAAGCCAGGCCTCGAGATCGCGAAGCGCCCGCGCCGCGGTTGCCTGCCGGCGTTCCTTCCGCGGCGCATCGGAAACAATCGGCGGAAAGAGACCGAAATTCACGTTCATCGGTTGGAAAGTCGCGGCATCGGCGTCTTTGGTGATGTGGTTGAGCAAGGCACCCAGCGCCGTCGTCGGAGGCGGCGGAATGGGTCGTTCGCCTTTTGCTTCCGCTGCGGCGAAGCGGCCGGCTAGCAAGCCGATGGCGGCGCTTTCGACATAACCCTCAACGCCGGTCACCTGGCCTGCGAAGCGCAAATAAGGCGCCTTTTTCAGCCGCAAGGCGCCATCCAAAAGCTTCGGGCTGTTCAGGAAGGTGTTGCGGTGCAGGCCGCCCAAGCGGGCGAACTCAGCTTTTTCGAGCCCCGGGATTTGCCGGAAAACCCGCGTTTGCTCGCCGTGCTTGAGCTTGGTCTGGAAGCCGACGAGGTTGTAGAGCGTGCCAAGGGCGTTGTCCTGGCGCAGCTGGACGACGGCGTATGGCCTCTGCCCGGTGCGCGGTTCCCGAAGGCCGACCGGCTTCATGGGGCCGAAGCGGAGGGTGTCGATTCCGCGGGACGCCAGCACCTCGATCGGCAGACAGCCTTCGAAATAAGGCGTCGTCTTCTCCCAGCCGTGGAATTCAGTTTTTTCACCAGCCAACAGCCCGGCGACGAAGGCCTCGTAATCGGCCTTCGTGAAGGGGCAGTTGATGTAATCGGCACCGTCTCCCTTGTCGTAGCGGGACTGGAACCAGGTCTTTTTGAAATCAATCGTCTCCCGATAGACGATGGGGGCGAGCGCGTCGAAGAAGGCAAGCGCTTCCTCGCCGGTTACTTCGCGGATCGCCTGCGCCAAAGAATCCGAGGTAAGCGGTCCGGTCGCCACGATGACGGCGCCCCAGTCCTTGGGCGGCAGGCCCGAAACCTCGCCGCGTTCCAGCGTGATCTTGGGGTGTTCCCCGATCGCCGCCGTGACGGCTTTCGCGAAGCCCTCGCGATCGACGGCCAAGGCGCCGCCGGCGGGCAGGCGGTGCCGATCGGCGGTGGCGAGGATGAGGGAGTCGCACCGCCGCATCTCCTCGTGCAAAAGGCCGACGGCATTGGCGGCGGCGTCGTCTGAGCGGAAGGAGTTCGAGCAGACGAGCTCGGCCAGGTTTGCCGTCACGTGGGCGGCGGTCGCCACCGCGGGCCGCATTTCATGAAGGACGACGGCAACGCCGGCCTTGGCGAGTTGCCAGGCGGCCTCGCTTCCGGCCAAGCCTCCACCGACGACATGGACGGCCCTCATGCGCGCTTCCGGGCCCGTTTCCGGGGCGGCTCGACCGGCTCTCCGCGCCGTCGGAGATAGGCTTTCAGGTAGTGGCCGGTATAGCTTTCCGGTGCTTCCGCCACCATCTCCGGCGTGCCTTCGGCGACGACGCGCCCGCCGCCGTCACCGCCTTCCGGGCCAAGATCGACGATCCAGTCCGCGGTTTTGATGACTTCGAGGTTGTGTTCGATGACGACTACCGTGTTGCCGGCATCGACCAGGGCATGGAGCACTTCGAGGAGCTTACGGACATCTTCGAAATGCAGGCCGGTCGTCGGCTCGTCGAGGATGTAGAGGGTGCGTCCCGTCGCCCGCTTGGCGAGTTCCTTCGCCAGCTTCACACGCTGGGCCTCGCCACCGGAAAGGGTGGTCGCCGACTGGCCGAGATGGACATAGCCAAGCCCGACGCGCTTTAAGGTCTCGAGCTTGTCGCGGATCGCCGGAACCGCCTTGAAGAAAATGGCCGATTCATCAACCGTTAGATCAAGAATATCTGCTATCGATTTGTTTTTAAATTTAATTTCTAGAGTCTCTCGGTTGTAACGCCGGCCCTTGCAAGTGTCGCATTGAACATAGACGTCGGGCAGAAAATGCATCTCGATCTTGAGGACGCCGTCGCCCTGGCAGGCTTCGCAACGGCCGCCCTTCACGTTGAAGGAGAAACGCCCCGGCTTGTAGCCGCGGGCGATCGATTCAGGCAAGTTCGCGAGCCAATCCCGGATCGGCGCGAAGGCGCCCGTATAGGTGGCCGGATTCGAGCGCGGCGTGCGGCCGATCGGCGACTGATCGATGTCGATGATCTTGTCCAGGAATTCCAAGCCTTCGATGCGGTCGTGCTCGCCGGGATGTTCGCGGGCCCCGTTCAGGCGGCGGGCGATTGCCTTGTAGAGGGTCTCGATTAGAAGCGTGGATTTGCCACCACCCGAAACACCGGTCACGCAAACGAAGGTGCCGAGAGGAAAGCGGGCGGTGATTCGCTTGAGGTTGTGGGCCCGCGCCCCGACGACACGGATCGTTTGACCGCTTCTTGCCGCCCGCCGCCGTTCGGGCAGGGGGATCCAGCGTTTGCCGGTGAGGTACTGGGCGGTCAAGCTGGCCGGGTTCGCAAACACCTTCTCGGGCAGGCCGGCCGCCACGACCCGGCCGCCGTGGACGCCGGCGCCCGGGCCCAAATCCACCAGGTAGTCGGCACTGCGGATTGCTTCCTCGTCGTGTTCGACAACGATGACCGTATTCCCAAGGTCGCGAAGCCGCTTGAGCGTTTCGAGCAGGCGCGCGTTGTCGCGCTGGTGTAGCCCGATCGAGGGCTCGTCCAGCACATAGAGAACGCCGGTCAGGCCGGAGCCAATTTGGGAGGCGAGCCGGATGCGCTGGCTTTCGCCGCCGGAAAGGCTGGCCGAGGCGCGCGAGAGCGTCAGGTATTCGAGCCCCACGTTCACGAGGAAACCCAGGCGTTCCTTGATTTCCTTAAGTATTCTGGCGGCGATCTCGCGCTTCTGCTTGGGCAGCTTCACTTCAAGCTCGGCGAACCAGCGCTGGGCCGCGAGGATGGACATCGCCGCCACTTCTCCGATGTGAAGGTCGGCCACCTTGACGGCAAGGGATTCCGGTTTCAGGCGATAGCCGCGGCAGGTCTCGCAAGGCCGCGCGCTTTGATAGCGGGCGAGGTCTTCCCGAAGCCAGCCGTCGTCCGTTTCGTTGAACCGCCGCTCGGTGTTCGGCACGACGCCCTCGAACGGCTTCCGCGTCTTGTAGGTCCGGAAGCCGTCGTCGTACTCCATGGTGACGGCTTCCTCGCCGCTGCCGAAGAGGAGGATATCGCGGATCGCCTGCCGGATTTCGACGAATGGGGTTTCCAGGCTGAACTTATAGTGCCTGGCAAGGCTAGAGAGCGTCTGGTTGTAGTACTGGGAGGAAGCGCCCATCCACGGGGCAATCGCCCCCTGGCGAAGGCTTTTCGTCTCGTCCGGCACGATGAGGAGGGGGTCGAAATAGAGGCTGTCGCCAAGTCCGTCGCAGGCCGGGCAGGCGCCGAAAGGATTATTGAAGGAGAAAAGCCTGGGCTCGATCTCTTCGATCGTGAAGCCGGAGACCGGGCAGGCGAACTTGGCCGAGAAAATCGCCGTCTCGCCCGACTTCTGTTCCTCGACGAAGAGAAGCCCATCGGCAAGCTCGAGCGCGGTTTCGATGCTGTCGGCTAGGCGCTGCGCGAGCCCCTCGCGCAGGATAAGCCGGTCCACGACGACGGAGATGTCGTGCTTCCGCTTCTTGTCGAGGGCGGGCACCGCGTCGATCTCGTGGAAGGCGCCGTCAATTTTCACGCGCTGGAAGCCGCGCTTGCGAAGCTCGTTGATTTCCTTCCGGTATTCGCCCTTCCGGCCGCGCACGATGGGGGCCAGCAGGAAAAGGCGGCTTTCCTTTGGCATTTCGAGGATGCGGTCGACCATCTGGGAGACCGTCTGGCTTTCGATCGGCAGCCCGGTGGCGGGCGAATAGGGCACGCCGACGCGGGCATAGAGAAGCCGCAGGTAGTCGTAAACCTCGGTCACCGTGCCGACCGTCGAGCGGGGATTGCGCGAGGTCGCCTTCTGTTCGATGGAAATGGCCGGCGACAAACCCTCGATCGTATCCACGTCCGGTTTTTGCATCAGTTCCAGGAACTGGCGGGCGTACGCCGACAGGCTTTCAACGTAGCGGCGCTGGCCTTCAGCGTAGATCGTATCGAAGGCGAGCGAGGACTTGCCCGAGCCCGAAAGGCCGGTGAACACGATCAGCCGGTCGCGGGGCAGGTCGAGATCGACGTTTTTGAGGTTGTGTTCCCGCGCGCCGCGGATGACGATTTCCGACATCATGCCGGGGCCACCAATGGTTGTAGGGTAATTTTCCAAGGAATATAAGGTGTTTGGGCCGGTCTTGCGACCCCCGAAAAGAGACGGTCGCGGATTCATTGCGGGCCGGGACGGAAGCCCCTATTTTCGCATTCGGCCGGCAGCGCCGGCGGCAACGGAGGGAGGAACGGTATGGCAGGCAGCGTAAACAAGGTGATCCTCATCGGAAATCTTGGGCGAGATCCGGAGGTTCGCACGACTCAAGACGGTACTGCGATCGTCCATCTTTCCGTCGCCACGTCGGATAACTGGAAAGACAAGGCGACGGGTGAGCGCCGCGAGCGGACGGAATGGCACCGTGTCGTCATCTTTAACGAAAAGCTTGGCGAGATTGCCCAGAAATACCTGCGCAAAGGCTCGAAGGTGTACCTGGAGGGCCAGGTCCAGAGCCGGAAATGGACCGGCCAGGACGGTAACGAGCGTTACACGACGGAAATCGTGCTGCCGCGTTTTCGCGGCGAGCTTACGATGCTGGACGCAAAGGGCGGGGAGGCGGTGCCGGCCCTCGAATCGGAGAGCGCCAGCATGGGCGGCGACAACCCGCGGGAGAAGGGCGGCGGGCGCGCCGATTTCGACGACGAGATCCCCTTCTGACCGGGGTCGGTTTCCGGCCCGCTTCGGCCATCGCGTCCGGTGGACCGGAGGGCATGAAATCTGTTATAATTTTCGTTTGGAGACGGCCCGGAAGCGGCTGCGAAGATTCTTTGTAACTATTTGAAAGAACTTTCTTTTTCGTGACAGCACCGGAACAGGCCCCCCTCGACATCGTGCCGATTGCGATCGAAGAGGAGATGAAGCGCTCCTACCTCGATTACGCGATGAGCGTGATCGTCTCGCGCGCCATCCCCGACGTCCGCGACGGCTTGAAGCCCGTCCACCGGCGGATCCTTTATGCGATGAAGGAGGCCGGCTACGACTGGAACCGACCGTACCGCAAATCCGCCCGCGTCGTCGGCGAGGTGATGGGTAAATACCACCCGCACGGCGACGCGGCGATCTACGATGCGATGGTGCGGATGGCGCAGACTTTCTCGATGCGGCTTATGCTGCTGGACGGGCAGGGGAACTTCGGTTCGATGGACGGCGATCCGCCGGCCGCCATGCGCTACACGGAAATCCGTCTCGCCCAGTCTGCCCATACGATGCTGGAGGACATCGACAAGCAAACGGTCGATTTCCAGCCGAGCTACGACGATTCCTCCGTTGAACCCATCGTTCTGCCGTCCCGTTTCCCCAACCTTCTCGTGAACGGTGCTGGCGGTATTGCCGTCGGCATGGCGACGAACATCCCGACCCACAATCTGGGCGAGGTGATCGACGCGGCCTGCGCGCTGATCAAGAACCCTAACCTCTCGATTGAAGAATTGATGGAGATCGTGCCGGCGCCGGACTTTCCCACCGGCGGCATCATCTTGGGCAGGACCGGCGTGCGCTCGGCCTATCACACGGGCCGGGGCTCCATCGTCATGCGCGGCCGCACCGCGGTCGAGGAGATCCGCAAGGACCGCGAGGCGATCGTCATTACGGAGGTGCCCTATCAGGTCAACAAGGCGCGGATGGTCGAACGCATCGCCGAGATGGCGCGCGACAAGCAGATCGAGGGCATCGCGGACCTTCGCGACGAATCGGACCGTCACGGCGTGCGGGTCGTTGTCGAATTGAAACGCGACGCCCAGGCCGAAGTCGTCTTGAACCAGCTTTTCCGCTTCACGCCGCTGCAGACGACGTTCGGCGTCAACATGCTGGCGCTGAACGAAGGCCGCCCGGAATTGATGAGCCTCAAGGTCGTGCTCGAGGCTTTCCTTCTTTTCCGCGAGAAGGTCATCACCCGGCGCACGGTCTTCGAGCTCGGCAAGGCGCGCGAGCGGGCCCACATCCTGGTCGGGCTGGCGATCGCGGTGGCCAATATCGACCCCATCATCGCCCTTATCCGTCAGGCGAAAGACCCCAACGTTGCCCGCGAACAACTGACCAAGAAAACCTGGCAGGTAAAAGACGTCGAACCGATCATCAAGCTGATCGACGAGCCGGGTCACCGGGTGAAGGACGGCTACTACAAGCTTTCCGAGGAACAGGCCAAAGCCATTCTCGAACTGCGCCTGCAACGGCTAACCGGGCTTGAACGCGACAAGATCGCCGGGGAACTGAAGGACCTCGTCGCCCAGATTTCCGAACACCTTGAGGTGCTGCGCTCGCGCGAGAAGCTTTTGAAAATTCTGCGTGACGAACTGCTCGACATCCGCAAGCGCTTCGCGACGCCCAGGCTTACGACGATCGAAGAAGGGGAGTTCGAGCAGGACATCGAGGACCTGATCCCACGCGAGGAGATGGTCGTCACGGTGAGCCAGAACGGCTACGTGAAGCGCGTTCCCTTAAGCACCTACCGCGCCCAGCGCCGCGGCGGCAAGGGCCGCGCCGGCATGGCGACCCGCGAGGAGGACTTCGTTACCCAGGTTTTTGTCGTCAACACGCACACCTCGGTCCTGTTCTTCTCCTCGACCGGCAAGGTCTACAAGCTCAAGGTTTACAAGTTGCCTCTGGGTTCCCCGCAGTCGCTCGGCAAGGCGATGGTGAACCTGCTGCCGCTCGGGCCGGGCGAGACGATTTCGACCCTGATGCCGCTGCCCGAAGACGAGGCGGACGTCGAAAGCCTGACCGTCCTGTTCGCGACGGCGAGCGGTTACGTCCGCCGCAACCGGCTTTCCGACTTCGTTCACGTCATGGCGAACGGCAAGATCGCGATGAAGCTTGAAGAGGGCGATCGCCTGGTCGGCGTGCGCACCTGCACGGAAGACGGCGACGTGCTTCTCTCGACGCGCTCCGGCAAATGCATCCGCTTTCAGGTCACCGACGTCCGCATCTTCAGCGGCCGCGCCTCGATCGGGGTAAGGGGCATCAAGCTTGCGAAGGAAGACCGGGTCATCGATATGTCGGTCCTTTACCACACGGCTGCCGAGACGGCCGAGCGCGAAGAATATTTGCGCGTCGCCGCTTTCCGGCGGCGGACCGCCGGCGAGCCGTCGGCGGAGGGCGAAGCGGTCGAGCCGTCGGACCCGGCACTTTTCGAGAAGATGGCGGCGGCGGAGGAATTTCTCCTCAGCGTCACGGAGAACGGCTACGGCAAGCGAAGCTCGGCCTACGAGTACCGGATCACGAAGCGCGGCGGCGTCGGCATCGTCGGCATTGACACCTCGGAACGTAACGGCCCGGTCGTCGCCACCTTCCCGGTCGCCGACGAGGACCAGATTTTGCTGATGACGGACAAGGGTAAGCTCATCCGCTGCCCGGTCAACGATATCCGCCGGGCCGGGCGTGCGACGCAAGGAGTGACGCTCTTCAAGGTGGCGAAGGGGGAGCACGTCGTCTCCGTGACCCGCCTCGGCGAGCAGGAGGGCGAAGTCGAAGCAGGCGAGAACCCGGATGCCGAGGCAGCCGATACCGACGCGCTTGCGGAAGGGGAGGCGTAACAGGCATGCACCGCATCGGCATCTACCCGGGTACCTTCGACCCGATCACGAACGGGCATTTCGACATCATCACGCGGGCGATGAAATTCCTCGACGAAGTCGTCGTCGCCGTTGCCGAAAACGCCGGCAAGGACCCGGTGTTCGCGCTGGCCGAGCGCGTCGAAATGGTTGAGGAGGAAATCGCCGTCCTCAACCACGCCGGCAACCGCATTCGGGTGAAGCCGTTCAGCAACCTTCTGATGCACTTCGCGATCGAGAACGATGCCTCCGTCATTCTGCGGGGCCTTCGCGCCGTCTCCGATTTCGAATACGAATTCCAGATGGCGGGCATGAACGCCCGCATCCACCCGCCGATCGAGACGGTCTTCTTGATGGCCTCCGAGCGCCACCAGTTCATCTCGTCGCGCTTCGTGAAGGAGGTAAGCCGCCTGGGCGGCGACGTGAGCCAGTTCGTGCCGCCTCGGGTGTTCGAGCGCCTGAAGGCGAAATCCGCCAAACGCGATCCGAAGAAGCTGGTTCAGACTTTCGAAGACAAATAGTGCAACTTCTCTTGCCTTTGGCGGCAAGATGGATTGAGTTAGCCGCCGGGGAGGGATATTCCTAGCGCCCAAGCTTCGTGAGCCCGTAGCTCAGTTGGCAGAGCATCTGACTTTTAATCAGAGGGTCGATGGTTCGAATCCATCCGGGCTCACCAGTTTTATAAATAGCATCAAGTAGTTATATAGACTTGAACCGACAGCGGTAGATCGAAAAATCCTTGTGTTCGCACTATGTCCGCAAAGTGGGGCCGACGGACATGGCCGCCCTAACGATCAGGGGCTAGAATTTAACGACACGTCATTCGATTTCAAAATAGGGAAACCTTCTTCATCCAACTTTTCCTGATTTCTATCCAAGAAAATAATAAACCGATCTACAATTTTCCATATAAGGCACACCGCTTTTGCGCGCTCCTTACCTGTTAGTGCACCCCATTTGCCATGCCGCTCATGCTTTGCTTGTTTGTACAAGAAAGTATGACAGCTATGGTCGAGTCGAAGCTTATCTTCTGCTTCCCGCAAAGCATGGTTTTTTTCTTTTGGGTAATTCGGCTGAACATGAATTCGTATCCTCTCTAATGTGCGAAAACAAAAGAAGCTCGTATCTTCTAATGATCTAATGGCCTCTCGGAGATCAGCCAATGCATTTCGAAGAGCCGCGTGTCGAATAGCAAGAGCGCCAACTGTTGCATCATCTAATGATCTTTCTGATTCTTTGTTTTCTACCTCCTTTACGCTAGGTCCATATATTTGCATTGTGCCGTGGTCGTTAATACACATGCCGCCAGTTATTTCTACGTCCCACCCGATTCCTTTGCGATATCCGAGAGCATCCACCTGTGATTTCATCACTTGGCCGACAATTAGATAAAGATCGTCAATGAATTCGGGGCTGTGTGAAGTTTCAACCTCAACAAGGATCTGACCCTTTCCAGAGAAGACCGTAATATGTGGAGATGTACCATCACTAAGAGAAATTGGATAAGTCCTCCGTGGAATAGTCACCCAGCTCCTTTCAGGGTGAACCCTGCCCGTGAAAATGAATTTGATCATTGTCGCCTCCAAGAGGCCGGGATCACTTGCAATTCAGCCAGCAGAGTTCGAAATCAGGCGCGCCCCTCTCTCAGAAATGTATCGACGCGATCTGCAAAACTCAAAATTCGGATGGCGATCTCGCTAAGATCGGTTTCCGATAGCTCATCAATTGTGCTGGCTACGTCACCTTCTCCGACGTTCAGGCGGTCCTCGATGTAGATCCAATCGCTCCGTAAGTCGTCCGGGAGCTTTTTCGACTCAACGGGCCACATTTCAGCATAGGCCGACTTCATGCGGTCGGCGATGCGCCCTGGGTGCGACACGAGAGATGAGATCGCTTTCGTCAATGCCTGAGAAACGTAATCGAGTCTGGCCATCTGATTCTCTGATTCTCGCGCTCAAACGAACAATGAAATCAACAAGATGATGGTCAATATCCATATGGCAACTTTAATGTGCCCGAATGCATTGCTTAGATCGGAAACAGCCCCCAATATTCTCTCGCGAAATTGTGATTCAGGATCTGGTACTTCCTCTTGCGCTTCGTCATATAAATCGTTTTCAAGTTCAAGGGAATTATCAGCCCATTTTGGCTCTGGCTTTTCTCCAACGGTAATGGAATCTAAAATTATTGAGCATGGTGGTGAATCTCGCTCGGTGGGAATGTAGGGTATGTAGTGGGTGTCAGGACGTAGTTCGCGTACATAAGAAATCATATTTTTTTCGAATAAGTGAGCCTGAACCACGACCTCTAAGGGAACATTCCCACCGCGCTGCCTAACTTCGTTTTCGAGCTCAGCTAGAGTTCCTTCTTTCACGTACATTTCGGCAAGTAAATAATCCTCATCCGGATCATGTTCGTCATATTTACGTAATTCATAATCTTGGAGCATCAATAGTCCAGCCAGATCATTCTTATACTCGCGGATATAGAGGTAGATTCGATCGAAAGATTGATCAGACTCGATCTCGTCCGGATCAGCTTCAATCGCAGATTCTATTTTCTTATTATCTGCTTCCCCTTTTTTAGCTACCAAGAATGTTTTGATTGAAGCTCTGCGTTTAATTTCAGCCCAACAAACTAGCCTAAGTTCTCGACGCTCTTCATATGGGCGTACTTCTCTCCGATGTGCCCATCGAAATTCGGATTGTTCTTTCTCGCTTAGCCCATCGAAATTTTCTCTTGCCCGCTTAGCCAAGTGCCGAAATTCGCGACGATTTCGACCTTTTTCTTTTTCCTCATCGTTTTCTCCATCTGGTTCTAGATTTTGTTCCTCTCTTTGCTCATCGAGTATGTCTTGAAGTGCGCCCCATTCATCTGTCTTTAGAACTTTATAGGTTCGTAAAAATTCATAGTCACTTACATGTAAGTATAAGTCGCACCACTCCTTAAAATAGGTGTGAGTCTTTTTACCTGTACCAGTGTATTCTTCGATGATTAAAGGATTGACGAAGACTCTTTTTACTTTTGACGAATCATCCTCGTTACGGGTTTCTTTCTGCTCGGTCTTGGATGTTTTGTCCTCGGTCATGTTTTCCCCGGCGAATTTCCTACCCAAAGACTAACTTCTTTTAAGCAACCCGGTCATCCTAAGCTAGGCTTAGGGTTTAAGAAATGTTTCCAATAGCCTGAACAGCTCGGAATCGTTGAAACATGGGGTAGGGAGCTGCAAGGTTATGGCAAGGTCACGCTCGCAGATACCGCACGTATGCGTCGGCTTCGGCCCTGATTGTTGCCGCTCTGTTGCTCACCGCTCGACGCACTCCGCTCCCCGCCCGCTTCGCATGCGCGAGCTCGCCGCGACCTTTTCCGTTATCTGCGCCGCCGGTCTGTGGTGGTTTTGGCCGGTCCCTCGGGGTGGTGCTACTTGCCGGAACTCGGTTACCATGGCCTTTGTGCCGAAGGGCAGGGCCCTTCCCGACAAACTTGGGCGGGGTGATCCGAAGGCCGTTCGAAAGCGGCGCGGAGAAGGAAACGCATGAACCGGAACCTTGACGGGACGGGGTGGCGGGTAAGGCCGATCGGCCTCGGCGCCATGCAGCTTTCCATCGCGGGGCGGCCGGATGAATCCCAGGCCTTCGCGGTCATCACCGCGTTCGTCGAAGCGGGCGGCAATTTCATCGACACCGCCAACGTCTACTGCCTGGACGATTCGGACATCGGCCACAACGAGCGCCTTCTCCACAAGGTGCTTACGCGGATCGGCGCGCAAGACGCCGTGCTGGTCGCCACAAAGGGTGGCCTGCGGCGGCCGAAAGGGGCGTGGGTAACGGATGGGAACCCGGAATGGCTGCGCGCCTCGTGCGAGAAGAGCCTTAAGGACCTGCAACGCAACGCGCTTCCCCTCTACCACCTCCACGCGGTGGACCCGGACGTGCCCTTCGAGGAATCGCTCGGGGAATTGATCCGACTTAAAGAGGAAGGAAAAATCCTGAACATCGGGTTGTCGAACGTCGATCGGGCGGAACTTAAGTTTGCGCTTGGCCGGACGGCGATCGCATCGGTTCAAAATCGCTGCAACCCGTTCTTCAAAAGGGATTTCGGCAGCGGCCTTATTGGTTTTTGCCAGGAACAAGGTGTTGCCTATATTCCCTTCGGTCCCGTGGGGGGCCATGGGGGCCATGTGCGATTGCCGAAGCATCCGCTCTTCCAGCGTCTCGCCAAGAAGCATGCGACGTCGCCCTATGGCGTCGCCCTGGCGTGGCTTCTGGAGAAAGGGAACCATATCTTCCCGATCCCGGGGGCGAGCAAGGTGTCGAGCGTGCGCGATTCGGCGCGCGCCATCCACCTGCGGCTCGAACCCGACGACGTTGCCGAAATCGACCGCCTGCCGGATCAGGAAGCCCATTCGTCCCGCACCTCTCGTGTCTAGGGCCGGCCGCCGGCGCTTGCCGTGGGTCGCGGCTCTTGCCGTGGCCGTGGCCGTCGCTTGCGCCGCCGGTCTGTGGTGGTTTTGGCCGGCCTCTCCGGAGCCGTGGGCCGATCCCGACGACGATCGCTTGGTCGCGCTCGGCAAGGTCGTTTATGAGGAGCGCTGCGCCGTTTGCCACGGCACACGGCTGGAAGGCGAGCCCGATTGGCAGACCCGCAAGCCGGACGGCTTGCTGCCGGCGCCGCCGCACGACGCGACCGGGCATAGCTGGCACCACCCGGACGCCCAGCTTTTCGCCATCACGAAATACGGCATCGGGCGGTTTGCGCCGCCGGGCTACCGCAGTGCCATGCCGGCCTTTGAAGAGGTTCTCACCGACGCGGAAATCTGGGCGGCGCTGGCCTATATCAAAAGCCATTGGCCGGCCCGCGAGCGCGCCTTTCAGGCGCAGATGAACCCGCCCGGCGCCGATCAGGGAAACAGGAAAAAGCCCGCCACCGTGAAATAGACGACCACGCCGATGGCGTCGAGGATCGAGGTGATCAACGGCGCGCTGGCCGTGGCCGGATCGAGGCGGAAGCGGCTGAGCAGGAAGGGCAGGGACATGCCGATGATGCTGCCGGCCAGGACGACGATCACCATGGTGAGCGCCACAACCAGGGCGATCTCCGGCGTTGCCCGGAAAACCCCGATCGGCGCGACGGCCACCGCCATGGTCAGGCCTAAGCCCAAGGCCACCAGCAGTTCGCGGCCAAGCATCCGTCCCCAGTCCCGGAGCACGACATCGCCCGTCGCCAGCGCGCGAACCATCAAGGTCGCTGTCTGGGAGCCCGCGTTGCCGCCGCTGCCGATCAGAAGGGGCAGGAAGAACACCAGCCCCACATAGGCGACGATGGTGTTCTCGAAATAGGCAATCCCCGCACCCGAGAACAGGTTCCCGAACACCAGGAGCGTCAGCCACATTACGCGCTTGCGGTAAAGCAGGCCGACATTCGCGTCCCGGACGCTCTGGTCCAGCTTGCCCACGGTGCCGACCTTGTAAAAGTCTTCCGTCGCCTCTTCCTGCAGGGTATCGAGGGCGTCGTCGTGGGTGACGATGCCGACCAGCCGGCCATCGCCGTCCACAACCGGAAGGGCTAGCACGTCGTAACGGGCGATCTTGTTGGCGACCTCCTCCTGGTCTTCGTTCACGCCGACGGCCAAGGTCTCGCGCTCCATGAGGTCGGCGATCTTGGTTTCCGGCGCCGCGAGAATGAGGTTCTGAAGACGGACCGATCCAATCAGCCGCCGGCCGGGATCCATGACGTAGGTGCGGTAGATCGTCTCCTTGTCCGGTGCCTCCCGGCGCAGCGCCTCCAGAGCCTGGCGCGCGGTCAGCTCGGGCAGGAGCGTCGCGTAATCGGAAGTCATGATGGCGCCGGCGGTTCCTTCTTCGTAGGCCACGAGTCGCCGTATATCTTCCCGCTCGGCCTGGGCGAGGGCGGGCAGAAGGGTTTCCTGCTGGTCCGGAGAAAGACGGTTGAAGAGGTCGGCCCGATCGTCCGCATCCATCTCGGTGACGATCTCGGCCAATTGGCGGCGGTCGAGGGAACGCGCCAGCGCCATCTGCGGTTCGGGCCGCAGATAGCCGAACACCTCGGCGCGGCGCGCAAGGGGAACCGAAAGCAAGAGATCGCGCGCCGTCTCTGGCGGCGTTTCTTCCAGAAACGCGGCCAGATCGACCGGGTGGGCGGTTTCCACGAAGGCACGGACGGCCTCGGGATTGTCCCGGTCGAGAAGCTCGATCGGATCCTTGGTGCGAATCTCTTCCGTCATGGTCCGCCTCCTTCGTGGGCTGCCGAAGCGCAACAGCCGGAAGCGGACCCCTGGGCGAAACCCTATGGGTCCTTATCTAGACCGGCCTGCCGAACCTGGCAGCGGGCGGAAGCCCGCGCTTCCGTCATGCTTGGTTTTATTGCTTCTTCCGCAAGGGGACTGTCCCCCGCCGTCAGGTTCCCTGGACGCCGATGCGTTGACCGGCTTTCTCGATATCGTCGCGCGTGAAGGCGCGCATCGTGATGAAAGAGCCAAAGCCGTTCATTCGGTACCAGATCGAGAAGGCGAGCATCGCCTCTTCGTCCTTCGCTTCAAGGAAGCCGACGAAATCGTATGGCCCCTGGACGTAGTTCGAGTATTCCATCCTGATGCCCAGTTTTTCGAACTGTTCATAGACGGTCTTCGTCCGATCGAGCTGTTTTCCGATCCAGTCGGGGCTGTGCTTTCCAAGCATGACGTATCTCGGCATGGCCGCTTCCTTTCCCCGTGGCGGGTTATTTCGTTTCCTGAACGCCGATGCGCCTTCCAATCGCCTCGAATTGGGGGCGCTGGAAAACCGGCAACGTCATCATCTCGCCGAAGCCGCTCTTCTTGTACCAGATCGAGAGCGCAAGCATGGTCTCGGCATCCGGCGCCTCGGCGACGTCGGCGAAGTCGAAGGGGCCTTGTGTGTAATTCGAGGACAAAATCTTGATGCCAAGCTTGGCAACTTGGGCGGCGACGATATTCGACCGTTCCGGCTGGCGGGACAGCCATTCCGAATTATGGGTGCCTAGAAGGACATATCGCAGCATGTTTTTTCCTCAATCTCCGTTTACTTTTCTGGAACTTCTTGTTTTTTCGGAACTTCACGCGGGCCCGAGTGCGGCCTCATGAAGTTTGGGATGTCGTACTGAGCCTTGTCGGTATGCAGCGGGGTGCAGGGGACTGCTTGGCCGACGTTCGGATCGAAGCAAAGCGTTGCCTGGGCCGGCTCTTTCGGCGCCGACGGATCGGCGGTTTGGGCTGGGACGTTGACGGCGGCGTCTTGGGCTGGCGTCCTCGGGCTTGCGTTTGGCGAATCCGCGTAGGCGAGGGGTGCGATCAAGAGGGCCGCGCCAAGGCTCAACGCCAGCGCCATTCGGGAAGATGGCCGGATTCTCGTCGTTTCCTTCCGCATTCTTCGCACCATACGAGATTTAGGCTTCAAAATAGCAAACCATCCTTCTTTAATGAAGAGGCTTTGGCCGACATCTTAAGCTTTTCGGTTTTTATGGCGGGCCTATATTTTGGATCATGGAAAGGAAAAAACCAGAGATGTCTGGAAAGACCATGCCGGAAAAACACCGCCGCAACCCAGTCGCCAAGAAGCTTCAAAGCCGCCGATACCGTCCAAAGGTTGCCGCGGATCGGACAAAATACAGCCGGAAGCGGAGACACAAGAAGCAGGAAGAAAATTCGAAATAGCACGTCGATCGTCCGCCGCGCCGCCTTTCTTCCGGCCCGGTTCCCCGTCTTGGGGAAGCGCGTATTCCCAAGCTTAGAGAGGCTTGCCGGCCAGACGTTCGATTTCGCGAATTCGTTCGACTCCCGAGTTCATTTCCGTCGTGATGAACGCCGCCCGCTCCATGGGCCCGCCGGTCCCGGCGTTCGGAAAAAGTGCGCGCCAGGCGTTCATCTTCACGGTAAGCGCGCAGAGCGACCCGCCGATAACGGTGTGGCTGCTTTTGATGAGCGCTTCGACCTCGCGAAAACGTTTGCCCGTGATTTCCCGCCACATGCCCTTCGTTTGATGGTCAAATTCTTCAAAGCGGGTCGTCACCGCGCGCATGAGTTTGCGGATTGCCCGTTCGGTCTGATCGCAAGCGTGCTGCAAGGTGCTGTCGCTCTGGAATTGCCGTTGCTTCCGGACCTTCTCCATCGCGACCAGAAAATCCTCGACCGTCGGCTGGATTTGGCTCAGGCATTCGCGGAAGTACGAGAGGGAAAGAAAAATGTCGCTGTAATCTTCGAGAAAATCCGGCACCTCCGAAAGCGCGATGTCCAGTTTCTGCGCCATGACTTTCAGTTTCTCGCGGGCCCGTTCGACCGAAGGCTTGCGGAAAAGCAGAATGACGTCCTGGTAGTTTTGAAACGCCATGTCGCCCTCGCCGTAGGTCTGTACGATCAGCGGGTGCGTGAAGGCGCGCATGTATTCCGTAAGTTCCTCTTTCTTCTTTTCCGAGAGCCTGAGTTCGGTGTAGTCCGTCACCGGAATGTTGCGCTCGCGAAAAAGGATTCGCAGGCTGTAGACGTCGTAACTGGGCAGGTCGGCCAGCCGGTTCAACAGGGCAAGGTCGGGATGGGCGGAGTCCGCCGGCCAGCCAAACGCCTTGGCAACCGATGCGATCGGGAGCTGACCGCTGCCGATGCGTTTTCCCTTGTAGATTTCAACGACGCTTTGGAGGCGCACGTTCTTGATCAGCCGCGCGCCCCGTATGGCGGGCGTTTGGAAGGGAACCACCGAAAGAGGAAGGATGAAAAGCGAATCCCGATCGAGGTCCGATGGAAGATTTGTATCTTGTTCCGGCATTCTGTGAAAATTCCGTAAGACCGAATGCGCGTGAAACGGTGAACCGTCACGTGGTGGTGATAACGGCCTTCTAGATGGCGTTTGGCACTGGCTTCTAACTGGCGGAAATATCGCTTATTCCCTGCCGTCCTCTTTTTTTGATCGCCATTCGGCGACCGCTTGCCTGGCTTGTTCCATTTCTTCCGGTTGCAGCTGTTGGGCGATGATATCGCGGGTGGTCTCGGCCTGGGTCCGCCCATCGCTTTTTGGGAAGCTGTCGCTTGCAAGGCTCATCCACTTATAGGCCTCGATGAGGTCCCGCTCGACTCCCTCTCCCAGTTGGTACATGCGTCCCAAGTTCAGCTGCGCCGCCGGGTGTCCTTGTTCGGCGGCGCGCCGGAACCATTTCGCGGCCTTCGCTAAATCCTGGGGAGCGTCTTCCCCGTTCAGATAAACGAGGCCGAGGAACCACTGGGAACGCACGTCTCCTCGCTCCGCCGCGGGGAGCAGGGAGACTTCAATATTTTCACCGGCAAGTTCCGTGGGATCGCTTTCGAAAGACAGGCTCGGCCAGAACCCCATTTCAAAAAAACCCCATAAAAGAATGGCGCCAAGCGTGGCGATCAGGCCGATCAGGCCGGCTTTTTGCAGCGAGGAGCTATCCATTTTCGTCTTTCCCAATTCTTCGTCCGACCGCAAGCCCCCGTTGGCCGGATTATGCTATCACAGCTTGTCCGGGGCCGTAACCGGCGAAGGCCGAAACCGAAGCGGGAAGCAAAGGGGGTTAAGGGATGAAAATCCGGGGATCGATCGTGCTTGTCACTGGGGCGAACCAGGGCATCGGTCAGGCCTATGTCCGTTCGCTTCTAGCGGCCGGTGCCGCGCGGGTGTATGGGGCGGATGTGCGTCTGGACTGGCTGGAGGAAGCGGCAAAGGCGGAAGAGAAACGCCTTGTTCCCATTTGCCTCGATATCCGGGACGGGGAAAAAGTCGCGGCGACGGCGTCGCGCTGCAAGGACGTCAATCTTCTCATCAACAACGCCGCTATCACTCAGCACACCGGCCTTATCCGCGCCGCCTCGCTCGATCGCGCGCACGCCATCATGGACACCAATTATTTCGGCACTCTTCAAATGTGCCGTGCCTTCGCGCCCGTGCTGAAGGCGAACGGCGGCGGCATGATCGTGAACGTGCTTTCAATCGCGGCCCTTGCCCATATCCCGCGCGTCGGCCCCTACAGCGCCTCGAAAGCGGCTGAACTCTCCATGACCCAAGGGGTGCGCGCCGAGCTTGCCGCCCAAGGTACAAAAGTGCTGGCGGTTCTGCCGGGCCCGGTGGATACCCCTATCTCCGCCCATCGGCCACTGCCCAAAGCGCCACCTTCCGAGATCGCCGAAGCCACGCTCGGGGCGGTCGAGGCGGAACGCGAAGAACTTTACCCGGACGCCATTGCACGGGAAGTTTACGAAAGCTTTCGGAAGGACCCGAAGGCGCTTGAGCGGCGCTTTGCCGCCCAGCTACCCGAGGCATGAACGCGATGCGCGCCGCCTGGTACGAAACGAACGGCCCCGCCAGGGAAGTCCTGAAAGTCGGCGAACTGCCAACGCCAAGCCCGGCCCCCGGCGAGGTGCGGGTCCGCGTTCATGCCTCGGGCGTCAATCCCTATGACGTCAAGGCGCGCAGCGGCCTTCGCCAGAAAATGACCGAGCCCCGGATCGTTCCCCATTGCGACGGAGCGGGCGTCATTGACGCGGTGGGCGAAGGGGTTTCGCAATCGCGCCTTGGCGAGCGGGTCTGGCTCTTCAACGCCCAATGGCAACGCGCCTTCGGAACGGCGGCCGAATGGGTCGCGCTTCCCGAGGCCCAGGCGGTGCCCCTTCACGAAGGGACGAGCTTTGCGGAAGGCGCCTGCCTTGGCATTCCTGCGATGACCGCCCACCGTTGCGTCTTTTCGGATGGCCTGGTGAACGGCCTGACGGTTTTGGTGACGGGTGGCGCCGGCGGCGTCGGCCGGTACGCCGTACAGTTTGCGAAGTGGGGGGGCGCAAGAGTGATCGCCACGGTGAGCGGCGCGGAAAAGGCAAAAATCGCCGAGGCGGCCGGGGCAGACCATGTGCTCAACTACCGAACGGAGGATATTGTCGGGCGGGTTGCCGACATCACGGGCGGCGGTGTCGACCGGATCGTCGACGTGGATTTCGGGGCCAACCTCGAAACCTCGTGCCGCGTCCTGAAGACGAACGGCGTCCTTGCGGCCTATGCCTCGATGGGGGCGCCGGAACCGAAAATACCCTTCTACCCCTTGATGTTCGGAAACGCGACCCTTCGCCTGGTTGCCGTTTTTCTGATCCCTTATGCCGCGAAACGGCAAGCGGTCGCCGACATTTCCCGTTGTTGCGCGGAAGGGGTGCTTGCCCACCGGGTAAAACGGTTCCCGCTCGATCGGATCGTTGAGGCGCACGAGGCGGTGGAATCGGGGAGGGAACTCGAACACGTCGTGGTGGAAACAACGTGATGCGTCGCGGCTTAAGCGGCTTGTTTTTAACCGCGGTGCTGCTGATCGGGCCCGTGGCGCCGGCATCGGCCGATATTGCGGAGGCCTACGCTGCTTACAATCGGGGGGAGTTCAAAAAAGCCTTCGCGGAATTTAGCGCCCTTGCCGAGAAGGGAAACTCCATTGCTCAAGCCAATCTTGGTTTCATGTACTACCGCGGCCAAGGCGTCGAGCAGAACTACGCCGAGGCTATCAAATGGTATCGGCGTGCCGCCGAGCGGGGCCGTTCCTGGGCTCAGTACAACCTCGCCGTGATCTACCATTTTGGCGAAGCCAACACCCCGGCCGATATTGCCGAAGCCGTGAAATGGTATCGCCTGGCTGCCGCGCAGGGCGACCCGGATGCCCGTTTCAACCTGGGCGGGCTTTACGAATTGGGTCAGGGTGTCGACCGTGATCTGGTGCTGGCCTATATGTGGTATGCGCTTTCGGTGGCGGTTTCTTTGCCCGGCGCAGATCAGGATGCGGCGGTTGAGAGCCGCGACGCCGTGGCGAAACAGCTGTCGCCGGCCGACCTAGAGCAGGCGAAAAAGCTTGTCACAGAATGGAAGCCGGCAAGCGCACCATGACGGGCGCGCCCTTATCAATGGCCTAAAGCCGTCAGTGCCACCGGGTAAATCTTGCGGGCCCATAGCTGGTGCATATGCTCCGACAGTGCTTTTCTGTCTTCGGTCAGCAACGAAAGGTCATGGGCTGCCATCCGCGACAGGTTTGTCACGCTGACATAACGCACGCCGGTTTGGTGGCTTACTTCATCGTTAATTTCGTTGAAACGGTTGATTTTTTGTCTGACGGATTCACGATCCGCCAGGTCATTTGCTTGAATAGCGGTCCAATCCGGTATGGAAAGCACGATCACGTGAGCCGGGTCGCCCTCGACAAGGGAAATGGCTTTTATCAGAAGATTGGAAAACTTTACACGGTAGTCTTCCGCCGTCACCCCGGCAACGATGTCGGCCGCGCCAATCTGCAAGAGAACAAGATTGTAGGGATACTGGAACTCGGGGCGATCGATTTCCGACACCAACCGTTCGGTTTTCATCCCTTCCTCGGCAAGATACTGTGGATCGCGGACCGAGAACCGCTCCTCTCGGAAAATGGTGACGACCTGCTGCGCCCAGCGTTGCGACGGGTTGATGGTCTTTGGTGCGGTATAGGCATCGCCCAAGACGAGAAAGCCGTATTCCGGCGGTGGCGGCGGCGATTTCGTGGCCTCGATCGAATCGCGAACGGCGAAATAGCCGAGAACAAGAACGGCAGCGAGAGCCAGGGCACGCAGAATTTTTTTGAGCATAATAAAATTTCTTCGCCGATTCCTAGGCGCTTAACCGGACCGGACGCTTTCTCTTTCTGGAAAAGTATATAATAAAAAGTAGAATGGTCCCGGGAATTCAAGCGAAATGTTATGGTTTCAAAGCGCCCGCCGGTGGCGTTCCGCTCTGCGCCGCTGTGACTGGGGGGCGCTGGGGGGAGATGGCCTGCGGGTAGCATTCGACGTCGCCCAAGGTTCGGTAACAATAGGTTTCACCCACGGCCTCCGAGTAGCAGGCTGGCTGGCCGGCCAGCACACGGGTAGGGTCGCAGTTTTTGTAAACGGCGACGGGCTGACCGGCCGCGTCGGTCGTTTGCGTTTGCGTGACGGTGGGTTTGAATACGTGCGAACAGCCGGCAAGAACGAAGATGAGCGTTAGCGCGACGAGGCGTTTTATGGACGCTGACATGGCCGAACCTTGAAATCCGCGGTACTCCGGGTTTTTTAGCGCGTGAAAGGTCAAGAAAGCGTTAACCCACGGTGCCCGTTGGGGTGGGCCGCCAAACCTTTCCTGGAAGGATCGGTGTTTCTGGCGCGGCGCTGGTTGCGATATTTGGAAGAACCAAGCACATTAACTACAAGCGAGAACATGCGACTAGGAAGGCAATGACAGAAAATCCACCCGCCGACAATTCGCCTGAGGCGCCGGCCGCTTCGCCCGAACCGGCGAAGGAGTCAAAGCGGCACCGTCTAATTGGCCGTCTTCGGACATATTTCTTTGCCGGGCTTCTGGTCACGGCGCCGATCGGCCTTACGGCATATATCGTCTGGATCTTCGTAAACTTCGTGGATAGCCGCGTCACGCCGCTGATCCCGGTGAAGTACAACCCGGAAACTTATCTTCCCATCAACCTTCCTGGCCTCGGCCTTCTTATTGTCCTGCTGATGATCACCTTGATCGGCGCCTTGACGGCCGGGTTCGCAGGCGACATCGTCCTTAAGACGAGCGAACGGTTGCTTGCCCGGATGCCGGTGGTGCGCGGCATCTACGGCGCCTTGAAGCAGATTTTCGAAGCGCTCCTTACGCACAAGTCCACGGCGTTCCGCAAGGTCGTCCTGATCGAATATCCGCGCCGCGGCATGTGGGCTCTCGGCTTTATCACCGGCAGCACGAAAGGCGAAGTCCAGAACGTTACCAAAGAAAGGGTCATCAACGTGTTTATGCCGACGACTCCGAATCCCACGTCCGGCTTTCTGTTGTTTGTGCCGTCGGAAGACGTGCACGAACTGACGATGTCGGTGGAGGATGGAATCAAGATGGTCGTTTCCGGGGGCATCGTGACCCCGCCGGATCGCCGGCCTTCCGAACTTCAGAAAAAGCCCATCCTTGCGAGTGGCGAAGCGGCCGGACCGCAGACCTAGCCGGACCGCAGATATTTTGCCGCCGCGTCCCGTTCGAAGAGATAGAGCAGAGTGCGAAGCGCCTTGCCGCGCGGCGTCTTGAGCTCGGGGTCTCGTTCGAGGAAAAGACGGACATCGTCGTAGGCCATCACCATCAGACCTTCGTGTAGCGCAAGGTCGGCGAGGCGGAAGAGGGGAAGCCCGCTTTGCCGCGTACCCAGCACTTCGCCGCTTCCGCGCAGGCGTAAATCTTCCTCGGCGATGCGAAAGCCGTCGTTCGTTTCGCGTAGTATCCGCAGGCGCGCCTTCGCCGTTTTCCCAAGCGGCGCGGCGAAAAGGAGAAGGCAGATCGATGCCTGGCACCCGCGCCCGATCCGGCCGCGCAGCTGGTGCAATTGGGCAAGGCCGAACCGCTCCGCATGTTCGATCACCATGACGGTCGCTTCCGGCACGTCGACGCCGACCTCGACGACCGTCGTCGCAACGAGAAGGCGCACCTCGCCTTCGAGGAACGCCGCCATGGCGGCGTCCTTCTCTTTTCCCTTCATCCGGCCATGGACTAGGCCGACGCGCGAACCGAAGGCGGCCTTGAGCGCCGCATGGCGTTCTTCGGCGGCGGCAAGGTCGAGAACTTCGGACTCCTCGACCAAGGGGCAAATCCAGAAGACTTTTTGTCCCTTTTGGACCGCCCGCCCGACGGCGGCGATAACTTCGTCCAGCCGTTCCAGGGGAAGGACCCGCGTGTCCACCGGCGGCCGTCCGGCTGGTTTTTCGGTAAGACGCGAAACCTCGAGGTCGCCGTAGACCGTCAGCGTCAGCGTGCGCGGGATGGGTGTTGCCGTCATGACGAGGGTGTCTACGGCGCGTCCTTTCGAGGCGAGAGTCAGGCGCTGATGGACGCCGAAGCGGTGCTGTTCGTCGATGACGGCGAAGGCAAGGTCGTGAAACGCGACTTCCTCCTGGAAAAGGGCATGGGTTCCAACCGCGATCGCCGTTTCGCC
Source organism: Pseudomonadota bacterium (assembly GCA_040752895.1). NCBI lineage: Bacteria > Pseudomonadati > Pseudomonadota > Pseudomonadota bacterium. The sequence continues at coordinate 337,856 of JBFMHN010000001.1, forward strand.
GGAGGCGAGGCCTTCGAAAATTTGCTGGCGCTGGGCACCTTTTTCGCGGCCCGTGAGGAGGGTGACCGGGACCCCGGTCTCGCCAAGCAGGGCCTGGATGGTGGCGAAGTGCTGGCGTGCGAGAATATCGGTCGGCGCCATCAGCACGGCCTGACCGCCCGCTTCGACCGCGTTCAGCATGGCGAGCAGCGCCACCACGGTCTTGCCGCTGCCGACATCGCCTTGAAGAAGCCGCAGCATGCGCTTGCTAGAAGCCATGTCCCGGTCGATCTCTTGAAGCGCCGTTTTTTGCGCGACCGTCAGTTGGAAGGGGAGGTCCGCGATCACCCGCTTGCGGAGAGACCGGTCGCCCTCGATCCGGCGGCCCTTGCCGCGGTGCTGATGCAGGCGCAGCAGGCCAAGCGCCAGCTGATTGGCGAGCAGTTCATCGTAAGCAAGCCGTCTCCGGGCCGATGTCATCGGCGCAAGATCGGCTTCGGATTGCGGACGGTGGGCAGCGAGGAGGGATTCCCGCCAGCCTTGCCAGCCTTCGCGTTCGCGCAGGCTTGCTTCCAGCCATTCCGGCAGTTCGGGCAGCTTTTCTAGGGCGGCCGCAATCGCCTTCGCCAGCGGCCTGCGGGTGAGGCCCGCCGTCAACGGGTAGACGGGCTCGACCTCGGGAAGTCTTGCTATCTCTTCCGGTTTGACGATGAGATCGGGGTGGACGATCTGCATGGCGTTGCGGAAGGCTTCGATGCGGCCGCTTACGATCCGCTTTTCCCCTTCCGGTAACTCGCGGCGAAGGTAGTCCGGTCGGGGGTGGAAAAAGACGAGCGTGAGCGTTCCGGTCTCGTCCGAGCAGCGAATCCGGTAGGGAAGGCGGCGGGTCGGCGGCGGTTCGTGGGCGTCGATCCGAAGCGTAAGCGTGGCGATCCGCCCCGGCGTCGCTTCCGCCACCTTCGGCGCATAGCGCCGGTCAACGATTGCGGTCGGAAGCAGCCACAAAAGATCAACAATATAGGGACCGGCGATTTGCTCGATCGCCTTGCCGATGCGCGGGCCGACGCCGGGAAGCCGCGTCACCGGGGCAAAAAGGGGAAACAGAATTTCCGGCCGCATCGTGCCTCAGGTAGAATGGCTGACAGAAAGCGGGTCTCGCTTTATACCCTAGTGCCAATCGAAACGCGCACCCAACGCCCGCCCAACGTCCACCACCATGGCCAATTTTTCCGATTTCCGCCTCAAACGGCTTCTTTTCTTGAGCCAGCGTCGGGGCACCCAGGAGAACGACCTCCTGCTCGGCCGGTTCGCCGAGCGAAACCTCGGCACCCTTGGGCCGGAGGAACTCGATCAGTTCGAAGCGCTCCTCGCCGTCGAGGACGCCAAGCTCTTCCGCTGGATCACTGGGCAAAGCCCCACCCCGCCGGAGCACGCGACACCGGTGATGCAGATGATTATCCGCTTTAATGAAGAGAACTAATAATTTGAAAAATATAAGTTTATCCGGTCGCCAAACGGTGGCCGCGCTGCCCGAGGGCGCCGACGCGCGACTGCTTACCGAACTCGCGGCATCGGGTCGGGCGAAGGCCATCCTTCACGTGGCGCGCGACGAGACCCGGATGATGGCCATGGCGGGTGCGATCCGTTTCTTCGCGTCCGATCTCGAAATCCGCCTTTTTCCGGCCTGGGATTGCCTGCCCTACGATCGCTCGCCCCCTCATGCCGCCGTCGAAAGCCGGCGGATCGAGGTGCTGACCGGGCTTGCCGCCAAGAACGGGGAAGCGTCGGGCATCCTTTTAACGACGGTGAACGCCTTGCTCCAGCGCGTGCCGCCGCGGGCGTCCTTCGCGAGCGCCACCCTTGAGGCGCGGGCCGGCGATCGGCTCAACCGGGAAGAATTCGTCCATTACCTTGAAAAGAAAGGTTATGGGCGCGCGGAAACCGTTATGGAGCCCGGCGAGTTCGCCATTCGCGGAGGCATTCTCGACGTCTACCCGCCGGGAACCGAGGAGCCGCTCCGCCTCGATTTCTTCGGAGATGAACTTGAAGGCATTCGCTTCTTCGATCCCATGACCCAGCGAAGCGGCGGCACGCTTGCCGGCTTCGTCTTTCGACCGATGAGTGAGTTTCTTCTGGATGAGGAAAGCGTTGCCCGCTTCCGCACGCGGTACCGCGAGGCCTTCGGCGCGGTGATGGGAACCGACCGGCTCTACGAATCCGTCTCGGAAGGGGTTCATTACCCCGGCATGGAACATTGGCTGCCGCTTTTCCACGACCGGCTCGAAACCCTCTTCGATTACCTGCCCGACGCCCTTGTCACGCTGGATCATCAGGTCGAGTCGTTGGCCACAGCGCGGCTGGAACAGATCGCCGAGTACTACGAAACCCGAAAGGCCCTGATGGAGGAGGGGGTCCGTGAAGGGGGCGATATCTATCACCCGCTTCCCCCTGCCGCCCTCTATTTGCGCGAGGACGAATGGCGGCAGGCTCTTTCGGCGCGGCCGCTTCTCGCCTTCACGCCCTTCGCTCAAGGGGTGGAAGGCGCAATCGAGGCGGACGGTCGGCCGCCCTTCGACTTCGCCGCTGCCCGTCGCGACCCGAAGGCGGATGTCTTCGCCGAGGTGCGGAAGCTGCTCGGCAAGGCGCGGGAGGAAGGCCGGCGCGCCATCATCACCGGCTTCAGCGTCGGTTCCAGGGAACGGCTGAAGGCGTTGCTCGAAGGTCACGGCATCGAAGGTCTGACACTTGCCGGAAGCTGGTCCGAGGTCGAGGCTTTGCCCCCGGATAGCGTGGCGCTCGTCGTGCTCGGACTCGAACAAGGCTTCCTCGCTTCCGACCTTGTTGTCCTAACGGAACAGGACATTCTCGGCGAGCGGATCGGCCGGCCTGCGAAACGGCGCGCTAAGGACGTGCTTAGCCAGGCTTCGAGCCTTGCGCCCGGTGATCTCGTCGTCCACGCCGAACACGGGGTTGGCCGCTACGAAGGCCTCGTGACCCTCAACGTGCAAGGCGCTTCCCACGATTTTCTCCGCCTTCTCTATGCGGGCGACGACAAGCTTTTCCTGCCGGTGGAAAATATCGAGCTGCTCTCGCGCTACGGTTCGGAAGAAGGGCTCGTGCCCCTCGACCGCCTTGGCGGGGTCGCCTGGCAGGCTCGGAAATCCCGGATGAAGCGCCGTATCCAGGACATGACGGCGGAATTGATCCGGGTGGCGGCGGACCGCGCCCTCAAGCCGGGGTTCGCGATGACGCCGCCGGAGGGCTATGACGAGTTCTGCGCCCGCTTTCCCTACCCGGAGACGGAAGACCAGGAGACCGCGATCGAGGAAACCCTCCGCGACCTTGCGGCCGGGCAGCCCATGGATCGGCTGATCTGCGGCGACGTCGGATTTGGCAAGACGGAAGTGGCGCTCCGCGCCGCCTTCATCGCGGCCAGGTCGGGGCACCAGGTCGCGGTCGTTGTGCCGACGACCTTGCTGGCGCGCCAGCATTTCGCGACTTTTCAAGCGCGCTTCGCCGGGTTTCCGGTGCGAATTGAACAGATCTCCCGCCTGGTGCCTCCCCGCAAGCAGGCGGAGATCAAGGAAAGGCTTAGCCGTGGCGGCTGCGACATCGTCATCGGGACCCATGCCCTTCTCGGAAAAGCGATCCGCTTCGCCGACCTTGGCCTCTTGATCGTGGACGAGGAGCAGCATTTCGGCGTTGCCCACAAGGAGCGGCTGAAGAAACTCTGCGCCAACGTCCATGTCCTCACCCTGACGGCGACACCCATTCCGCGAACACTTCAGCTTGCCCTTTCCGGCGTCCGGGAGATGAGCGTGATCGCAACCCCGCCGCTCGACCGTCTGGCGGTGCGGAGCTTCGTGCTGCCTTACGACTCCGTCATCGTGCGTGAGGCGATTTTGCGCGAGCGGCTGCGCGGCGGGCAAGTTTTCTATGTCTGCCCGCGCATCGAAGACTTGGCCGAGGTCGCGGAAAAATTGGAACGCCTGGTGCCGGAGATGCGTCTCGCGGTGGCCCACGGCCAGATGGCTTCCCACCATCTCGAGAAAGTGATGATCGACTTCTATGAAGGAAATACGGACGTGCTGCTTTGCACGAACATCATCGAATCCGGACTCGACGTTGCGACCGCGAACACGCTTATCGTCCATCGGGCAGACATGTTCGGCCTTGCCCAGCTTTATCAACTGCGCGGGCGCGTCGGCCGCTCGAAAAGCCGGGCTTACGCCTATCTTACCATCCCCCCCAACCGGATCCTGACGGAAGCCGCGACGAAACGCCTGCAGACGATGGAGGCGCTAGATTCCCTGGGCGCCGGCTTCCAGCTGGCGAGCTACGATCTCGACATTCGCGGCGCCGGCAATTTGCTCGGCGAGGAACAGTCCGGCCATATCCGGGAGGTCGGCATCGAGCTTTATCAGAATCTCTTGGAAGAGGCGGTCGCCGAGGCCCGGGGCGAGCGCGCGCCGGCTACGGCCGAGGAAGCCTGGACGCCGGAAATCCATCTCGGCATGCCGGTTCTGATTCCGGAAGCCTACGTCGCCGACCTTGGCCTTCGGCTCGAACTTTACCGCCGGATCGCCCGCCTTGGGAATCGAACCGAGATCGAGACCTTCGCGGCCGAGCTGATTGATCGCTTTGGACTCATCCCGGAAGAAGTCGAAAACCTGCTTGATACCATCGCCCTCAAGCAACTTTGCCGCGCGGCCGGGGTGGGAAGCCTGGAAGCCGGTCCCAAGGGGGCCGTCGTCACCTTCCATGAGAACCGCTTCGCACACCCCGAACGCCTTGCCGCCTTTCTCATGAGCGCGGTCGGGGACGTCAAGCTGCGGCCTGATCACAAACTGGTTTATCGCCGCGGCTGGGAAGACCTGAAGGAGCGTATGGCGGGCGTGCGCCATCTCGTCGAGAAGCTGGCGAAGCTTGCGGCGTGAACCGATGGTTGTCGGCTCGGAAGGGCCGTGAAAGAATGCGCGTTTGAAAGAGGGGCGGGGATGGCGTGCAACCTACCTTATGACTTGAGCGGTCAGTGCGCCTTTGTCAGCGGCGCCTCCAGTGGTTTGGGGAGGCATTTTGCGCTTGTGCTCGCCCGGGCCGGGGCGAAGGTTGCCGCCGCCGCCCGCCGGACGGAAAAACTGAAAGAACTCAAGGCGGAAATAGAAGCTTTCGACGGCCGCGCGATTCCGATCGCGCTCGATGTACAGGATGCGAAAAGCGTACGCCGGGCGGTCGCCACCGCCGAGACCGAACTTGGCCCCATCACCATCCTCGTCAACAACGCCGGCATCGCCATTCCGAAGGCCTTTCTCGACGTTACGGAGGCGGATTGGGATGCGGTCGTGGGGACAAACCTGAAAGGGGCCTGGCTTCTGGCTCGGGAGGTTGCCGCCCACATGGCCCGCTTAGGCCACGGCGGTTCGATCATCAACATCACCTCGATCATTGCCGAGCGCGTCGTCGGCCACAATGCGGCCTACGGGGCGGCGAAGGCGGGTCTTGTTCACCTCACCAAGGCGATGGCGGTCGAGCTTGCCAGGTATGACATTCGCGTGAACGCGATCGCGCCGGGCTACATCGCGACGGAGATGAACCGGGACTTCCTGAAGAGCGAGGCCGAAGCCGAAAAGCTGAAGAAACGCATTCCTTTGCGCCGGTTGGGCTCGCCCGAAGACCTGGACGGCGCGTTGCTGCTGCTGGCGTCCAAGGCATCCGCCTTCATGACGGGCACCGTCGTTACCGTGGACGGCGGCCAAAGCGTCAATTCGCTTTAATAGGGTCGCCTTAGGGGATCACGCCTCCTCCGGCATCTCGAAACCCAGGGAGCGGAGCTTGTTGATCGCTTCCGCCGGGGCCTGGCGCATGCGGCGGCCGTCTTTGCAGGCTTCCTTCAGAAGGGATAGGCCGGAAAGCGGGCCTCAAGGAACGGCGGGGGAGGCCTTCTCGTACCAGCCCCGGGTCGCCTTCGTGAAGCGTACGACCGAGAGCATGACCGGCACCTCGACGAGGACGCCGACGACGGTGGCGAGTGCCGCCCCCGATTCGAAGCCGAAAAGCCCGATGGCGGTGGCCACCGCAAGCTCGAAGAAATTGCTGGCGCCGATCAGGGCGGAAGGGGCGGCGACGCAGTGCTTGACGCCGAACAGACGGTTGAGCCCATAGGCCAGCCCGGCGTTGAAATAGACCTGGATCAGGATCGGCACGGCCAGCAGCAGTATGACGAGCGGTTGTTCGACAATGCGGTCACCCTGAAAGCCGAAGAGAAGGACAAGGGTGGCGAGCAAGGCGGTTAACGACACCGGGTGAAGGCGTTCGATGGTCCGTTGCAACGCTACCTCGCCATTCTTGGCCAGCAGCCTCCGCCGCCAGGCTTGGGCGAAGATGACCGGAATCACGATGTAGAGAACCACGGAAAGGAACAGCGTTTCCCACGGCACGACGATCGAGGAAAGACCGAGCAGCAGCCCCACGATCGGCGCGAAGGCGAAAATCATGATGGTGTCGTTCAGCGCGATCTGGCTAAGCGTGAAGTGCGGCTCGCCTTTCGACAGATGGCTCCAGACGAAGACCATCGCCGTGCACGGGGCGGCGGCCAGGATGATGAGGCCGGCGATGTAGGATTCGATCTGGTCGGCGGGCAAGTAGGGCAGGAAGATCCAGCCCACGAAGAACCAGCCCAGGGCCGCCATCGAGAAGGGCTTCACCGCCCAATTGATGAAGAGCGTCACCGAAATGCCGCGCCAATGAGCACCGACTTCGTGAAGGGCCGCAAAATCGATCTTGAGCAGCATCGGGACGATCATCAGCCATACGAGAAGGGCGACCGGCAGGTTGATCTGGGCGAGTTCCATGCGGCCGAAGGCGTGGAAGGCCTCTGGAAGAACGCTGCCGAGCCCGATGCCGCCCGCGATGCAGAGGGCGACCCAGAGGCTCAGGTAACGCTCGAAGAAACCGAGGGAGGCTTTCTCGAGCGCGATCTCGGCGGCGTCGGCCTGGCCCGTCGGGTCCGTCATGTGGCGCTTTCCTTGTTCGGTCCGGCTGCCGTCTTGCCGATGCGGTCGAGTTCTTTTTGAAGGGAAAGCGTGTCGAGGGAGGCAATCGGCAGGCTCACGAAGACCGAGATGCGGTTCCGGAGCATCCGGAAAACATCGTGAAAAGCGACGCGCGTTTCAGCCGTCGTGCCTTTGAAAGCGGCCGGGTCCGGCAGGCCCCAGTGAGCGGTCATCGGCTGGCCGGGCCAGATCGGGCAGACTTCGCCGGCCGCCTTGTCGCAGACCGTGAAGACGAAGTCGAGCTTGGGCGCCTCGGGTCCGGCGAATTCCGCCCAGTCCTTCGAGCGGAGCCCTTCCGTTCGATAATTCGCGAGCTTCAGCAGGTCTAGGGCGTAGGGGTTCACGCTGCCGGTGGGGTGGCTTCCGGCGCTGAAGGCGTGAAAACGCCCGCGCCCTTCCCGATCGAGGATGGCTTCGGCCAGGATGCTGCGGGCCGAATTACCGGTGCAGAGGAAAAGGACGTTGTAGGTTTTTTCGTTCACCGGCGTACGGTCCGCTTGGCGGAACGCCGCGGGGGGACGGCTTCGTTGGCGGGTCCGCACGCCTCTGGCGCGCCGCAGATTTCGCCCTGACAGCAGTTCTCGGTCAGGTAGCCGATCAGCGCGTTCATCGAGTCGAAATTCGCGCGGTAGAGAACGTTCCGCCCCTCGCGCTTGCTGGCGAGAAGACCGGCGCGGCGGAGCTGCGTCGCGTGGAAAGTCAGCATCGCCGGTGCTAGCTTGAGACGGCTTGCGATCTCGCCGGCGGCAAGGCCGGCCGGGCCCGCCTGGACGAGCAGGCGGAAAACACGAAGCCGCGTTTCCTGGGCGAGGGCCGCGAGCGAGGCAATGGCTACAGTTGTTTTCATATTTCTATAATTATTAAAATATTAGCGGCCGTCAAGCGGGAAGATCTGGAGGAGGCGGGCGGGGGCAGACTCGGTTCAGGGGCCCGTCTCGAACAAGGCATCGAAAATCGCGCAATCTTTCCCGGTCCCTCCGTTGCAGCGGGTCGCGATGGCGTCAAGCGCCGCGTCCAGCCGTTTCAGCTCGGCAATTTTTCGGCGCACGTCGGCGCGATGCCGGAGGGTCTCGGCTTTTACTTCGGTGCAGGTAAAATCTCCGCTGTCCGCCAATCCAAGCAGACGGCGCACCTCGTTCAGGGTGAAGCCAAGTTTCCTGGCACGGCGGATGAAAGTCATCCGCTTCATGTGCTGGCGGCCGTAGAGCCGATGTCCGCCGGGGCTGCGGGGCGGGGCCGGCATCAAGCCGGCACGTTCGTAGAAACGGATCGTTTCGACGCGGCAGTCGGCACGCTTCGCCAGAGAGCCAATGGTCAGTTCGACGGCGGAATTATCGGCCATCGCATTTCTCCTTGAATCGGTACCTGCTACAGGATCCATCCTACCAGACGAGCCGCGTTCGGGACCAAGATTCCTGGTATTTTAGGGGGATAAACGATGCCGAATTTGCGCCGCGTCGGAATCTTTAATGCCGACTGGCTGAAAGGCCGCAGAAGCAAGCCGGACATGGCGACGCCGCGTGCCGCGGGTCTTGGTCGGCCATCGCCATGAATTGGGACGCCTTGTTCAAGACCGGGGTGGTCGGCGGCGTGCTGGCGGGCGTTTGCTGCTTCACGCCTATTCTTGTTCTGCTTTTAGGCGCCGTCGGGCTCACGGCATGGGTAGGATGGGTGGATTGGGTGCTTCTGCCAAGCCTTGGCTTTTTTGTCGGGCTTACGGGCTATGCGTTTTACCGGAAGAGGCTGGAATGACGGAGTTGCGGTCCACCATTACTTGTCCCAAATGCGGCCATCGCGAAACCGAGGTCATGCCGACCGACGCCTGCCAGTTTTTCTACGACTGCAAGGGGTGCGGGGAATTGCTGCGCCCCAAGGCGGGGGATTGCTGCGTATTCTGTTCCTACGGGAACACGCCATGCCCGTCCGTTCAGGCCAGGCTGGGCGGAAAAGACAAGGGCTGCTGCGCGGAATGAGGGCGGCAGGCTTTAGGCGGCGCGCTTGGTTTCTGGGTACGCCGCGGCGGGTCCGGCGGCTACCAGGCCTGGCGAATTCACCGGGCGGTTGAACCGGCGCTGGGCTATTCGTTCCAGTCCATAGACCAGGGGCGCGCAAAGGAACGGCAGGCTCTGCACCAATAGCGTCGCAGCGAACACGTTGATCACGACCGCCTCGGTTCGGTTGGTGACGAACAGCGCGCTCGCTCCAAGCAGCAGCGCAAGTCCGGTGAGCGCCTCGGGCAGGGCCGGCCAATTGGTCCCCGTCCGTTTGACGCTTTTGGCGATGCCGCCTTTGTCCGTGCGTAGGAAAGGCAGGCTTATGTTGCGAAAGCCCTTGGCCACGCCGCGGGCGACCGTCATCTGGAGACTCATCGCCGCCAGCGCTGCGCCGAGAATCTGCTGCGGCGGCAGTTTGACCCGCACGCCATAGAGCAAACCGCAGTGGAGGAGGTTGACCGCAAACATCGCGAGGATCGGCAGCGTGAAAGGCAGGGTGGGGATCAGTACCCCAACGAACAGGATCATCGGTACCCACAGCAAGTTCATATAGGCCGCGAGCACGCCGAAGGCGTCCGACAGCCAGATGCTCCAGCCGGTGATGAACTGGAATTTTTGCGCCGGAGTCAGTTCACGGCAGCCCGGCAGCATCGCTCGCCAGTTCTTCCGGATGATCTGGACCGCGCCATAGACCCAGCGTTCGCGCTGGGTCTTGAATGCGGCGAAACTATCGGGAAGCATCCCCCGCCCATAGCGCCGGGCGGTGTATAGCGCGTGCCAGCCGGTCCGGTAGAGCCGGAGGCCAAGCTCGGTATCCTCGGTGATGGTATCGGTCGACCAGCCGTCCACCGCCTCGAACGCCCGACGGCGGATCAGCAGCATCGTGCCGTGGACGATGATGGCATTGTCCTCGTTGCGCTGGACCATGCCGATATCGAAGAAGCCGGCGTACTCGCTGTTCATTACCGATTTGAATACCGATTCCCCGCCGTCGCGGTGATCCTGCGGAGCCTGCACGAGAGCGATGCTAGGATCGGCAAAAGCCGGCACCAGGTCCTTGAGCCAGCTTGGATCGACGACGTAGTCGGCGTCGATCAGCGCGATCACTTCGGCATCGGTTGCGGTCTGGGTCATCGCCGCATTGAGGGCGCCGGCCTTGTAGCCCGCGATCTTCGGTAGATTTAGGAACTTGAACCGGCCGCCGAGATGCGCGCAATGCGCCTCGACGGGCTTCCAATACGCCTCTTCCGGGGTATTGTTGACGATGACGAGAACCTCGTAATCGGGGTAGTCGAGCGCGGCCAGGCTGTTCAGCGTCGCAATCAGCATCTCCGGCTTTTCGCGGTAGGCGGGCACGTGGACCGATACCTTCGGCGGCTGGTGGCCGGCCGGCGCCACGACCGGTCCGCGAAGGAGCCGCGTCGGTTGCCGGCCGAGCGTGATCTCGGCCACCTCGTGCACCTTGATCAAGGTCATCGCGGTGAGTGGGATCATCAGCAGGAAGCCGATGCCCCAGGCGATCGCCGAGCCGACATTCAGGTAGTTCTCGAAGGGGTAAAGCACGGCCATCGAGACACCGACCGCCAAGCCTTGCGCGGCCACGCTGACCGCCAGCGCGTGCGCGAAAGTTGGCCGCCGATGCGTTAGGGCAAAAGCGAGTATGCTGATGGCAAAGCCGATGGCGATAGCCATGGCTGCGCGCATGCGGTAGGGGTTTTCATGAGGGATCCCTTTGAGGGAGAACTTGGCGTTCCGATTGTCATCGAGAATTCCCCAATAGGCGCCGACGCTGCCTTCGGCTCCCTTCCAGGGCTGATCGATCGCCTCGACCACGTTGTAGGGAACGCCCCGGTGATTGGCTTCGCTGGCGAAACTGCTCAGCACCGTTGCTTGCAGCGCCCTCCCGGCGTTGGCCGCCTTGTTGTTGAATCCCTGGCTCGGCCAGCCGAACTCGGCGATGACGATCTTTTTGCCGGGGAAAGCCTTGCGCAGGTCTTCGTAGCGGTCCATCGCATAAGCGACGGCATCCTCCTCGGCGATGCCCTCCCAGTAGGGCAGGATGTGGGCGGCGATGAAATCAACTTCGGAGGCCAATTCGGGGTACTTCAGCCAGATGTCCCAGGTCTCGCCGGTGGTCACCGGCACGCGCACCTGTCGGCGCGTCTGGCGCAGAATCTGGATCAGATCCTCGACCGCCAGTTCCTTGCGTAGAATAGTTTCGTTGCCGACCACCAGCGCCCGGACGTTGGAATTGCGGTTGACCATTCGAACTGCGGCTTCCACCTCTTGGCGGGTAAACTCAGGGTCCTTGGAGACCCACGCGCCGGCGATGATCGAAAAGCCTTTCTGACGCGCCACCGCGGGGACTTTCTCGAAAATACCCGAGGAGGCGTATAGACGGATGCGTCGGGTCAGCCCGGACAGCGCGTCGAGGTCAGTGCCGACGCGTTGCAGGATGCGCTCGGCTTCGGCGTCGTCCGGGTTGCTCTTCCCGGGCGGAATAAAATTATAGGAGAGCGATTCAAAGCCACCCTCTATGTTCGGCGGCAAAATCGGCGTGTGGACCGCGTACGAGAGGAGTGCAGCGACCGCGGCGGCGATGCTGGCGGCCAGGAAAATTCTTTTCATCGGTAACTGCGCTCCATTTTACATCTGACCCTTGAGGGTGCTCATGCGGCGCCATATCGCCACCCTCTCAAACCGGGTGTCTCAGCGGTGCAAAATTTGATGCGTAATTTACGGTTTTGGGTAGGCGGTGTCCGGCTCAAGGTCTATTGGTTTGGGCGCCGCCGCCTTCGGCGCGGCCTGCTGCGGTTGCGGCTTCTGGGGCTGGGCGGTCGCCTTGGCCGATGGGTTTTTCCAACAGGTTTCGATACGTGCTTCCACCTCGCGCGCCGGCGCGCCGTCGGTTTCGACGAGAGAACAGCCGAAGGCTTCACCCAGGAACTTGGTGGAGCATCCGAAGGCGCCGTAAAATTTCAGGAACCCATCGGCGGCGATCAGGTCATCTCGCATCAGGACCTGGATAGTGCGCTTGCCGACCCAAGCGCACTCGGCGGAAGATGCGCGCGAGTCGCGGGGTGTTTGGCGCAGCGGCTGGGATGCCGGCTTTAGGATAGGGGCCTGGACGTCCGCCGCCGGAGTGGCGGGGGTTTGCTCGGACGATGCCGGCGAATCGGACGTTGGCGCGCCGGGCAACGTAGCCTGGGCAAGCGACTCCTCTGTCCTTGCGGCGCTTTTTTCGGCATAGAGAGCGACTGTCGCAGCGGCGGCGACACCAACAAGGGCGACCGCTGCGAATGAAATTCGAAACATCAGCCTTGGAAATCCTTGATCTTAGGGGCCAATATGTAAGCCAGCCTGAGCCGGCCTGCAAGTGCCGCCCGGACCGGGGTTCACCCTATTTTCAAGGGCCATTTTCAAGGGTAAGGGGAAACTGGCGGATGGGGTGGGATTCGAACCCACGAGACCCTTGCGGGTCTGCCGGTTTTCAAGACCGGTGCCTTCAACCGCTCGGCCACCCATCCGGGCAGAAAGGTAGGGGAGAACGCTTGGGTTGGAAACCGCTAGATGCAAGGGGGGCGGCATCCCTTTCAGCCGAAGATTCCGCTCGAACGCAGCCCGTCGAAGATGAACTGGACGGCCAAGGCCGCCAGCAAGATGCCGACCACCCGGCTGATGACGTTGAGGCCGGTCACGCCGAGAAGCTTGTAGACCTGGGTCGCGACCAGGAGCAGAAGAAGCGCGATCGCCAGCACCGCCAGCAGGGCGCCGATGACGATCATCTCCATCCAGAAATCCTTCCCGGCCTCGGCGCTGAGAAGCACGGCCGCGCCAAGCGCGCCGGGGCCGGCGAGCAGGGGGGTTGCCAGCGGAAAAACGGAGATGTCTTGCTTTTGGGCGGCCTCCTTGTGTTCGGCCTCCGTCGTCGAGGCGATGCCGGAGTGACGGGCGAAGACCATGTCGATGGCCAGCAGCAGAAGAAGAACCCCGCCCGCCGTCTTGAACGCCGGCAGCGTGATTCCAAGCGTCACCAGCACCGCATTTCCGAAAATGACGAAGATCATCAGCAAGAGCGTCGCGAGGGCGACTCCCTTGACGGCCATGGCGCGCCGTTCCTGTGCGCTGGCCCGCGGCGTCAGCGCCGCGAAAAGCGCCGCCACGTCGACCGGCCCGATCGTCGCAAAGAAGGTCGTGAAGGCAACCAGCGCCATTTCCAGCATGCCATCAGTCTATCGAAAGCCCGGGGCAGCGAATAGCCGGACCTCTTAAATGCGAAACCGGGGGAAGTTTCCTTCCCCCGGTGCAGAGTTTGCCTTTTTCTTGGTGCGATCGTCAGGCTGCCGCTTTGCCAGCCAATTCCCGATTCACCTTGCAGACGTAGCGTACGCTGAGGCAGTCCTGGGTTTCGCCCCAGCCGGTCTTGCCGTCGCACTCCCATTGCAGGAGCGCGCTATGGACGATGATGCCCGGCCAGGCTGACCAGTGCCAGGTGGAGACCGACTTGCCTTGGATACGGAACGTCTTGCCGCGAACGTCCTTGACCGTCACCTCGATCGCCAGCGGCAGAAGGCGGTCATCCCGTTCCGCGGACCCCGTGCCTTCGGCCAAGCCGTAGAGCTTACCGTTCTCGACGACATAACCGTGGAGAAGGGGGCCGACCTTCTTCGTGTTGAGGGGGTCGAAATAGGCAATGCAATGAATGGCGAGGTCTTTCCCGAAATGGGCGTGGAACCACATCATGTTGGGGATTTCCATCTCCGCGCGAATGCCCCAGCTGTGGTCCATCGTGGTGATGCAGTCCACCTTGTAGGACTTGCCGTAGAATTTCGCCTCACCGGTCACGTGCATGGATTGGTCGAAATGTCCCTTGTACGCCGACCGGCCCCAGCTATCGGGCGATTCTTCCTGCTGCTTGGCCGTAATGGGATCTTGTTTCGGGTCTTGAATGTCATACGGCTCCGTCAACCCCTTATAATGGATGTGAAACTCGGTGTCGTCGTAGCCGACGTAATCCACCTGGTATTCCATTGGGGCGTTGACCGCCTTCAGCGAGTAACCGTTTGGCAGTTGATAGTTGGAGAGATCCTTCTGGATCGGGAGATGTACGTGCTTGTCGTAATAGAACGCCTGACTCGCACTCTTGTTGAATCCCTTGTAGGCAAAGACTTCCGCTGACACGACCCCCAGATTTGGCCGGGCCAATATGTAGGCAGCCACCTGAAGCCCTTCTTTTTCAACGTGAAAGGGCAAATAGTTCGTTTCCGCCCATTGCGGATCCTCGGTGGTTGGTTTGTGGAACTGCATGTCTTTAGCGGTAATCATTCGGTCTCCCCTTCTTTCGGATCTTTCGGGCACACGCCTTGGATTTGGATGAACTGAATCTGAACTTGATTCATGCCATTATTTTAGCACGACCTTGTTTGCAGGATCTTCTCCTTATGATCACGGCATGATCACGGCGCCATCGTCGGCGACCGGTCTCGATCTATGACACCGCTTGCCAGTTTTTCAAGTAAAATCAAGCCTTGCAGGCCATTGCCTCGGCTTCAGGGCGCGGCCTGATTTTTTGAATGGGGGGTATCTAAATTTTTCGCCACGCTTTTCTTCGCTTCCTCGGGCTTCACTTCATTGGAAAGAGTCTTTTGCCAAGCGCGCGCCTCTTTCTTCGCCGCAACGATCTCGGCCAAGGACATCCGTTTTTCCAGATTGCGGCGTGCCGCATCGGCCTCCTTATGGCCGCGCGCCGCCGCGAGGTCGAACCAGCGATAGGCGCGGATGCGATTTGCTTTCTTGTCTCCCTTCGCGGCGTAGATTTTTCCAATCCGGTAACGTGCCTCTTTCGCTACGTCCGAAACTTTTACGTGCTTTGCGGCGTTGTCGTACCAGTGGATAGCCGCTTTCGCGTCGGGTGCGACCCCAATACCCTTTTCATAGGCCTCGCCCAGACGCAACTGGGCGAAGGCGTCGTCTTCGCCCGCCATCCCGCGGTAAAGACGTAGCGCTTCGGTCGGATTCTCCACGCCCTTTTCACCGTCGAAATAAAGATCGGCCAACCGTCTGCGCGCCGTCCCATGACCCTGGTCGGCGGCTTCGGCGAGAGAGGCGTTGCGGCCGGCGGCCGGGGGCATCAGCTCTTCCAGTTTTGCCTGCCGCTGCAGCTTTTCGGCCAGGCGGAACTGGGCTTCCGGGTCGCCTTTCTCGGCCTGGCGCTGGAGTTGTCGAACCTTTTCTTTTTCTTCCTTTGTGGTCGGCTCGACGCCTAAAAGGGTGGAGGATTTGAAGAAGTGTTGCCGCTTTGTGCCTTCTCCCTCTTTCGTTTTTTCTGCCACGAAATGCAGCGCCGGCAAGGGTAGCGCACGCGGGTCGGAAAAGCCGGTGGCCAAGGCCGGCCCCGCCAGAAGGATCGCGATCGCGAAAAGGCCAAATGGGCGCATGCGCTTTTCCTTAAGTTGCGTCAAGCATCGGCCGTGTGGCACAAACGTCTGACCCTCGGCCAAAAAACGCAAGGTAACTGCCTGGCATGACAAGGTTCTTCCAGATTCGTTTAGGAATCGTTGCCGCGATTCTCATGGCTTTCCTGGGCGGTTTCGCACCGCGCCCGGCGGTTGCGGAAGAGTTTTCCGCTTGGCTTTCCGCGCTTCGGGCGGAGGCGCTGGAAAAGGGGATTCGCGCCGAAATTCTCGATGCGGCCCTTAAGGACGCAGCGCCGATCGAACGCGTCATCGAACTGGATCGCAGCCAGCCGGAATTCACGCTCACTTTCGATGAATATTTGGCGCGCGTGGTGCCCGCCGCGCGGATCGAAAAGGGACGGGAAAAGCTGCGGGAAAACCGCGACATACTGACGGCCATCTCCAAGCGGTATGGCGTGCAGCCGCGTTTTCTGGTGGCGTTTTGGGGAATCGAGACGGATTTTGGGCGCCTGACCGGCGGTTTTTCCGTCATCCGGGCGCTTGTGACGCTGGCCTATGATGGTCGCAGAAGCGCTTTCTTTCGCAAAGAATTAATCGCGGCTCTTCATATTTTAAATGAAGGACATATCGCGCCAGACGCCATGACCGGATCGTGGGCGGGCGCCATGGGGCAGACCCAGTTCATGCCGACGACGTTCCGGCAGGCGGCGGTCGATTACGACGGAGACGGCAGGCGGGACGTCTGGACCTCGTGGGCGGACGCGCTGGCTTCGGCCGCCAACTACCTGGCGCAGTCCGGCTGGCGCGGGGATGAAACGTGGGGAAGGCGGGTCCGTTTGCCGGAAGGCTTCGATGCCTCGCTGGTCGGCCTTGGGGTGACGAAGTCGGTTGAGGCATGGCAGGCCATGGGCGTGCGTCGGGCGAACGGCGCAGATCTTCCGAAGGCGGAGATTTCCGGCTCGATCGTCCTCGCCAAAGACGGTCGCGGCCCCGCCTTTCTCGTCTACAGCAACTACCGGGCAATCCTGACCTGGAATCGGTCTACCTTCTTCGCCGTGGCGGTTGGCACGCTTGCTGACCGAATCGGCGATTGATAGAATACTAGATAACCTGTGGAAAACGAGGCGAAACACCAGATGAAGGAGCCGCGGCGTCCATATTTTTTCACCTACGGTATTGTTCTGGCCTTTGCTTTTGTGCTCGCGGCGTGCTCGGAGACGGAGCTTGCCTTCAACACCGCGAAGAAATTGGGCGATCAGACCAGCCAGCCGCTCTACAAGATCGGCAACCCTTATCAGATCGACGGCGTGTGGTATTACCCGGCCGTGGACCACACCTATACGGAGACGGGGATTGCCTCCTGGTACGGCGCCGATTTTCATCGGCGGCTGACGGCGAATGGCGAACTCTATGACATGAATCTTGTTTCAGCCGCCCATCGCACGCTACCGCTTCCCAGCATCGTGCGGGTTACGAACCTTGAAAACGGCCGCTCCTTGAAGGTGCGGGTGAATGATCGCGGTCCCTTTGCGCGGGGGCGTATTCTCGATCTGTCGCGCCGCAGCGCGGAACTCCTTGGTTTCCTTGAGAAGGGTACGGCAAAGGTGCGGGTTGAGATTCTGAAGGAAGAAAGCGTCCAGGTTGCCGACGCCATGCGAAGCGGCGTATCCATGCCGCCGCCTGGGGAATCGATCGTCTTTGCCGCCGCCCATGCGGAACCGGCGCCACCTATCGCCGCAATCCCGCTAGAACCCATCGTGACGACAGAAAACGTGAAGCCGACCCATATGTTTGTGCAGGCTGGCGCCTTTGCACAGCATGAAAACGCGACGACCGTCAGCACCCGCCTTCAAAAGTTTGGTGAGGCGAAAATCGTATCGGTTACCGTTGGGGATCAGGCGTTATATCGGGTTCGCGTGGGTCCCCTTGCCAGCGTCGAGGAAGCCGACACCATGCTAGATCAGGTGGTAAAAGCCGGTTACCCGGAAGCCCGGCTCATCGTGGATTAGCAATTTCGCCCCTCCCGCTTAAAACGACATAACAGGCTCATGCGCAAGACATCCTTCTCACGGTTTTTTTTCTTTCTCTCCGGCGGCATGGCCGGCATCGGCCTTCTCTTTTTCACCGGCTTGGCCGACGCCAAGGCGCAAACCATCCAGACGGAAGCAAAGGCGGCCATTCTGCTGGATGCCACGACGGGCACGGTTCTTTTCGAGAAAAACGCGGACGAGGCGTTGCCGCCATCCTCGATGAGCAAGATGATGACGGTTTATCTTGTCTTTCAGCGATTGAAGGACGGCCGTCTTTCCTTGGACGATAAATTCCACGTCAGCGAGTACGCTTGGCGAAAGGGCGGCTCCAAGATGTTCATCGAAGTCGGAAAGGAAATACGGGTCGAGGACTTGCTGCGCGGCGTCATCGTTCAGTCCGGAAACGACGCCGCGATCGTTCTTGCGGAAGGGGTGGCCGGCAGCGAGGAGGCGTTTGCGGCCGAGATGAACGAGGAAGGCCGCAGGATGGGCCTGACAAACAGCGTCTTCATGAACGCGACCGGCTGGCCGGCCGAAGGGCAGCACGTAAGTGTTCGCGACCTCGCGACGATCGCCCTCCACACGATCCGGGATTTCCCAGAATACTATGCCTATTACTCCGAGCGGGAGTTCATCTACAACGGCATCCACCAGCCGAACCGCAATCCGATTTTAAACGGCTCGCCGGGGGCGGATGGATTAAAAACCGGTCACACCGAAGAAATCGGATACGGGCTGACGGGTTCTGCCGAACGCGACGGCCGCCGCCTGATTCTGGCGGTGAACGGCCTGCCGAGCGAGCGGGCGCGTGCCCAGGAGACCCGCAATATTCTCGAATGGGGATTCCGCGAATTCAACAACTACGCGCTGTTCCAGGCAAACGAGGAAGTGGAGCAGGCTCGCGTCTGGTTAGGCGAGGAAAGCACGGTGCCGCTTGTCATTCAGGAGCCGCTCGTTCTCACCATGCCGCGAAAATCCCGTAACGCCATGCGGGTTTCCGTCGTTTATACCGAACCGGTACCGGCACCAATCGTGCAGGGGGCGAAGATCGCGAAGCTCGTCGTCCGGCTTTCCGAGGATGAGGATAACGTCATTACCGTGCCGTTGGTGGCCGGAAAGAACGTCGAGCAGCTTGGTTTCTTCGGGCGCCTCAGCGCGGCCACCAGCTACCTTCTCTGGGGCGTTTCCCGTTGACGCGGCAAAAGCCGTGGAATCTTTCGGGGTAGCGGCATATGGCGCCTGCAAAGTTCCTTACCTTTGAAGGCGGGGAGGGAAGCGGTAAAACGACGCAGATTATGCGGCTCTCCGACGCCTTGAAGGAAACCGGTCTCAAGGTCGTGACGACACGTGAGCCGGGCGGCTCGGCCGCGGGCGAGCGTATTCGTGAATTGCTTTTTGCCGCCGACGCCGACTGGGACCCCGTCGCGGAAAGTCTCCTGCTCAGCGCGGCGCGGCGCGACCATCTCCTGCAGACGATCTGGCCGGCCCTGGAAGGCGGAACTTGGGTGCTGTCCGACCGTTTTGCCGATTCGACCCTTGCTTATCAGGGCCATGGGAAAGGGGTGGACCCGGCCTGGCTTGAATCGCTTTACCGAACGGTGGCTGGAAATTTCGAGCCGGCGCTGACCTTCCTCCTGGATATTCCGGTCGCCGAAGGGCTCAAGCGGGCAGGGCGCCGGCAGGAAGGTAACAACCGTTATGAGAAAATGGATATCGCTTTCCACGACCGGCTGCGGCAAGGCTATCTTGCTCTTGCCGAGGCAAACCCGGCGCGCTTCGCCGTGATCGATGCGAGGGGCGATGTCGTGGCCGTTCAGGCCAGGATTCAAACCGTGGCCGCCGAACGCTTGGGAGTCCGGTTCCGTTGAGCAAATTGTTGCAACCGCTACCATCACCCTTGCCGCGGGCAAATCCGGAACTGCTCGGCCATGAGGGGGCCGAACGCCTGCTCGCGGACGCTTGGCGGTCGGGCCGCCTTCCACATGCCTGGCTGATTTCGGGCCGGCGCGGGGTGGGGAAGGCGACGCTGGCCTATCGCTTCGCCCGCTTTGTGTTGGCGGGCGGCGTGGCGGTGGACGCCAAGCCCTCTCTCGAACTTTTGGCGGACCATCCCGTGTTTCGGCGAACGGCTGCCGGTACCCATGCGGACCTTCTCACCGTCGAAAGCGAGTCCGAAGAAGGAAAGGCCCGCAAGCGGCGCGAGATCAATGTTGAGGAAAGCCGGCGCATCGCCTCTTTTCTTACGAAGACGGCGGCGGAAGGCGGCTGGCGGGTTGTCGTCGTCGACAGCGCGGATGAACTCAACCGGGCCGCCGGCAACGCCATCCTGAAGCTGCTGGAGGAACCGCCTGCTAAGACGCTCCTGCTGCTCGTCAGCCATAGCCCCGGCCGCGTGCTGCCGACCATCCGCTCGCGGTGCCGGCATTTGGCGCTGCGTCCGCTGGAAGAGGCGACGCTGGAGCGGCTTTTGCGCGGCTTCTGTCCGGAGCTGGAGACGGAAAACTGCGCTGCCCTTGTTCGCCTGGCCGAGGGTAGCATCGGACAAGCGCTTCGCCTGGCCGAGCTTGGCGGACTGGATCTCTATCGGGAATTAATGGCGCTTCTTAAGACCCTGCCCGAGATGGACGTGCCGGCGCTTCACGATTTTGCCGGCCGGTTAAGCGGTCCGCGGGGCGGGGAAGGCTGGTTCGTCGCGACGGACCTGTTGAGCCACTGGTTCGCGGAGCTCATCAAGCGCAACGCCCTTGGCCGCGAGATGCCGGAAATCATGGGCGGCGAGAACGCCCTTGGCCGGCGCCTGCAGGCCAGGGCGAACCTTGCGGAATGGGCGGAGGTATGGGAAAAGATGAACCGCCTCTCGGCCGAGGCGGAACGCAGCAATCTGGATCGCAAGCAGGTTCTGTTGAACATCTTTCACACGTTGGAAGGTGCCGTGCGGCAACCGGCCGGGCCGACCGGCTGAGGCAAGCCTTCGCGCCTGGCCCAGGGCCGAACCAGTCAGGAGGAGGGTGAAGGATGGCCGCGCCCAAAACCTTCTATGTCACGACGCCGATCTACTACGTCAACGACGTTCCCCATATCGGGCACGCCTATACGACGTTAGCTTGCGACGTGCTGGCACGTTTCCTGCGGCTCGACGGCTGGCAGGTCAAATTCCTGACCGGCACCGACGAACACGGCCAGAAAGTTGAGAAATCCGCCGCCGCTGCCGGCCTGGCGCCGCAGCCCTTCGTGGATAAGGTTTCCGGTAATTTCCGCGAACTCGCCAAGGCGATGAATTTCACGAACGACGACTTTATTCGAACGACGGAGCCTCGCCACAAAGAAGCCGTTCAGGCGTTGTGGAAAGAGCTGGAGAGGCGTGGGCAGATTTACCTCGGCAGCTATGCGGGCTGGTATTCCGTCCGGGACGAAGCGTTCTACGCTGAAGGCGAGCTCGTGAACGGCAAGGCGCCGACCGGCGCCGACGTCGAGTGGGTGGAGGAGCCTAGCTATTTCTTCCGCCTTTCCAACTGGCAGGGGAAGCTCTTGGAATTCTATGAGGCGAATCCGGGCTTTGTGGCGCCTTCCAGCCGTTTCAACGAGGTCGTGAGCTTCGTGAAGGGGGGGCTTCATGACCTTTCCGTCTCGCGTACCAGCTTTCAGTGGGGCATTCCGGTACCGGGGCACCCGGGCCACGTAACCTATGTGTGGCTGGATGCGCTTACGAACTACCTCACCTCCGTCGGCTATCCGGATACAGAATGTGTAGAATTTTCAACATTTTGGCCTGCAGATGTTCATATAGTAGGCAAGGACATCCTACGCTTTCACGCTGTTTATTGGCCGGCCTTTCTGATGGCGGCGGGGCTTGCCCCTCCAAGGCGCGTCTTCGCCCATGGCTGGTGGACGAACGAAGGGCAGAAAATCTCGAAATCCGTGGGCAACATCATTGACCCTTTGACGCTGATCGAGAAATACGGCCTCGATCCGGTGCGCTATTTCCTGGCTCGCGAAGTGCCGTTCGGCAACGACGGCGATTTCTCCCACCAGGCCATCGTGCACCGGATGAACGGGGACCTTGCGAACGATTTTGGCAATCTTGTCCAGCGCGTGCTTTCAATGGTGCACCGGAACTGCGAGGCGAAGATTCCATTCCCCGCGGAGTTGACGACGGCGGACGCGGCGCTGCTTGCGGCCTTATGCGAAACCCTTCCCGCCATGCGGGCGGAAATGCTGGATCAGGCATTCCATAAGGCGGTGATCTTGCTTTGGGAGCGGGTAGGGGAAGCAAACCGCTACGTGGACACGGCTGCACCGTGGGGGCTTAAGAAGAAGGATCCGGCCCGGATGCAGACGGTTCTTTACGTACTGGCAGAAGCGATCCGCCATCTCGCCATTCTCGTCCAACCCATTATGCCGGATGCGGGCGCGAAGATTCTGGACCAGCTCTCCGTATCCGAAAAGACGCGGAGCTTCGCCCATCTCGGGGCCGAGTACGCGCTTAAGCCGGGCGTGGCCATTGCCAAGCCCGAAGCCGTTTTCCCCCGATACGTGGACTAAGACGCCCGATGCTGGTCGACAGCCATTGCCATTTGAGCTTTCCCGACTACCGGGAAGACTTGTCCCAAGTGATGGCCAGGGCGGCAGCGGCCGGGGTCGGGTACATGCTCACGATTTCGACCAAGCTAAGCGAATTTCCGAACGTCCTGCGCGTCGCCGAGGCGCACGGAAACGTCTGGTGCACGGCGGGCGTGCATCCCCATGAGGCGGAGAAGGAAGGCGGAGAGGCAAGTATTGAGAGGCTGGTCGAACTTACCCGCCACCCGAAGGCCGTCGGCATTGGGGAAACCGGCCTCGATTACTACTACGTGCACAGCCCGAAGGCCCTTCAACAGGCTTCCTTCCGGGCCCATATCGGGGCGGCGCGCGAAGTCGGGCTTCCTCTTATCGTCCACACCAGGGACGCTGAGGAAGACACCCTTGCGATCCTTGGGGAGGAGATGAGAAAGGGACCATTTACCGGCCTTCTTCACTGCTTCACCGGCTCAGACAAGCTGGCCGAAGGGGCGCTTGCGCTCGGTTTCTACATCTCCTTTTCCGGCATCCTTACCTTCAAGAAGACGGAGGCGCTCAAGGCCACCGCGCAGAAGGTGCCGCTTGACCGGCTTCTGGTGGAAACGGACGCGCCCTATCTGGCGCCGGCACCTTACCGGGGCAAGCGGAACGAGCCCGCCTACATGGCCGAGACGGCGAAATTTGCGGCGAATTTACGCGGCCTCGACGCGACGGCCTTCGAAGAGGCGACGACGGCGAATTTTTTTCGCCTTTTCACGAAGGCCGCACGGCCGGAAGCGTAGACGCGATGCAGGTTCGGATACTAGGTTGCGGGGGTTCCGGCGGGGTGCCCTTGATCGGCGGCGAATGGGGTGCCTGCGATCCCGGGAACCCGAAAAACCGCCGGCTGCGAGCCTCAATCCTGGTCGAGAATCTGGGTACGGCCTTGCTTGTCGACACCTCGCCAGATTTGCGCGAACAGCTCCTTGCCGCCGGCGTCGGCCGGCTCGACGCCGTCCTCTATACCCATGCCCACGCCGATCATGTCCACGGAATCGACGACCTTCGCCCGATCAACCGCCGGATGCGGGCCTGGTTGCCAGCCTATGGCGACGCCGAGACGGTAGCGGAGTTAAAAGAGCGCTTTTCCTATGTTTTCGAGAAAAGTACAGAAGAGTTCAGGTCTTACAAGCCATGTCTTATTCCACATATCATTACAGGGCATTTTTCTATTGGAAATATTGATATTTTACCGTTTGAACAAGACCATGGCTTCGGTCGGACGAGCCTGGGCTTCCGGTTTGGGCCAATCGCGTATTCGACGGACGCCGTGGGCCTGACCGAGGCCGCTTTCGAAGCACTTCACGGCGTCAAGGTCTGGATCGTGGATTGCCTGCGCGAAGCGGATCATCCGACCCATGCCCACATCGAGCGAAGCTTGGACTGGATCAAGCGCGTGAAGCCGGAAAGGGCGGTGCTGACGCACATGAACCAGTC
This sequence comes from Pseudomonadota bacterium, assembly GCA_040752895.1. Lineage (NCBI taxonomy): Bacteria > Pseudomonadati > Pseudomonadota > Pseudomonadota bacterium. Next base: position 361,360 of record JBFMHN010000001.1, read on the forward strand.
GCTGGACTATGCCATGCTGCGAAAAAGGCTGCCCGACGGCGTTGAGCCGGCCTATGACGGCATGGTTCTCGACGTTGCCTAATGTTACCTATTAATTTGTCATAATATCTATTATGCGATCTTTTCATCCCAGCCAGGCCAGCCTTCCCCTCGATCGGCTCCGCGATCGGACGGCGCCATGAGCAAGGCCCAAAAAACCGCCGACGGCGGCATCGGCCGCCTTCTCGACGTCATGCGCTGTCTTCGCGATCCCGAACGTGGTTGCCCCTGGGACCTTGAGCAGGACTTCACCTCGATCGCGCCACATACGATCGAGGAAGCCTACGAGGTTGCCCAGACGATCGCAGACGGTGATCTGGAGGCGCTTCGGGAAGAACTCGGCGATCTCCTCTTTCAGGTTGTCTACCACGCCCAGATGGCGGCGGAACTGGGCCGCTTTGGCTTCGAAGACGTGGTTGGCGCCATTTCCGAGAAGATGATCCGCCGCCACCCGCACGTCTTCGGCGAGGACCGGATCACTAACGCCCAGGCCCAAGTTCGTGCCTGGGAAACCTTCAAGGAGGCGGAGCGGGAAGAAAAAAAGGGCGGAGAAGGAGGAGGGCGAGCAGGCGCGCTGGAAGGTATTGCACACGCTCTTCCTGCCCTGCTGCGGGCCAGAAAATTACAGAAACGCGCCGCCCGGATCGGCTTCGATTGGGATTCGGTGGATGGCGTCTTTGCGAAGCTGGCCGAGGAGATCGCCGAAATCAAGGCGGAGCTGCCGCCGGCCGGGTCGGATAAACAGCCCGATTCCACGCGCCTTTCGGAAGAGGTCGGCGACCTGCTCTTCGCTTGCGTCAACTTGGCCCGCCATCTCGATGTCGAACCGGAATCAGCCCTGCGGGCCGCCAACGCGAAGTTCGAACGGCGGTTCGGACGGGTGGAGACGCTTCTGGCGGAGGTTGGTCTTGCCGTGGAAGGCGTCAGCTTGGAAAAGCTCGAGGAATTCTGGACGCAGGCGAAGGCGGAGGAAAGAAAAGCCTAAGTCCAAGAGCTCAGGCCTTGCCCTGATTCGCGAAGCGGGCGGCGTCCTTCGGTTCGAGCCGAACCCGGAAATGGGCAAGGTTTTCATCGTCGCGACGGCCCATCACTTCGCCGTGGCGGTAAAGCCAGGCGATGCGGGCGCCGTCGGAAAGCGGCACGGAGACCTCAAGCACGGCGAGCCTCTCCGCCAGCCGCTCGTCGAGCAGGGCGCGCAGGTCCTCGACCCCTTCCCCGCTGACGGCCGAAAGAAGAACCTGGTTCGGCGCGCGAGCGGCCCGGTTGCGGAGCGTTTCCCGCTGCGAAAGCTCTAACAGGTCGGCCTTGTTCAGAACCTCGATGACGTCTTGCTCGATGCGGTCTGCCATCCCAAGCTCCCGCAGCACGCGATAGACGTCCTCGCGTTGGGCAGCGTTGTCCGGGTGGGCGATGTCGGAAACGTGCAGGATGAGATCCGCCTCCCGCACCTCTTCGAGGGTGGCGCGAAAGGCGGCGACGAGTTGTGTCGGCAGCTCCGAGACGAAGCCGACTGTGTCCGAAACGATCACCCGCCGCCCCGAGGGGAGCGTTACCCCCCGCAGCGTGGGGTCGAGGGTGGCGAACAGCATGTCGGCGACGAAAACCCCGGCGCCGGTTAGCCGATTGAACAGGGTTGATTTGCCGGCGTTTGTATAGCCGACCAAGGCCAGGGTCGGGTATGGCACGCGCTTGCGGGCCTCGCGATGCAATCTCCGGGTGCGGGTGACCTTGGAAAGCTCCTCCTTTAGCCGCGTGATCCGCTCGCCAAGAATCCGGCGGTCGGTTTCGATTTGGGTTTCACCTGGCCCGCCCAGGAAGCCGAACCCACCCCGCTGCCGCTCCAGGTGAGTCCAGGAACGGACGAGGCGGCTTCGCTGATAGGAAAGATGGGCGAGTTCCACTTGCAAGCGGCCTTCCCGCGTGCGTGCCCGTTCGCCGAAGATTTCGAGAATCAGACCGGTGCGGTCGATGACCTTGCAACGCCATGCTTGTTCCAGGTTGCGCTGTTGAACCGGGCTTAAGGGGTGGTCGATGACGGCAAGGCCGATCGCGTCTTCTTTCACCCGTTCGCCCAGACGCTCAACGGTGCCGCGACCGAAAAGCGTGGCGGGTGTGGGACGGCCGAGGGAGATTATCTCTGCGTCAACAACCGTAAGGGAAATCGCTTGGGCAAGGCTTACGGCTTCTTCGAGACGGGCCTCGGCATGGCGCAAAAGACCATCGCCGTTTCCCTTCGGAAAAGGGTAGAGGACAGCGACGCGTTCGCCGGTCCCGGCTGGCCGGACGGGCTCTCCCCGCGATCCGTTACTCGGCATCCGTTTCGGCGGAGGTCTCGACGTTTTCCTTGCTTTCTTCAAAGAGCTGGAGCGGCCCCGCCGGCATGATCGTCGAAATAGCGTGCTTGTAGATCAACTGCACGTGGTTGTTCCGACGAAGAAGTACACAAAAATTATCGAACCAGGTAACGACCCCCTGAAGCTTGACGCCATTGATCAGAAAGACGGTAACGTAAACCTTGTTTTTCCGAATGTTGTTTAAGAAGACATCCTGAACATTTTGTGATTTTTCTGCCGTCATTTTTCGTCCCCGTTCTTCTTATTGTTTATTATTTTTACTATGCGCCCCTTCGCTACCGGTTATCGGCGCATGCGCTGATAAAGGGCGGAAGGTCCTTGCAGGTATCCACGACCCAGTCGGGCGCAAGGTCCCCGTATTCCTTGATATCAGGCAAGGAATTGTTCATCACGACGGCGGTCGCACCCGTGTTGCGGGCGAACTCGACATCGATCGGAAGGTCGCCAACCACCCATAGGTCGGGTCCCAAGGTAAGGCTTGTGTTGCGGACGGCATAGAGGGCGGCTTCTTTTGCCGGCTTGTCTTTTTTCGCCTCCCCTGCCCCGACGACGCCGGGCAAATATTTTTCCCAGCCGAGATGAGCGATCTCTTTCCTCAGCATCGGTCCCAGCTTGCTGCTCGCCACCCCCATGAAAATACGCATTTCATGAAGTGTTTCGAGCATCTCGCAGGCGCCCGGCATGCTTTTCAGCGTCTCGATGTGGCTTTCCGTGAACGCTTCGTAGAAAACGTCGTGGGCCTCGTGCCAGCGGTCGCCGAACAATTGGGGAAAGGCGTTTCGGAGAGAGCGGTTCATTCGACGCTGTGCCTGCGCCATCGTCCATGGCTCGTGGCCCATGGCGACCAGGGTGGCGTTCATCGCCCGGTGCATTCCCCCCCAACTGTCCACCAAGGTGTTGTCCCAATCAAAGAGAATTCCCCGTGGATAAGGCGGCTTTTTTTTCATGGGCGCCGGTTCTCCTTTTTTTGTTCGCAGTTAGTTTCTTTACATACCGGTGGAAGAGGCAGCCCGTCGTCTTCCCCGGTTTACCGCCGCCGATTACTTTATCATCAATTTTGAGAACCGGAAGCAGGAACGCGGTCGTGCTGGTCAGGAAGGCTTCCGCCGCGGCTTTGGCCTCGTCCAGATGGAAAGGACGCTCCTCGACCGGGATACCTTCCTCCATGGCGGCTTCGAGGACGCCGAGCCGCGTGATGCCGCTCAGGATGGATGGGTTGGCCGGCCGGGTGATCAGAATGCCTGCCGGCGTTACGATCCAGGCGTTGGTGGAGCTTCCCTCCGTGACGAAGCCTTCGGCGTCAACGAACCAGGCTTCATAGGCGCCCGCCTCGCGCGCTTTTTGTTTGGCGAGGACGTTGGGAAGCAGCGCGATCGTTTTAATGTCGCAGCGTTTCCAGCGAATATCCGGCACCGTGATCACGCGAACGCCCTCGCGTAACGTTTCCGTCGGCGGTAGGGCCGCCGGCCGGGCCGTCACGATCAGCGAGATCGCCGGACGCGAAGGGAAAACGTGATCGCGGCGAGCCACCCCGCGGGTTATCTGAAGGTAAAGAATTCCGTCACGGATTCGATTGCGCCGGATCACTTCGTGCAGAACGACCTTCAACGCCGGCCGCGCCATGGGGCCCTGCATCCGGAGTTCCGAGAGCGACCGTTCCAGACGGTCGAGATGGGGGTCTTCTTCCACCGGCTTCCCGTCGAGGATGGCGATAACCTCGTAAACCCCGTCGGCGAACTGGTAGCCGCGATCCTCGATGTGGACACCGGCCTGACGATGGGGCACGTAGCGGCCGTTTACATAAGCGATGCGGGACATGGATTCATACGTTGGTGGGGTTGCAGTCCAATTTTCGTGCCGCGCGCGCAGTTGCCATGGCTTAGAAAAATTCCAGGCCGACGGTAAACAGCTTCTCGACTTTTTTCACGGCGGCGGCGGCGGCAAAAAGGATGACACGGTCGCCGGCCAGGATCGTCGTGCCGCCGCGCGGGATGATGACCTGGTCCCCACGCACGATTACACCAATGAGAATCGAGTCTGGAAGGTCAATTTCGCGCAGAGGCTTGCCAACCAGGCTGGAGGTTTCCAGCGCGTCCGCCTCGATGATCTCGCCGCTTCCCTCGTAGATGGTGTAAACGCCGCGGATGCGCCCGCGCCGGACATGTTGGAGAATAGAGGAAACGGTGATGACGCGGGGGCTCACGACGGCGTCGATGCCGAGCCAGCCGACAAGGTTTACGTAAGCCTGGTTGTTGATCAGCGCGATCACCCGTGGACACCCCTGCCGCTTCGCCAGCAACGCGCTCAGGATATTCACCTCGTCGTCGTTCGTGACTGCGACGACCGCTTCGGCCGACCGCACGTTGATTTCTTCGAGAATTTCAAGATCTAGGGCGCCGCCCTGCAGAACCACCGTCCGGGTAAGTTGTTCGGCAACCTCCTCGGCGCGGGCGCGGTTGGACTCGACGAGTTTCGCGTGCACGGTGGGGTGGTTCTCTTCAATTTTCTGGGCCAGGAACAGGCCGACATTGCCGCCGCCCAGGATGGCCACCCGTCGCGCTTCCGGTTTTTCATGGCCGAACGCCTGCATGGCGCGGGCCACGTGCTCGGTTTCGACGATGAAATAGACGTCGTCGTCGGCAAGCATTTGATCTTCATCCGAGGGAACGATCAATTGCTCGTTTCGAATGATTCCGACGATGGTGATGGAAAGATTTGGGAAAAGTTCCGTCAATTGTCGCAAGGGCGTGTTGACAACCGGACAATCTTCGAGGCAACGAAGTCCGATCAGTTTTACTTTCCCTTCCGCCAACGGTGTCACGTCGAAAGCGCCGGGCACCTCCAGGCGACGCGCGATCGCATGCGCGACTTCGATTTCCGGCGAAATGATCACGTCAATGGGTAAGTGGTCGCGGCTGAACAAATCGGCCCACATGGGCTTTAGGTATTCCTGCTCGCGGATGCGCGCAATTTTCGTCGGCACCTTGAAAAGGGAGTGCGCAATCTGGCATGCGACCATGTTGATTTCGTCCTCGCGCGTCACCGCGATCAACATGTCGGCGTCTTTGAGGCCGGCCTGAACCAGAACGTCCGGGTGCGAGGCGAAGCCGACGATTGCTTGGACGTCGAGGGCGGACGCGGCGCGGTTGATGCGGTCCGGATCGCGATCGATGACCGTTACATCGTTGCCTTCCGCCGACAACTGGCGGGCGAGATTAAAACCCACCTGCCCGGCGCCACATATGACGATTTTCATGTTTCGAGGGGCGTTCTATTTTTCCAAGGGCGCGACGTGCAAAAAAACGAAGCCGGAGATCGGCCTTTCGCCAACGTTATTTTAGGCCGCGAACGACCGGAATGTCCAACTCGCGGATTTTCTTGCGAAGCGTGTTCCGGTTAAGACCAAGAATCTCGGCTGCCTTGACCTGATTTCCCCGGGTCGCGACGAGGGTAAAGGCGAGCAGCGGCTTTTCCACTTCGCGGACCACGCGCCCATACAGGTCGGGCGGCAGTTCCTCCATGCTTTCTCCGAAGGCGTTTTTCAGGTGCCGTTCGACGGCGGCGCCCAGACTTTCCGCCTCGGGCGGCGGCGGGACGGCCGGCGGGCGGAAATCGGCCAGTTCGGATTCAATGATGTCGAGACCGATGATCTCCTGGGAATAAAGGGCAACGAGCCGGCGAACGAGATTTTCCAACTCGCGCACATTTCCGGGCCAGCCGTGTTGTTTCAGCCGTTCCATCGCCGGCGCCTCCAACGCTTTCAGCGGTAACCCTTCGGTTGCCGCCTCCGCAAAAAAGTGTTGCACAAGCGCCGGAATGTCATCGGTACGTTCGCGAAGCGGCGGCAGGCGGATCGGAACGACGTTGAGGCGATAGAAAAGGTCTTCGCGGAAAAGCCCCTGGTTGACGAGCTGTTGCAGGTTACGGTGAGTCGCGGCGATGATGCGTACGTTTGCGCGGATCGGCGTTCGTCCGCCGACCGTCGTAAATTCGCCCTCCTGCAGGACCCGGAGAAGCCGCGTCTGCGCTTCGACCGGCATATCGCCAATCTCGTCCAGGAAAAGAGTGCCGCCTTCCGCTTGCTCGAAGCGTCCGACGTGGCGGTTGGCCGCCCCCGTGAAGGCACCTTTTTCGTGACCGAAAAGTTCGCTTTCGATCAACTCGCGGGGAATAGCCGCCATGTTGATTGCGACGAAGGGCGCGTTCCTGCGTTTGCCGAAGTCATGAAGGGCGCGGGCGACGAGTTCTTTTCCGGTTCCCGATTCGCCCGAGATCATGACGGTCAGGTCAGTCGCCATCAGGCGCGCCAGGATCCGGTAGATTTCCTGCATGGCAGGCGAACGCCCGATGAGGGGGAGTTGCTCTTCCGTCTCTCCATTCCCCGGTTCGGTCCCACGCGGCCGTTCGCGTACTGTGAGCGCACGTTCGACGACGTGCACGAGTTCGTTGAGATCGAAAGGCTTCGGCAGGTATTCGAACGCACCCCGTTCCGTTGCCCGCACGGCGGTCAGCAGCGTATTTTGGGCGCTCATGACGATGATTCGAAGATCGCTCCGCAGTTTTTTGATCCGCGGGATTAGATCGAGACCGTTCTCGTCCGGCAGAATGACGTCCGTGATGACAAGCTGGCCGTCGCCCTCGCTGATCCATTTCCAAAGGGTCGCAGCGTTGCCGGTCGAGCGCACTTGATAGCCCTTGCGGTTCAGGGCTTGTTCGATCACGATGCGGATCGCGCGGTCGTCGTCTGCCAGAAGAATGGTGGCCGCCGTCATTTGCTTTCCTTACCCCCCTCGTCCATCGGAAGCATGATGCGAAAGACCGTCCGATGCGGCGCGCTGTCGAACTCGATCACCCCGCCATGGCCGTCTATGATCTTTGCCACCAGCGCGAGCCCTAGGCCCGTCCCGTTCACCTTTGCCGTCACGAAGGGGTCGAAGAGATGCGGGCGAATCTCTTCCGGGATACCCAAACCGTTGTCGCGGACACTGACGGCGATCGGCAGCAAAACACGGTGGCTTCCGTTCGGGCTGCTTAAGCGCATGCCGTGCTGGTAGGAAGTCAGGAGAGCGATTTCCCCATTGGTTTCCGGTACCGCCTCAGCGGCGTTCTTCACCAGGTTGAGGAAGACCTGAATCAACTGATCCCGGTTGCCGGAAACCGGGGGCAAGGATGGGTCGTACACCTCAACGAAGCGGACGTGCCGGGCGAAGCCGTTCTGGGCGATCTGCCGAACGCGTTCGAGCACTTCGTGAATGTTGACCGGCCCGCGGCGAAGGGGAAGGCTTTCGGAGAAAGTCTCCATCCGGTTCACGAGCGTGCAGATGCGGTCCGTCTCGTCGCAGATGAGGCGCGTAAGCGCCCTGTCCTCGGGGCCAAGGCCCTGCTCTAAAAGCTGTGCTGCGCCGCGGATTCCGGAAAGCGGATTCTTCACCTCATGCGCCAGCATGGCGGCCATCGCCGCGACGGAGCGGGCGGCCCCTTTATGGGTGAGTTGGCGGTCGATCTTCTGGGTGACGGAACGTTCGTGGATGGCCAGTAAGAGATGGCCTTTCCAGTCAATGACGGGGGCGACTTGGATCGCAACGAGGCGGGACGCGAAACGCGGACCGCTCAAGTGGAGGTCGTATTCGAAAATGCTGCTTCCCTCTTCGCGCACCTGCTGGATCAGCACGAAGAGCGGGCTGTCGGCTGGCACGAGCCCTTCCAGGGGTCGCCCGAAAAGGTGGATTTCGCTGGCCTCGAAAAGCTGTTCGGCCGCTTGGTTTGCATACCGGATTTCGTTTTCCGGCCCGATTACGACGAGAGGGTTTGGCAGGCTGGCCAGGATGTTCTCGATCCCAAGCCGCCCCCCAGCCGCCGTTTCCATTCGTTCCATATGTGAAGGGCGCATTTTGTTATATACTTGATATAGATGAGTTTTTTATATAATCCGGCAAAGAATATGAGTATTTTTTAGGCAGTATATATAGTGCATAATTTTTATGCAATCCGGGCAATTTTTCCATCTCTTGGCAAATTGCTTGCCCCACGGCTAGGTTGACCCGGTCTTTTGTAGAGAGCCCATGAAAAAAATATGTCTGGTTGCATTGCGTTAATCGTTGCCGGTGGCCGCGGCCACCGGCTTGGCGGCGAGCGGCCGAAGCAGTACTTACCGCTGGGCGGCAAGGAAGTCCTGCGCCACACCGCCGAGACGTTCGCGACGCATCCGAAAGTGGTGGCGACGCGGGTCGTCATCCACCCCGACGATCGCGAGCTTTACGCGCACGCGACGTCCGGCCTTCCTCTGCTCGACCCGGTGCCTGGCGGCAAAACCCGACAGGAATCCGTGCGTCTTGGCTTGGAGAGTCTGGAACCGCGTCTCCCCGATTATGTCCTCATTCACGACGCCGCCCGGCCGTTCGTCCAGGCGGTGACGATCGAGCGTGTCCTCGAAGCGCTTGCCTCGGGCCCGGCGGCGATTGCCGCCATCCCCGTTTCGGACACGCTGAAACGCCAGACAGAAGGCCAGATCATTGGCGATACGGTCGACCGGACCGGCCTATGGCGGGCACAAACTCCGCAAGGGTTTCATTTCGCAGCCATCCTCGAGGCGCATCGGAAGGCAATGGGCAAGGACTTGACGGACGACGCCGCCGTAGCCGAAGCCGCCGGGATGCCGGTCCGGCTGGTCGCTGGATCGGAGGAAAACTTCAAGGTGACGACGCCGGAGGATTTTGCCCGCGCCGAGCGGATACTGCGTGGCGAGGCTGGCCTTCTTCGCGTCGGCCAGGGCTTCGACCTTCATCGCTTCGGTGTCGGCGATCATGTCATGATCTGCGGTGTTCCCATCCCCCACAGCCACGGGATCGATGCCCATTCGGACGGCGACGTCGGTTTGCACGCGCTGACGGACGCGATCCTGGGCACCCTTGGCGAGGGTGACATCGGCACCCATTTTCCGCCTTCGGATCCGAAGTGGCGGGGCGTCGATTCGGCTATCTTTCTGCAAGGCGCGCTCGCCCGGCTCTCGAAGCGAGGCGGCAGGCTTCGCAACCTCGACGTCACGCTCATTTGCGAGACGCCAAAGATCGGCCCTCACCGCGGCGCCATGGTCGCGCGCCTTGCCGTCCTCACCGGGCTTTCGGAAAACGCAATCAGCGTGAAGGCGACGACGATGGAGGGCCTCGGATTCATCGGGCGGCAGGAAGCCATCGCCGCCCAGGCCATCGCAACCGTCGTGCTTCCGGAATAGACGCCCTTGGAAACTTCACACAAAGCCCCTTCCCTGCCCTTTTGGCATCCGGCGTTCTGGATAGGGACGGCGTTCGGCATCGGCCGCCTCCCGTTCGCGCCCGGCAGTTGGGCGTCGCTTGCCGCTCTTCCCCTTGCCTGGGGCGTGACGGGCGCTTTCGGGCAGGCCGGGCTTGCGGTCCTCGCCATTCTTTTCGTACCGGTCGGGATCTGGGCGGCCGGCGTTTATGCCAGCGCCTACGAAAAGACCGACCCGCCCGCCGTCGTCATAGACGAGGTCGTCGCCCAATGGCTCGTGCTCAGCATGGTGCCGAGGGAAGTGCTTTTTTACGGTCTTGGCTTTTTTTTCTTCCGCCTCGCCGACATCCTGAAACCTTGGCCTATTCGCGCCATCGAGCGGGGCTTGCCCGGCGGTTTCGGCATTATGGCCGACGACGGGATGGCTGCGGTTTATGCAATCGCCGGGCTTCTGCTCGTGCGCTTCCTTCTCGGCTGACGGCACATGTTTTCAAGGGAATTGCTGGAAGAGACGCGGACACTTCTTCTGCTGTGCCACCGCCATGGGCTTCGCCTCGTCACGGCCGAATCCTGCACTGGCGGTCTCGTTACCGGCTGCTTGACGGAAATTCCGGGTGCTTCGAACGTGCTTGAACGCGGCTTTATCGTTTATGCGAATGAAGCAAAGGAAGCCCTGCTCGGCGTTTCGAAAAGATTGATCGAAACCCACGGCGCCGTCAGCGAGGCGGTTGCCCGCGCCATGGCGGAAGGCGCCCTTGCATCTGCCGGTGTGGATCTTTCCATCGCCACAACGGGGATCGCAGGCCCAGGCGGCGGGACGCAGGATAAGCCGGTCGGCCTCGTGCATCTGGCCACCGCCGCCCGCGGGCGCCCCACCCTTCACGCGCGCCACGTCTTTTCGGGCGACCGCACGGCGATCCGGCTGCACGCCGTGCAGGCGGCGATCGGACTTTTGAGGCGGCAAGCGGAAGGCCTCGTCTCTTAGGTCCCTTTTCCTTTTGGGACGCCGTAAATCGTATGCGCGCGGGCCTCGAAGGCCGCGACCAGCCGCCGCACCGCCTCATCGAAAAGGGGACCGGCTATTTTCTGGAAGAGGCGCGCGTGGAACTCGAAGTCGATGTAGAAGTCCAGGATGGAGCCGCCGTCCGGCGCCCTTTCGAAAACCCAGTGGTTGTTCAGGTGGCGCAGCGGGCCCTTCGTGTAGCGGACGTCGATCCGGTGCGGACGGTCGAAAACGTCAACGGAAGAAAAATGCTCGCGGAACATCTTGAAGCCGATGACAAGGTCCGCGTAGACCGTGTTTCCCTCGCGTCTTTCGATGCGCGCGGCCAGGCACCATGGAAGAAATTCCGGGTAGCGCTCGATATCGGCCACAAGGTCGAACAGCTGTTCCGGCGTGTAGGGCAGATGGCGCTTTTCGGCGTGGGTCGGCATGCGGCCGGTCAGTCGCCGGCAAGGCGTGCCTCGCGCGCCGTGCGCAGCGCTTCGAAGTCCTTGTCGGCGTGGTAGGAGGAGCGCGTCAACGGCGAGGAGGCGACCATCTCGAATCCCTTGGCCAGGGCGATCTTGCGGTAATCCGCGAAGATTTCCGGCGTGATGTAGGCGACGACGGGCGCGTGGCGCGGGGTCGGCTGCAAGTATTGGCCGATGGTGAGGAAGTCCACGTCCGCCGTACGCAGATCGTCCATGACCTGCAGCACCTCTTCCTTCGTCTCGCCCAGACCCACCATGATCCCGGACTTCGTGAAGATCGAAGGGTCGAGCCTTTTGGCCCGCTCAAGCAGGCGAAGGGAATGGTAATATCTGGCCCCCGGACGAATCCGCCGGTAAAGGCCCGGCACCGTTTCGAGGTTGTGGTTGAAAACGTCCGGCCTTGCCGCAATGACCGCCTCGATCGCGCCTTCTTTTCGCAGGAAATCGGGCGTCAGCACTTCGATTGTCGTTTGGGGGGCGCGCTTCCGGATTTCCCCGATGCAGCGAACGAAGTGGCTGGCGCCGCCGTCCGCCAGGTCGTCCCGGTCCACGGACGTGACGACGACGTGATGAAGCCCGAGTTCCGCTACGGCCAGGGCGACGTTCTCCGGCTCGTGCGGATCGAGAAGATCGGGCTTGCCGGTGGCGACGTTGCAGAAGGCGCAGGCCCGCGTGCACACGTTTCCCAGGATCATGACGGTCGCGTGCTTGTTGGCCCAGCATTCCCCGATATTCGGGCAGGCCGCTTCCTCGCACACCGTGTTCAGGCGAAGCCGGCGCATCAGGTTGCGGGTTTCGGCATAGGCGTGCGAGGTCGGTGCCTTCACGCGGATCCACGGCGGCTTCCGGAGCGGTTCGTGCGGGTGCAGGTTTTCGACGTCGCCCATCTTGCTCCTAGAAATGAATGGCCCGGCCATAGGCGTCAAGGACGGCCTCGTGCAGGGTCTCCGAAAGGGTGGGATGCGGGAAGATCGCGGCGATCAGCTCGGCTTCCGTCGCCTCCAGCGTGCGTGCGATCATATAGCCCTGGATCAACTCGGTCGCCTCCGCCCCGAGGATATGGGCGCCAAGCAATTCGCCGGTCTTCGTGTCGAACACCGTCTTTACTAAACCCTCCAGGGCTCCCATGGCGACCGCCTTGCCGTTTCCCCGGTATGGGAAGCGCCCGACCCGCACCTCATGTCCCGCCGCCTTCGCCGCCTTCTCGGTGAGGCCTACGCTTGCCACCTGCGGCATCGAATAGGTGCAACCCGGGATCCGCGTCACGTCGAGGGGATGGACGCCTTTCACGCCGGCGATCTTTTCGACACAGAGTACCCCTTCATGGCTCGCCTTGTGGGCAAGCCAGGGCGGGCCGACGAGATCGCCGATCGCAAACACCCCCGGTTCGCCGGTCTCGAGCCATTCGTTGACTAAAACGTGCCCTTTTTCGACCCGCACCTTTGTCCCTTCGAGGCCCAGGTCTTCGGTGTTTCCGGTGATGCCGACCGCGAGGATGGCGCGCGCCGCTTCGATCGTTTCTTCCTTGCCGTTTGCCTTTACCTTCGCCGTCAGGCGATCGTTGCCCTTCTTGATATCCACCACCTCGGCCTTCGTCAGAATGCGAATTCCCTGCTTCGTAAAAGCCTTGCGGGCAAGGTCGGAGATTTCCTCGTCCTCCGCAGGCAGGATGCGATCGAGAACCTCGACGACCGTGACCTCGGCGCCCAGGTTCCGGTAGAAGCTTGCGAATTCGATCCCGATGGCGCCGGAGCCGATGACCAGAAGCGATTTCGGAAACGCGGCGGGCACCATCGCTTCCCGATAGGTCCAGACGAGCTTGCCGTCCGGCTCTAGGCCGGGGAGCGTTTTCGCCCGGGCGCCGGTCGCCAGCAGGATATGCTTCGCCGCGACGGCGCGGGTTTCCGCCTTGGCTTTTGTAATCTCGATCTTCCCCTTGCCTTGAAGTCGGGCGCGGCCTTCGATGACGTCCACTTTGTTTTTCTTCAGAAGGTAAGCGACCCCCTTCGCAAGTTGATCAGCGACCGCCCGCGAACGCTTAACTATTTTCTGAATATCGAATTGTATCTCCTTGGCAGAGAAGCCGTAATCGTCAAGGTGCCGAAGAAGGTGGTGAATCTCCGAACAATGCAGAAGCGCCTTCGTCGGAATGCAGCCCCAGTTGAGGCAGATGCCGCCGAGATGCTTCTCCTCGATCACCGCCACTTTGAGACCGAGCTGGGCCGCCCGGATTGCCGCTACATAGCCGCCCGGCCCGCCGCCCACGATGGCGATGTCGTAATTCGGATCAGCCATAGCCGGCTTCCTTGAGAAGCATGCGGGCGGGCTCCTCGACATAACGCTTGAAGGCGGCCAGGAATTCCGCACCTTTTGCGCCGTCCACGACGCGATGGTCGCAGGTGAGCGTGGAGATCATCACCGTTGCGATTGCAACCGCGCCGTCCCGCACGACTGGCCGCTTCTCGCCGGCGCCCATCGCCAGGATACATGCCTGCGGCGGATTCAAGATGGCGTCGAACTGGCGGATTCCGAGCATGCCGAGATTCGAAACCGTGAACGTGCCGCCCTGGAATTCCTCGGGCCGCAATTTGCCGGCCCGCGCCTTCTCGGCAAGCACCTTCGCCTCACGGGCGATTTCCCGGACGGTTTTTGCCTCCGCCCCTCGGAGGACCGGTGTGATAAGCCCGCGCTCGGTTGCCACCGCCATCGCGATGTCCGCCCCTTCGTACTGGCGAATCGCTTTCCCTTCCCAGCTCGAATTCACTACCGGCACCTCCATCAGCGCCAGCGCCGCCGCGCGGATCAGGAAATCGTTCACCGACAACTTTTCCCTTTCTTCCAGCATATCGTTGGCTTGTTGCCGGATGGAAAGAAGCGCATCGATCGCGCAGTCGATTGAAAGGAAGAAGGTGGGAACCTCCTGGTGGACCTTTGTCAGGCGCTCGGCGAGCACGGTGCGAATATTCGTGTTCGGGATTTCCTTGGAAGACGGCATGGTGCCGGGGGCGCGCGGGATGGGCCGCCCTGGCAGAGGCATAACGGCCCGTCTCGACACGCTTTCGACGTCGGCCTTGACGATTCGGCCGTGGGGGCCGGTCCCCCGAACGGCGTGCAGGTCGAACCCGGCCTCCTTCGCCAGCCGCCTCGCCAGCGGACTCGCGAAGACCCGCGTGCCCGGCTTGGCGCTTTCCTGTCGGGGTTGGGCTTCCACCGTCCTTGGTGCGGCCGGTTTGGCTTCGGTGGGGGTTTGTGGCTTCGGCGCTTCCCGCGCCGCCGGCTTTTCTTCCGCCTTTTTCGGCGCGGCTGGCACGACGGGCACGGGTGCGGGTTCCGCCCCGGCAAGGGCGCCGGCGTCCTCGCCTTCCTCGAGAATCCAGGCGATCGGCGCGTTCACCCGAACCCCTTCGGTTCCTTCGGCAACCAAAATCTTTCCCAGGACCCCCTCGTCCGTCGCCTCAAGCTCAAGCGTCGCCTTGTCGGTCTCGATCTCCGCCAGCACGTCGCCCGCGGCGATTTTCTCCCCTTCCCGCTTTACCCAGCGCGCAAGCTTCCCCTCCTCCATCGTCGGGCTCAGCGCGGGCATCAAAACTTGCTTCGGCATGGCGTTACTAAGTTCGGACTTCGATCAGGATGTCGGTCAGGAGTTCTTCGCCGGCCGGTTCGGGACTCTTCTGGCTGAATTCGGCGGCTTCCGAGACGACCGCCTTTACTTCGCGATCGATTTCCTTCAGGCCCTCTTCCTTCACCTTGCCGGTGGCAAGCAATGTCTTGCTCAAGTGATCGATGGGGTCTCGTTTTTCTCGTATTTTTGCGACCTCCTCGCGGCTCCGGTACTTTGCCGGGTCCGACATCGAATGGCCGCGGTAGCGATAGGTTCGCATTTCGAGAAGCGTTGGCCCCTTGCCGGCGCGCGCATGGGCCGCCGCCTTTTTCACCGCTTTTTCGACCGCGAGAACGTCCATGCCGTCCACCCGTTCGCCCGGAATGCCGACGCTGTCGCCATGCTTGTACATATCGGTGATCGCCGAGGCCCGTTCGACGGCGGTTCCCATGCCGTAGCGGTTGTTCTCGATGATATAGACGACGGGAAGCTTCCAGAGAGAGGCCATGTTGAAGGCTTCGTAAACCTGTCCCTGGTTGGCAGCGCCCTCGCCAAAGAAGGTCAGCACGACGCCGCCGTCGTCTCGGTATTTGTGAGCGAAAGCGATGCCGGTGCCGAGCGGGGCCGTGGCGCCGACGATTCCGTGCCCGCCATAGAACCCTTTGTCGGGCGCGAAGAGATGCATAGAGCCGCCCTTGCCCTTGCATACCCCGTCGCGCCGGCCGGTGAGTTCCGCCAGGATGGTCTTGGCGTCGAGGCCGGCCCCCAGGGCGTGGCCGTGGCAGCGATAGGCGGTGACGTAGGAATCCTTCGGTGGCTCGATCGCCGCCAGCGCGCCTACGACGACGGCTTCCTGTCCGATATAGAGATGGCAAAAGCCGCCGATCAGGCCCATGCCATAAAGCTGCCCCGCCTTTTCCTCGAAGCGGCGTATGAGCAGCATCTGGCGGTAGAAGCCGAGCAGCTTCCCAGGTTCCGAAGGGGTTCCCCGACGGGCGCGACGGCGCCTCGCCAGTGCTTGCGCGACGTCTGCCTTTACCTTTTTCGTGGATTTTTTCGCGGCCATGCAACCCCAACCATGGGTGCTTTCTTAAGGCTAGAACTACGCGCCTGCGGCCGGAATTGCAAGGAAAACCGCGCTACAACATATTCATATTACAGAAAAAAATTAATATAAACTGAATTCAGGTTAATCTTTTTGCGCCGGAAGGCTGGCGGGTTGGTCGGCTTTCGCTTTCGCCGACGGCAACAGAAAGAGAATTTCATCCTCCCGGCCGACACTCAAGAGCCGGCGGGCTTGTTCGTCCAGCATATCGAGATCGAGATGATCCGGGTGCAAAAGGCGGACGCGGCTGGCAAGGGTGTTCCGTTCGAATTCCAGCGTATGAAGGGTCTCCTTCGCCTGTTCTAGCTGATTCGTGAGTTGCAGCCAGGCGAGAATCCCGCGTTCGCCTTGAATCGTGTGATAGCTGAAGTAAGAAACCGCCACGATCCCGAAAACGGGAACGACGATCTGTTTGGCGCGTGCGCGCAACTCGATCAAAAGCGACATGGAAATTAAGGGAATCATGCTGCTTTCGCGCCGTCAACACTTTTTCTTCATCGACGCCCCGCCTGCGGAGGCGACGCGGGTGTTTGCCCAGCGTCATGGATCGAAGGGGTAATTTACATCGGTGAAAGTCAAGTTGCCGTGCGCAGAACGGTTTGGCCGGCATAACGGCCGTTCGGCGTGAGTTCTTCTTCGATGCGGACAAGCTGATTGTATTTGGCAAGCCGGTCGGTGCGGGAAAGCGAACCGGCCTTGATCTGACCGCAATTCGTCGCCACCGCAAGGTCGGCGATCGTGGTGTCCTCCGTTTCGCCGGAACGGTGGGAAAGCACGGCCTTGTAACCGGCCTTGTGGGCAGTCTCGACCGTCTCCAGCGTTTCGGAAAGGGTGCCGATTTGGTTGGGCTTGATGAGAACGGCGTTGGCAACCTTGCGGGCGATTCCTTCCTGCACACGCAGCCGGTTCGTCACGAAAAGATCATCCCCGACGAGTTGAATCTCTGCACCCAGCGCCTTTGTCAGAATTTCCCAGCCTTCCCAGTCGTCTTCCGCCATGCCGTCCTCAATGGAAACGATCGGATGGCGCTTGACTAGATTCCGGTAGAAATCCACGAGACCATTCCGGTCGAATCGCTTCCCCTCGCCCCGAAATTCATAGACGCCGTTCTTGAAAAAGTCGTTTGCCGCCACGTCGAGGGCAAGCCCTATGTCCTCGCCCGGCCGATAGCCGGCCTTCTCGATAGCCTGGACAATGAAGCCGAGCGCTTCGTCGGCGCTTTTTAAATTTGGCGCGAATCCCCCTTCGTCGCCGACATTCGTATTGTGGCCCGCCTTCTTCAACTGCGCCTTCAGCGCGTGGAAAATTTCCGCGCCCATGCGAAGGCCGTCGGCGAAACTCGGCGCGCCGATCGGCATCAGCATGAATTCCTGAATGTCGAGGGGGTTGTCGGCGTGGGCGCCACCGTTCAGGATGTTCATGAGCGGCACGGGAAGAATCCGCGCATGGGCGCCCCCGATATAGCGAAAAAGCGGCAGACCCGCCCCGATCGCCGCCGCCTTGGCGACCGCCAAGCTCACGCCAAGAATGGCGTTGGCGCCTAGGCGCGACTTGTTCGGCGTACCGTCGAGTTCGACGAGGATGCGGTCGAGCGCCACCTGGTCTTCGGCGTCCATGCCGGAAAGGGCGTCGAAAATCTCGCCGTTCACGGCATCAACGGCCTTTTGCACCCCCTTTCCGCCATAGCGACTGCCGCCGTCGCGAAGTTCGACCGCTTCGTGGGTGCCGGTCGAAGCCCCCGACGGCACGGCGGCGCGGGCCATGATCTCGTTTTCAAGGCTAACCTCCACCTCGACGGTCGGGTTGCCGCGGCTGTCCAGGATTTCGCGAGCGTGGATATCGGTAATCGCCATCATGGAACGCTTCTCCCTGGGGAATTTAGGAAAACAAGATCGGTCGCGCCTTTGCGATCCGATCGAATTCGATCAGTTCCTCCAGCAGGGCCGGCAGCCTTGCCATCGGCACCATGTTCGGCCCGTCGGAGGGGGCGTTGTCCGGGTCGGGGTGGGTTTCCAGAAAGACGGCCGCCACCCCCACCGCCACCGCGGCGCGGGCGAGGACGGGCACGAATTCGCGCTGGCCGCCGCTTACGGTTCCCTGGCCGCCGGGCTGCTGGACGGAATGGGTGGCGTCGAACACGACGGGGAAGCCGTCGCGTGCCAGGATCGGCAGGGCGCGCATGTCGGAGACCAGCGTGTTGTACCCAAAGCTTGCACCGCGTTCGCAGACGAGGACGTTAGGGTTTCCCGCCGCCACAATCTTGTGGACGACGTTTGCCATGTCCCAAGGTGCCAGGAACTGCCCCTTCTTGACGTTGATGGCTTTTCCGGTCTTGGCGGCCGCCTCCAGAAGGTCCGTTTGCCGGCAAAGAAAGGCCGGTATCTGCAGCACATCGACGACCTCGGCAACGGGCCTGCATTGATCGGGCGCGTGAACATCCGTCAGCACCGGGCAGCCCAGGCGGGCGCGCACCTCGGCCAGGATGGCAAGCCCCTTGCCGATCCCGACGCCCCGCGGGCTTTTCCCGCTCGTCCGGTTCGCCTTGTCGTAAGAAGACTTGTAAACGAGGCCGATGCCCAGCTTGCCCGTGATCTTGACGAGCGCTTCGGCCGTCTCCAGCGCGTGGCTTTCGCTTTCGATCGCGCAAGGGCCGGCGATCAACGTCAGCGGCAGGTCGTTGCCGACCTTGACCTTTCCGATGGTGACATGGGCATGGCGTGTCATTGGCGGCGTCCGTTTACACCAGTCGCGACTGTTTTACAGCCGCTTCGATAAAGGAAGTAAATAAAGGGTGCGGTTCGAAGGGCCTGGATTTCAGCTCGGGGTGGAACTGCACGCCAATGAACCATGGGTGATCCGCGATCTCGATGATTTCCGGCAACCTGCCGTCCGGAGACATGCCGGAGAAGCGAAGGCCGACGGCGGCAAGCTGGTTGGTGTAGTTGATGTTCACCTCGTAGCGATGACGGTGACGCTCGTGGATCAGTTTCTCGCCCTTGTAGATTTCGGATACCCGGCTTCCAGGTTCGAGATGGCACGGATAGGCGCCAAGCCGCATGGTGCCGCCCAACTCGTCCTTCGCCGTTCGGTGAACGGTCGCCTCGCCCTGGGCCCATTCCGTCATGAGCCCGATGACCGGTTCCTTCGTCGGTCCGAACTCCGTCGAATTCGCTTCCCGAAGCCCCGCGAGGTGCCGGGCAATCTCGACGACGGCCATTTGCATTCCAAAGCAGATGCCGAAATAAGGCACGCGCCGTTCACGGGCGAATTCGACGGCGGCAATCTTGCCTTCCGAGCCGCGCTCGCCGAAACCGCCCGGCACGAGAATCCCATGCACGTCTTCGAGTTTTTGGACGGCGTTGCCGTTTTCGAAGATCTCGGAATCGATCCAGTCCAGGCTCACCCGGACATGATTCGCGATGGCGCCGTGATCGAGCGCTTCGATAAGGGATTTGTAACTGTCCAACAAGTTGACGTATTTGCCGACGATGGCGATCTTCACCTCGCCTTCGGGCGAATGGATTCGCGCGACGATGTCCCGCCAGCGGTTTAAGTCCGGTTGGCGGTCACGAGCGACGTTGAAATGACGGCAAACCTGCTCGTCGAATCCTTCCGCGTGGTAGCTTAAGGGAACCTCGTAAATCGATCCCACGTCTTTGGCGGGAATGACTGCCTCCTCGCGGACGTTGCAAAAGAGCGCAATTTTTCGCCGCTCGGAGGCGGGGATTTCGCGATCGCTCCGGCAAAGCAGGATGTCCGGCTGAATTCCGACGCTCAAGAGTTCCTTTACGGAGTGCTGCGTCGGCTTTGTCTTTAATTCGCCGGAGGACGGGATATATGGCAGCAGCGTGAGATGCACGTACATGGTGCGCTCGCTGCCAAGTTCGTTGCCAAGCTGGCGGATTGCTTCGAGGAAAGGCAACCCTTCGATGTCGCCGACCGTGCCGCCGATTTCGCATAGGACGAAATCCTCGTCCTTAAGATCGGCCAGGATGAATTCCTTGATGGCGTCGGTGACGTGGGGGATGACCTGAATGGTGGCTCCGAGATAGTCACCCCGGCGTTCCTTCGCGATGACGGAGGAATAAATCTTGCCGGTCGTGACGTTATCCGTCCGCCGGGAAGAAACGCCGATAAAGCGCTCGTAGTGGCCAAGGTCGAGATCGGTTTCCGCCCCGTCGTCGGTGACGTAGACCTCGCCGTGCTGATAAGGGCTCATCGTGCCCGGGTCTACGTTCAAATAGGGATCGAGCTTGCGAAGGCGGACCTTGAATCCGCGCGCCTGCAGTAGCGCGCCGAGCGCCGCGGAGGCGATTCCTTTTCCAAGTGAGGAGACCACGCCGCCGGTGATGAAAATGAACCGCGTCATGGAATTACAGCTTACCCGAAAAAGGGGGCCTGCCAAAAGCACCAAAAACAAAAGAGGCGGCAAAAACGCCGTTTCGGTTTTTGGAGCCTAAGCCCCGCGTCATTCGCCCAAGGGAGCGTTTGGTTCGGCCGCCGGTGCAATGGGCGCCACTTCAAGGGGAACCGCGGCGGGTTCCTTGATATCGAGAATCGACTGCGGTTTCGATGATTGGTTGGCGAGGATGGCCAGCGTAAGGCTTGTCACCATGAAAAGGGCGGCCAGGATCGCCGTCGTGCGGGTCAGCAAATTGGCCGTTTCCTTGGTCGTAAACAGGCTGCCGCCGCTGCCGCCAATTCCCAGGCCGCCGCCTTCGCTCTGCTGCAGCAGCACGACGCTCACGAGCGCAATCGCAAGTAAAAGATGAACGACGAGAAGGACCGTGGTCATTCGACTGGTTTTTCGCTGCTTTCTGCCATTTTTCGGCGGGCCGTCCCACGCCTTTTACTGAATTTTGCCTAGGAATGCTAGCCACAACTCGCAATTCGGCAGAATTCTTCGGCATCGAGACTGGCGCCGCCGACCAGAGCGCCATTCACCTCGGGCATTGGCAAAATATCTGGCGCGTTCTTCGACGTTACGGAACCGCCATAGAGGATACGCAAAGCGTCCGCCCCGCCGAAACGTTTGCCAAGGCGTGCCCGGATCCATGCATGCATGGCGCGGATATCGTCCGCCGCCGGCGTTTTTCCGCTGCCGATCGCCCAGACCGGCTCGTAGGCGATGACGGTGTTTTTGTCCGAAGCCCCATCTGGCAGGGAACCGTCAAGCTGCGCACCGACGATCGCCTCTGCCCTGCCCGCCTGCCGTTCCGCCGCGCTTTCGCCTACGCACAGGATGACGGTAAGGCCCGCGGTATGGGCCGCCCGCACTTTCGCCCGCACAAGGGCGTCGGTCTCCCGGTGAGCCTGGCGGCGTTCGGAATGGCCGAGGACGACGAAGCGGCATCCAATATCGGCCAGCATAACGGCGGCAATATCGCCGGTGTGGGCGCCCGGTTTTTCGGAATGGCAATCTTGTGCACCGAGAAGAATTCCGCTTCCCTTAAGCGCTTCGCCGACCATGCCGAGAAGGGTTGCCGGCGGGCAAAGGAGAAGGTCAACCTTCCCACGGTCCGCCGCCCGCCAGCGTTTGACGACGGCTTGGGTCAGTGCGCGCCCGGTTTCGCAAAGCCCATTCATTTTCCAATTGCCGGCGATTAACGGGCGTGGTGCATCAGCCATGTTGGTTTCCGGTGTCCCTGTTTCCCGCCAAATCGTTGAGGCGCCTGCGTAGCATAGGGCAAGCCCCCTTTCCAGTCTCGAAGGTGAACGTAAAACGCTCCATTCTGTGGTTGCGGGGGATTGGCGCCCTCTTTATCATGCGGCTGGCAACGGCTTGAATTCATGCCTTTTTTTTAACCCAACACCTCACCTCACGATTTCATATGCTGGCTTCGATCCGTAAACGCACAGCCTCCTGGGTTGTCAAAGGACTTCTCCTTCTCCTCGTCCTGAGTTTCGCGGCGTGGGGGATCGGCGATATTTTTCGCGGCGGACGCGAAAGCACGGTTGCAGAGGTCGGTGGCATCCGCATCACCGGCACCCAGTTTATGCGTGAATTTCAACGGGAAATTGACCGCATTCAGTATGTCTTCGAAGGCACCCTAACGACCGAACGGGCTCGCGAAATGGGCCTCGTGGACAATGCGCTCGACCGCCTGATTTCAGGCCTCGTCTTCGAGCTTGAAGCGCAAGCCCTCAGGCTCGCTACCTCGGACGCGCTGGTAGCTGTGCAAATTCGGGCCAACCCTTCCTTCCGTGACGGGTTCGGGGAATTCAGCGAGGAAGTCTTCTATCGCCTTCTGGCCGATAACCGGTTGACGGAAGAGGAATTCGTAAAGCTGGTTCGCTCTGGAATCCTGCGCAACCAGCTGACCGAAGCCGTCACCCACGGGACGGTCCTTCCGGAACGCTTGGGTGTGGCGCTTTTCAAGTTCCTGAAAGAAAAACGGGTGGCGGAGGTCGTCGAGATTCCAGCGAGTAAGGTGAAAGAGATTGGAAGCCCCGACGCGAACGCGTTGACAGACTATTATGAGGCCCATATCGGCACATATATGGCGCCGGAATACCGCGCTATCACGGGGATCATCCTTACCCCCGCCCACTTCATGGGCGAAGTCGATATCCCCGAAAAGGAACTTCGGGAAGAATACGAGAACGAGGCGCGCATCGGCGAACTCGGCATCCCGGAACACCGCGAAATCGAACAAATTCTTCTTTCCGATCAGGAAAGCGCCACGCAGGCGGAGGCGATGTTGGCTGCCGGCAAGACCTTCGAGGAAGTGGCAAGGGAAGCTGGAAAAATCAAAGAGGGCGTCAGTCTTTCTCTCGGCAACCACCCGCGCCAGAACCTAATTCCGGAGATAGCCGACACGGCCTTCCAGTTGCCGGAGGGCGCGATCAGCAAGCCCATCCGCAGCCCCTTTGGCTGGCACATCCTGCGCGTGAAAAAAATCGAGCCCAGTTCGACCCCTTCTTTCGAAGATGTGCGGGCCCAGATTGCCGAAGGGATTGCCCAGGACCGGGCGATCAACAGCCTGTATGCGGTTTCGACGCAGCTTGAGGACCTTCTCGCCGGCGGGGCTTCTCTCGATGCGGCTGGAAAGACGTTAAACCTTCCCATCTCTCATTTCGACAAAGTGACCGCCAAGGGGAAAGACGCAGCCGGGAAGCCGATAGCAAGCTTTCCCGACATCCAAGACTTTCTCGCGGTCGCCTTCAAAACGGCGGAAGGCGAAAACAGCGCACTTACGGAAACCAAAGAAGGTGGTTTTTTTCTACTGCGAGTCGACTCCATTACACCTTCGACGGCCCGTCCGCTGGAGGAGATTCGCGCCCAGGTGATCGCCGACTGGCAGGCGAAGGAACGGATGGGCAAGGCTAAAGAGACAGCGGCCTTGCTTGTTGCAGAGGCCGGGAACAAGGAAAGCCTCAAGACGCTTGCCCGCAATCGCGGCCTGGCCTTTACGGTATCCCGCCCCCTGGCCCGGGACGAAGAGGACGATGGTTCTGGCGTTACCGCCGAACTCGTTCGCGAGATTTTTGCGGCTAAGCCCGGCGCTGTGGTGATGGCACCGTCCAAAAACGGCTATGCCGTTGCCGAAGTGAAGAAAATTCTGGAAGCCGATATCGAAAAGGATACGAAAGCGCTTGAGGAAGTCCGGCAGGAAGCGCTAGAAGCGATGGCCGGCGACGTCCTCGATCAATACGCGGCCGCGTTAAGAAAAAAATACGGGGTAAAAGTGAATCGCTCCGCGATAGAAGCCGCGTTCTGACCGCGGGCGATGCGCATTCAGCCTGCCTTTTCCGATTTTGTGAAGAGCTACCAAGACAACCGCGCCCAGGTCGTGTGGACGGAACGGGTGGCCGATCTGGAAACGCCCGTTTCGGCCATGCAGAAGCTTGCCAAGGACGCACCGAACGGTTTTCTCCTTGAATCCGTCGAGGGTGGCGCCGTCCGCGGGCGTTACTCGTTCATCGGCATTCGTCCGGACGTTGTTTGGCGCTGTTTCGGAGACCGGGCGGAAATCAACGAGAACGCTGAAGCCGGCGGCGGTGATTTCGTTCCGGTTTCGGACGGCGCGCTGCGCTCGTTCCGCGCACTTCTGGCAAAATCCGCGATCGATTTACCCGAGGCATTGCCGCCGATGGCGGCCGGCCTTGTCGGGTACATGGGCTATGACATGGTCCGGTTGATGGAACGCCTGCCGGCCAAGAACCCGGACGGTATTGCCGGCCTACCGGACGGCATGTTCGTTCGCCCGACGATGATGGCGATCTTTGACAACATCGCCGATACGGCAACCCTGGTTACGCCGGTGCGCCCGAAGCAAGGGGTGACGGCGGAAGAAGCCTACGCGGCGGCGGAGAAACGCCTTCGTCAATGTCTCGGCACCCTTGAAGCAGGGCTTGCGCACGAAACCGTGGCGTCATCCGCCACCGGAGAAGCGCCCCCAATCACCTCGAACATGACGCGCGAGGCCTATCATGGGATGGTCGAACGGGCGAAGGAATACATCCGGGCGGGCGATGTCTTCCAGGTCGTGCCTTCGCAACGCTTCCAGCTTCCTTTTTCCTTGCCGCCCCTCGCCCTTTACCGGGCGCTTCGCCGGTTAAACCCCTCGCCTTTTCTTTTTCTGCTCGATTTCCAGGGCTTCGCGGTCGTTGGTTCCAGCCCCGAGATTATGGTGCGGGTACGCGACGGCAAGATCACGATCCGGCCCATCGCCGGCACCCGACGGCGCGGCGCCAACGCGGAAGAGGATCGCCGGTTGGCGGAGAACCTGCTGAACGACCCGAAGGAGCGGGCCGAGCACCTCATGCTGCTCGATCTTGGCCGGAACGACGTCGGCCGTGTGGCCAAGGTCGGCACGGTTCGCGTCACGGAAGAGATGGCCGTCGAACACTACTCCCACGTTATGCATCTGGTTTCGAACGTCGAGGGCGAACTCGACCCCAAATTCGATGCGACCGACGCGCTAATCGCGGGCTTCCCCGCCGGCACCGTTTCCGGCGCACCGAAGGTGCGGGCGATGGAAATTATCGAGCAACTTGAACCGGATCGCCGGCGTATTTACGGCGGCTGCGTCGGTTACTTCGCGGCGAACGGCGCGATGGACAGCTGCATCGCGCTTCGCACCGCCGTCGTCAAGGACGGAACAATGTATATTCAGGCGGGTGGCGGGGTGGTCGCGGACAGCGACCCGGAGGCGGAATATCAGGAGAGCCGCAACAAGGCGATGGC
This sequence comes from Pseudomonadota bacterium, assembly GCA_040752895.1. Classification (NCBI taxonomy): domain Bacteria; kingdom Pseudomonadati; phylum Pseudomonadota; species Pseudomonadota bacterium. The sequence continues at coordinate 386,370 of JBFMHN010000001.1, forward strand.
GCTTCTGCGCGCCGCGGAGGAAGCCCTGCGTTACGCCGCCCGCGGCAAGGAAAAGGCCTCTTCCTAGTTGGCGCTAGACCGCCGGTCCGGATCTTCGAGATGCCGGCGGACAATCGCGCTGACCGGTACCAGCGCGAAGCCTTTTCCTTCAAGGCTAGGCAGCCATTCCCGCAACGCCTTCAAGGTGATCCCATGGGGATGGCCGATCGCAATGGCCGACCCTCCTTTCCGGGCGAGCGCTTCGAGCTCGGCGAGGCTCTCTCGCAGATTTTCGATCGAGCGTATATTGTCGAGAAAAACCTGACGCTCGGCGAAAGGCACCCCGATTTCCTCGGCCACTCTCCTGGCCGCGGTTTCTGCCGTCGTCCTCGAATCGATGAACAGAAGGCCGCGTTTTTTCAGTTCTTTGAAGACGATGGCGAGGCGTGCCGGGTCTTTCGTGAACTTGCTGCCCATGTGGTTGTTGATCCCGACATAGTGATCGAAACGGTCGAGATCCCACCGCAGCCGTTTCAGCACCTCGTCCGGCCCCAACCGCGTGAGGAGCACTTGCGGACCCGGGTCTTCTCCCCCTTCCCCATCCGGCTCCATCGGGACATGGACCAGCAACTCGTGCCCGGCCGCCCGCGCCTTCGCCGTCAGTTTCGGCAAATTCTCCGCGTAAGGAAGAAAGGCAAGGGTAATAGGCGGCGGCAGGTCGATAGCGGCTTCCGTGCCCGCTTGATTGGGGCCGAGATCATCAAGGATGACGGCGATCATCGGCTTCGCCCCTGCCTCTGGCGCGGGCATGGCGTTTCGCATCCATTGCGGCACTGGCATTGGCGCTGGCACCGGCGCGGGTAGGGTCTCGACCCGGTTCGCGGGCTTGGGTAAAGCTTTACTCGGTGCGGGAACACTGGCCAAGATTTTAGGCGCCGCCGGCTTCTCCGCGAAAAAGAGCGCCACGCCGGCACCGAGCCCCAGCCCCAGCCCAAGGAAAAGAAAGGCGATGAAGATCGTTTTCCAAGGCCCCGCCAATTGTTTTTGCCACTTATGCATGTCGAAATGAACGGAGCATGAAGGAGGGTCCCTTCCCTTTATATATTTCTATATCTCACTTTTCGGCGTAAGTTTTCGGCCCTTGCCGAGACGGCCTTTTTGCTGGATGAGAAGGCGCGGTTGGCATCGGGAGTTTAAGTGACAATCATACTGACTTAAATATGCATTTATTAATATGGTTAACTTGATGTATACCATAAAATTAAAACTTTATATCTAATTATTTGTTATTTATAGAAATTAAATTATTTTAAGTTAATAATTAATATTATATATATAATGTATTGAAATGTTTCTATTAATTGATAATTACGACAGCTTTGTTTACAATTTATACCACTATTTTTGCGAACTTGGCGCCAAAATGGAAGTAAGGCGAAATGATGCCCTGACCGTCGAGGAAGCCCTCGCCCTTAACCCGGAGGGAATCGTCATCTCGCCCGGCCCCTGCGATCCGGATCGCGCCGGGATCTGCCTCGACCTGATCACCGCCGCGGCCGGCACCTACCCCATTCTCGGCGTCTGCCTGGGCCATCAGGCGATCGGCCAGGCCATGGGCGGCAAGGTCGTCCGGGCGCCGGTCCCGATGCACGGCAAGGTAAGCGAGATCCATCATACCGGCACCGACGTCTTCGCGGGCCTGCCCAACCCCTTCCCGGCGACCCGCTATCATTCCCTCGTCGTCGAGCGCAAGAGCCTGCCGGACTGCCTGACCGTAACGGCGGAAACCGAGGATGGTCTGGTCATGGGTCTCGCCCATAAAGAGCTGCCGCTTTACGGCGTCCAGTTCCACCCGGAAAGCATCGCCTCCGAGCATGGGCATGCCTTGCTCCGGAACTTCCTGAAACTGGCTTCCGGGGCCTGAAATGGTGCAGGAAAAAATCACCCTCCGGCCCTTTCTCATCAAGGTCGTCGGCGGCCAGACACTCGACGAGGCCGAAGCGGAGGCAGCCTTTCGCATCCTGATGGCGGGCCAGGCAACGCCGGCCCAGATGGGGGGCCTTTTGATGGCCTTTCGCATGCGCGGCGAGACGGTGGCCGAAATCACCGGCGCCGCCCGCGTGCTGAGGGCCGAGGCGCTCGCCATCCGGGCCCCGGAAGGCGCCATCGACACCTGCGGCACCGGCGGCGACGCCTCCGGCACCCAGAACATCTCTACGGCAACCGCGCTGGTGGTGGCCGGGGCCGGCGTGCCCGTCGCCAAACATGGCAATCGCGCTATTTCCTCGAAATCCGGCTCGGCCGACGTGCTGGAAGCCCTCGGCGTCAATCTGGCGGCCGATTTGAAGCAGGTGAAGCGCGCGCTTGGGCAAGCCAAGATTGGCTTTCTATTCGCGCCCCGCCACCACGAGGCGATGCGCCACGTGGCCGAGGTGCGCGAGGAACTCGGCACCCGGACGATCTTCAACCTGTTGGGTCCCTTAGCCAACCCGGCCGGTGCCAGGCGTCAGCTTCTGGGCGTCTATTCCAAGGCCTGGGTCGAGCCGATGGCCCGCGTGCTGAAAAATCTGGGGGCGACCCGGGCCTGGGTCGTTCATGGGAAAGATGGCCTCGACGAACTCACGACGACAACGACGAGCTACGTCGCCGCCCTGGCCGCGGGCCGCGTGCGAACCTTCGAGGTGACGCCCGAGGACGCCGGCCTGCCCCGGGCCAAACCCGAGGCGCTCAAGGGCAAGGACGCCCGGACCAACGCGAAGGCGATCCGCGATCTCCTTGATGGCCAAGAAGGGCCTTTCCGCGACATCGTTCTCCTGAACGCGGCGGCCGCCCTGATCGTTGCGCAGAAAGCAAAAAACCTGCGCGAAGGGGTCGCCCTGGCCGGGCAAGCGATCGCTAGCGGACGGGCGAAACGGGCGCTCGCCAAGCTTGTGGCGATCACCAACGGAAAGGGATGAGGCCGTTGCGCGGAACCCTGGGCCGCATCTGTCTCGAAAAACGCGAGCGTGTCGCCCGTCTGCGCGAGGTGCGGCCTCTGCCGGAGATGATCGTGCTGGCAGAAGCCGCGCCACCTGCCCGCGGCTTTCTCGCTTCCCTCGAAAAGGCTCGCGCCGCCGGCCGGTACGGCCTTATCGCCGAGATCAAGCGTGCCTCGCCCAGCCGGGGCGTCATCCGCGAGGATTTTGACCCGGTCGCCTTGGCCAGGGCTTACGAGGCAGGCGGTGCGACCTGCCTTTCCGTGCTCACCGACGAGCCCTGGTTCCAGGGTCGCGACGCCTATCTCACGGCGGCGAGGGAAGCCACCGGCTTGCCTGTCCTGCGGAAGGATTTTCTGCTCGACCCCTATCAGATATATGAATCCCGCGCTCTCGGCACCGATTGCGTGCTTCTGATCCTGGCCGCCCTTGGGGAGGAAGAGGCGCTCGGGCTCGAAAAGATCGCGCAGGAACTTGGCATGAGCGTCCTCATCGAAGCCCATACGGAAGCCGAACTCGAACAGGCGCTGACCATGAAATCACGGCTGATCGGCATCAACAACCGCAACCTGGAGACCCTAGAGGTCAATCTCGAGACGACGGAACGCCTGGCGCCGAGGGCATCAAAAAGCCGGCTTGTGGTATGCGAAAGCGGCCTTTCGACGCCGGCTGATCTCGCCAAAATGGCGAAGGCGGGGGTGACGACCTTCCTGATCGGGGAAGCCCTCTTGCGCGAAACCGACGTTGAGGCCGCGACCCGGGCGCTCCTCGCCGGGACCGCCGCTGAAGTGGCAGGAAAGGCCTAGGCTCGTATTTATGACCAAGGACTTCACGCATTTCGACGCCAAGGGAAACGCCGCCATGGTGGACGTCACGGCCAAGGACGAGACGGAACGGATCGCCACCGCCAAAGGTGCCGTTCTCATGCAGCCGGAAACCCTGCGGAAAATCCAGGAAGGCACCCTGAAGAAGGGCGACGTGCTCGCCGTCGCCAGGCTTGCCGGAATCCAGGGAGCAAAACGGACGGCGGAGCTCATTCCGCTTTGCCACCCCTTGGCGCTCACCGCCATCGAGGTCGAGTTAGCCTGCGACGCAGCCCGAAGCGCCGTCGAGATTACCGCCACCTGTCGGGTCAAGGCCCGCACCGGCGTCGAGATGGAGGCGCTGACGGCAGTCGCCGCGGCGGCGCTCACCGTTTATGACATGTGCAAGGCGGTGGACCGGGGTATCCGCCTGACGGACATCCGGCTTGTCTATAAATCAGGTGGAAAATCTGGAACTTATGAATCCTAGCAATGATATCTGTTGAAGAAGCTGTCGCCAGAATTCGGGCCGCCCTCGAGCCTCTGCCCATCGAGAGGATAGCCCTCGGCGAGGCCCTAGGCCGCGTCCTGGCGGAAGACCTGACGGCCGAACGGATGCAGCCGCCGCTCGCCGTCTCGGCGATGGACGGCTATGCGTTACGCGCTGCTGATATCGCTGTCGTGCCGGCGACCCTGGTCGTGATCGGTGAAAGCCGGGCCGGACAATCCTTCGAAGGTGAGGTCGGTACCGGGCAAGCGGTTCGGATCTTTACCGGGGCGGCCCTGCCGAAAGGAGCCGACATAGTCATCATCCAAGAAGTTACGAAAATGGCGAATGGCTCTGTTATTGTTAATGAAAACGCTCGTAATAGGCATTTTGTACGCTCCGCCGGCCTCGATTTCCAAAAAGGCGACGTGCTGCTCAAGGCGGGCCTGCGCCTGACCCCCCGCGCCCTTGGTCTGGCCGCGGCAATGAACCGCGCCCATCTGCGGGTGCGGCGCAAGCCAAGGATCGCCGTTCTCTCGACCGGCGACGAGCTAGTGGAACCGGGGTCGGCCCTCGCCTCCACCCAGAACGTCAACTCGAACGCCTATACGCTTGCCGCCCTCATTCAGAGCCTTGGCGGCGAGGCGACCGACCTTGGTATCGCCCGGGACAGCCGGGAATCCCTGCTCACCCTGGTGGCGAAGGCCAAGGAGGCGGATCTTCTCGTCACCTCGGGCGGCGCTTCCGTCGGCGATCACGATCTCGTACGCAGCGCGCTCGGCGAAGAAGGTCTCGAGCTTGCCTTTTCGGGGGTGGCAGCACGGCCCGGCAAACCAACGTTTTTTGGGCATCTCAAGGGAACCCCAATGCTTGGCCTGCCCGGCAACCCGGTTTCGGTCGCCGTCGGCGGCCTGATCTATCTGCGCCCGGCTATCGAAGCCCTGCTTGGCATGCACCCCGCCGGCGCGCCGCGCGAGACCGCCCGGCTGGCCGTGGCCCTTGAAGCAAACGGCCCGCGGGAAGCCTATTTAAGCGCAACCAGCGAATGGGCGGCCGACGGCGCGCGTCTCGTCACCCCCTTCTCCGAGCAGGACAGTTCCATGCTGGCCCAGACCGTTCGCGCCGATTGCCTGGTTATTCGGCGGCCCTACGCGGCTTCGGCCGAAGCCGGAGAAACCATTGAAATCCTCCGCTTTGACGGGCCGGGCTGCGGCTGACTGCCGGTCGGCTTCGCAAGCCCCCTCTTGACGCTTATCAAGAACTAAACTAGAACATGGAAAAAAGTTTTCCTTTTGTTCCATATTTAGAAACCCAAGTGTTGAGAGGCCTCGGATGTTGACGAAGAAGCAGCATGAGCTTTTGGCTTTCATTCGTCGGCGGCTTAAGGAAACTGGGGTGGCGCCCTCTTTTGACGAGATGAAGGTGGCCCTCGACCTCAAATCGAAATCCGGGATTCATCGCCTGATTACGGCGCTTGAGGAACGCGGCTTCATTCGCCGCCTGCCCCATCGGGCTCGCGCGCTCGAAGTGCTGAAATTTCCTGAGGCCAGTGGCGGCCCACGCCTTCTGGCCGACAGGGAAGAACGCGACGGCGGCATGGTTATCCAAGGTAATTTCCGCCCCCTGCACGCGGAACCGGACGAAATGGCGGATGCCGGCGTCATCGAACTGCCCTTGCTTGGCCGAATTGCCGCCGGTACCCCGATCGAGGCGCTGCGCGACCCGACGGCGGCAATCGGCGTGCCGGCCAGCCTGCTGGGCCCCGGCAATCACTATGCGTTGGAAGTGACCGGCGATTCGATGATCGAAGCCGGCATCTACGACGGCGATACGGCCATTATCCAGGAGTGCGATACAGCGGACAGCGGCAGCATCATCGTTGCCCTGATCGACGGCGAGGAAGTCACCCTAAAACGGCTGCGTCGGAAAGGCGCCTCCTCCATCGCGCTGGAGCCCGCCAACGCGCATTACGAAACGCGGATTTTCGGCAAGAACCGCGTGCGCATACAGGGCAAACTGGTCGGGCTTTACCGCCGGTATTTCGAATAGACCTCCAGGTATTTCCCTTAATTTCCCTTATTTTTCACGTTGCTTCGGGGCCAGCACCCAAGGCCGGTTTCCCCGCGCCGCCCGCACGCTTCGCACCCGCACCCCTTTTTTTCCGATCCAAACGGCATGCCCCCCGTCGCGCCAGAGGTCGAAGCGGTCGATCACTACCTTAGGCTCTGGGCAACTCCTTTTCGAGACCGGCTCACGGCTGACGAGAACGACGGCGACCGCGCAATCCTCGGCCAGCGTCCCGGCCTCGAAGACGAGGGCGACCATCTGCCCGGCGGCCTCGGCCCGGTAAAGGCACCCAAGCCCGTCACAGGCAAGCCGGCCGTCCTCACTCACGCCTTCCTTCGGCCATGGCAAAGGGACCGTTTCCCCTGTCATGCGAAGCCAGTTTTGGCCCGCAAAACGGGCCGCCTGGCGCGAGGAAAAACGGTAACCGCCACCCTCGGCCCGGACGGCGAACAGCTTGCCGTCGCCGGAAACCAGAACATCGGGTGGCGAGGAGAACGCAACCGTAAGAAGGCCGGCGGCAATTCCAAGAAAACCAAGGTAACGCCAGCGCCTTCGCCAAAGGCAGAGCCAAAGGCCGCCAAGGGTGAGGGCAAGGAAACCCGGCCCCGTCATGGCAGGCAGGAGCGCGACCGAGCCGGGCCAGCCGGCAACCGTTTTCGCCGTCCAAATGACGCCTTCCACCCCCCACCCCATCGGGACAAGGGCAAACGAATCGAAGCCAAACGGCATCAGCAGAAAAGCTATGACCGCCCAGGGCATGATCCAGAGGGCGGTCAGCGGCACGGCGACCAGGTTGGCGGCAAGCCCGTATTCGGTAAAACGGTTGAAATGCTGGATGGCATAAGGTGCCGTGGCCAAGCCTGCAACCAGGGTCGTGAGCCCTACCCCCATCAGGTAATAGCCGGTGCGCCGGAAGACGCCCCTTTTCGCCCTTTCCCCGATCCAGAACGCCCCCAGGCCCTCATAGACCGCAACGAGCGCCACGACGGCGGCGAAGGAAAGCTGGAAGGAAGCGCCAAGCAGGGCTTCCGGCTGGACAAGCAGGACGATGAAAGCCGCCCAGGCGATCAGGCGCATGGAAATTCCCGAACGATCCAGCAGCACGGCAAGCATAACGAGGCTCAGCATCACGAAGGCCCGCTGAGTCGGCACCGTCGCTCCGGCGATCTCGAGATAGGCGAAAGCGCCGAGAAGGGCGGCGACGGCGGCCCATTTCTTGATGTGAAAACGCAGGGCAATCGGCTCAACCAAGGCCAACAGGGCGCGGAGCGTGAAGAACAGAACGCCAGCCACGAGGCTGATATGCAGGCCGGAAATCGCCAGCAAGTGCGCAAGACCCGAATCCCGCATGGCCGCCAGCACGTCGTCGGAGATGGCGTCGCGCTTGCCGGTCATCAGGGCGGCGGTGATGGCACCTTCCGCACTGGGAAGAACCGCTAGGACGCGATCGAAGATTCGTTGGCGAACCTTTTCGACCGCCTCTCCCAACCCGCCGCGCTCTGCGGCCACTTCGCCTTCGGCTCCGCCGAGCGGCCCGACCGCAAAACCGACCGCGCCCAGGCCTTGGAAGAAGGCATAACGCTGAAAATCGAAATGGCCGGGGGCGGTCGGTGGCCGCGGCGGCGACAGCTTGGCTCGGACACGCACCGATTCGCCGATCTTCAAGCGGTCGCGTTCCTGATCCCGACGGAGACGGATGCGCACGCGCTCGGGTGTTGCTGCCGGCTCGATCCCTTCGATACGCGGCGAGGAGAGGGTGACTCGAAAAGCTTCGGGAAGGACTTCAAAAGAATGAATGCGCCCTTCGACGGTCACGAACCCGGTCTCTATTTCCAGCACGGGAGCGGCGACGAGGAGGGTTCGAATCTTGGCGGTGGCAAAGCCGATTCCCATCATCGCCAAAGCAAAAAAGAGAAGGCGCCAACCAGCGGATTTCCGGAATCCCACGACGGCGGCCAGAGGCCCCGCCGCCAGGAAAAACGCCAGCCAAAGCGGCGGCTCCACGGGCGAGAAGAAATAGATCGCGATTCCGAAACCAAGCGCAACCGGCAGCCACAATGGCCAGTTTGGGCGTTCCGCCGCCAGGTTGGCGAGGAAGGCTTCGAACGGCCCGCCCCCGGCCCGCCCCGTCTTTTCCGAAAGGCTCAAAGACCGGTCATCCACGAACGGGTCCATCCTCGGCTGTCCTGCTGCAAGTGCGGCTCGAATATGCTAAACACGCAACCTGATCAGCTTATGAGTTCCTCCACGCGTCGAAAAGCATAGCATGTCTGTTGTTACCCGCTTCGCGCCCAGCCCGACCGGCTATCTCCATATCGGAGGCGCCCGCACGGCCCTTTTCAACTGGCTTTATGCCCGTCATCACGGGGGCACCTTTCTGCTCCGGATCGAGGACACCGACCGCCTGCGTTCCACAAAGGAAGCGATCGACGCTATTTTTGAAGGCCTCCACTGGTTGGAACTGGATCCCGACGAAGAACCTGTTTACCAGTCGTCGCGGATGGACCGGCACGTGGCGGTCGCGCAGCAACTGCTGGAAACCGGACTCGCCTATTACTGCTATTGCACGGAGGCAGAGCTCACCGAAATGCGAGCGGCGGCAAAACAGGGCGGAAGGCCGGTCCGCTACGACGGGCGCTGGCGCGACCGCGATCCGTCGGAAGCGCCGCCCACGATCAAGCCGACCGTTCGTTTCAAGGCGCCGCTCGACGGCACAACCGTCCTCCACGACCTCGTCCAAGGAGAAGTAAAGGTCGAGAACGCGCAACTCGACGACATGGTGCTTTTGCGGGCGGACGGAACGCCGACCTATATGCTGTCCGCCGTCGTCGACGACCACGACATGGAAATCACGCATGTCATCCGCGGCGACGACCATTTGACGAACGCCTTCCGCCAAACCCATCTCTACCGCGCACTCGCCTGGCCGGTGCCGCAATTCGCCCATCTACCGCTCATTCATGCGCCGGACGGCGCCAAACTTTCCAAGCGCCATGGCGCCATCGGGGTCGCCGCCTACCGCGAGATGGGTATGCTTCCGGAAACGCTCCGCAACTACTTGCTCCGGCTTGGCTGGAGTCACGGGGATGACGAGATTATCTCAACCGCCCGCGCCATCGAATGGTTTGATCTTGCAGCCGTCGGCCGTTCCTCGGCACGCATGGATATGCAGAAACTCGAAAATTTGAACGGCCATTACATCCGCGAGGCCAAAGACAAACGACTCGTCGGACTCATTGCCCCGAAAATCGAAGACATCTTGGATCGGAATTTCACGAAGCAGGAAGAAGAACGCCTTTTGCGGGCGATGCCCGGCCTGAAGGCGCGGGCCAAGAACATCAATGAGCTTGCCGAGCACGCCGTTTTCTATGTGCGGCAACGACCCATTCCACTCGACCAAAAAGCGGCCGGCCTGCTGGACGCGGGAAGCCGGAGCCTTCTCGCCCGGGCAACGGGGCCGCTTATGGCGGCTGATCCTTGGACGGAAACGGCGCTTGAGGCTGCTATTCAGGCCTTCGCGGCGGCCGAAGATATCAAACTCGGCAAGGTTGCCCAGCCGCTTCGGGCGGCGCTGACCGGGACGACGGTTTCGCCGGGGATATTCGAAGTCATGGCGGTCCTTGGAAAAACCGAGACTCTAGATCGTTTGCGCGATGTAACCCCCTAGGATACCTTAAAGGGCCTGAAAAACCGGCTATTCGCCGGAAGCTTTTTCTCGGCACCTCAAAGGGTGTGGCAGGGTATGGAGACAGGCAGGCCAAGGGTAAGGAAGGATTGGAATGAATAAAAAAGACGCCGAGTCGAAAACGGGAAACACGTTCACCCTCATCGACAACCGGACAAATGAGAAGTACGAATTCCCGGTCCTCGACGGAACGGACGGACCCTCCGTCATCGATGTCCGCAAGATTTACTCCGAGACTGGCTGTTTTACCTACGACCCCGGGTTTACTTCGACCGCCAGTTGCGATTCGAAGATCACCTATATCGATGGGGACGCGGGCATCCTTCACTACCGCGGCTATCCGATCCAGGAACTGGCCGAACACAGTGACTATCTGGAAGTTTGCTATCTCTTGTTAAACGGCGATCTTCCAAATGCCGCGCAGAAAAAAGAATTTGTCTACAACATCACCTACCACACGATGCTGGACGAACGAATCCACTTTTTTCTGCGGGGATTTCCCCGTGCCGCGCACCCGATGGCCGTTATCTGCGGCGTCGTCGGCGGCCTTTCGGCTTTTTACCACGACAACCTCAATATCAAGGACCCGCACCAGCGGATGATCGCCTCCCATCGGCTGATCGCAAAGCTGCCGACGATCGCGGCGATGGCCTATAAATATTCGATCGGGCAACCCTTCATTTACCCGCGAAACGACCTCACCTATTGCGAGAATTTTTTGCGGATGATGTTCGCGGTTCCTTGCGAGGACTATAAAAAGAATCCCACGATTGCCCGCGCTCTGGATAAGCTCTTCATCCTTCATGCCGACCACGAACAGAATGCCTCGACTTCGACCGTCCGCCTGGCCGGATCAAGCGGCGCCAATCCGTTTGCCTGTGTGGCGGCCGGCATCGCTTCTCTTTGGGGGCCGGCACATGGGGGCGCCAACGAAGCCGTGCTCCGGATGCTGCAAAAGATCGAGACGAAGGATCGCGTGCCGGAATTCATCAAGCGCGCAAAAGATAAGGACGACCCCTTCCGCCTGATGGGCTTCGGTCACCGGGTTTACAAGAATTACGATCCGCGCGCAGCGGTCATCCGCCAGTCGACTTACGAAGTTCTGGACGAGCTTGGCATCCGCAACGAGCCGCTTCTGGAATTGGCGATGGAACTCGAACGCATTGCGTTGGAAGACGAATATTTCGTCGAGAAGAAGTTGTATCCGAACGTTGATTTCTATTCGGGGATCATTCTGAAGGCGATCGGGATTCCAACCACCATGTTTACCGTCATGTTCGCGCTGGGACGTTCCGTCGGCTGGATTGCCCAGTGGAACGAGATGATCGAGGACCCTGACCGGAAGATCGGTCGTCCGCGTCAACTCTATACGGGTGCGACGGAACGCCGCTACGTTCCACTCGAAAAACGAAAATAAGGCGATAATAAGGCGATTTAGCTTTCGGTTTTTTCGGCGCGTTTCTTCAGGAAACCCAGGATCGCCTTCGCCGCCCGATGGGAAGGCGGCTCGCCTCCCCCCCCCATCTGCAGCAGCGCTTGCCGAATCTCGTTTTTTTGCGTTTCCCGGGCGGTTGGGCTCTGCAAAAGGTGAACGAGCGTTTCGGCAAGCTTTTGCGGGTTGCAGTTCTCCTGCAAAAGTTCCGGAATAGCGGCGCGGCCCAAGATAACGTTGACAAGCGCCACATGGCGGATGCGCAGCATGCGCCGCAACAGCCAGGCCGTAACCGGGTTCACCCGATAGGCGACCACCATCGGAAGACCGGCTTGCGCCACCTCGACGGTCGCCGTGCCGGAAGCGACAACGGCGATCTCACTGGCGGCCAGCGCGTCCCATTTTTCCTGCTGATCCATCACAACGATAGCCGGGACTGCCCAGGCCGCCACCGCCGCCCGCACATCCTCGGCCACCGCCTCAACGGTGGGCACGGCGGCGCGCAGGCCCGGATAGCGTGCCTTCAGAAGGCTCAAGGTCTTACCGAACACCGGCAACAGACGAGAGGTTTCGGCGGGGCGGCTGCCGGGGAGCATGGCGATCATTGGCGCAAGTTGCGGGATTCCATGACGGTCCCGGAAGGACGGCCCGTCGCCCGAACCCGCACCGGATTCGATGGCGGGATGGCCGACGGCCACGCTCGGCAACCCCTCCTTCTCGAAAAGGCCAGGTTCGAAAGGAAGCAGCGTCAGCAAAAAATCGGTCACCTTCGCCAGCTTCTTCGCCCGACCAGGCTTCCATGCCCAGACCTGGGGCGCCACATAATGGATGACAGGAATACCCGAGCCCTTCAATCGGCGGGCAAGGTGGTAGCTGAAGGTCGGCGTATCGATTGTGATGACGGCGACGGGCTTGGCCTTCCGGATGGCGGCGACCGTTTCGCGGAGGCGCCGCAGGATGGCCGGCAGGTGCGGAAGGATCTCCATGATCCCAATCAAGGCGATGTCACGCATGGGGAAAAGCGGTTCGAGATCTTCGGCAAGCATGGCGCTGCCGCCAACGCCTTGAAACCTGACCTTGCCGTCCAGCAACTCCCGCATGGCTGCCATCAGGCGGCCACCGAGAAGATCGCCCGAAGGTTCGCCGGCAATCAGGAAGAAAGACGGCTCGACGGCCATGGCTCGTTCTTTGGTCATGAAGACACGGCAACACCGACCAGAAAAAGCCCGGCGGCGTCGGATGCTTGGACAATTTCATTTCTATCGATGATAAGCGAGCCGCCCGCCTCGACGGCGATACCGCGAAGGCCGGCCTTTACCGCCGCCCGCACGGTGACGAGGCCGATCGTCGGCAAATCCGCCCGGGCTTCCTGCTGAGGTTTTTTGATTTTTACCAGGACGCCGCCCGGCCCTGGACGTTGCAGTTGGCCGGCGCGCGCGATCAAGGCGTCCGTTCCTTCGATCGCTTCGACGCCAAGCACGATTCCCTGTTGGACGACGACGGCTTGCCCGACGTCGAAGGCGCCGATGGCGCGCGCCACCTCGATGCCGTGGGCTATATCGGTCTTGGCTTGCTTGTCCGGGACCCATTTGCCGAGCACGCCTTTCGGTGTGAGCAGCTCGTCGAGCACCTCTTCGGCGCCTACCACCCGAAACCCTTCTTCTTCCAGCTCCGCTATGATCGCCCGGAGAAGGCCATCGTCGCTAAACGATGCAACCCCTACTTTGGCCAACAATCTGGCGCCGCGAAAATCCGGCCTCAAAGAAGCAAGCGACGGCCGGCCGACCGGCCCGGCAAGTACGAGCTCCTCGACGCCGGCCTCGTGCAAGAGGCGTATCGCCGCACCGACGGCGCCGAGCCGCACCCAGGCATGGGAAACGTTCTCGACAGCCTTCGGGTCCGTGTGGCCCTTCAGTGCGAGAACGAAACACGCTCTCCCTTTTGCCCGGCACGCTTCGATAACCCGCACCGGAAGCGCCCCCCCGCCAGCGATGATCCCAAGTTTACTCGGCATGCCCCGCCTTGGGCTGACAAATGGACCGCGACGAATCCGCCTTGATGAAGTTAACGATGTCCTGAACCGCTTCGTGATCCTTAAAAAGCGTCGAAACATCGGCCAAGCGCTCAGCCATTGTGCCTTCCTCGGCAAACAGCAGGCGGTAGGCGTTGCGCAACGTGTGAATCGCGTCGCGCGAGAAGCTGCGACGCTTGAGGCCGATAATATTCAGCCCGGACAGATGCGCGCGATTGCCCATTACGGAACCGTACGGAATGATGTCATTCTCGACACCGGACATGCCGCCCACCATGACGTGCTTGCCGATCCGGACATACTGATGCACCGCCGAAAGCCCGCCAATGATGGCGTACTCGCCAACCTTTACATGTCCGCCCAACGTCGCGTTATTTGCCATGACGACGTGGTCGTCGACTTTGCAATCGTGAGCAACATGGGTCGCAATCATGAACAGGCAATGGCTACCAACGCGGGTCACCATCCCGCCGGCCTCGGTGCCGGGATTCATCGTTACATGCTCACGGATGATATTATGGCTGCCGATGATGAGCTCGCTCGGTTCACCCTTATATTTCATGTCCTGCGGGGGGTGGCCCAGCGAAGCGTATGGGTAGACCTGCGTTTTCTCGCCGATTTTCGTGCGACCGGCTACGACAACATGAGCGATGAGTTGGACGCCGTTGCCAAGCTCGACATCGGGGCCTATGCAGCAATAGGGACCGATCGTGACATCCTCGCCCAGTCTGGCTTTTGGATCCACAAGCGCGGTCGGGTGTGCAGAAATCGTCATTTGCGATCCAAAAGCATTGCCGAATAGGTCGCCTCGGCCATTACTTGATCGTTCACCTTGGCGACACCGCGAAATTTCCAAACGTTCGCCCGGCTATGCCGCTTTTCCACGTAAACCAGCAACCGATCTCCGGGAGTCACGGGACGGCGGAAACGGGCATTTTCAATCGACATGAAGAAAACCAGTTTGCCTTCCGCTTCCGAGCCCAAGCTGTGAACAACCAGCGAAGCCGCCGTTTGCGCCATCGATTCGATAATGAGGACACCCGGCATAATGGGTTGATTCGGAAAATGACCTTGAAAGCATGGCTCGTTCGCCGACACGTTCTTGATACCGACAGCGCTTTTTCCTGGCACGATATCCACCAAACGATCAATCATAAGAAATGGGTAGCGATGCGGCAGCATCTGCATGATGCGCTGAATATCGAGTTCGGTCGCTTCCTTCTTCTCTTCACTCACCGTTCGGATTCCTTTTTCTTTGCGAGCTTGCCCAGGATTGCCGTTTGGCGATGGTATTGAACAACCGGTACGGCGGGGCTGCCGCCGACGGTTTCACCCGGACCAACGTCCCGCATGACCCCGGCTTGCGCACCGATGCGCGCGCCGGCGCCGATTGTTAGATGCCCGGTCAAACCAGCCTGACCGCCCAGAAAAACATAGTTTCCGAGTTTCGAGCTGCCGGAAATTCCGACTTGCGCGACGACAACGCAGCCTTCCCCCAACCGCACGTTATGGGCGATTTGCACGAGATTGTCGATCATACACCCCTTGCCGATGACGGTATCCGCGCTGGCGCCGCGGTCAATCGTTGCATTGGCGCCGATCTCGACATTGTCTCCGATAAGGACGCGGCCCAATTGCGGAACCCGCAAATGCCCCTCGGGATCCGGCGCAAAACCAAAACCGTCCTGGCCGATCCGCGCGCCGGCATAGACCGTCACGCGAGAACCGACAAGGCAATGGCTGAGGGAAGCGCCGGCGCCGATTCGGCAATCGCTGCCAAGCCGTACGTTCGCTCCGATGACGGCGTTCGGCTCAATCCAACAACGCGGTCCGATTTCCGCGTTTGCGCCAATGACCACCCCTGCCTCCACGCAACATGTCGAATCCACCTTGGCCGTGGCGTGGACGCTTGCCGTAGCGGCAGTCCCGGCGACCAGAGGTGGCGACGGATAGAAGGCCGCCGCCACGCGCGCATAGGCGTGATACGGTTTTTTCGTCAACAGCAAGAGCATGCCGGTCGGCGCCCGATCCGCCATATCGGGGGGAGCAAGACAAAGACCGGCCCGGCTCTTTTCAAAAATCGGGACGTATTTGCGGTTGTCCAGGAAGCTCACATCGTTCGCTTCGGCTTCGTCCAGAGGCGCCACGTCCTCGAATTTCCGGTTTTTATCCGATCCCTTCGGCAGGGAAAGGCCGGCAACCTCGGCAACCTGCGCGAGGGTTAGAGGGCCTGCGGACGAAAAGAAACGAGGATCGGGCAAGCGAGGGTCTCCTTTATTTTGGAACCGTCACTTTCGGAAGCCTCTCGTCCAGGCGCTTCAACATTTCGTCAGTCATGTCGAAGACCTTGATGGCATAAAAAACGGCGGTGCTCGCCATTACCATGTTGAATCCCCGTTCCTGGGCGATTTCCGCCGAAAGTTCAGCGATCTTTTTCTGAATTTCCAGGTTGGCCTTCTCATGGGCTTCCCGGATTCCCGCGTCCTGTTTTTCAAAACTCTGGACCGCGGTCATGTATTTCTGCTGGAAAGCCTCTTGGCGCTGCTTGAAGACCTCCGGCGAGAGAAGCGTTTTCTGACGGGCGAGGTCGTCCCGCTCCTTCGTCAGATCGTCTTGTTTCTTGTCAAGCTCAGTCCGAAGCGATTCCTGCCGTTTTTGAAGCTCACCCCGAAGCTGATTGTAAACTTTTGCCTTGGAAACAATGGTCCCCATGTCGACGAGACCGATCAACGTTGGCGGCATCGTCTGCTGGGCATTGGCGGTTGGGATGCAGACGGCCAAGAACAGGAACGCGACGGCAACAAATAACGACCTGAGTATTTTCATAAAAAGACTTTCCTTGTTTTGCGATGTGTTCCCATTTCAGAGAATAGCTGTTTTCTAGAACGTTTGCCCAAAACTGAACCGGAAAAGTTGGGTTTGGTCGAAGCCTTCTTTGAGAATTGCGAAGCCAAGGTCGCCCCGCACCGGCCCAAAAGGCGAATCCCATAAGACTCCGAACCCGGCCGACATCCTCAAGCCCCCCTTGTCCCGTACCTCCGGACCGGTCGCATCGACAGCCGTCAAGCCACCTAAATCGACGAAAAGGTTGGTGCCAATTCCCGCTTTCTCAAAACCCAACGGTACCTTCAACTCGATCGAGGACGTGTACATGAACTCCCCGCCAAGGGCGTCGTCCGCCACGATATCACGTGGGCCTATGCCGCTGTTTCTGAAACCGCGGAGATTGGACCCGCCCAGGAAAAAACGATCGTTTATTCGTACTATCTTGCTGCTGGTCCGAAAAATGTACCCGACTTGGCTTCGTATGCTCGTAACCCATTTTTTATCGTCATCCAACGGCTGAAAATAACCGCCGCCCAATATATTGCGGAGGTAATCAACGTTGCCGCCAAGGCCAGCCAAACTGCTTACCAGGCTTACGTAATACCCTTCCGTCGTTTTTGCGACGCTGTCGCGGCGATCGTAGTTCAGGGTATGAATGATGGAGGACGTCGTGAAATTTCCCTGCTGGTCGATCACAAAACGGGAGGCATTGGAAGGTACGCCTCGAAGGTCATCGAGTTGGAGCGTGTATTGCCATCTTTCCCGCAAATGCTCGCTCAAGGCATAGCCGGCAGAGAAAGAGAACCCGACTTGATCCAATTCGAAGGAACTGAAATCCGTCTCGTCGAATTTACGTCGGAAGACTTCAAACCCCGTTTCGAGTTCCTTGCCAAGAAAATAGGGCTCTGAAAAACTTAAAGTCTGCTCTTCCCGTCTTTCCGCAAAGCTAATCTTCAGATCGACAAATTGCCCGGTACCGAGGAGGTTGCGCTCCTTAACGCCAAATTCCAGAAGCCCGCCCACCGATGTGGAAAAACCCACACCGATGCTGAAATCGCCGGTTGATTTTTCTTCGACCGCAACCTTGATGTTTGTCTGGTCGGATTCGTCCCCAGGTTCCGGAGTCACCTCAACCGTTTCGAAGTACTGCAGATTCTGAATGCGCTGTTTCGAGCGGCGCATTTTTGCGGTGTTGAAGGCTTCTCCCTCGCTAAAGCGCATCTCTCTACGTATTACCCGGTCAAGGGTGCGTTCATTGCCAACGATATTGATGCGGTTAATGTACGTCCGCGGTCCTTCCTTGATTTGATAGGTGACTTTGACTTTTCTGGCCTCGCGGTCCCGATCGACGAGTGGCTTCACATCGATGAAGGCGAAGCCATGCCCGCCCAAAGCATCCGTTATTTCATCAACCGTTCGATCTATTTTATCCGCGTTGTACCACTCGTCTTCGAGCGTTTTAACGCTTTCGCGCAACACGTTCGCATCAAAATTTTTCAACTCGCTTCGAATGCCGACGCGGCCAAAACGAAAACGCTTTCCTTCTTCCACTGTAAACGTGACGAAGAAAGCCTCTCGATCCGGTGTGATCTCGGCCACGGCAGAAACAACCCGAAAGTCCGCGTAACCGTTTCGCAAATAGAACCGGCGAAGCAATTCGCGGTCGAAGGTCAGCCGGTCCGGATCGTAGGTATCGTCCTGCGCCCAAAAACGATACCACGCCCACTCGTGCGTAAGAATGACGTCGCGTAGATCTTTGTTGGAAAAAAGTTTATTTCCAACAAAACTGATACGCCGGACTCCGGCGATGGACCCTTCCGTAATTTCATAAACCAGGGTAATCCGATTTTCCGAATGCTGGATAAGCTTTGGAACAACGGCCGCTGCAAAATAACCGCGCCGCCGGTAAAGTGTAAGTATGCGCTGGACCTCGCTTTGAACTTTTGTTCGTGAATAAACAGAGAGGCTTTTTAGTTGGATTTCCTTCTCAAGATCCTCATCTTTGATATTCTCGTTTCCCTCGAAGGCGACGTCACTGAGGATGGGGTTCTCCACCACATGGACGATCAGCGTGTTCCCCTGCCGCCGGATCGTGATGTCGGCAAAAAGCCCTGTCGCGAACAACCCCTTCAGGGATTGGTCCACCCGCACGTTGTCATAGGAGTCGCCGGCCCGGACCAGCATGTAGGAAAGCACCGTTTCCGGCTCGATCCGTTGCATGCCTTCGATACGGACCTGGTCGATGATTTCGCCCGCTTGAAATTCCTGTGCGTTTCCCTCCCCGCAAAGGAAAAAAATCAGCAGGGCTAGGGAAAAACCGCGCCGCATCCAGCAAGCGATAGCCTGCCAGCCAGTCAAGAGAAGAGTCCCCGCACGTAATCCGCCACCGGAAGACGGACGAGGTCGTTCCAGGTGGCGAAGATCATCAGCGTCAACACGAAAGCGAGGCCGAGGCGAGAACCGATCTCGCGCACCCTGGCGCTTGGCGGGCGGCGTAACATTGCCTCGATCCCGTAAAAGAAGAGGTGCCCTCCGTCCAGAAGCGGAATCGGAAGGATGTTGATGATCCCCAAATTGATGGAAAGGATCGCCATGAACCAAACCATGGTGGCGAGTCCCCCCCGCGCCGCCTCGCCGGACATTTGCGCGATTCCGATCGGGCCACTCAGATCTTCCGCCGTGCGGGTGCCGACGATCATCTGGGTGACGGCCTTGAGAGTCAGAAACGTGAAAGACACCGTTTCCTTTGCCCCTTCCCAGAGCGCCATGCCGGGGCCTTGGCGAACAAACACCACCCCGGCGCGGCTGATGCCAAGCTGGGGAATCAACCGCACGGCCCCGAACCGATCCTTCACCTCGACCATACGCGGCGTGACCGTAACGGTGACTTCTTCCCGGCCATTCCGTTCAACCACGAGCTCAAGTGGCGTGCCGGTATTCAGGCGAACGACACGTTGAATATCCTCGAAGCGGTTGATGGCGGTGCCGTCGATCCGCCGCATAATATCTCCGGGCTTGAGGCCGGCATCTTCGGCCGCGCTGCCCGGCTGTACGGTCCCGATGTCGGGCGGCGTATAGGGTTGGCCGACCAGCGCGAAAAGAAGCGCAAAGACAACGATAGCAAACAGAAAATTCGCGGCCGGCCCGGCTACTACGATCGCGGCCCGTTGGCTAAGCCGTTTATGGCTGAAGGAAACGGCCTTTTCTTCGGGCGTCAGAGCGTTTTCTTTTTCGCTCTCTTCCGGGGTTTCCATCTCGCCGAACATCTTGACGTAGCCGCCGAGCGGAAAAGCGCTGAATTTCCATCGCGTGCCAAGACGGTCGTGCCACCCGAAAAGTTCCGGCCCGAAGCCAATCGAGAACGTTTCGATCCGCACGCGGTTGCGTCGGGCAACCAAGTAGTGCCCCATCTCGTGGACGAAGACGAGTACGGTGAGGATAATCAGAAATGGGATTACATAATCCCAGATTCCGACGAGCAACTCGATCACGGCATTCGGTTCCCGATTGAGGCCCGTTGAAGTTCGAGCCTAGGTCAATCCCGAGGCATACCGACGAGCGGCTGCATCGATCTCGAAGACGTCTTCCAACGCACGAAGCTCTGGCATCACCAGATGCTCCAACGTCTGTTCAACAACCCGCGCAATATCTAGGAAGCCAATCTTGCCGGACAAGAATCCGGCGACGGCCACCTCGTTCGCAGCGTTCAGGATTGTAGGTGCGGCCCCTCCGCTTTGCAAGGACTGGCGGGCCAGGCGAAGGGCTGGAAAGCGTTCCGAATCAGGGTCTTCAAAAGTAAGTTGCTTGATCTTCCCGAGATCCAGTCGCGGCGACGGCGCGGAGATCCGTTCCGGCCACCCCAAGGCATAGGCAATCGGCGTACGCATATCCGGCATGCCCAGCTGGGCCAACACGGAACCATCCGCGTAGGAAACCATGCTGTGAATAACGGATTGCGGGTGAACGAGAATGTCAATCTGGTCTTTTTCGACCGGAAACAAATGGTAAGCCTCGATCAGCTCAAGCCCCTTGTTCATCATCGTTGCTGAATCCACCGAAATCTTGGCGCCCATGTCCCAGTTCGGATGCGCCACCGCCTGGGCCGGCGTTACCTTCGCCATCGCTTCGCGATCAAGCTGGCGGAAGGGTCCGCCCGAAGCCGTGAGCGTGATCCGTTCGACGGCGGCACTTTGCCGCATATCGAAGACCTGGAAGATGGCGTTGTGTTCCGAATCGACAGGCAGGAGCGTCGCCCTGCTCTTGCGGACTTCGGCAATCATCAGCTCGCCCGCGCAGACAAGGCACTCCTTGTTGGCGAGGCCGACAATGCCGCCGCGACGGATCGCCGTTAGGGTAGGTTTCAATCCGGCCGCGCCGACAATCGCCGCCATGACCCAATCCGCCGGGCGCATGGCCGCCTCGATGAGGGCTTCCTCGCCGGCCGCCACCTCGATGCCGGTGCCGGCCAGAGCCTCTTTCAATTCGCCATAGCGTTTCGGATCCGCGATGACGGCAAGCTTGGCTTTTAGTTGACGGGCCTGTTGGGCAAGACGACATACGTTGGTCTGTGCGGTCAACGCCTCAACCTTATAGACCGCCGGCGTCGCCCCGATCAGTTCGACCGTGTTGCAGCCGACCGAGCCGGTTGAGCCCAGAATCGTGATCCGCTTCGGCGCGAGGCGCGGCTTCGGCGCTTGTTGCAAGGTCATGGGAACACCCAACTTCCAGTCAGCCACTTGGCGAGCATGACAACCGGGGCTGCCGCCATCAAGCCGTCCAGGCGATCCAGCAGTCCGCCGTGGCCGGGAATGAGCGTCCCCGTGTCCTTTACCCCAAAATGCCGCTTTATGGCGGATTCGGCAAGGTCGCCGGTTTGGGCGACGATGGCTAGCACCGCCCCGAAACCGCCGAGAAGGACGGCCTTGGGCAAACCCAGTCCGCGCGCGACCCCCCATCCGGCTAAGCCTGCGCAAAAGATGGCGCCGAGAAGCCCCGCCCAGGTTTTGTTTGGGCTGATCGCTGGCGCAAGTTTGGCGCCTCCGATCGTGCGGCCGAAGACATAAGCCGCGACGTCGGTTGTCCAGACAACACTCAAGAGCCAGAAAAAAAGCGTCATGCCGGCGTTCGAATCGGCCCGCAGCCAGAGGCAGGCGATGGATGGAACGGCAACGTAGAAGACACCCCCGGCCAGCCAAACGGCATGCCCGCCCTCGCCGGAGCGGGCGGTGAGATAGAGGCCGGCCGCGCCCACCGCCAAAAGACCGACCGCCACCCGATCCGGACCGGCAATGGCGGCAGCCAGGATCAGGAGGACGAGCGCCAGAAGCATCCAGCCCATCGGCCGCACTTCTCCGCCGCCGCAAAGCCTCGCCCATTCATAGCTCATGCCGGCCGCCGCGAGAACGATCAGAAGCTCAAAATAAGGCGAGCCCAAGTAAACGATTGCAAGGACCGGCGGGACAAGAACGACGGCCGAGACAATCCGATGCAGGAGCGACGCGTTTTTTTTAGGCACCGGATGTGCCGTAGCGCCGCTCGCGGCATGCGAATTCCCGAATGGCATATTCCAGGTCCTCTTCCGTAAAGTCCGGCCAGAACTTATCGAGAAACACAAATTCCGTATAAGCAGACTGCCAGAGCAGGAAATTGCTGATGCGTTTCTCGCCGCTCGTCCGGATAAGAAGGTCGGGATCCGGTATGCCCGCCGTTTCCAGGTGGTCGGCGAAGAAGGATTCCGTGATCTCTTCAAGAGCGATCTCCCCGCGAACGGCTTTTTCCGCGATCTTCCGCGCCGCCGTGACGATTTCGCTGCGCCCGCCATAGCTAAGCGCAATGGTCAGGTTGACCGTCGTGTTCGCTTTTGTTTGCGCTTCGACGTCTTCGATAAGCTCAATGATGTCGGGTTCGAGCCGGTCGCGGTTTCCGATGATGCGCAAACGCACGCCGTTCTCCATCATCTCTGCCAGCTCGTTGCGGAGATAGAAGCAAAGCAGTCGCATCAGATCGCGGATTTCCTTGTGCGGGCGTTTCCAGTTTTCCGAAGAAAACCCAAAGAGCGTGAGATGGGAAATACCAAGTTTTCCCGCGGCCGTAACGGCGCGCCGCACGGCTTCAGCGCCGCGCTTGTGCCCTACCGTGCGCGGCAAATGGCGCGCCGCCGCCCATCGTCCATTGCCATCCATGATGATGGCGACGTGTTTCGGCACCGGGGTTATGTCGCCAATGGCGGGAAGCGGTTTCATGACTAGACGTGCGATATTTCCTTTGTCTTAAGCTCAAGGGCCTCGTCGATCTTTTTAATATAGTCGTCGGTCAAAGACTGGATTTCCTGGGAACGTCCGCGATGTTCGTCTTTGGAAATTTCGTGATCTTTTTCCAACTGTTTCAGCAGATCCATCCCGTCTCGCCGAATATTGCGGACCGCGATCTTCGCATGCTCGGAATATTTACCGGCAATTTTTGCGAGTTCCTCCCGACGCTCTTCGGTAAGCTCTGGAATGGGTATCCGCACGAGTTGGCCGTCCACGACCGGATTAAGACCGAGCCCGGATTCGCGGATCGCCTTCTCGACGGCCTTCACGTTCAGCTTGTCCCAAACCTGGACGGACAGCATGCGCGGTTCCGGCACGCCAATCGTGCTCAACTGGGTGATCGGCATCGGGTTGCCGTAGGCTTCGACAACGATCGGCTCCAGCAGGTTCGCCGAGGCCCGACCCGTACGCAGGCCGGTAAACTCCTTGCGAAGTGCCGTTAGCGCCCCTTCCATGCGGCGCTTGAGGTCTTCAGTGTGTGCTTCCGTCATGGGTTGCCCCTCTTTCCCTCGCCGTTATCGATGACCGTGAAATGCCCCTTGCCCTGAAGTACCTGCGCAAAGTTTCCCGGCTCATGAATCGAAAACACCACAATCGGAATCCCGTTATCACGGGCCAGAGAAACCGCCGAAGTGTCCATCACCGCAAGCTCACGCGAAATCACGTCAAGATAGGTCAGATGGTCATGGCGAACGGCATCCAGCACCTTATGGGGATCGTCGCTGTAGACGCCGTCCACCTGTGTTCCCTTGAAGATCGCGCCGCAGCCCATCTCCACGGCGCGTAAAGCCGCCGCGGTATCCGTCGTGAAGAAAGGGTTGCCGGTCCCGGCGGCGAAGATGACGACACGACCCTTTTCCATATGACGGGTGGCACGCCGACGGATATAGGGCTCGCAAATGCTTTCCATCGGGATTGCCGATTGCACGCGCGTCGGGACGCCAATTCGTTCCAGCGCGTTCTGGACGGCAAGGGCGTTGATGACCGTGGCCAGCATACCCATGTGGTCGGCGCTCGTGCGGTCCAACCCTTTCGCCGCTCCGGAAACGCCGCGAAAAATATTGCCCCCGCCGATCACGAGACAGGTCTCGATCCCCATGTGATGGACCTCGGCGATGTCCCTGGCGATACGGTCGAGCATCTGCGGCGCAATCCCATAGGACGTCGGCCCCATCAGGGCCTCGCCCGAGACCTTCAACAGCACGCGTTGGTATAGAGCGGACGTCGCGGCGGATTTTGCGGGTTCGGATTTTGCGGGTTCCATGGGCGCCAACCTATGCCGGTTTCTTCCGCTTGCCGGTGTTATTCGAGGACCGGTATTATTCGAGGGAAGGAAGGCCCCGGCATGATGGCACAAGCGCCAAAGGGACGCTAGCCATGCCTCAACGGCCGAGTTGCGCTGCGACTTCAGCGGCAAAATCGCTTTCCCGCCGCTCGATCCCTTCCCCAAGCACGAACCGGATGAAGCCCGCGACCCGGATTGGCGCGCCGATTTCTCTTTCGGCCGCCTGGATCGTCTTTCCCACCTTCGATTCGCCGTCGAGGATGAAGGTCTGCTCGAGCAGCACGGCCTCTTCGTAGAACTTACGAAGGCGTCCCTCGACCATTTTGGCAACGATCTCTTCGGATTTTCCGCTGGTTCGCGCTTGTTCCGCAAGCACTCCCCGCTCCCTTTCCAAGGTAGCCGGGTCGATACCCTCGATCGTGACGGACTGTGGGTTCGCCGCCGCCACGTGCATGGCAAGCTGCTTGCCGAAGGCCTGCAGCTTGGCTGCCTCGCCGGTCGATTCAAGGGCGACGAGAACGCCGATCTTGCCGAGATTTGGCGCCGCTGCGTTGTGAACATAAGCCACTACCACGCCGGGTTCCACTTTCAGCATCCCTTCGCGGCGGAGCGTCATGTTCTCCCCGATCGTGGCGACAAGTTCGATCAGCTTGTCGCCGACGGTCTTTCCCTCCGGCAGGCGCGTTTTCTGCAGCGTCTCGATGCCGACGCCACCCGTTGCAAGGGCAAGTTCGGCAACGGAACGGACGAAATCCTGAAACGTTTCGTTGCGAGCGACGAAGTCGGTTTCGGCGTTGACCTCGACCATGGCGCCACCACCAGGGCCGGTCGCGATCCCGATCAGCCCTTCGGCCGCGACACGGCCGGCCTTTTTCGCAGCCGCCGCGATCCCTTTTTTCCGCAACCAGTCGATGGCCGCTTCCAGATCGCCGCTTACCTCGGCCAGCGCCTTCTTGCAATCCATCATGCCGGCGCCGGTGCGGTCGCGAAGGGTCTTGACGAGTTGGGCGGAAATTTCGGGCATGGCGAAAGCCAAATTTGTTTCTAAAGAAATTCTTTTAACTATTTAATTTTTATTGTTTTTTTACAAGAATCAGTCAACCGGAGAGGCCTTTTCGACCGAGCCTTCCGGCAGGCCCGAAGTCGCTGGCGCCGGTTCCGCCAGGCTGGCGACCGGTTGCGTGGAGGCGTCGGCGCCAATGTCGTCACCGGATGCCCGCCGCTCCTGTTGCAGCCCATCGATGACGGCTGCCGCCATCAGGTCGCAATAGATGCTGATTGCCCGAAGGGCGTCGTCGTTGCCAGGGATCGGATGCGTGATCCCCTCCGGGTTGCTGTTGCTGTCGAGGACGGCGACGATCGGGATTCCCAGCTTGACGGCTTCTTTCACCGCGATTTCTTCACGGTTTGTATCAATGACGAAGAGGACATCGGGAAGACCGGCCATCTCCTTGATACCGCCCAGGGCGCGTTCCAGCTTTTCTTTCTCGCGGGTCAACTGAAGGGTTTCCTTCTTGGTCAGCAGCGTATTTTCGCTCGCCAATCGTTCCTCAAGGTCGCGAAGGCGCTTGATCGAACGCGAAATCGTCTGCCAGTTCGTCAGCATGCCTCCCAGCCAGCGGTGATTCACGTAGTACTGGCCGCAACGTGTGGCCGCTTCGGCGATCTTGTCCGTCGCCTGGCGTTTCGTGCCGACGAAGAGAACTCGGCCGCCCTCGGCGACGACGTCGCGGGTTGCCTTCATCGCCTGGTAGAGAAGCGGGACGGTCTCATCGAGGTTGATGACGTGAATGCCATTGCGGACCCCGAAGAGATAGGGCGCCATCTTGGGATTCCAGCGTCGAACGACGTGACCGAAGTGAACGCCCGCTTCCAGGAGCTGGCGCATCGTAAAGGTTGGGATCGTCATCAAAATCCTTCTCTTTTCCGGTTAAGCCTCCGCGGGGAAAACATCCGGGAAGAGCCATAAAAAGCCCATCCCCGACACCGGATCGGCCCTCATGGGTTTCGAAAAACCCTTGGGAGCCGTCTCCCGCGTGCGTAATTGACCGCGAGCTACATAGCCCGGCGGCGCCTTCATTTCAAGCAAAAAGGTTGAAAATACGGGAGGTTGGCTGGAGTCTAGCCGTCGCGGACCTCGACCACGCCGGGCAATCGGCGGATGGCCTCGCGGGTGGCGACGGAAAGTACGAATTTGCCGGGGATCCGCATTTCGACTTCTTCCGTTTGGCCGACCGGAAGGATCAGCTGAACGACGCCCCTTCCTTTCGCTTCCTTCGCCATCAGCGCCTTCAGGCCCGCAATCGGACGGTCATCCCGAAGTAGGATTTGAATCCTGCTCTCCGATTCGGCCGCCGTCTTGTCCAATGCCTCAATTCTGTGCGCCGCCATGCGGACGGCCTCCCCTTCCATCCGGGCATCCGCCGTCACCAGAAGCGGCGTGCCGGATTCCAGGAGTTCGCTCGCGTTCGCCAACAATTCCGAAAAGACGATGATCTCGTAAACGCCGCTCGAATCGGAAAGCTGAACGAAGGCAAAACGATTGCCCTTGGCTGAAGTCCGTTCCTGCTTGCCGATCACGGTGCCGGCCAGCCGCACGCGTTCCGTCGCGCCATTCGCAAGCCGGTCAAAAAGGTCCGCCGCCGACGTCACCTGCAGGCGCTGGAGCAGCTCCGCATAGGAGTCCAACGGATGGGCCGAAAGATAGAAACCAATCGCTTCGTATTCGCGGCGGAGGCGATCCATGGCATCCCATTCCGGCATCTCGGGCAGGGAAAAACCCGGCAGATCGTCGGCCGCTTCGCCGAACAGGCTCGCCTGGTTGGCCAGACGCGCCTGCTGGGTTGCGTTCGCATGGGCCATTAGACGGTCGATGGCGGCGAACAACTGGGCCCGGTTGGGATTCAACCCGTCGAAGGCGCCGGCCTGAACGAGGCTTTCAAGTTGCCGCTTATTCATCGTCCGAGGATCCAGCCGCGAGGCAAAATCGAAGATATTCCGGAAGGGGCCGTGGGCTTTTCGCTCTTCGATCACGTGCGCCATCGCATGGGCACCGACATTCTTGAGAGCGGCCAGCGCATAGCGGATGGCGGCCGCCCCTTCCGTCGCTCGCTCGACCGTAAAGACGACGCTGGAGCGGTTGACGTCGGGCGGCAGCAGCGAGATGTCAAGCCGCGCCAGCTCCTGCCGGAACCCGTTCAGCTTGTCCGTGTTGTTCAAGTCGAGAGACATCAGCGCCGCCATGAATTCGAGCGGATAGTTCGCCTTGAGATAGGCCGTCTGGTAAGCGACAAGCGCGTAAGCTGCGGCGTGTGACTTGTTGAAACCATAGCCCGCGAATTTATCGACCTGTTCGAAGATATGGGCGGCCTGCGTCTCGGGAACGCCCTTCGCGACGGCACCTTCGACAAAGTTTTGGCGCTGTGCCTCCATTTCGGCCTTGATCTTCTTGCCCATCGCCCGGCGTAGGAGATCGGCGGCGCCTAAACTGAAGCCAGAGAGCACCTGGGCGATCTGCATGACTTGTTCTTGGTAGATAATGACGCCGAAGGTTTCTTTCAGGATGCCTTCGAGAAGCGCGTGCAAGTAGTCGGGTTTTTCCAGCCCGTGCTTGCAGGCAACGTAACGCGGGATGTTGTCCATCGGGCCGGGGCGGAAAAGGGCGACGAGGGCGATGATGTCCTCGAAGCAGTCTGGTTGCAGCCGCTTGAGCACGTCCCGCATGCCGGAGCTTTCCAGCTGGAAGACACCGACCGTGTCGCCTTGGCCCAGCGCGGCGTATGTTTTGGCATCGTCCAGCGGCAACAGGGAAAGATCGAGCGCGATCCCCTGGTCCTTCAGAAAGTCAAGCGTGCGCGCAATCACGGTCAGAGTCTTGAGGCCGAGGAAGTCGAATTTCACGAGGCCGGCGGATTCGATGTATTTCATCGAAAACTGCGTCACCGGCATGTTCGAGCGTGGGTCGCGGTAAAGCGGGACCAGTTCTTCGAGGGGCCGGTCCCCGATGACGACGCCCGCCGCATGGGTCGAAGCATGGCGGTAAAGGCCTTCGAGCTTCATCCCGATATCGAGCAGCTTGGCGACGGTTGAATCCTCTTCCCGCATCGCCTGAAGACGCGGCTCGTGTTCGATCGCCTCTTCGAGGCTGACCGGGTTCGCCGGGTTGTAGGGAATGAGCTTGCAGATGCGATCCACTTGCCCGTACGGCATGCCGAGGACACGGCCGACGTCGCGCAACACGGCGCGCGCCTGGAGCGTTCCGAAGGTGATGATCTGGGCAACGCGATCCTGGCCGTATTTTTCCTGGACGTAGCGGATCACTTCGTCCCGCCGTTCCTGGCAGAAGTCGATGTCGAAGTCGGGCATCGAGATGCGTTCCGGGTTAAGGAAACGCTCGAAGAGAAGCCCAAAACGCAAGGGATCGAGGTCCGTGATCGTGAGCGACCAGGCGACGACAGAGCCGGCGCCCGAGCCTCGACCGGGCCCGACGGGGATGCCTTGGCCCTTCGCCCACTGGATGAAATCGGCGACGATCAGGAAATAGCCCGGGTAACCCATCCGGCTGATGACATCGATCTCGTAATCCAGGCGTTCCCGGTAATGTTTGCCCACGCGTTCCCGCTCGGCCGCCTCCATCCCTTCCGTAAAAACCTGGGTCGTCAGGCGTCTTTCGAGCCCCGCCGTCGCCTGACGGCGCAGCATGGCCGCCTCGCTTTCCTCCGCCGCCGTCGGAAAGGCCGGCAGGATCGGATCGCGGGTTTCCAAGAGAAAGGCACAGCGTTTCGCGATGACAAGGGTATTGGCGGCAGCCTCCGGCAGGTCCGCGTAAAGGGTCAACATTTCCTCGGCCGACTTGAAACGGTGATCGGGCGTGAGACGGCGACGGTCGCGGTCGGCGACGTGAACACCTTCGGCGACGCATAGCAGGGTGTCGTGGGCCTCAAACATCGCCGCGTCCGCAAAGAAGGCTTCGTTCGTGGCCACCAGCGGCAAATCGTAGCGATAGGCAAGCTCAAGGAAACCGGACTCCGTCGTTTCTTCCTCCGGCAGACCGTGGCGTTGGATCTCGATGTATAGACGGCCCGGGAAAATCTCGGCCAGACGCTGCACAAGCACCGCAGCCGCTTCCGCTTGGCCATCCAAGAGCAGCCGCCCGACCGGGCCCTTCGCCCCACCGGTCAACGCGACCAGGCCCTCGCTTGTCGAGGCGAGGTCCTCCAGGCTTACGTAAGGATCCGCCTCTTGCGCTGTTTCCAGATAGGCCCGGCTTACCAGCCGGGAAAGATTCCGGTAACCGGCTTTGCTTTGCACAAGAAGGACGACCGCGTCGGTATCGGCTTTTTTTCGCTCGCTCCTTTCGGAGCCGCCCTTGCCGTTCGCGAGACGGAGCTGGCAACCCAGGATTGGCTGCACACCGGCCTGGGCCGCGGCCAGCGAGAATTCCAGCGCGCCAAAAAGATTGTTCGTGTCCGTAACCGCAACGGCCGGCATCCGCTCTTTCCGGCAGCGCCGGATGATCTCCGGGATTTTCAGCGCCCCCTCCAGCAAGGAGTAGGCGCTATGCACGCGCAGATGAACGAAATTGGCCGGCGGCATTGTCTTCCTTTACGCGAAAATCCGGCTAAAAGGATTCCACAAAGCGCTATCCTTTGTCAGCGGCTGCCGAGGACGCCCGCCGACTTATCCACAAGAAACTTTTTGGCTCACCTCAATCGGTTGCAACGATACCGTCCCGCAGGAAAAGCTTGCGGTCCATCCGCTCCGCCAATTCCAGATTGTGGGTAGCGACAAGTGCGGCGAGTCCCGCCCCGCGCACCAGGCGGACGATCTCCCCGAAGACGGCGGACGCCGTCTTATGGTCGAGGTTACCGGTCGGCTCGTCCGCCAGAAGAACGGCCGGCTGGTTGGCGAAGGCGCGCGCGATGGCGACGCGCTGCTGCTCGCCGCCGGAAAGTTCGGCCGGCCGATGGGTGGTGCGCGCTTGAAGCCCGACGGCAGCCAGAAGCTCCGCCGCGCGCGTTTCCGCTTCCTCTCTGGAGGTGCCGTCGATCATCTGGGGAAGCATGACGTTCTCGAGGGCGGTGAATTCCGGAAGCAGGTGGTGAAACTGGTAGATGAAGCCGAGGTCCCGCCGCCGCGCCGCCGTACGTTCCCCATCGGAAAGGCGGCCGCAGGCGCGGTTGCGGATCCATACCTCACCCGCGTTCGGTCGTTCAAGCAGGCCCGCAATATGAAGCAAGGTTGACTTCCCGGCCCCGGACGGTCCCAGCAAGCCGACGATTTCGCCCGGCTGCACCTCGAGCGAGGCCCCTTGCAGCACAGGAAGGCGCACGCCGCCTTGTTTGAAGCTTCGTTCGATCTTTTCCAAGCGAAGAAGCGGGTCACTCATAGCGGAGCGCCTCGACCGGGTCCAACCGAGCGGCCCGCCAAGACGGGTAAAGCGTGGCGAGGAAGGAAAGAGCGAGACCCATGGCAACGATGCCGGTCACTTCCACCCAACTGATCCTTGCCGGCAAATGGGCGAGGAAATAGATTTCCGCCGCGAACAGCTCGGTGCCCGTCAACTTCTCGATCAAGCCGCGGATCCTCTCGATGTTGGTCGAGAAGGCGAGCCCAAGCGCCAGGCCAGCCAGCGTACCGGTCACCCCGACACTCGCCCCGCACAGAAAAAAGATACGCATGATCATGCCGCGCGTCGCTCCCATCGTCCTCAAAATAGCGATGGCCTGGCCTTTATCTTTCACCAGCATGATGAGACTTGAGACGATGTTGAAAGCGGCGACCAGGACGATGAGAGTCAGGATGAGGAACATGACATTCCGTTCAACCTGGATTGCATTGAAGAAGCTCGCGTTCGCCTGCTGCCAGTCGTAAATCCGTTTGCCGCTGCCAGCCGCGGCCACGATCTTCAAGCGAAGCGCGTCCACCTTGTCGGGATCGTCGGTCATGATCTCGAGTCCGGAAACCTGATCCTTCATCTTAAAGAAAAGTTGGGCCGCCTTGAGCGGCACGAAGACGAAGGAGCTGTCGTACTCGAACATGCCGACCTCGAAGGTGGCCACCACCGTATAGGACCGCATGCGCGGCACGGTGCCGAAGGCGGTGACGTTGCCCTGGGGCGAAATGAGGGTGAGCGAGTCGCCAATCCGGATGCCGAGCTTTTCCGCCAGGCGTCCGCCAAGCACGACGGAATCCTCCCCGCCAAAGTCCTCGAGGCTCCCTTCCTTGATGTTGGCGGCCACGATCTTGCGTGCGCGCAGATCCTCGGGCCGGATGCCGTGGATCATGGCGCCGTGGGCGGCGTTGTTGGCGGTCGCCATCACCTGCTCCTGGACGATGGGAGCGACCTCGATAATGCCCTCGATGACGAGGAGCTTTTCCTTGAGCGCATCGAAGTCTTCGAGAGGCGCCCCTATCCCATAGACAGTGAGGTGGCCGTTGAGCCCCAGGATTCGTTTCAGAAGTTCCTCGCGGAAACCGCCCATGACGGCCATCACGATGATAAGAGTGGCGATCCCAAGCGCTATCCCGAGAAGCGAAAAGCCGGCAATGATCGAGATGAACCCTTCCTGCCGCCGCGAGCGCAGGTAACGGCCCGCCATCATCCGTTCGAATGCCGAAAACGCCATGCTCAACCCGCGAGCCGCTGAAGCGCGGATTCGATCGAAAGCTCTTCGCTTTCGCCGTTCGCCCGCCGCTTGAGCTCGACAACGCCCCCCTTGACCCCGCGCGGACCCACGATGAGCTGCCAGGGAAGGCCGATCAGGTCCATCGTCGCGAACTTGACGCCGGGGCGTTCCTCGCGGTCATCATAGAGAACCTCGATACCCGCCATTTGAAGCCGTGCATAGAGGGCGTCTGCCGCCGCGGCGCACGCCGCCTCGTCCGGCCTTAGATTGATGAGGCCGACCCGGAAGGGCGCAACCGGTTCCGGCCAGACGATCCCCTTCGCGTCATGGGAGGCCTCGATGATGGCACCGACGAGACGGGAAATTCCGATCCCGTAGGAGCCCATTTCGACGACGACCGCCTCGCCGCCAGGCCCCGCCACCACCGCGTTCATCGCCTTCGAATATTTCGTGCCGAAAGAAAAGATATGGCCGACCTCGATGCCGCGGGCCTGGCGGAGCCTGGCCGCGGGCACCGGACAACCGGCGGGGTCGTGTTTCTCTTCCGTGCAGGCGTATAGGTTTTGGGCGGCCTCGAAGTCGCCGGGGGTAAGTTCATCGAGGGCGGAATCGTAGAAAACCTGGCTCTCTCCGGTCTCGGCCAGGATGTGAAACTCCTGGCTGAGGTTGCCGCCGATAGCGCCGGGGTCGGCGCGGACCGCGATCGCCTTAAGCCCCATCCGAGCGAAGGTGCGCAAATAGGTGCGGTACATATTCTCATAGGCCTGCTTCGCACCGTCGTAGTCGAGATCGAAGGAATAGTTGTCCTTCATCAGGAACTCGCGGCCCCGCATGACGCCAAAGCGCGGACGCACCTCGTCCCGGAACTTCCACTGAATTTGGTATAGATTTTTAGGTAGATCGCGGTAGCTTTTAATGTAATGCCTGAAGATATCCGTGATCATCTCCTCGTTCGTCGGCCCATACAGCATCTCGCGGTCGTGGCGGTCGCGGAAGCGCAGCATTTCCTTGCCGTAATCGTCGTAGCGGCCGCTTTCCCGCCACAACTCCGCCGGCTGGACGGTCGGCATCAGGACCTCCTGGCAGCCGGCGTGGTCCTGCTCTTCACGGACGATACGCTCGATCTTCTTGAGAACCCGGAGCCCGATGGGAAGCCAGGCGTAAATCCCGGCGCTGGTCTGCCGCACGAGGCCGGCACGCAGGCTTAGCCGATGCGAAACGATCTGGGCTTCGGCCGGGGTCTCTTTCAAGGTCGGAAGGAAGTAGAGGGACAGGCGCATGGGCTCTCGCGTGGCAAAAAAAACGCCCCCTACCAAGCCTGGCGTGGGCGGAAAACTCTAGGCAATGCGCAGCCTTAATGCAACGGCGGGCGTTAAGGCAAGGGCCGGCTTATTCCGTTTTTTCCTTGATCAGCCGCCGGCAGACCTCGGCCAACTCGTTCACGGATTCGGTGGCAAGCGGCTGGCCGTTGAAATACGCTTTGTCCCCTTCCACGGTAACGGCGCCGATCCGG
This sequence comes from Pseudomonadota bacterium, assembly GCA_040752895.1. NCBI lineage: Bacteria > Pseudomonadati > Pseudomonadota > Pseudomonadota bacterium. The sequence continues at coordinate 419,393 of JBFMHN010000001.1, forward strand.
GCTTCCGGACGGTAGAGTTCGGCCGTCGGCGGAACGCTGAAGCGCTTGTCGATCCGGACGGTAATGTCGATCGTGAAGTTCTCCGGCGGGACAATCTTGCCGACCCCTTCCGGATCGGCCGGCACGACCGGCTTGCCGCGAACGTCCACCCCCGGCCGATAGGCGACGTCCGGCGCCGGCACATGTTTCACGAGCTTGAGGCAATCGAGGCGGCCTACCGTCACCTGCTCGCCGCCCAGAATACGCGTGTCTTCGGCCGCCGCTGGGTAGGCCATGGCGAGCAGGCAAAAGCCGACAACGTCCATGGCGGCCCAAAGGCCTAAGGCTGCCCGTTCTTTCCATTCTGTTCGACAAACGATCATGGCGCAATTTTCCAAGCCTGCGGTGGATAATAGTTTAAGGCCCAAAGAAAAACGGCCGCGACGTTTGGTCGCGGCCGAGAGTTCAGGGAGGAAACGTCCAGAAAACAACCCTACTAGCCATGTAAATCACAAAGCAAAATCGTAAGGCCCATCACTGGATACCCCAAATTTTACATTGAACAATTAAAGAATAATTAATCGCGAGAAGATTTGCCTGCGTTCGTATGCATGTCCATCCCCCATGTCCAGGGTGGTTTTTCTTTTAGAACAATTGGATAAACCTGGCAGCGCCGGTCGTGAGCCCCTGGCAGATAGCCGGTCCCAACCAGAAATTCATTGACGATTTCCTTGCCGGTAAAAACGAAGGTCTTGCGGAATACTGGAACCCAGTCTTCCAAGGTTTTTGGATGCTTGGAATCCAGCCAGCCCGCGAAGGAACCGTGGGTTTCGCGCAAGCCCCGCAGGCGCCGGGCGTTCTCGATGACGGCCTCGATCTTCCGCCGGTTGCGAATGATGCCGGCATCGTTCATGAGACGGGCAATATCGCACGGCCCGAAACCCGCCACCCGGTCCACCGCGAAGCCCTGAAAGGCCTTTCCGAAGGCTTCGCGTTTCTTGAGGACCGTAAGCCAGGAAAGACCGGCCTGGTTGATTTCGAGGCAAAGCCGCTCGAAGAGTGCCGCCTCTTCCCGCGTCGGAAAACCATGCTCGCGATCGTGAAAGGGCCCGTGGACGGGATGGTTCTCCGCGACCTTGCAATAGCTTTCCGCCACCTTGGCGTTGCCTTACGTCGGCGCGCGAAAGGAAAGCAGGCCCGATTCCATGATGGCAAAGGCGATCAACCAAAAAAGGCCGGCCACCAACGTCGTTACGGCCATCTTGAGCCACATGCGCGGCTTGTCCGGTGCACCGGCCATATGCCCTTCCTCCAGCACCTCCGGCGGGCGCACGCCCCAGGGCAGCACCATGAAAAGCACGAGCCACCAGAGGATGACATAGATAAAAAGACCGTTGAGCCAGGTCATGTCATGCCTCTTCCAGCTCGACGAGGGTGCCGCAAAAATCCTTCGGATGCAGAAAAAGCGTGGGCTTGCCGTGAGCCCCCGGCTTCGGCACGCCATCGCCCAGGATACGCGCCCCGGCCGCCTTCAGCTTGTCCCGGGCGGCCAAGATGTCGGCGACCTCGTAGCACACATGGTGGATGCCGCCGGCCGGGTTCCGTTGGAGGAAGCTTGCGACCGGAGAGTTCTCGCCCAGCGGGTGCAGAAACTCGATGTTTGTGTTGGGAAGCCGAACGAAGACGGTTGTTACCCCGTTCGCCGGCATGTCCTTCGGCTCCGAAACCTCGGCCCCTAGCGTCTGCCGGTATAACGCGGAAGCCGCTTGCAGGTCCGGAACGACGATCGCCACGTGGTTTAACTTGCCAATCATGCGTTTTCCTCCCGTTGGAAAGCTATTCTAGCCCGAATCTTCAGCCAAGCGCACGAGATGGACTTCGACCTTGGATCGCTTGCCGCTGGCGTCCCGAAGATAGCGCTGCACCGCCAGGCGGACCGTGATCTCAATCTGTTCAGCGTTCATCCGCTCAGCCAGGGTCAACCCATCCAGCGCCTCCGCTGCGCGAATAGCCGCCTCCTCAAGGAGGCTTGCGTCTTTCTCCGGATCGAGCAGGCCGGGGGCGGTCACCTTCGGCGGCGAGACGAGAAAGCCTTCCCGGCTCAATACGGCGGTTGCCACGATCAGGCCGTCGCGGTGCATATCCCGCCGCCGTTTCATTACCCCATCCACGACCGGCACCAGCCGCTTCCCGTCAAGACCCAATCGGCCCGTCGGCACCCTATCCACCATTTCAGCGTGGTCCCGGGTGATCCGCAAGAGCTGGCCGTTTTCGACATAAAAGGCCGCCGGCACCTGACAGCTCTCGGCCAGTTCGACATGCGCCTTCAAATGGCGTGCTTCCCCGTGCATCGGAATGGCGAAGCGGGGCCGGACGAGGCCGTACATCCGCTTCAGTTCGTCCCGGGCCGGATGGCCGGAAACGTGGATATCGTTTCCCGCCGCCGTGATGACTTCAATCCCGTTCTGCACGAGTTCGTTCTGAAGGCTTGCGATCGCCTTCTCGTTGCCGGGAATGACACGCGAGGAAAAAATCACCGCATCCCCCGTCTCGAGCCGAACGTGCCGATGGCCGCCTCTCACGATCTGGGAAAGGGCGGCACGCGGCTCGCCCTGCGAGCCGGTGCAAATAAGGACGATTTTCTCCCGCGGCATATGCACCGCCGCTTCTTCGTCAAGGAAAGGCGGCAGATCCTTCAAGACGCCGGTTTCCCGCGCAACCGAGTCGATCCGTCGAAGCGAGCGACCGACCAAGGCCACCTCGCGCCCGTTCGCCCGGGCAGCGGCCGCGATCGAGGTAAGCCGTGCGACGTTCGTTGCGAAACAGGCCACCGCCACGCGGGCCGTGAAGCGGCTGATCAATTCCGTAAGGCTCTTTTTCAGATCCCCCTCTGAGCCGGACATTCCTTCGACGAAAACGTTCGTCGAATCGTTAGTCATGGCAAGCACGCCTTCCTCGCCCAACGCGCGAAGTGCGGCTTCGTCGGAGGGCGCCCCGATCAAGGGGTCGGGATCGAACTTCCAGTCGCCGCTATGAAGGACGGCCCCCAAAGGCGTACGGATGACAAGCGCGTTCGGCTCCGGGATCGAATGCGTCAACGTCAAAAAAACAATCTCGAAAGGACCGAGCGCGAGCGTGCCGCCGAGCCCGACCTCGTGAATGGGGACCTCGCCATCGAGCCGCGTTTCGGAAAGTTTGCGGCGCAGGAGTGCCGCCGTGAACGGTGTTGCAAAAACCGGGCAGCCCAGGCGGGACCACAGGTAAGGAACGGCGCCGAGGTGATCCTCGTGGCCATGGGTCAGCACGAGGCCGACAAGATCCTCCCGATGCGCTTCGATGAAGTGAAGATCGGGCATCAAGATATCGATCCCGGGTATGCTTTCGTCGGCGAAGGTGATGCCGAGATCCACCATCAGCCACTTACCGCCATAGCCGTAGAGATAGCAATTCATGCCGATCTCGCCAGCCCCGCCCAGCGGCAGGTAAAAAAGCTCGCACTTTTTCAACGGCATAGCGAACACCCCGGGTGCGTCATCTGCGGTTGTGCCGGTAGATCAGCGAAAGCCCCTTGAGGGTGAGGTCCGGCACCAGGTGTTCGATCCGATCCGTCGCCCCGGCGAAAAGGGGCGCCAGACCGCCGGTTGCCACGACCGTCATAGGCTCGCCGAACTCCTTCTGGATACGCGCGACCATACCTTCGATCAGCGACACGTAACCCCAATAGATGCCGGACTGCATGGCCGTTACCGTCGTCTTGCCGATAACGAAACCGGGATCGCGGATGGCGACGTGCGGAAGCTTGGCCGCCGCCAGGTGCAACGCCTCAAGCGAAAGGTTGATTCCGGGCGCGATGGCGCCGCCGCAATAGTCACCCTTCGCGTTGACGACGTCGAAAGTGGTTGCCGTTCCGAAATCGATGACGATAAGGGCCCCCGCAAACGCCCGATGGGCGGCGACGGCGTTCACGAGGCGGTCGGCGCCGACCTCTTCGGGCCGATCGGTTAAAATCTCGAGCCCGGGATCCACCCCCTCCTCGCCCACGACCATCGGCTCGAAATGGAAATAATCCCGACACAGCGCTTTCAAATGAAAAAGCGCGGCCGGCACGACGGAGGCGATGATCACCGATTTGATGTCGGCGGGCTTGCGGTTTCCCGTCGCCATCAATTGTGTCAGCCACACGGCGTACTCATCCGACGTCCGCACAGGGTTCGTCGAACTCCGCCACTGGGCAACGATTTCATCGCCATCGAAAATCGCAAAAACGATGTTTGTGTTGCCGGAATCGATCGCTAGCAGCATTCAATGCTTTCCAAAGACACCGACCGGGAACACATCCCCCGCCGTCACCCGGCTTGGACGCTTCTCCCCTTCCCGCAAGACGAGAAGCGCGCCATCTTCATCCAAATCCACGAAGGTTCCCTCGAAAGTTTCCTTCTCAAGCCGCACACGGATCGGTCCGCCAAGACCGACCGCGCGCTTCAGCCAGGCCTTGCGGATGGGCCGGAAGCCTTCCTCCTGCCATTCGTCGTAGCAATAGAGGAGGGCGCAGCCGAAGGCCTTGGCGAGTTCCGCCATCTCGGGGATTTCCACCCCCGCCGCGCGCAGCGAGGTGGCGGGCCATTCAACGCCTTCCGGGTGGGACGCAATGTTCACGCCCACGCCAAGGATGACCCAGCGCACGCCCTCGCCTTCCCCCATCACCGATTCGGCCAGGACACCGGCAATCTTCCGGCCATCCACCAGCACGTCGTTCGGCCATTTATAGCCGAGTGCCACCGTCTCGGCCAAATGGTCGGAAAGGAAGCTGCCCACGGCAAGAGCCGCCACGAAAGCAAGCTGCATGGCTTCCGTCGCCGGGCAAGTCGGTCGGAGGACAAGCGAGGCATAAAAATTCCCCTCGGGCGAAACCCATTCCCGCCCGCGCCGCCCGCGCCCTTTCGTCTGCGACGTTGCCCACAGAAGCGTACCATGTTCCGCGCCCGCCTCGGCACGACGGCGAGCCTCCGCGTTCGTGCTGTCGACTGGACCGAGCGCGAGTATCGTGAGCGAGCCGGGCTTCGCGGAAGCCGCGCTCATCCCGCGAAAAGGGCGGCGGCGGCAGCAGCGGCCCCGTTTAGAAGCGGTGCTGGGTAAGCGAAGAAAAAGAATGTCACCGCCGCCGTTCCACCCAGGACAAGCGCAAGCTCGCGCCCGATGGGCCGGTCAAAGCCTTCCGAAGGCTCCTCAAAATACATGACCCGGACAATCCGCAGGTAATAGTAAGCGCCGACGACGCTGGAAAGGACGCCGACAATCGCAAGCGTGTAAAGTTTGGCGTCGATCGCGGCCATGAAAACATAAAGCTTGCCGAAAAACCCGGCCAACGGCGGGATGCCCGCCATTGCGAACATGAAGATCGCCAGCGCCAGCGCCATCCCCGGGTTTGTTTTCGAAAGCCCGGCCAAGTCGCCGATTTCCTCTGTCGTGTGATCCTTCTGCCGCATGCAGAGGATGCAGGCAAAGGTGCCGACGTTCATGAAGAGATAGATTCCCATATAGATCAAAACGCCCCGCACACCCGCTTCCGTACCGGCGGCAAGGCCGACCAGCGCATACCCCACATGGCCGATCGAGCTATAGGCCATCAGCCGTTTGATGTTCGTCTGGTTGATCGCCGCCAAGGCACCCAGCACCATCGAAGCGATGGAAACGACGACGATGATTTGCTGCCACTGATGCAGAAGCCCCTCGAACGGCCCGATCAGCACGCGAAGCAGAAGACCGATGGCGGCGATCTTCGGGGCAACCGAGAAGAAAGCGGTCACCGGCGTGGGAGCCCCCTCGTAAACGTCCGGCGTCCACATGTGGAACGGCACGGCGGACACCTTGAAGGCGAGGCCCGCCAGCAGGAAGACGACCCCGACGACAACGCCAGCGGATGGCGTCTTTTCGCCGGCGTCCACTAGAAGGGCGGCAAGCGAATCAAAATTCGTCGCGCCGGTGAACCCATAGATCATCGAAGCCCCGTAAAGCAGCATCCCCGACGCCAGCGCGCCGAGGACGAAGTATTTGAGGCCGGCTTCCGACGAACGCACGGAATCGCGGCGAATGGCGGCGAGGACATAGAGGGAAAGGCTTTGCAGCTCAAGGCCGACGTAAAGCGAAAGCAAATCGTTCGCCGACAGCATCATCAGCATGCCCACGGCCGCGAAAAGAACCAAGACCGCGTATTCGAAACGGGCGAACCCTTCCCGCCGGTTATAGCCGTGGGCCAGAATCAGCGTCAGCGCCGTGCCGAAAAGCACGAGAAGCTTCATGAAGGCCGAGAAACTGTCCGAGAGATAGAGGCCGCCGAACGCCGTCGCACGCTCGTTCGTCACAGAAGGCACCATCAGGATCGCCACGCCAAGGGCAAGCACCGACGCCACCAGAACAAAGGCGGTTGAATTCCGCTTTTGGAAAACGCCGACCATTAAAAGCGCCATAGCCGTGCCGGCGAGAAAAATTTCCGGCAGCGCCAGCAGAAGGCTCGGATTGAGATCGGACAGCATCATTTTGAAACACTTCCTACGTTCATCGCGCGAGGAGGGCCGTTTCTTCCATTCCAATGCGCGCGAATTCGTACCGTTCCACCAGGTGGGCAACCGATTCGTGCAACACGTCGAGGAAAGACGCGGGATAAATCCCCATCCAGAAAACCAGCAGGACAAGCGGCGTAAAGATGAGTATTTCGCGCGGGCGTAAATCCAGAATCCCTTTCAGAGTATCCTTCGTGAGCTCACCGAAGATGACCCGCCGATAAAGCCACAGCATATACGCCGCGCCCAAAATCACCCCGATCGCGGCCAGGAACGCGACCCAGGTGTTGGCCTGAAAGGCGCCGAGCAGCACCAGGAATTCGCCGACAAAGCCACTGGTACCCGGCAAGCCCACGGAGGCCATCGTGAAGACCATAAAGACGAAAGCGTAAACCGGCATCCGGTGAACAAGGCCGCCATAGGTGGCGATCTCTCGGCTATGCATCCGGTCATAAACGACGCCAACGCAAAGGAAAAGTGCGGCCGAGACGAAGCCATGGCTAAGCATGACGATGATGGCGCCCTCCACGCTTTGCGTGTTGCCGGCAAAGATGCCGATCGTCACGAAACCCATATGCGCCACGGAGGAATACGCGATCAGCTTCTTCATGTCCTCCTGCGCAAGGGCGACAAGCGACGTGTAGATGATCGCAATAATGCTCAAGCTATAAATCAGGGGCGTAAAATAAACGGAAGCCTCCGGCAGCATCGGGATCGAGAACCGCAAGAATCCATAGGCCCCCATCTTCAGGAGGACGCCCGCCAGAATGACGGAGCCCGCCGTCGGCGCCTCGACATGCGCATCCGGCAGCCAGGTATGGACCGGCCACATCGGCACCTTGACGGCGAAAGAGGCAAGCAAGGCCAGCCACAGCCAATACTGCATTTCCACCGGCAGCCGGACCGTCAAAAGCGTCGGAATGTTGAAGGTGTCGGCGTAGAAATAAATCGTCAGGATCGCCAGCAGCATCAAGACCGAGCCGGCCAGCGTATAGAGGAAGAATTTGAAGGCGGCGTATATCCGACGCGCCCCCCCCCATATGCCGATGATCAGGAACATCGGAATCAGGACGCCCTCGAAAAACAGATAAAAGAGCACGAAATCAAGGGCGCAAAACATGCCCACCATGAAGGTTTCGAGCACAAGGAAGGCGACCAGGTATTCCTTGACGCGGGTCTTGATCGATTCCCAACTCGCCAGCACACACAGCGGCGTCAGCAGCGTCGAAAGCAGCACGAAGAAAATGGAAATACCGTCAACGCCCAGATGGTAGTTGATGTTGAGCGCCGGAATCCAAGCCACTTCTTCCTCGAACTGAAAAGCCGCCGTCGTTGTATCGAAGTTCGTCCACAACAGAAGGGAAACGGCGAAAGTAGCCAGCGACGTCCACAGCGCCACATTGCGGGCGTTCTGGTTCTGCGTTTCTCCTTCTCCGCGAATCAAAAGGATGAACGCCGCCCCGACGAGAGGGAGAAAGATAACGAGACTTAAAAGCGGCCAGTTCGACATCGCTTAGCCCGTCCTTCCGATCAGGTACCAGGTGATCAGGAACGCCACCCCGACCAGCATCGCAAAGGCGTAGTGGTAGACATAGCCGGTCTGGAATCGACTTGCCCGCCGCGCCAAGTTTAGTGCCGCCGCCGCAACGCCGTCCGGACCCACCCCGTCGATGAGGGCGCCATCGCCCTGCTTCCAAAGCCCGTGGCCAAGCCATTTCGCCGGGTTCACGAACAGCCGGTCGTAAAGCTCGTCGAAGTACCACTTGTTCAACAGGAAGCGATACATCGTCGGCAGGCGGCCGGCGAGCAGGCCGGGCAGTTTCGGCGCTGCCAGATAAAAGAGATAGGCGAGCGCAATGCCGAGAACCCCCATGCCGACCGGCAAAAGCTTTACCCAGTCGGGCACGTGGTGGGCGTCTTGAAGTGCCGAATGGGCCGGCAGCACGAAGATCGCATCACGCCAGAAGGCATCCATGCCGGCCCCCACGAAATACTCATACCCGATGAAGCCGGCGAAGATTGCTCCGAGTGCGAGAACGATGAGCGGTAGCGTCATCACCTTCGGCGATTCGTGCACATGGGCCATGACCTTTGCGTCCGCCCGCGGACTGCCGTGGAACGTCATCAGGATCAACCGCCAGGAATAGAAGGCGGTCATCGCCGCCGCTCCGGTTCCCAGCCAGAAGGCGTACTGGCCGGTGAGCGAATGGGCGGCAAAGGCAGCCTCCAGGATGATATCCTTCGAATAGAAACCAGCGAAGAAGGGAACGCCAGCCAACGCCAGGCTTCCGATCCACATCAAAGCATAGGTCAACGGTATTTTCTTCCAAACCCCGCCCATCTTCCGCATGTCCTGTTCGCCGGAAAAGGCGTGGATGACGGAACCCGCCGCGAGGAAAAGCAACGCCTTGAAAAAGGCATGCGTCATCAGGTGGAAGATGGAAGCGGCGTACGCCGAAACCCCGGCGGCGAAAAACATGTAACCAAGCTGGCTGCAGGTCGAATAGGCGATCACCCGCTTGATGTCGTTCTGAACGAGACCAATGGTGGCGGCGAAGAAGGCAGTCGAAGCGCCGACGATAGCGACGACGTCGAGCGCAATCGGCGAATATTCGAAAATCGGCGAGAGTCTCGCCACCATGAAGACGCCGGCCGTCACCATCGTCGCGGCGTGGATGAGGGCCGAGACCGGAGTTGGGCCTTCCATCGCGTCCGGCAGCCAGGTGTGCAAGCCAAGCTGGGCGGATTTACCCATGGCGCCCAGGAACAGCAGCAGGCAAAGGACGGTGATCGCGTCGAAGTCGCCGCCCAAGAAACGCAGGACGGTACCCGCCTTGTCCGGCACGCCCGAAAAAATGGCGTCAAACGAAACCGAATCGAACAGAAGGAAAACGCCGAAGATGCCAAGGGCAAAGCCAAAATCGCCGACCCGGTTGACGAGGAAGGCTTTGATCGCGGCCGCGTTCGCCGACGGCTTGTCGTACCAGAAACCGATCAGGAGATAGGAGGCAAGCCCCACCCCTTCCCAGCCGAAATAGAGCTGAATGAGGTCGTTCGACGTGACCAGCATCAGCATGAAAAAGGTGAACAGGCTCAAATAGGCCATGAAACGGGGAACCGAGCGATCCCCGTGCATGTAGCCGATGGAATAAATGTGCACCATCGCCGAAACGAGGTTGACGACAAGCACCATGACGGCCGTCAGCGTGTCGAATTTCAATGACCAGACAACGTCCAGCGTGCCCGATTCGATCCAGGAGAAGACGGGAATATGCTGCTCGTAGCCAAGGATGGCCACCTCGTAAAAGATGGGAACCGAGAGCCCCGCCGCGACCACCAGTGCGCCACAAGTCACGAACTGGGCGAGGTGATCGCCAAGCCGACGGCCGAAAAACCCGACAAGGATGGCGCCGAGAAGGGGCAGAAAAATGGCGGCCGAATACATCCGCGCCTAGCCTTTCATCAAGTTGATGTCTTCGACGGCGATCGAGCCGCGATTACGGAAATAGACAACGAGAATGGCAAGCCCTACCGCCGCTTCCGCCGCCGCCACGGTCAGCACGAGCATCGTGAAAATCTGCCCCACCATGTCGTGAAGGTGGGTGGAAAAAGCCACCAGGTTTATGTTCACCGCAAGCAGCATCAATTCGATCGACATCAGAATGACGATGACGTTCTTGCGGTTGAGGAAAATACCCAGGACGCCCACCGTGAACAGGATTGCGGCTACCGTCAGGTAATGGGTAAGGCCGATTGTCAGCATCAGATACCCTTCCCGGTTTCAACCTTGCGAATCTCGACGGCTTCTTCCCGCCGCTGTCCGACCTGGTCCCAGGGCCGTTGCTTCCGCACCCCGGGCCGCGTGCGAAGCGTCAGCACGATAGCCCCGATCATCGCCACCAGCAGAATGACGCCCGCCGCCTGAAAGAGGTAGATGTAATGCGTGTATAGAAGATCGCCGATCGCCTCGGTGTTTGTCCGCTCGCCAAGGCTGGGCGTCGGCATCGCCATGCCGGTCTCCGAGCTTAAGGCCCAGGTCCCGCCCACCAGAACAAGTTCCGCCAGAAGCACGAGGCCAATCAGAAAACCGATCGGCAGGTAATGAAGAAACCCTTGCCGCAGCTCGGCGAAATTGATGTCCAGCATCATGACGACGAACAGGAACAGGACCGCGATCGCGCCGACATAGACGATAATCAGGATCATCGCCAGGAACTCGGCCCCCATGAGAATGAAAAGACCGGCCGCGTTCGCGAAGGCGAGAATCAGGAAAAGGACGGAATGAACCGGGTTGCGTGCGCCGATCACCATGACGGCGGAGGCGACGGCGACGGTTGCGAAGGCATAGAAGGCGATTGCCTGAAGGATCATGGCCTGCTTTCCGGTTCTTTTCTAGCGGTAAGGCGCGTCTGCGTTCAGCCGTTCGGCCAGTTCGTCTTCCCAGCGATCCCCGTTCGCCAGCAACTTTTCTTTATTGTAGAGAAGCTCGGCATGGGTTTCCGTCGCGAATTCGTAGTTTGGCCCTTCTACGATGGCGTCCACCGGGCAAGATTCCTCGCACAAGCCGCAATAGATGCACTTCGTCATGTCAATGTCATAGCGTGTCGTCCGGCGGCTGCCGTCTTCACGCGGTTCCGCTTCGATCGTAATGGCCTGGGCAGGGCAGATCGCCTCGCAAAGCTTGCAGGCGATGCAACGCTCTTCCCCATTCGGGTAGCGGCGAAGCGCATGTTCTCCCCGGAAGCGCGGCGAAAGCGGGCCTTTCTCATAGGGATAATTGATCGTCACCTTGCGCCGGAACATATAGCGGAAGGTGAGCGCCAGGCCCCCTACGAGTTCGCTCAGGAATAACGCGCGCGCCGATCGATCGAGCATGGCCATGGTAAAACTCTCCAATCAGTTCGGCACTAGGCCGAACGCCACCAATACGCCCGCCGTCACCACGACCCAAAGAAGCGAAAACGGCAGGAAGACTTTCCAGCCAAGTCGCATGAGCTGATCGTAGCGATAACGCGGGAAGGTAGCCCGAACCCACAGAAAACAGAACAGGACCGCGGCAATCTTCAGCCCGAACCAAACCGGGCTAGGAATCCAGTTGAAGGGTGCGATGTCGAGCGGCGGCAGCCAGCCGCCCAGGAAAAGTACGACCGCCATCGCGCTCATCAAAATCATGTTGGCGTATTCGCCCAGAAAGAAGAGCGCAAACGGCATGGACGAATATTCGACGTTGTAGCCCGAAACCAATTCGGCTTCAGCTTCCGGAAGATCGAAAGGCGCCCGATTCGTTTCCGCCAGAGAGGAAATAAAAAAGATGACGAACATCGGCAGCAACGGAATCGCAAACCAGACTTTTTGCTGCGCAAGTACGATTTCCGAAAGGTTGAGCGAGCCCGCGCACAACAGGACCGTAATCAGAACGAACCCGATGGAAACCTCGTAGGAGACCATCTGGGCCGCCGAACGCAAGGCGCCCAGAAACGCGTATTTCGAATTGCTGGCCCAACCGGACATGATGATGCCGTAAACCCCGAGGGAGGAAATCGCAAAGAGATAGAGGATGCCGACGTTGATGTTCGCGAGCACGATCCCCTCGCCGAACGGGATAACGGCCCAGGCGACCAGGCTCAGCAGGAACGTCACCATCGGCGCAATCAGGAAGACGGCCTTGTTCGCCCGCGTCGGCAGGATCGTTTCCTTGAATAGCAGCTTTACGCCATCTGCGATCGGCTGCAGCAGTCCGAAAGGGCCGACGACGTTCGGACCTTTCCGAAGCTGCATCGCCGCGATCACCTTCCGTTCCGCGTACGTCAGGTAGGCGACCGCCACCAACAACGGCACGACGATGGCGACAATCTGCGCGACGATGATCGCGCCCGGCCATAGATAGTCGCTCCAAAGTTCAGCCATCGGTGCCTGTCTTCCCTTTCGGCGGCTGGAGAAACGCTTCCATACAGGCGGCCATCGTTGGCGAGGAGCGGCTGATGGGATCCGTCATATAAAAATTGGAAATCGGATAGGCGAAGGCAGCATTTGTCACCTTTCCTTCCGTTCCGAAGGCGCCCCAGGCGGCAGGGGTGACGGTTTCTTCCCTCGCGAAGACGGGGTTTGCCGCGACCATGCCTTCCCGGACCTGGGCCAGGTTGTTGTAAGGCAGCGTCTTGCCCAGGACCGCCGAGAGGGCGCGCAGGATCGCCCAGTCCTCGCGCGCCTCGCCGGGCGGGAAAAGGGCGAGGTTCGTCCGCTGGACGCGCCCTTCCAGATTAACATAGGTCGCGTTCTTCTCGGTGTAGGCAGCACCGGGCAGGATGACATCGGCTCGGTTGGCGCCGGCGTCCCCGTGATGGCCCTGGTAGATGACGAAGGCTTGGCCAAGCTTTTCCATCTCGATCTCGTCGGCGCCCAGCAGATAGACCGCCCGAATGTCGCCTCTCGCCGCCCCTTCAAGGATGCCCGCCGTGTCGCGGCCGCCCTTCTCCGGCACGAAGCCAAGGTCAAGACCGCCGACGCGCGCGGCGGCAAGGGCCAGGAAGTTGAAACCGTTCCACCCCTCGCCGATCATCCCGGTCTTTTCCGCGATTGCCCGGGCAAGGAAAAGAATCGCAGGCCCGTCGGTGCGCCGAAGCGCGCCCTCGCCCAAAATCAGCATCGGCCGCTTGGCGTCTTGCAGCGTCTTGGCGAAGGGATGGCGGCCCGAGGCAATGGCCTCCAGCGCCTCCGGCCCGGCGCCCAGATCCTCGACCGGATAGGTAAGGTCAAGCCGCGGCCCGACGGCAGCGATGGAAAAGCCTCCCATCAGGTAACGCTTGCGCAGCCGGGTGTTGACGAGAGCCGCCTCCCAGCGCGGATTGGTGCCGATGAGAAGGCAAGCGTCCGCCGCCTCGATGCCGGCGATCGTCGTGTTGAAACGGTAGCTTGCCGGGCAGGAAGGGTCGATCGCCGTGCCCGCCGGACGGGAGTCGAAATGGGGCGAGCCCAAGGCCCGCATCAGGCCTTTCAGCGCCAGCATGGATTCGCAATCGGCCAGATCGCCCGCGATCGCCGCTACCGCTTCGCCGGACAGCCCCGCAAGCCTTTCGGCAACCGCCGCAAACGCTTCTTCCCAAGTGACGGGGCAAAGCTTGCCGTCGCGCCGAACGTAAGGCCGGTCCAGGCGCTGGCGGCGGAGCCCATCGCAGGCAAAGCGCGTTTTGTCGTTGATCCATTCCTCGTTCACGTCTTCGTTGAGGCGAGGCAGGATACGCATGACCTCCTTGCCGCGGGCGTCGACGCGAATGGCGCTTCCCACCGCGTCCAGCACGTCGACCGATTCGGTCTCGCGAAGCTCCCACGGGCGCGCCGTGAAGGCATAAGGCTTCGAGGTAAGCGCCCCCACCGGGCAAAGATCGATCAAATTGCCCGAAATTTCCGTATTCACCGCCTGCTCGACATAGGTGCCGACTTCCATGTTTTCGCCACGCCCGGTTGCGCCCAGCACGGAAACGCCGGCAATTTCTTCGGCGAAGCGGATGCAGCGGGTGCAATGAATGCAGCGCGTCATGATCGTCTTGATCAGGGGGCCTAGATTCTTGTTCTCGACCGCGCGCTTGTTTTCCTGAAAGCGCGAGCGATCGAACCCGTAGGCCATCGCCTGGTCTTGCAGGTCGCACTCGCCGCCCTGGTCGCAAATCGGGCAATCCAGCGGATGGTTGATGAGAAGGAATTCCATGACGCCCTTCCGCGCCTTCTCGACCATCGGAGAATTGGTCCGGATCACCATCCCTTCGGCAACCGGCATGGCGCAGGAAGCGATCGGTTTCGGCGAACGCTCCATCTCGACGAGGCACATCCGGCAGTTGCCGGCGATCGAAAGCCGCTCGTGGTAGCAGAAACGCGGAATCTCGGCACCGGCCGCCTCGCACGCCTGAAGGACGGTCATCCCGGGGGCGACCTCGATTTCCTGTCCGTTGATTGTCAGTTTCGGCATCGTTCCTAAGCGGCCTCTGTGGCGCCCTTCATCTTGTTTTTGAGGATGCGGTGCTCGATCTCGGACCGGAAATGACGAATCAAGCCCTGAATTGGCCACGCCGCCGCATCGCCAAGCGCGCAAATCGTGTGCCCCTCGACCTCGCGGCTGACTTCTTCCAGCATGTCGATCTCGTCCACGTTGCCCTCACCCTTGACCAAACGCTCCATCACCCGCCACATCCACCCGGTTCCCTCCCGGCACGGCGTGCACTGGCCACAGCTTTCGTGCTTGTAGAATTGCGAGAGCCTGGCGATTGCCTTGATGATGTCCGTTGACTTGTCCATCACGATGACGGCCGCCGTTCCGAGCCCCGTCTTCGCTTCCTTGAGGCTGTCGAAGTCCATCCGCACGCTGTCGCAGATCGCCTTCGGGATGAGCGGCACGGAAGACCCGCCCGGAATGACCGCGAGCAGGTTGTTCCATCCGCCGCGGACGCCGCCGGCGTGTTTTTCGATCAGTTCGCGAAGGGGAATTCCCATCGCCTCTTCGACGAGGCAGGGTTCGTTCACATGGCCGGAGATGCAGAAAAGTTTCGTGCCGGTATTGTTCGGTTGGCCGATGCCGGCAAACCATGCCGGCCCGCGGCGCAGGATTTCGGGCGCGACGGCAATCGTCTCGACATTATTTACAGTCGTCGGGCAGCCATAGAGGCCAACGTTCGCCGGAAAGGGCGGCTTCAATCGCGGCTGGCCTTTCTTGCCTTCCAGGCTTTCGAGAAGCCCGGTTTCCTCGCCGCAGATATAGGCGCCGGCGCCCCGGTGGAGGTAGATGTCGAAGTCCCAGCCGGACTTGCAGGCGTTCTTGCCGATGAGCCCCGCCGCGTAAGCTTCGGTGATGGCTGCCTGCAGGCGTTCCGCCTCGCGGAAGAATTCGCCCCGGATGTAAATGTAACAAGCGTGGGCTGCCATCGCGAAGCCGGCGATAAGGCAACCTTCCAGAAGCTTGTGGGGGTCGTTGCGGATGATGTCGCGGTCCTTGCAGGTGCCAGGTTCGCTTTCGTCGGCGTTCACGACCAGGTAATGGGGCCGCGCCCCCACCTCCTTCGGCATGAAGGACCACTTCAGTCCGGCGCTGAAGCCGGCTCCGCCGCGGCCGCGCAATCCCGATTCCTTTATCTCCTGCACGATCTTCTCGCGCCCCTTCTCCAGCAGCGCCTTCGTGTTTTGCCAGTCGCCGCGCAGCCGGGCGCTCTTCAGGCCGCCGTCCTCGAGCCCATAGAGATTGGTAAAAATCCGGTCTTCGTCTCGAAGCATCAGCCCTCCCCCTTCCCGGCGGCGGTAAGCAGCGTCTTCGAACCCGATTGGGGCGCGCCACACCGACGCCCGGTTTGCGAGCCGGGCTTCGGTTTTTCGCCTTTTTTCAAAGCCTCCAAGATTTTCCGCGTGCTCTCGCCATCGAGGTCTTCGTAGTAATCGTCGTTGATCTGAACCATCGGCGCGTTCACGCAAGCGCCCAGGCACTCCACCTCGGTAAGGGTGAATTTTTCGTCCGCCGTTGTCTCGCCGCAACCGATGCCGAGCGTTTCCTTGCAGGCGCGGAGCACGTTATCCGAACCGCGCAGCCAGCAAGGTGTTGTCGTGCAGACCTGGACGAAGTTTCGACCGACGGGACGCAGGTTGAACATCGTATAGAAGGTCGCGACTTCGTAAACGCGTATCGGCGCCATCGAAAGCCGTTGAGCGACATGATCCATCGCCGCGCGCGGCAACCAGCCACCGGACTGGCGTTGCGCGAGGTCGAGCAGCGGGAGAACGGCACTCGCCTGCCGATCCGCCGGGTACTTGGCAAGGATGGCGGGAATTTTAGCCTCGTTCTCGGGCGAGAAAGCAAAGCTCGACGGCTGAACAACCGGCGTTGTTTTCACGGGCGCGCTCATCGGTCCACCTCGCCGAATACGATATCGAGACTGCCGATGATTGCGCTGATATCCGCCAGCATATGGCCCTTGCTCATCATGTCGAGGGCTTGCAGATGGGCAAATCCCGGCGCCCGTATCTTGCAGCGATACGGCCGGTTCGCGCCGTCGGCGACAAGGTACACAGCGAACTCACCCTTCGGCGCCTCGACCGCCGTATACGTCTCGCCGGCGGGCACGTGGTAGCCCTCCGTGAAAAGCTTGAAGTGATGGATGAGCGCCTCCATCGAGCGTTTCATTTCGGCGCGCGACGGCGGGTTGATCTTCGCGTTCGCGTTGTGAACCGGGCCGACCGGCATCTTTTCGAGACATTGCCGAATGATGCGCAGGCTTTGCCGCATTTCCTCGACACGCACGAGGTAGCGGCTGTAGCAATCGCCCTTCAGCCCGACGGGAATATCGAAATCCATCTCGGCATAGACGTCGTAGGGTTGCGCCTTGCGCAGATCCCAAGCGACGTTCGAGGCCCGCAGCAGGGGCCCCGTAAATCCCCAGTCGATTGCCTGCTCGGCCGTGACGGTGCCGATGTCCACCGTCCGCTGCTTGAAGATGCGGTTTTCGGTCAGCAAATTCTCGATATCACCGATAACCTTCGGGAAGCGTTCCGTAAATTCGTGAATGTCTTCCTCGATGCCGACCGGCATATCGCGGGCAACGCCGCCGGGACGGAAATACGCCGAGTGAAGGCGCGCGCCGGAAACCCGCTCGTAAAATTCCATGAGGATTTCGCGCTCCTCGAACGCCCACAGGAAAGGTGTCATCGCGCCGACGTCGAGCGCAAAGGCCGTAACGTTCAGAAGATGGTTCAGGATGCGCGTGATCTCGCTGAAGAGAACGCGAATATATTGACCGCGCGGCGGCACCTCGACGCCGAGCAGCTTTTCGACGGCCAGCGCAAAGGCGTGCTCCTGGCACATCGGCGAGACGTAATCGAGACGATCGAAGTAAGGGACCGCCTGCAGATAGGTCTTGTATTCGATCAGTTTCTCCGTCCCCCGGTGCAAAAGACCGATATGGGGATCCGCCCGCTCGACGATTTCGCCATCGAGTTCGAGCACAAGCCGCAAGACCCCGTGGGCGGCCGGGTGCTGGGGGCCGAAATTGATCGTGTAGTTCTGGATCCGGGCTTCCGCCATTAGCTGCCCTTTCCGTTTTTCTCGGGCGTCGCTTTTTCGTCCCCCGGCAGCAGAATCTCCGTACCCTCCCACGGACTCATGAAATCGAAGGTGCGAAATTCCTGGGTCAGTTTGACCGGCTCGCGGACAACGCGTTTCTGGTCTTCGTCGTAACGCAGTTCGACAAAGCCGGTAAGCGGAAAGTCCTTGCGCATCGGGTGTCCCTCGAAACCATAATCCGTGAGAATCCGGCGAAGATCGGGGTGCCCGGAAAAGAAGATGCCGTAAAGATCCCAGGCTTCCCGTTCCCACCAATTCGCGACGCTGAACACGCCAACGACGGAAGAAAGGGGCTCGTCCTCCGCCACATGGGTCTTCACGCGGATACGCTGGTTCTGGGTAAGGCTCAGGAGGTTGTAGACGACATCGAAGCGCTTCTCGCGTTCCGGGTAATCCACGCCGCAGATGTCCACCAACATCTTGAACTGGCAGCTTGCGTCGTCGCGCAGGAAAGTCAGCGTTCTGACGATCGAAGGAGACACCACCGTCAGCGTCAACTCGTCAAAAGCGACGGCGACTTCCAGGACGGCATCGGGCAGCGCCGCCTGGATAGTTCCGCCAAGTTCCTTAAGTGCCTTTTCCATTTCAGCGGCTTGCATCTCGATTAGCGGGCGATGGTGCCGGTACGGCGAATCTTCTTTTGGAGCTGAAGAATGCCATAGAGCAGCGCCTCCGCCGTCGGCGGACAGCCCGGAACGTAGATGTCAACCGGCACAATTCGGTCGCAACCGCGGACGACGGAATAAGAATAATGGTAATACCCCCCGCCGTTCGCGCAGGAACCCATGGAAATCACCCAGCGCGGCTCGGCCATCTGGTCGTAAACCTTGCGCAGCGCCGGCGCCATCTTGTTGACGAGCGTGCCCGCCACGATCATCACGTCCGATTGACGCGGGCTTGGCCGAAAGACGACGCCGAAACGGTCCAAATCATACCGGCTACAGGCGGAATGCATCATCTCGACGGCGCAGCAGGCCAGCCCGAAAGTCATCGGCCAAAGCGACCCCGTGCGCGCCCAATTCACGAGCTTATCCGCCTGCGTCACGATAAAGCCGTGATCGCTGATTTCCCGCGTAACGCGCCGCAAGATCGCATCCTGCTCAAAACCCGGAGGAACCGGGCGCGCCAAGGGGTCCGGCCGACCGGAAATGTTCATTCCCACTCCAATGCCCCCTTCCGCCACTCGTAAACGAAGCCGATGGTCAGCACGCCAAGAAAAACCATCATCGACCAGAAACCAAACAAGCCGATTTCACCAAGGCTTACTGCCCACGGAAAAAGAAACGCCACCTCAAGGTCAAAGATGATGAAAAGAATGGCTACCAGGTAAAAGCGAACGTCGAATTTTTTGCGCGCGTCTTCGAACGCCTCGAAACCGCACTCATAGGTGGAAAGTTTTTCCGTGTCGGGGCGCTGCGCCGCCAGAACGTATGAAGCAAGAAGGGCGGCGCCGGCGATGCCGCCGGCAATTCCCAGAAACAACAGGATGGGGAGGTATTCTTGAAGCAACGCTTCCATGAAAAACTCTTTCGACTGATCCAGCCCTTCTCGCCCGGATGGGCCCAAACCCCTTGAGGTACGGCCTACCCTTGGCGAGCGCGCGCCGAGTATAGCGGCCGGGGGTTATGGAAAAAAGAGCGTTTGACCGCCCGCGCCCTTAAGGTGTTTTGCCTCGCATGGATCGAGTAACACGCGCGTATATGCCACGGGGCGCCATACCCTATGGCTTACGAAAAACGGGAGGAACGCAAGGTGGCGGGAGTGACGGGGCTCGAACCCGCGACCTCCGGCGTGACAGGCCGGCGCTCTAACCAACTGAGCTACACCCCCTCCTTTCGAAGGCGGCCTCCTTACTCCTTCGGCCTCGGCGGTGTCAAGGCAAGGCGCTTGGCACAGCTTCGGAATCCCTGACAAAACTGAAACCGTCGTGGTGGGCGATGACGGGATCGAACCGCCGACCTTCTCGGTGTAAACGAGACGCTCTCCCTGACTGAGCTAATCGCCCGCGGTTGAATTTATACCCTTTTTCCGCCGCCAATCCTGGAAACATTGTCGGCCGCCCTTGGGCGGCCGACATCTTTAGAGACCGAGATCGAAAGCCATGAAAAGTGGCTTTGACTCAATGAGTTAATGGTTCACGGTGTCTTTCAACCCCTTGCCAGCCTTAAATTTTGGCTGCTTCGAGGCCGGGATGTTGATGGTCTCACCGGTGCGCGGATTGCGGCCCTTCGAGGCCGCGCGATTCGCAACGCTGAAAGTACCAAATCCAACGAGGCGAACTTCCTGTCCCCGCTTCAAGCTTTCGGAAATGATATCGAACACGCAATCGACGGCGCGCGTGCTGTCCGCCTTCGACAAGCTAGATTTATTTGCAACGGCTGCCACGAGATCGTTCTTATTCACGTCAACGCCCCCTTTGTAAGAGTGTATGGGCATCCCAATCAGGTACAAAGCGTAGGGAGTCTATGGTGCGCCGCCGGGCACGTCAATCCAGGAAACGCCCTTTTCTGCGGTTTTTTGAAGATCCGGAGTCGAAAATTTAAGGCCGAATCAATGCTTGACGACGCCGCCCACGTCACCCTGATCGGTTTTTGGTGAGACGGCCTCGATCTTTTCTTCTTCACGCCATTCGATCGGCGTCAGCGGTTTCGTCAGAGCATTTTGCAGAACCTCGTCCACGGTGCCAACCAAAATGAGATTGAGACCGCGCTTGATGTTCTGGGGAATCTCCACAAGGTCTTTTTCGTTATCTTTTGGAATCAATACGGTTTTCACCCCGCCGCGCAGGGCCGCCAGCAGTTTTTCCTTGAGGCCGCCAATCGGCAAAACCCGGCCGCGAAGCGTAATTTCGCCGGTCATGGCGACGTCCCTCCGTACCGCAATACCGGTGAGTGCCGAAACGATCACCGTGCACATGGCGACCCCGGCCGAGGGACCGTCCTTCGGGGTGGCGCCTTCCGGTACGTGGACGTGGATATCTTTCTTTTCGAAGATGTTCGGCGGCACGCCGATCGTGACCAGGCGCGAACGCACATAACTGCGGGCGGCTTCCACCGATTCCTGCATCACATCACCCAACTGGCCGGTGGGTTTTATTATGTTGCCCTTACCCGGCATCACGACGGCCTCGACGGTGAGCAACTCGCCGCCGACTTCCGTCCAGGCAAGTCCGGTTGCAACGCCGACAAGATCTTCAAGCTCGGTCTCACCAAAGCGGTACCGCCGAACGCCCGCATACTTCGGGAGATTGCGACAGGTGACAACAAGCCGCTTCTTCCGTTTCATCAGGATTTCTTTTGCCGCCTTCCGCATCAGGCCGGCGAGCTCGCGCTCGAGATTGCGAACCCCCGCCTCGCGCGTGTAGTAGCGGGTAAGATCCTTCAGCGCCTCGTCCGAGATGGACCACTCGCCTTTTTTCAAGGCGTTCGCCTTGATTTGCTTGGGAATCAGGTGGCGTTTGGCAATTTTGATCTTCTCATCTTCCGTGTAGCCGGGAAGCCGAATGATCTCCATTCGGTCGAGCAGAGGCTGCGGCATACGAAGCGTGTTTGCCGTCGTCACGAACATAACGTCGGAAAGATCGTAATCAACCTCCAGGTAGTGATCCTGAAAAGTCGAATTCTGCTCCGGGTCCAGCACTTCCAAAAGCGCCGAGGAAGGATCGCCGCGGAAATCGGCGCCGAGTTTGTCCACTTCGTCGAGAAGAAAGAGCGGGTTGACCGCTTTCACCTTCTTCATCGACTGGATGATCTTGCCCGGCATGGAACCGATATACGTCCGGCGGTGGCCGCGAATTTCCGCTTCGTCCCGAATGCCCCCCAACGAGACGCGAACGAAATTCCGCCCGGTTGCCCGCGCGATCGAAGCCCCCAACGAAGTCTTGCCGACGCCGGGCGGGCCGACGAGGCACAGGATGGCTCCGCGAATTTTCTTGGCGCGCTGTTGGATGGCGAGGTATTCGAGAATCCGCTCCTTGACCTTCTCCAGCCCATAATGGTCGGCGTTCAGGATGCGGGCTGCTTCGCGGATATCCCGCTTGATCTTCGAGCGCGTTCCCCACGGAATGCTCAGCAGCCAATCCAGATAGTTGCGCACGACCGTTGCTTCAGCCGACATCGGACTCATCGTGCGCAGCTTCTTCAGTTCCGCCGTCGCTTTCTCGCGGACTTCCTTGTTGAACTTGGTCTTGCGAATGCGTTCCTCGAGCTCGCTGATTTCGTCCCGGCCGTCTTCCGTTTCGCCGAGCTCTTTCTGGATCGCCTTCATTTGTTCGTTCAAATAGTACTCGCGCTGCGTCTTCTCCATCTGACGCTTCACGCGATTGCGAATCCGTTTTTCGACCTGCAGAACGCCGATCTCGGACTCCATCATTGCGCAAACCCGTTCCAGCCGCTCCGTCACGGAGACAAGCTCAAGCAGAGCCTGCTTCTCGGCAATCTTCAGCGCCAGATGCGCGGCGATGGTGTCGGCAAGCTTCGAGGGACTATCGATCTGGTTGATTGAAACCAGAACCTCGGGCGGAATTTTCTTGTTAAGCTTGACGTATTGCTCGAACTGGGCAATCGCCGCCCGGGTCAACGCTTCCATCTCGTTCGGCTCCCCGAGAATATCCTTTATTTCTTCCACGTGAGCCTGGAAGAACGGGTCTTTCTGGGTGGGCTGGAGAATGCGTGCGCGCCGCGTCCCTTCGACGAGCACCTTAACGGTGCCGTCGGGCAGTTTCAAAAGCTGCAACGCGGTGCCGATCGTGCCGACCGTGTAGATGTCGTCCAGGGTAGGGTCGTCCTTGGTGGCTTCCTTCTGGGTGACAAGCAATATCTGCTTGTTGTCCTTCATAACCTCGTCCAACGCCCGGACGGACCGATCCCGTCCCACGAAAAGCGGCACGATCATGTGAGGGAAAACCACAATGTCCCGCAACGGCAGGACCGGAAAAAGGGTACCCGTGGCCTGTTCAGTCATACGTGTTTCCTGTTACCTAAAGCGCATCCGGTAACCGGGTATATGGCCCTATCCGGGTCCCTTTTCGAGCCTTTTTTTGACTCCCTTTCGGGGAAGCGAACGGGCTTCCGGTAAACCGTCTCAAGCGCTTGTTTCGACGTCGGTCCGCCGGTCCGCGTAAATATAGAGAGGCTTGGCGCGGCTTTCGACCACTTCCCGATTGATTACAACCTCCTCGACCCCACCCAGGCTTGGAAGGTCAAACATCGTATCCAATAGATTCGCCTCCAGGATCGACCGCAAACCCCGTGCGCCAGTCTTGCGTAGAATCGCCCGCTCGGCAATCGCCTGAAGGGCATCCTCCGTGAAGGTCAGCTGCACGCTCTCCATTGCAAACAATTGCTGGTACTGCTTGATCAGGGCGTTCTTTGGCTTCGTTAAAATTTCCACCAGCGCCTTGATGTCGAGATCTTCCAGGGTTGCGATAACCGGCAACCGGCCGATGAACTCCGGGATGAGGCCGAACCGCAGCAAATCCTCCGGCTCGACGTCGCGCAGAATCTGGCCCGTCTGACGGTCGTCCGGCCCCCGAACATCGGCACCGAAGCCGACGGCCGAGCCTTGCCCGCGGGCCGAAATAATTTTTTCCAATCCGGAAAAAGCCCCGCCGCAGATGAAGAGGATGTTCGTCGTATCCACCTGCAGAAATTCCTGCTGGGGATGCTTGCGCCCACCCTGGGGCGGCACGGAAGCAACCGTACCTTCCATGATCTTGAGCAGCGCCTGCTGGACGCCTTCGCCGGACACGTCACGCGTAATGGACGGGTTGTCGGACTTGCGGGAAATCTTGTCCACCTCGTCAATGTAGACGATGCCGCGCTGGGCGCGCTCAACGTTGTAGTCCGCCGCCTGCAGCAGCTTGAGAATGATATTCTCGACGTCTTCGCCGACATAGCCCGCTTCCGTAAGCGTCGTCGCATCCGCCATCGTGAAAGGAACGTCCAGAATGCGCGCCAGCGTTTGCGCGAGCAGGGTCTTCCCGCAACCGGTCGGCCCGACCAGCAGGATATTCGATTTCGAGAGCTCGACGTCCTCCGACCTGGTGCCGTGGCTCAGCCGCTTGTAGTGGTTGTGAACGGCGACGGAAAGCACGCGCTTGGCGTGCTCCTGTCCAATGACGTAGTCGCTGAGGATCGCATAGATATCTTTCGGGGTGGGAACGCCGTCTTGGGATTTGGCAAGCGCGCCCTTGTTCTCTTCACGGATAATATCCATGCAGAGCTCGACGCATTCGTCGCATATAAAGACTGTTGGCCCCGCAATGAGCTTGCGGACCTCGTGCTGGCTCTTCCCGCAGAACGAGCAGTAAAGCGTGTTCTTCGAGTCGCTGCCGGCCGTCTTGCTCATGACGTCACCTTTTGTTCCCGCGCCAGCATGTTAGCCCTAGTCGATTTTCCCCTACAATGTCAAAATCTAGATGTTTGGGAACTGAAATCTAACCACAACAGGTAACAAAAAAGATAACGAAACAATCTTTCTTTTTTTATGGTCAATTTCTGGCGTTATCTAAATTTAACGTGAACCCGGATAACTCAATATTTCTTTATTATTCAAACAACTACTTCTCCGGGATAGGGCGACTTTTCACGACTTCATCGAGCAGGCCGAATTCCAAGGCCTCCCCCGGGGACAGGAATTTGTCCCGGTCAACGGCCCTTTCAATCGCATCCAGGGACTGCCCGGTGTGCTCGACATAGATTTGATTGAGACGGGCGCGTAAGGCCAGAATCTCCTTTGCCTGTATTTCGATGTCCGCCGCCTGCCCTTGGGCGCCGCCGGACGGTTGATGGAGCATGATCCGAGCGTTCGGAAGCGCGTAGCGCTTTTTCGGTTCGCCCGCGGCCAGCAGAAGCGAGGCCATCGAGGCCGCCTGACCGATGCAGACCGTGGAGACCGCCGGCCGGATGTATTGCATCGTGTCATAGATGGCAAGCCCGGCGGTGACGATGCCGCCTGGCGAATTGATATAGAGGAAGATGTCCTTGCCCGGGTTTTCCGATTCAAGAAACAGCAATTGCGCACAGACGAGGCTTGCCACGCCGTCGTCGATACCGCCGGTAAGGAAAACGATCCGCTCTTTCAGAAGGCGGGAAAAGATATCATAGGCGCGCTCGCCCCGGTTCGTCTGCTCGACAACCATGGGAATCAGCAGATTCATTTTCGTGTCGCCCATCGCATGCTCCCGGTTCTGAAACAAGGCGGACTTGCCGCCTCTTCGCTGTTCTAGCTCTTTGCCTTTTTTACCGCTTTCTTTTTCGCCTTGGCTGCCGCCGTTTTCGGCTTGCCGGGTTTGGCGCTTTTTTCCTTCTTCCCGGCTATCTTTTCCATAGTGGCCTGGACTTCGTTTATTAACTCATCGGGCGAGATGTTGCGAACCCTGATCTTCACCTTCTCGAGAAGAAACCGGACGACCTTGTCCTCGAAGAGAGGTGCCAGCAGCCGCTGCATAGCTTCGGAATTCTGCTGATAGAATTCGAACACTTGTGCCTCATGGCCGGGGTGGCGGCGCGCTTCGAGACCAATCGCGTCGTTGATGTCCTTCTGGGAAAGGGAGATGCTATTTTTTGAACCCACCTCGGAAAGCAAAAGGCCCAGGCGGACCCGACGTTCGGCAATCGCACGATATTCCTTTTTCAAGGTTTCGTCGTCCTTGCCTTCGAATTCGTCTTCCTGCGCATGGCCATGGTCGTGGTCATGGTCGTGGTCATGATCGTGGTCATGATCGTGGTCGTGGTCATGGTCGTGGTCATGATCGTGGTCGTGGTCATGATCGTGCGCATGGCCGCGGCGCTCCTTAATCTGCGCCCAGATCGATTCGAACTCCGCGTCCACCGCCCCCTGCGGCAGATCGAAGGGATGCCCTTCTGCCAACGCATCAAGGCATTCCCGTTTTTCGCGCACGTAAGCAACGTTCTTGTATTCCCGCTCGAGGCTTTCCCGCATCTCCTTGCGCAGCTCGTCCAGGGTTTCGACCCCGAAGGCCTTGGCAAGCGTGTCGTCCACCCCAACCGGCACGCGTTCGCGCACTTCCTGCACCGTCACGTCGAAGTGTGCCTCCTTGCCGGCCAGTTCCTTCGATGGATAGGGATCTGGGAAGGAAACCACCACGACGACGCTCCCGCCGGCCTCGGCACCAATCAACTGTTCCTCGAAGCCGGGAATAAAACGGCCGGAGCCAAGTTCAAGCTGATGCCCCTGGGCGGCGCCACCTTCAAACGGCTTGCCGTCCACCCTGCCCAGGAAATCAATGACGACGAGGTCTCCCTCCTGCGCCGGCCTCGCCTTGGCAAGGGGCTGGAAACGGCGCTGGCTGGCGGCGGCGTTTTCAAGCGCCTTCGCCACGTCCTCCTCGCTAACGATGGGCTCAAGCCTCTCGATTTCGATCTTCGAGAAATCCATGAAGGCAATTTCAGGAATAAGCTCGACGGTTAGCGTGAATTCCAAGTCCCTGCCATCGGGAAAGGCCGTGATCTCGGCATGGGGCTGCATGGCGGGTCTTAGGCTACGGTCTTTCAAAAGTTTTTTTGCGGTGTCCGTAAGAGTCTTCTGGACGATTTCCGCTAACACCGACTGGCCGTACTTGCCGCGAACCAACGACATTGGCACGTGGCCCGGCCGAAATCCCGGGAGGCGCACCGTCGCACAAAGCTCCTTCAGCTTCATGTCGACTTGTTTTTCCATATCGCCCGAAGGCACGATGACTTTGAATTCGCGTTTCAGGCCTTCGGCCTGTGTCTCCGTCACTTCCATAAGCTTCCCATTCCATGGAAAATCATGCGTCGGCCGCAAACCGACATCAAACGAAACTTGGTGCGGGCGGAGGGATTTGAACCCCCACGACTTACGTCACCAGAACCTAAATCTGGCGTGTCTACC
Source organism: Pseudomonadota bacterium (assembly GCA_040752895.1). Classification (NCBI taxonomy): domain Bacteria; kingdom Pseudomonadati; phylum Pseudomonadota; species Pseudomonadota bacterium. The sequence continues at coordinate 445,904 of JBFMHN010000001.1, forward strand.
AGTTCCACCACGCCCGCATGGGTACTCCCACCCCTACCGCGGCGTCAACCGGCCGACGCCCGCGGCTTATAGCACGGAAAGGCCTGGCGGCGAAGCGCGCCGCGCCAGCCAATAGCATCCGGTCATGCAATCGGCGAAAAGAAAAGCGAAAAAAGGGGGGAAGAGAAAAGCGAGAAGAGGTTCAAAATTTTCAGATGTAAAATCCGCTGCCTACGCACGTTTTAAGAAACGTATTCCGTATAGCGTTCCGTATAGCGTTCCGTGAAAGACGTCAAAGCCAGCATGCGCGGACCATCTTCCACGTCGCGATTGGCACGGCGGATACGCACCTGATACGTCACGTGAGGAATGCCGTAGGAATCGGTTCGGACGGAAAGCACTCGCGCCGTCTCTATGATGGTGCCCACGTGCGGGCAACGGAAGATGTTGCCGGCTTCGATGTACGACGCAGCGCCGTTGTAACCGTTGTGGCCGTTGTGGCCGTATAATTCTTTCAATTTCAGATTCATCAAACGTCACTCTCGCAAACACGTACCTGTGTTTTTATGCGGACGCATTGCTTTCTAACAAAAGAATAACCTTTCCACTTTAACAAAAGGTAAAAAGGCAGCTTCAAACTATATGAAATTACAACGAAAGTTCAGAGAGAACGAAAGTTCAGAGAGCCCGATTCGGAAATTATCGATTTGCCAAGGTTAACGGTCTTTCCACAGGTCTGACAACACCTTTGGTAAATTTTCTGGTAAATCTTCCGAAATAAGACCGGGCCCGATCCGCCCGGCCACCTCGCCCTGCAACCAGGCGGCGGCCGCGGCAGCCTCGAAGGGCGCCATTCCCTGGGCCAAAAGCCCAAGAACGAGGCCCGCCAGTACGTCGCCGGAACCGGCCGTGGCAAGGCTCGGGGGCGCGTTCCAGTTCAGCGCGGCCTGGCCGTCGGGAGCGGCGATGATGGTGTCGGCCCCCTTCAACAGCAGAACAGCTCCGCTCAGCCGGGCCGCCCGGCGGGCGCGGGTGAGCTTGTCACCGCCCCCCTCAAAAAGACGGGCAAACTCGCCTTCATGCGGGGTAAGGACGACCGGCCCTCGGATTGCCTTGAAAAGCGCGGCGGCCGAACCTTCGAAGACGGTGAGCGCGTCGGCGTCCAGCACGCAGGGCCTGCCGGTGGCGAGCGCCGCCAGTACCCTGGCCCGGGTTTCCTTGCCGAGGCCGCTCCCCGGCCCGAGCAGGAAGGCCCGCTTGCGAAGATCGGCGATGAAATCCTGAAAATCGCCTTCGCTTTTGACCGGGTGCACCAGCAGGCTTGGGCTTTCGGCGGCATAGATCGGCACCGCTTCGGGGGGACTTGCCACGGTCACCATACCGGCGCCGACCCGCAGAGCGGCGCGGGCGGCAAGACGGCCGGCGCCGGTCATGATGGCGCCGCCGACAACGACGGCATGGCCGCGGCTGTATTTGTGATCGGCGCCCCCCGGCCACGGATAGCGGTCCCGCCAAAGCACGGGGCCGTTCGCGAAAAGACTTGGGTGTATGCGGGCATAGGCCTTCGGCGGTACGCCGATATCGACCAACACGACTTCCCCGGCGTGTTCACGCCCCGGCAGCAGGAAATGACCGGCTTTCCTCGCAATGAAGGTGACGGTAAGCGTCGCCATCGGGGCGACGCCCAGCACCTCGCCGCTGTCGCCATGGACACCGCTTGGCACGTCCACCGAAACGCAAGGGAAAGAGCCTGCATTGATCGCTTCGACGACGGCCCGGACGACGCCATCGAGCGGCCGGTCTAGGCCGGCCCCGAAAAGCGCATCCACAACGAGACCGGCCCCGCTAAGGACTGTCGGCTCAAGCGAAAGGATTGCCGCTTCTTCCGCCTCGCCGCCCAGCCAACGCAGCGCGTTCGCTTCCGCCTCACCCTTCAGCGTCGGCACCCGGCCAAGCAGGGCGACGCGTACCGGCCATCCCTTCTCGCGCAGCTTCCTGGCGATGACGAAGCCGTCGCCGCCATTGTTGCCCGGGCCGCAGAGAACAACGGTTGGCCGCGGCGACCAGCGGCAGAGGATTTCACGGGTAACGCCGCTGCCGGCCGCTTCCATCAGCGCACCGCTCGATACCCCTTCCTCGGCGGCGGCGCGGTCGACCGCGTAGTTCTCGGCCACGCTGAGCAGCGCTGCATCCATCCTGGAGTCCCGTTCGGGTAGCGGTCTCGAAACCATGAGCCTTTAGGATAGCGTGAGCCCGGGTTGACTGTCCTGCGGAATTCTAGCCCAGGGAAAGCACCTGCGCGGCGCTTTCGGAATCGTTATATAGCGGGAAAGAGACATGGAACGTAGGAGCGACCTCCCGTGAGGGTTCTCATACTGGGAAGCGGCGTCGTCGGGGTTACGGCCGCCTATTACCTAGCCAGCGCCGGGCACGCGGTCACGGTGGTCGACCGCCAATCCGCACCGGCAGCCGAAACGAGCTTTGCGAACGGCGGCCAAATCTCGGCCAGCCTGGCCGAGCCATGGGCGAACCCCGAGGTGGTGCCCACCTTTCTCCGCTGGCTGGGGCGGAAGGATGCGCCTCTTGTTTTCCACTGGCGCGCCGATCCGACGCTTTTTCTTTGGGGGGTGCGTTTCCTCAGGAATTGCACGGCGAAGCGGTCGGCCGTCAACCTCGAGCGCGCCCTTCGGATCGCGCTCTACAGCCGGGCTCAGCTTGGCAAGATTCGGGAAGATACCGGCATTACTTACGACGAGCAGACGAACGGCATCGTGAAAATCTACCGCGAACGGCGTAGTTTTGATCTGGCCTGCCGACGGATGTTGGCAATGAACGCCTTCGGCACCGGCCTTCGCGCCCTCGACCGGGAGGCGTGCCTCGCCCTCGAACCGGCGCTGGCACCGTCCGCCGAGCAGATCGTCGGCGCCATCCATGCGCCCGAGGACGAAAGCGGAGACGCCCATTGCTTCACCATCAAACTGGCCGAAGAAGCCGGCCGCCGTGGGGTCCGTTTCCTGTTCGGGGAGACCGTCGAGAGGCTGCTTCCGGCGAACGGGCGCATTGAGCGGGTCATGACGAACCGCCAAACGCTTTCGGCCGATGCGATCGTTCTTTCCCTGGGAAGCGAAAGCCCGCTTCTTTTCCGTCCGCTTGGAATTCGTCTGCCTATCTACCCGGCGAAGGGCTATTCCGTTACCTTCCCGCTTCGCGACGGCAAACGGGCGCCTTCCCGGGGCATCACCGACGAGGACAAAAAGCTGGTCTTCGTCCGGCTGGGGGACCGCCTTCGAGTCGCAGGCCAGGTCGAATTCGCCGGCTACGATCGGCGGGTGGAGGCGCGCCGTTGCAAAACCCTGACCGAAGCCATGGAAAACCTCTTTCCCGGAGCCGCCGACCTCGGCCAACCGCAAGGTTGGGCCGGCCTTCGCCCGCTTACGCCGGATACCCTGCCGGTGATCGGGCCGACTCGTTTCTCGAATCTCTTCCTCAACACGGGCCACGGCACCTATGGCTGGACGATGGCGGCCGGATCGGGGCGCATCCTCGCCGATCTCGTGGAAGGCCGGCGGCCCGAAATCCGAATCGAAGACCTTGGCCTCAATCGCTTTTAAGCCGAGTAACCCGCTTTAAGGATTGGAAAAAATTGGGGCGAGTGACGGGGATCGAACCCGTGACCTCCAGATCCACAATCTGGCGCTCTAACCAACTGAGCTACACCCGCCGTTGAGGCGACCTGTGTAGACGTTTGCCAAGGAAACCGTCAAGCGCCGCCAGGGCGTCGAAACGCATCGAAGAAGTCCTTTCCGTGGCGGCGATCACTCTTGAATCGCACTTGATTCGCCGACCGATTCCCGTCACGTTAGCGTCCGCAAAGCAGGCCTTGACCTGCTCATAATATAGGCAGTTGTGCCATCAAAATAAGCATTTCGGGGAGCGGGGCGGTCGCCTTATTTGATTTTTCCGTGTTTTTTCAAGCCCTTTTGACTTGGCACGCTCCGTGCTTTTGCCAAACCGTAGGTGACACATCGGATGTGTTAGCCCCTGCCCGTTCACCAGAGGTCGCCCCTTCACGAACAAATACGCCCTCAATCGGATTCCGGCGCTCATGAAAAAAATCGAAGCGATCATCAAGCCCTTCAAACTTGACGAGGTAAAAGAGGCGCTCCACGAAATCGGCCTCAAGGGCATTACCGTGACCGAGGTCAAGGGCTTCGGACGGCAAAAAGGCCACACCGAACTTTACCGCGGCGCCGAATATGTCGTGGACTTTCTGCCGAAGGTGAAGATCGAGATCGTGCTCGACGACAACCTCCTCGAAAAAGCGGTCGAAGCCATCGTCGCCGCCGCCCGAACAGGACGCATCGGCGACGGCAAAATATTTATTTCCGAAATCAGCGACGCCATCCGGATTCGCACCGGCGAAACCGGCAACGAGGCCATTTAACACCCGCCTCTTAATCAGTAAATTCTCCTTCCATATATCCAATGCCACAGCAGGAAAAGCCCATGTCCGACGTAAAAAAAGTTCTCCAGATGATCAAGGACCACGACGTAAAATACGTTGATCTCCGCTTTACCGACCCACGCGGCAAGTGGCACCACACGGCGCAGACCGTCTCGACGATTAACGAAGACGCCTTCGTGGATGGGCTCATGTTCGACGGCTCCTCGATCGCCGGGTGGAAAGCCATCCATGAATCAGACATGACTCTGATGCTGGATCCAAAAACAGCCGTTCTCGACCCTTTCGCCGCCCAGACGTCGCTAATCATGTTCTGCAACATCGTCGACCCCTCGACGGGCCAGGGCTATGACCGAGACCCCCGTTCGACGGCGCATCTGGCCGAAACCTATCTAAAAAGCACAGGGATTGGGGACTCGGCCCTTTTCGGGCCTGAGCTCGAGTTTTTCGTGTTCGACGACGTCCGCTATAACGTCTCGATGAACCACACCTTCTACGCGCTCGACTATTCGGAAGCCCCCCACGCCACCGCAGCCGAATACGAGGGGGGTAACGTCGGCCACCGCCCGCCTATCAAGGGTGGTTATTTTCCCGTGCCGCCGGTCGATTCAATGGCTGATCTGCGCGCCGAGATGCTGACCTTCATGGGAGAAATGGGTCTTGATGTCGAAAAACATCACCACGAAGTGGCGCCCGGCCAGAATGAACTCGGCTTTCGCTTTGACACCCTCGTTCGCTGCGCCGACATGGTGCAAATCTATAAATACGTGGTGCACCAGGTCGCCCACGCCTATGGCAAATCAGCAACTTTCATGCCGAAGCCGATCTTTGAAGACAACGGGTCCGGCATGCACGTCCATCAGTCGATCCTCAAAGACGGCACCCCTACCTTCGCCGGCAGCGGTTACGCGGATCTTTCCGAAACCGCGCTCTACTATATCGGCGGCATCATCAAGCACGCTCACGCCCTCAATGCCTTCACGAACTCGACGACGAACAGCTACAAGCGGCTGGTGAAGGGCTTCGAGGCGCCGGTGTTGCTGGCCTATTCGGCGCGTAATCGCTCGGCATCCTGCCGGATTCCTTATGCTTCCAACCCGAAGGGCAAGCGCGTCGAGGTTCGTTTCCCCGACCCGGCCTCGAACCCCTACCTTGCCTTTGCAGCCATGCTGATGGCGGGCATCGACGGCATCCAGAATCGGATTCACCCGGGTGACCCAATTGACAAGAACCTCTACGATCTGCCGCCGGAAGAGCTTAAAAGCGTGCCGACGGTTTGCGGCTCACTGAGCGAGGCGCTCGACGCGCTCAAGGAAGATCACGCCTTCCTGACGAAGGGCGGCGTGTTCACGGAAAACCAGATTGAAGGCTATATCGACCTCAAGCGGGAAGAAGCGCTCCGCTTCCAGAACACCCCGCATCCCATAGAATTCGCTATGTATTACAGCGTGTAATAATAAATACTTAAATCTAGGTATGAAAAAGGCCGCCCAGGAGGGCGGCCTTTTTTTCAAGCCCGGCAGAGTGGCACCGGGTGCCAATCTTCAGGCCGGTGGCACTGGCCGGGGGTGGCGGTCGTCGTCAAGGGCCACCATCACAAAATTGCCCTCCGTCACTTTCATGGCCTCGCCGGAAGGAAAACGTTCCGCCCAGGTCTCGACATGAATGGTGAGCGAGGTCCGGCCAATGCTGAGAATCTTCGCGAAGCAGGAAACGATGTCTCCGACCAGGACCGGCAGGTGGAAGGTCATCCCTTCGATCGCTACCGTCGCCACCCGTCCTTTTGCCCGCCGCCGCGAGGCCATGCCGGCGGCAAGGTCCATCTGGGAAATGACCCAGCCGCCAAAGATGTCGCCGTTTGGATTCGTATCCGCTGGCATAGCAACGGCGCGAATCTCCGGAAGCCGGTCTTCCAACTTGGCCATGGTTTTTCCCCTTATGCCAAAATGTCGTAGCGAAGCCCACCTCAACATACCGCATCTTGCTTGCCCGGGAAATGCGTGCACCGCATAATGCCGCCCATGCCGAAATCCACTTCCAGGCCGAAGCGCGCCAGCCAAAGCTATTCGGCGAAGGACATCGAGGTTTTGGAGGGGCTCGAGCCGATTCGTCGGCGGCCCGGCATGTATATCGGGGGTACAGACGAAACAGCGCTCCACCACCTGGCCGCCGAAATTCTCGATAACGCGATGGACGAGGCGGTGGCGGGCTTCGCCAACCGGATTGAGATCGCGCTTGGGACCGACGGCGTCCTCACCACCCGAGACAATGGCCGGGGCGTACCGGTTGACGCGCACCCGAAGTTCAAGAAGAAATCCGCCCTCGAGGTCATTTTGACGACCCTCCATTCGGGCGGCAAGTTTGGCGGCGACGTCTACAAGACGTCGGGCGGCCTGCATGGTGTCGGCATTTCCGTCGTCAACGCACTTTCGGACTACCTTTTCATTGAAGTCGTCCGTGACGGCAAACGCTGGCAGCAGGAATATGCGCGCGGCGAACCGACGTCGAAGCTGGAAGCGATCGGTCCCGCCAAGAACCAGCGCGGCACCGAGGTCCGCTTCCACCCGGACCCGGAAATCTTCGGCAAGGAAGCGACCTTTCAGCCCGAACGGCTTTATCGGATGGCGCGGTCGAAGGCCTATCTTTTCCGCGGGGTTGAAATCCACTGGACGTGCGACCCGAAATTGCTGCGCAATTCGAAGGTGCCGCCCAAGGAAATTTTCCATTTCCCGGAGGGCCTGAAAGGCTTCCTCCAGGCAGCCCTCGACGGGCGGCCCGTCATCACTTCCTCTCCCTTCGCCGGCGAATCCGATTTTCCGAACCAGGCCGGACGCGCGGAATGGGCGGTCGGCTGGCCGGAAGACGGGGAAGGGTTTATCCACTCCTACTGCAACACGATCCCGACCCCGAAGGGCGGCACCCATGAGGCGGGCCTGCGCACGGCCCTGACCCGGTCACTCAAGGCCTATGGCGAACTTACCGGCAACCGGCAAGCCGCGCAGATCACGGCTGAAGACGTTGCGGAAGGGGCGGCGATCCTGCTTTCCATCTTCCTCAACAACCCGGAATTCCAGGGCCAGACAAAAGAACGCCTTTCTTCCCAAAACGCGCAACGCCTGACGGAAACGACGGTCAAAGATCACTTCGACCATTGGCTGAGCGGCGACCCGGAGACGGCGAATTTGCTGCTTGAGCGAATCGTCGAACGGGCGGGGGAACGCCTGCGCCGCCGCGAGGCGAAGGAGTTTTCCCGCAAGACCCCGACCCGAAAGCTCCGGCTTCCGGGAAAGCTGACCGATTGCTCCCGCAGCGGCTCGGAAGGCACCGAAATTTTCCTCGTCGAAGGGGATTCTGCCGGCGGCTCGGCAAAACAAGCCCGCAACCGCGAGACCCAAGCCGTGCTGCCGCTGCGCGGCAAGATACTGAACGTGGCCAGCGCCTCCGGCGAGAAGCTGCGCGCCAATCAGGAAATCGCCGATCTTGCCCAGGCGCTGGGTTGTGGAATGGGCGCGCAATGCGATCCCTTGAAGCTCCGTTACGAACGGGTGATCATAATGACGGACGCCGACGTGGATGGCGCCCATATCGCTTCGCTTCTGATGACGTTCTTCTTCCGGGAGATGTCGTCGCTGGTCGAAGGGGGGCGCCTCTACCTTGCCGCGCCGCCCCTTTACCGCTTAAGCCGTGGCGGCGAGACGGTGTACGCGCGGGACGACGCTCACAAGGACGCGCTTCTAAAGACCCATTTCAAGGGCAATGGGAAAGTCGAAATCAGCCGTTTCAAGGGGCTGGGCGAAATGCCGGCCGCCCAGTTGAAGGAAACCACGATGGACCCCGCGAAACGCACCCTCTACCGGGTGGTCCTGCCGAAGGAACCCGCCCTCAAGGAAGCGCGTGCGGTCGAAAGCCTGGTCGAAGACCTGATGGGGAGACGGCCGGAGCGCCGTTTCGCCTATATCCAGGAAAACGCCCGGTTTGTCGAAAACCTGGACGTTTGAAGGGGACAAAACCAGCCCGGAACATGGTAAATCCTGATCACATTCCGGTGAGGTCCCCTATCCGCTTTCCCAAACTTTCGATACCGTCATTGCACGGTGGTGACTGCCCTTTCGCCACCCGAGCCGGGTCGGTGCGCGTACGTATTTTTTAGTTCTCGTGCGCAATGACGAGTCCACCAAGGCCGGTAATGACCCCCGCGTCAGAGACCAAGCCAGTCATAGCATGCCCCCTTGTCATTGCTGGCCCTCTGACCGGGGGTCTGCGTTTTCCCCGACCGAAGCCGAAAAGCTTCCTCCTTAACTTAAGCCGCAAGCCATGCCCGCATGGCGGCGCTGACCGCTTGCGGCCGTTCCATGGTGGAAAGATGCCCGCATTCGGGCACGACGACCAAACGCGCGCCGGGAATAAGAGCCGCCATCTCCTCGTGAACGGGCAATGGCGTAAGCTTATCCTCGGCACCGCAGAGAATAAGGGTCGGGCAAACAACCCGCTTCAACATCTCGCGGCTGTCCACACGGCCAAGAATGGCGCGCTCCTGGCGAAGGAACGCTTCCTTGCCGACCCGTTCGGCCATGCCCATCACGGCCTGGACCAGGGTTTCCTCTCCAAGCCGGTCCGGATGGAGAAGATAGGGAAGCAGGCGCGGCGTAACCCCCTTGAAGTTTCCCTTTTCGGCCAGCGCCATCATGTCGAGACGGCGTTGCCGCTGGTTCGCATTGTCGGCCGTGAAATTTGTATCCAACAGCGCAAGACGGTCAACACGGTCGGGGCTCAAGCGAACCAGCGCCTGAGCCACGTATCCTCCCATCGAAAGGCCGGCGAGCGCGAACTTTGGCGGAGCGTCCCGCAGGACGGACGCCGCCATCCCTTCCATCGAATCGTCTTTCGTCAGGTCGGCCACAATAGGGTCCGCAACGTCCCGCAAATGGTCGGCCTGGTGGCGCCAAAGAGCCGCGTCGCAAAGCAGACCCGGCAACAGAACAAGCGGCAGGCGGGGCATGGTTCGGATCCTTTTTTTTCCGTTCAACGCACGAGTTTCGAGAGTTCCCGAAACTCCTCCGTTCCCGATCGCCGCAGCCATTCGAAGAAGACCATCTCGGCCGAAACGACGGGGATTCCGTTCTGCCGTATCCGTTCAAGGCCAAGGGCGTGGTTCGCGGCCGTCCGCGAGGCCGTGGCGTCCGCGACGACGAAGGGGTGATAACCCGCCGCGCTCAGGCCAACCGCCGTCTGTAGGACGCAAACATGGGCTTCGATCCCCATGAGGACAATCTGGGGACGCGCGAATTCCGCCAGTTTTGGGAGAAACCCCGGCTCCTCCGAGCAGGAAAAACAGGTCTTCTCGAAGGGCTTGCCCCCGGGGTAGAGCGCGCGAAGCTCTGGTACCGTGCCGCCCAGACCTTGCGGGTATTGCTCGGACATCAGCATCGGAATCCGCAGCCTGGCGGCGGCGCCCATCAGGAGAATGCCGTTCTTCAGCATGCCGCCGTAGCCATGGAGGGCGGCCACGAATTTCTCTTGTATGTCAACGATCAAGAGAAGCGACGTCTGGCGATCAAGCAGCATGGCGCCCCCCCTTTCCGGGCCCTCCCTAGTTGCCGCTAACCTAGCGGAAGCCCTCGTTTTCGCCAAGTGAGGCCCGTTTGGGAAATTGACAGACGCGCAAGAACGCCTACACTCCGCCTCAACATGCAGGGTGCATCTTTTTCTACTGGTCTTCTTCGCCCCGGTCGTAGCGAATGAGCTTTGCCGATCTCGGCTTAAGCGACGAGCTTCTGCGCGCCATCGAGGAATCCGGCTACGTCACTCCGACGCCGATTCAAGCGAGGGCGATCCCTTACGTGCTGATGGGGCGCGACATGCTCGGCTGCGCCCAGACGGGTACCGGGAAAACCGCCTCCTTTACGCTGCCGATGATTGATATCCTGGCGCAAAGCCGGGCCAAGGCGCGGATGCCGAGGGCGATCATCCTGGAACCTACCCGCGAGCTTGCCGCGCAAGTCGCCGAAAACTTCGACCGCTACGGCAAGTACCACAAGCTTTCGAAGGCGCTGCTTATCGGCGGCATTTCGCTGGCGCCCCAGGAACAGCAAATCGAGCGCGGGGCCGACGTCCTGATTGCGACGCCCGGACGCTTCCTGGACTGTTACGAGCGCGGCCTCCTGCTTCTCCACGACGTCAAGATCCTGGTTATCGACGAAGCCGACCGGATGCTCGACATGGGGTTCATCCCGGACGTGGAACGGATCGTCCGGCTGCTGCCGAAAAACCGGCAAACGCTTCTCTTCTCGGCGACGATCCTGCCGGAAATCCGCCGTCTCGCGGAAGCCTTCCTGAACGACCCGAAGGAAATTTCCGTCTCGCCGCCATCGACGGCGGCGGAAACGGTCGAGCAGTTCCTTCTTCCCATCGAGGAAAGCAACAAGGACGCCGCCCTCATTGAGCTTATCGAAAAAGAGAAGCCGAAAAGCGCCATCATCTTCTGCAACCGGAAAAGGCAAGTGGATGAACTCGCTTCGCTTCTAAAAAAGCGCGGGTTCGACGCCGCCCCTCTTCACGGCGACTTGGCCCAATCGAAGCGCACGGAAACCCTGGATACGCTCCGCGAGGGCGAGCTTGCTTTCTTGGTTGCCAGCGACGTTGCAGCCCGCGGCCTCGACATCATGAAGGTGTCCCACATCTTCAATTATGACGTGCCTGTAAATTCGGAAGATTACATCCACCGCATCGGCCGGACAGGACGGGCCGGCAGGGCCGGTCGCACTTTTATGCTGGTGACACCGGAAGAAGCCGAGCCGCTCGCCGCCATCGAACGCATGCTGGGAAAGGCGATCCCGCGGGTTGTTCGCGAAGGACGCTCCTCGCCCGAAATTCCTCTCGTGACGGACACGAAGCCGAAGCGAAAGAGGCAACGTGGCGGCCAGGGAAGGGCTCGCCGCGGTGGCGAGCCGAAACGGGAGGCGAATCCGCCTCCGAAAAAGCCGGTGGCGCAACCGCCGAAAGAACGTCAAGAAGCAATCAAACCACAGGGAGATGGGCCCGGTTGGGAAATCCCCGCCTTCCTGGCTGAACCGCCGCCGCAAGCGCAAGGTCCACGCCGCAAACGGCGCACAAAGGGCTAGCCCGCGGCCGCCGGTAGCGACGGCGTTGCCGTTTCTGATTCCATCTGACGCGCCCACATGGCGGCGTAAGGTCCTTGTGACGCAAGAAGGGCCGAGTGCTTGCCCCGCTCGACAATTTCGCCCCCATCAAGGACGAGAATTTCGTCCGCCCCCACCACCGTCGTCAGGCGGTGCGTGATGACAAGCGTCGTCCGGTTGACCGAAACCGCCTCAAGGCTTTCCTGAATCTCTTTTTCCGTATGCGAATCGAGAGCCGAGGTCGCTTCGTCGAAAAGAAGAATCCGCGGACGTTTCAAGATCGTCCGCGCGATGGCGACGCGCTGCCTTTCTCCGCCGGAAAGCTTTAACCCCCGCTCGCCCACGCGGGTTTGAAATCCGTCCGGCAGCGAGCGAATGAAGCCGTCAATCCGGGCCAGCCTCGCCGCCTCCTCCACCTCCTCCCGGCTGGCATCCGGCCGGCCGTAGGAGATATTATAAAAAATTGTGTCGTTGAAGAGGACGGTATCCTGCGGCACGATTCCGATGGCGGCGCGCAGACTTTTCTGGGTCACGTCGCGAATATCCTGCCCGTCAATCGTGACCCGCCCCCCATCTACGTCGTAGAAGCGAAAAAGAAGACGCGAAAGCGTCGACTTCCCCGCTCCGCTCGAACCGACAATGGCGACCGTCCGGCCTTCCGGCACCGTAAAGGAAACGTCCTTCAGGATTGCCCGTCGCGAATCGTAACGGAACCGCACGTTCTCGAAACGGACACACGCACCATCCATCCGAAGTGGCGCGGCATTCGGCTTGTCTTTTACTTCCCACTGCTCGCGCAGAAGGATGAACATCGACTCCATGTCGGTCAGCGCCTGCTTGATTTCGCGATAGACGGAGCCCAGAAAATTCAGCGGCATGTAAAGCTGGACAAGGTAAGTGTTCACCAGGACGAAATCGCCGACCGTAAGCGAACCTTGCACGATGCCAAGGCCGGCCATGATCATCACGGCCGTAATGCCGGCAGAGATGATTGTCGCCTGCCCGATGTTGAGAAGGGAAAGCGTCGTCTTGCTCTTGACGGCCGCCTTCTCGTACCGGCGAAGCGACTGATCAAACCGTTCCGCCTCGTGATCTTCATTTCCGAAATATTTCACGGTCTCATAATTGAGAAGACTGTCGATCGCTTTCGTATTTGCTTCGCTGTCCGTTTCGTTCATCCGGCGGCGGTACTTCGTTCGCCATTCCGTAATCAAAAGGGTAAACGTCGCATAGCCGACGATGGTGACGAAAGTGACCGCCGCAAACCAGACGTCGAACAACACCCACAGGATTCCGCAAACCAGCAGGATTTCGATCAAGGTGGGCAGCACGTTGAAGAGAACGAAGCTGAGCAAAAATTCAATTCCCTTCGTGCCGCGTTCAATCGCCCGGCTTAACCCCCCCGTCTGGCGTTCGAGGTGAAACCGCAAGGAAAGACCATGCAAATGCCGAAAGGTACGGAGAGCTGCCGCGCGGATGGCGCGTTGCGCGACCTTTGCAAAGACGGCGTCCCGAAGCTCGCCAAAGGCAAGGGCAAGCACGCGCAGAAGCCCGTAAGCGAAAAGGAGACCAAGCGGCAGAACGAGGACGGCGTTCGCGCCCCCGGAAAACGCATCGATGGCCGCCTTGTAAAGAAGCGGCACGGTGACGTTGACACCCTTGGCGACGGTCAGAAAGACAAGCGCGGCCGCCACGCGCCCGCGCAGTTCGAGGCTTTCCTTCGGCCAAAGGTAAGGAAGCAAGCTGCGAAGCGCACCCCACTCAAAACCAGAGGGCGGCGCGCTGGCGGAAGATGCCGAAAGCGAACGCATAGGCGGCCCCTTCAGGCGGCAAGTTTTCGAATCATGTCGGCCACTTTGGCCCCCAGCGTCTCGACGGTCTTTTGCTGCCCTGTATCCTTGAGGCCGCCCTCGGAATGGAAGGCGTGATGCGCCATGCCGACGGCGACCTGCTCGGGAATGAGCAGCACCTTGAGATTGCCAAGGATGGCGCGAACATGAACAAGCCCGCGCAAGCCCCCAAGGCCGCCGGGAGATGCGCTCATCAGAGCGGCGACTTTGTTCGCGAAGCAAGCGAGTTCGCCCGCTTCGCCAAGAGTCGGCCGCGAGGCCCAATCGATCGCGTTCTTCAAAGCCGGTGAGATGGAGCTGTTATATTCCGGCGAGGCAATAAGGAACCCCTGATGCGCCAGCATCAACTTCTTCAGTCTTCGCGCCCCTTCCGGCAAGCCCTCGGTCCGCTCGAAATCCTCATCGTAAAGGGGCAAATTAAGGTCGCGCAAATTAACAAGCGTCACCTCGGCACCGGCGGCGCGCGCGCCGCCGACGGCCACCTCGAGTAGCCTTACATTGTAAGACCCTTCGCGGCTGCTGCCCGAGAAGGCAAGAATCTTCGGTGTCATCGCCAACCTCTCTTAATCCACTCGCGTAATCCGGAGGATACATAGGACAGCTGCTTTCAACAAACTCCGCCGCCGCAAGCTCAGGAAGCCTTGCGCCTTTCGGTTGACGTCCGCGCGCGAGCATGGGAAGTCTAGAAGTCAGCTATCTGGGTTGGGCGCAAGGGGCTTTCGGGATGAGTTGGAAGGTGGCGTTTCCTTTGGCCGTCGCGGCAAGCCTTCTGGTTACCGCCTGCACTGGCACGATGCCACTTAGCCCAAGCAGCCGCTCGGATGATCCGATGGCGGCCAGCAACCCCGCCCCTTCCTTCGCACAATTTGCAGATATTCCGATACCTGACGAGGCATCAATGGACCTCGACCGCACGCTCATTCTGGGTTCGAACGATGCCTGGATCGGGCGATTGGTTGTACGCACGCCCAATGAAGCCGGAAAGGTTTATGATTTTTACCTTCAGGAAATGCCGAAATTCGGCTGGCAATTACTGACCGTCGTGCGCGCAGCACAAAGTCTTCAGACCTACCGGCGGGGCGAACGCGTTGCCACCGTCCAGATCACGCCGAACACGGTGAATGGCGCCGTCATCAACCTGACGGTCTCGCCGCAGGGCTTGCCTCTTTCTCCTTAGGCCGCAGGCGTTGGCATGGAAAAATCGCCCTTCGGAAAATTCATCGACGAGACACTCCGTTACATCCAGAAAAAGACCGAAGCCGCCCTCGGCCCCACGGCGACGATCGAACGCACCGAGGACACGCTCATTATCGAGCTTGAATCGGGTCAACAATACCTGCTGAACAGTCTCGACATCCGCCAAGGGATCGGGCTCGCGTCCCCGCTCTCCGGCCGGCGAGTCTTTTACTACGACAAGGGAAAGGACGGCTGGATCGCTATCCGGGACGGGGTTGATTTATACGACCTTCTGGAAGATGAGCTTTCGCAAATCTGCGGCGTTTCGTTCAAATTCAACTAGTCCGCAAAAACAAGAGGCGCCCCAATCGTCTTGGAGCGCCTCTTTTGTCCTCTTGCGAGAAGAGCGAAGAACGTAGAAGAAGCGCAACCCCTCGTTCAAAAAAGAAGCGTTGGCTGCGCGCTTGCCCGTACTTACTCGGTCGGGGCCGCCGGTTGGTCCATTTCTTCTTCGCTTGGCTGTTCTTCGCTGGTGGCAGGTTGTTCGCCTCCCATCATCTCTTCCGCGCCCTCTTTCATCATTTTGGCGCCTTCTTCCATTTTTTTGGTAGCATCCTTGTCTTCGCAAGCGGCAAGACCAACGGCAAGACCAACGGCAAGACCAAGAACCAGCCCCAGCCGTTTCAGATAAGAAAGAACGTACATGTTGCCCCCTTCAGGTGATGAAAAGCCCGCCATTATAACAAACGCCATAGAACACACCATGGGCTTCTTTGGCGAATAAACCCATCGCGGCAGCCGTTTGCGTGAAAGCCCGGCTATGGTACAAGGCGGGCTGGAACGTTAACCGAGGCTTCGCCCATGGTAAAAAAGACGGCCTACCGCATGGAAAGCGACTCGATGGGCAGCGTGCGTGTCCCCACCAATAGTTACTGGGGAGCCCAGACCCAGCGATCGCTTGAGAACTTCCGGATTGGCGGCGAGAAAATGCCAAAACCGCTCATCCGGGCGTTCGGCATCCAGAAGAAGGCAGCCGCACTCGCCAACATGGAGCTTGGCGCGCTCAGCAAGCGCCTGGGACGCGCCATCGTTGCCGCCGCCGACGAGGTGGCTGGCGGAGAGCTCGACGAACATTTTCCGCTGGTCGTCTGGCAGACCGGCTCCGGCACGCAAACCAACATGAACGCGAACGAAGTCATCGCGAATCGCGCCATCGAACGGCTGGGCGGAAAGTTGGGCTCCAAGGACCCGATCCACCCGAACGACCACGTGAACATGAGCCAGTCGTCGAACGATAGCTTCCCGACGGTCATGCACATCGCCGCGGTCGAAGAAATCCGTCGCGGCCTGCTGCCGGCGCTCGAGAATTTACGAAAGGCTCTGGCCGTCAAGGCAAAGAGTTTTGCCAAGCTTACGAAGATCGGGCGCACGCATCTGCAGGACGCGACCCCGCTTACCCTGGGCCAGGAATTTTCCGGCTACGTCACCCAGGTGGCCTACGGCATCGAGCGGGTGAAGGGCACGCTCCCCCGTCTCCTCCAGCTTGCCCAGGGCGGCACGGCCGTCGGCACCGGCTTGAACGCGAAGCAGGGCTTCGCCAAGGCCTTCGCGCGAAACGTGGCGAAAATCACCGGATATGGCTTCGTCACCGCGCCCAATAAATTCGAGGCCCTGGCCGCGCACGACGCCATCGTCGAGGCGTCGGGCGCCTTGAACACAGTTGCCGTCTCTCTCATGAAAATTGCGAACGACATTCGCCTGTTGGGTTCTGGGCCGCGCTGCGGCATCGGCGAGTTGATCCTGCCGGCGAACGAGCCCGGCTCCTCGATCATGCCCGGCAAGGTGAACCCGACCCAGACCGAAGCGCTGACCATGGTCGCCGCCCAGGTCATCGGAAACCACACGACGATCTCGGTAGCGGGCGCAAGCGGGCATTTTGAACTGAACGTCTTCAAGCCGGTCATGATTTACAATCTCTTGCAGTCCATCCGGCTTTTGGCGGATGCCTCGAACAGCTTCGCCGAAAACTGCGTCGTCGGCATCCAGGCAAACACAGCGCGTATCGAAAAGCTGCTCCATGAAAGCCTGATGCTGGTGACAGCACTCAACCCCCATATCGGCTACGACAACGCGGCGAAGGTTGCCAAGAAAGCTTACACGGAAGGAATGACGCTGAAGGAGGCGGCGGTTGCGCTTGGTCTGTTGACGGAGAAGGAATTCGAGCGGCTGGTACGGCCGGAAAAGATGACGGGACCCCGGTAATAAGGGGCTTGGCTTATTACGCCTCGCCCCTTTCTGCGCCGATCCGCTTAAGAGCGGCCCCCATTTCCGTGACCGCGGCGTCGAAAAACACATCGAGTTTTGCCCGCATCTTCGGCGAAAGCCGCACGAGCTTCGACCGGGCGTCTTTCGGGTTTCCGGTTTCCTCGATAAACCCCCGCGCGATCGCCACGTCGAGATACTTGCCGGCGGTGTGTGCGCTGCGGATGGCGCGCATGAATTTAAGCGCATCCGTCTTGCGGACGGGATCCTCTTCCCGCCAGACATTCGAGAGCAAATCCCAATAGGCGGTCGAGTAGAACTCCTTGTCATCCGCGAAGACGCCCAGCCAGTTCTCCGTAACCCGGTCGAGCATGCGCAAATATTCCCGACGCTGAGCGTCGTCGTATTTCAAATTCACCATGAACTTTCCCGCTTCACGATTCGATCCCATCGGCCGATCCAAGAAGATAAAAATTTATCTAAACATTATAATCAAAAATACACGCATATTATATAAATACTTGTCGCTTTCCGCACATCAAAAAAATTTTTATCGAAAAAAACATTTACGTAATAATAAGTTACAATAGCATAACATAAATTTATGTGTAAAAAATAATACTTATCTTGACAATATTTTTATATGTAGTTTTAATTTAGGTCGACATTTTCACCTGTCGAACAGGAGACACCCGTCATGACAAGGCGCTTCACAAAACCCCTTCTTGCAATTCCGCTCGCCCTTAGCCTTGGTCTTTCCGCCTGTGCAGCAAACACCGGACCAAAGGAAGGGCTCGGCACACTGCTCGGCGCCGGCACGGGTGCCCTTGCCGGCTCGCAAATCGGCAAAGGCCGCGGCCAGCTTGTCGCCGTCGCCGTCGGCACCCTGGCCGGCGCTTATCTTGGCAGCGAAATCGGAAAATCGCTCGACCGGGCCGACCGTCTTTACATGGCCAAAACCTCCGGCCAGGCGCTTGAAAGCAACCCGATTGGGCAGACATCCACCTGGGTGAATCCGGACAGCGGAAACACCGGTACCATCACGCCGACGCGCACCTACCAGGCAAATAATAATCGGTACTGCCGCGAGTTCCAGCAAACCGTGACGGTCGGCGGCAACACGGAACAGGCCTATGGCACCGCCTGTCGCCAGGAGGACGGTTCCTGGGAAATCGTTTCGCCTTCTGCCTCATAACTTCTCCTCTTGTCCCCCAAGCCTGGGCCCGGCGTGAAAGCCGGGCCTTTTTTTATTCCTGGCCGCCTTGCTCGCTTCAATTGGTCTAGCGTAGCCTGATAAGATATGCCGATGATTGAAAACGCTTTCCGCTTCGATACCGCCATTGCCGCCATCGACGCGGAAAATATGGAAGACCCGAACGTTGCGCTTCATGGGAGCCGTGAATTTCCAAAGGAGCTTCTTTACGCCATTCGCATGACGAAGTGGCTTGAGCGTTTCCGGCCGGACGCTTCCGAAGCGCTTCGTCTTGCCGTCCGCGCCCAGCACATCCGGCGTTGGGAAATCCCCCGCACCGATTACCCGGAAGGACGCATCGGCTATTTGAAGTGGCGGACGGCGCTGAAACATTTTCACGCCGAGCTTGCCGGGCGTTTGCTGAAGGAGGCCGGATACGACACGGCGACAATCGGCCGCGTGCAGGCGCTCATCCGCAAGGAACATTTGAAGCAGGACGAAGAAGCCCAGGCGTTGGAGGACGTCGTTTGTCTGGTGTTCCTGGAAAGCTATTTCGCGGAGTTCTCGGAAAAGCACGAAGAGGAAAAGGTCGTCGTGATCGTGCGGAAAACCTGGAAGAAGATGTCGCCGATGGCGCGCGAAGCGGCCCTCGAACTAGCACTTTCCACCCCGGCGCGCACCTTGATCGAAAAAGCGCTTGGGCAGGCTTAAGACGTCTTCACCAAGCCCTTCAGTTCGATCGTATTGCCGTCTGGATCTTCGATATAGATGGAGGGGCCAACGCCTTCCGCACCATAACGTTCCGTCACACCGCCGTGGCGCACGCCATGTTTTTCAAGGTGGGCCAGGATGGCGGGTGTATCGAAGGGCTGGATCCTGAACGCCACGTGATCAACGTTTCGCCCCTCCTTGGCCGGGGCGGCACCCCCCTTCCTCCCGATCGCGCCTTCGATATCCACGAGATCGATCAGCGCGCGGCCCGCCCGAAGCTGCGTCAAGCCGAACTCCTCGACCGTGCGCTCCGGCGTGCACCCGAGAACCTCCATATAGAAACGCCGCGCCCGCGCCGCGTCCGTGACGCGCAGGACGACATGATCTATCTCCAGGATGCGAAACGCCATGTCACCCCTGCCCTACGCCTGGTTCTTCCTTGGCGGGCTCTCCCTGCGTTCGCCCCTTCCACTCCCCGCCCCGTTTGTGCCAATGACGACGGGCCGAATCGAACGTCATCCCGCAGTAGAGCAGCGCGACGAAAGGAAGCAGGAAGCCGGTCCAGGCGGCTTCCCCGTAAAGCCGCAAGCTTGGGCGATAGGCGGCCGCCATCAGGACCCACGCCGCAAGGCCGAAGGCGCCCGCGCCGGCGTTTTCGTGCAGCCCGTAAAGAAGGACGAAGGTAGGCGGCAAAAGATAGGTCACCGTCATCCCGGCCAGCACGCCCGCAAGCCTCGCGGGCGAATGCCGAAGTTCAGTATAGGCCGTGCGCGCGACCATATGCCAGACCCCCGAAAGCCCGCCATAGGCGCGGATGCTGTGTGTTTCCAGGGTGAGGCCAAGCCAAATCGGACCATTCGCCTTGATCGCGCGCGCCAGGGCGCAATCGTCGATCAATTCATTCCGAATGGCGCCAAGCCCGTCCAAACGGTCCAGTGCCGCCCGCCGGACAAGCATGCAGCCGCCGGCGGCGGCGGCCATCGGCTTGATCGGGTCGTTCACCCATGAAAAAGGGTAAAGCATCTGGAAAAAGAAAACGAACGCCGGCAGCAAGAGGCGTTCCCAGAACGTCTCCGCCTTAAGGCGCACCATCAGGGAAACAAGGTCGAGCGCGCCGGTTTCCGCCTTGGCGACGAGGGCGCTTACATTATCCGGCGCGTGCGCGATGTCGGCATCCGTAAAAAGGAAATAGCCCGCCCCTTTCGCCGCGGTCTTCGCCTCAAGAAGCCTTCCCTGTTCCATCGCCCACACCTTGCCGACCCAGCCCTTCGGCAAGGCGCCGCTTCCGATCACGGTGAGCAAGCCTTCCTTGCCGAGAGCGGCGGCGGAAGCGCGCGCGCACCCGGCCGTAGCGTCGCTGCTGCCATCGTCCACGAGGATGATGGAAAACTTGCCCGGATAGTCCTGGACGAGAAGGGATCGGATCGCCTCACCGACGACGGCCGCCTCGTTCCGCGCCGGCACTACGGCGACGACCTCCGGCCAAACCGCCGGCTCGCGCAGGCCACGCGGCAAACGCTGATCGGCCCGCCAGAAATCACCGCGGAAGAAAACGAGATAAACCCAGATGGCGAAAGAAAGCGCGCCCAAAGAAGAAAGCAGTCCCGTCATCGAAAGTCCGCTCACCCATCCCCTGATGCTTCGCACTAACGTGCCCGATCTCCTATATAGTGCGAAGGAACGCGCAGCGCGCAAGGATGGAAATGGACGATCAGGAAACGGACAACTTTTCGGGGCGGATCAAGCGCTATGCGAAGGTAGGCGCCGCCGTCGGTGGGCTGGCGGCGGGTTTTGCCGGCAAGCAGTTTCTCGGCCGTCCGCTGGATCGCGGGCAGCACGCCCTTGAAATCCGCGCCGCCCTTGGCGGCCTCAAGGGGCCCTTGATGAAGGTGGCCCAGCTTCTTTCCACCATTCCCGACCTGCTGCCCCAAGAATACGCGCGCGAACTGACCGAACTGCAGGCAAACGCGCCCTCGATGGGCTGGCCTTTCGTGAAGCGCCGGATGACGAGCGAACTTGGGCCAGACTGGCTTGATAAATTCGAAACCTTCAAGCGCGAGGCGTCGGCGGCGGCCTCTCTCGGCCAGGTCCATCACGCCATCGGCCGGGATGGGCGTGAGCTTGCCTGCAAGCTGCAGTACCCGGACATGCGGGCCACCGTCGAGGCGGACCTCAAGCAATTGAAGCTTCTTTTCCAGATTTATCGCCGTTTCGATCGCGCGGTGGACACCGGCGATATCTTCGAAGAAATTTCCGAACGCCTCCGGGAAGAACTCGACTACCAGCGCGAGGCCCGTCACATGGCGCTCTACAATTACATGCTAAGGGACGAATCCGGCGTCCACGTCCCCAAGGCGGTGCCCGAGCTTTCGACGAAGCGGTTGCTCACGATGGACTGGCTTCACGGAGAGAAGCTGCTGGCCTTCAAGGACCGCGAGCCTGAGCATCGGAAGCAAGTGGCGTGCAACATGTTCCGCGCCTGGTATCTTCCCTTCTATGCCTACGGCGTCATTCACGGCGATCCACATTTGGGTAACTATTCCGTCCGCGAGGATTTCTCGATCAACCTGCTCGACTTCGGCTGCATCCGGGTCTTCCGCCCGCCGTTCGTGCAAAGCGTCATCGATCTGTACCACGCGCTGCGCGACGGCAACGAGGAACTGATGATCGAATCCTACAAAACCTGGGGGTTTTCCGATCTTTCCCGGGAGCTGATCGAGGTTCTGAACATCTGGGCCCGCTTCGTCTACGCGCCTTTAATGGAAGACCGCGTGCGGCCGATCGAGGAAACGAACGCCATCACCTACGGCGCCGAGATCGCGGCGAAGGTGCACGGCGAACTCAAGCGGCTTGGCGGCGTCAAGCCGCCGCGCGAATTCCTTCTTATGGATCGGGCAACGATCGGCCTGGGGTCCGTTTTCCTGCACCTCAAGGCGGAGATCAACTGGCACCGGCTTTTTCATGAGCTTGTGGACGGCCTCGATCTCCAGCGCATCGGCGAACGCCAAGAGGCGGCGCTTTGGCAGGCGGGTCTTTTCGAAAAAAACTAGGCCTCAGGAAGCGGGCGGCGAGCTCGGCGTTTCTTTCTTCGGCTTCTTCGACGGTTCCTCGCCGGGCCAGGGGAATTGCGTTTCCGCCCATTCCGCGCGCTTCAGCCACGTATCGAGCGCCGCCATCGTCTGGCCCTGGTCTTCCGTCTCGTCCGCAAACCAGACCTGCAGGACCGCGAAATAGACGACGGCCAGACCCTTGACGCGAAGCGCCCCGTGCAGGCCCGACGTCGAGACGCCGGCCCCTTCCAGCATCCACGCCATCGACAGCAGGTAACGACGAAGCCCAAAACCCATGGCGACGGGGTCGCAGACGGCATCGCGCAAGACGGCGGCAATCCCCTTCTTGTAGGGAGAAAGCGCGTCGAATCGCCGCATCAGGATCTCGAAAAGCCTGTCACGCGGGGAAGCGTCCGCATCTTCCTTTTCCATGCCCGCCAGGATTTCTTCATCGATGGCGCGCACGAAGGAATCGAGAATCGCCTCGCGCGAGAGGTGCCGCTTGTAAAGCTCGGAAAGCGAGACACCCGCCTTCCCCGCGATATCGTGGAGCGAAACGTTCCTCCAGCCCTTTGATACCGCCAGTTCGAGGGCCGCGGCCGCGATCGTCCTTGCCTCGTCTTGCTTGCTAGCCGCCATCCTGTGTTTTCTTCTCTCCAGGCGTGGGCGCCCACTCTTCGATCAGCTTCTTCGCAAGCTCGAGCTGGGCGGGGGCAAGGCTTGCGGCCGCCTTGTCCCGGTTACCCAGTTCCTGCTCGCGGTCTTCACCCGGCGGGAACGCCGCCGCCGACAGCGTAAACCATTTATAGGCCTGAATAAGATCTTTGTCGGTCCCCAGGCCCAACGCATAGATAGCGCCGAGATTGCTCTGCGCCTTCGCGTGGCCTTGCTCGGCCGCGAGACGGAACCACTGGAGGGCCTCCACGTCGTTCCGGCGGATTGGCCCTTGGCCAAAGGAATAGAGAAGGCCGATGTTGTATTGGGAACTCGCATCCCCTTGGGCGGCGGCCTGCTGGTACCATTTCAACGCTTCGAGAATATCTTTCTCGACGCCGTCGCCGTTCTCGTAAGAGATCCCAAGATTGTGCTGGGCGCGCAGGTGGCCCTGCGTGGCGGCGCGGCGGTACCAGGAGACCGCCTTGGCCAGGTCTTGCTCGACGCCTTTTCCGTTGTCGTAGGCGACGGCAAGGGTGTATTGCGCTTCCGCATCCCCCGCAACCGCCTTTTCCTTGGTCCGCTCAATGCCATTGAAGCCACGCCAGATGAGGAAGCCGAAGACGACGGCCACTACGGCAAGAAAGGCAATCAGTCCGCGCAAAAAGTGGTGCTGGAAAACCATGGAATGCCTCGCGTGGGTGCGCTGATCCCTTAAGAATATCCGATTTCCGTGGCACCTAGGCAATGCGTTTCCTGGGCATCTTTCGGAACGCCCTAGAAATCCGGCTTGATCGGTGGGCTTTTTTTGACCAAGAAGAGGGAATGGAAATCGCTAAAGTCGCTTACGGCGTTTCGATTGAGAAGGCAGGCAATCGCTTCGTCGTCACCTTCCCCGACTTCCCGGAAGCGAGGGCGGAAGCCGACGATTTTGCGGGCGCCTTCGATATCGCTTCCCGCTGTATCGAGGAAACCCTCGCGGAGCGTATCCGAAAAAACCAAGCCATCCCCGCCCCTTCCCTCGTCCTCGGCTGCAAAGTGACCCCGGGCGCCGCCATCGCCGCAAAGGCGCTTCTCCACAAGATTCTCCGGGAGAATGGCAAGACACCGACCGATCTGGCAGCCAAACTCGGAAAAGGCGAAAAGGAAGTGCTCGCACTGCTGGACCCTGACTGCACGTCGAACCCGGCGGAGTTGAGCGCGGCGATCGAGGCGCTGGGGGTAAAACTTGCCATGGCCGCCTGCTCGATCCGCGTGGGAGGCTAGCCAGGTTCCGTTACGGCGTCCGCGATTTATTTCTTCGCAGACAAAAGTACGCTCAACGCTCTTGCGCTTTTTGCAAAGGCTTCAGGCTTTCCGACAAAGCGCCCGACATCAGCTTCGGCAGCTTGCCGGCTTCCACAAGGTACTTGTCCGTCGTCTTCTGAAAGTAGTTTCCCTGAATCTGCAATATCTCTTCCACCGTTTTGCACCGACTCAGTTCCTGGCTCGCATTCACGGCATCGGACAGAACGTTCTTCGAATAGTTCAAGAGCTCGGTATTGAAACCCGACAGCCCGCGAAGCGCCGCGGCGGTCGTCTCGTTTGCCAGCGCCACCCAGCCGTCCATCCACGCCATGGACGCCGCCGACGTCCGGCCTTCGGCTTGCGGGGCTTTGGCGTTCTTCGCTTCTGATCTTTTTTCCGTCATGGGAATCTCCATTGATCCGCGGGCCTTGGGCCTGCTCTTCGTTTTGGCCAGGTCTAGCTTATCCTGCTGTAAACCAATTTCTGCGTAAGCTGACGCGCAAGCTCGCACTTCCGATCAAATTCGTCGCGAACGATCGGATGGGTTGCAAAAGAGAGGCTTTGCTTTTTCTCCGCCTCGAACGTGTTCAGGAAGGAATCGAACTCGCGGCCCAGATTTTCGAGAGTCTCCAGCAGTTCCTCCACCGTCCGAAAGGAGACATCGTTATATTCGACATACTCTTTCGTTACGGTTTTGCCGTTGGCTGTTTCGTGATTGAGAGATAGATTCGCTACGGTTGCCATTGTTGTATCCCCCCTCAAAAAAACGCTTGCCTTAGCGGCGATGCTATACCGTCGTAACGGCTGATACGTTGATTTAGGTCAATTGGGGCAAGACTCTCCGAAATCAAGGACGCTCACGAATCAAAAACGGCGCGCTGAGACGGCACGCTTGGAAGCACCGCACAACGGTGCCGCCCAACAAGTCCCGGTTGGTAAGCCCAAGTAAGATGATCGTTATGTTGCAGAGCGGCAGGCAGGCGCCCCCCTTCACGCGCGCCCCACCTTTCGCGCTTGCGAAGAAGCGGGGGTTGCCCCCCCTTGTATTTCAATATAAGAGACAGCATCTTGTTCTTTCATAAGCCTTTTACGGCTAAAAAAGAAAGAAGAAGGGATGCTGATTACTCCAAAAAAAGAGCGTCCCGTCGTTACCCCTCTCACTTGCGCCATCTGCAAGGAGAGAGAACGAACGGTCTGCGCGGCGGTGCCCACGGCAAACCTATCCGGGCTGGAGGGCTGCCGCCTCGGCGATCGCAACTTCAGCGCCGGAGACATCCTTTTCGAGCAGGGTCAAACCGCCGACAATCTCTATATCATCAAGAAGGGATGGGCGATCCTATATACCCTCACCCATCACGGGGAGCGCCAAATTCTGAATTTTGCCCTGCCCGGCGGAATGCTTGGCTTCCATCCCGATCTCGAGACCCCGATACCATACTCTCTGCAAGCCTTGACCCCGCTCACGGTTTGCGTCTTTCCGCAGAAAAATCTTCTCGAGTTTTTCCGCCAATCCCCGGACGCGGCCTTGCGTATGGCGGCCATCACGGTTAGCGAGGCGGAGTTCGCGTTTCAGCACTTGACGAATGTGGGCCGCCATTCGGCGCGCGAGGCCGTCGCCAATCTTTTGCTAGAGCTTTGCATGCGGGTGAAGGAGCGGATACCGGCGACGGGCGATACGATCGAGCTTCCGCTACGCCAGGAACACCTTGCGGACGCCCTCGGCCTCACCATCGCCCATGTGAACCGCACGCTGCGAAAACTCCGGGAAAACGGCGCGCTCTTGTTTCAGAATCAGGTCCTATGCATCCTCAACAAAGACCTTCTTATCCAGGAGGCAGGCGCCGATCCGGTAGAAATGCTGATAAAAATCCGGGATGGCCACCAGCGCCGCCAGGAAAGATTGAAAAAGGCGTTGATGGGGAAATAACCCCCTTTTCCCCCAACCCGAGAAAAAGAGAACTACCGGGGAAAACTTAGTCCCGGAAATTCACGTATTGAAGGGGCTGGACGATCTTAAGCCCCTTGATCCGCGCGATAGCTTCCTGCAGGTCGTCTCGCTTCTTGCCCGAGACGCGCAGCTCGTCCCCCTGGATGGCGACCTGCACCTTAAGCTTTGCGTCCTTGATCCCCTTCACGACCTCCTGGGCAAGGTCGCGGGCGATGCCCTGCTTGATGGTGATTACCTGGCGCAGCGTATTGCCGGAAGCCTTCTCGGGCTTGGCAAAATCGAGGGCGCCAGTGTCCACCTTGCGTTTTGCGAGGTGGCCGCGCAAAAGCTCCTGCACCTGCTTCAGTTTGAAATCGTCATCCGCCTTGATCGTCAGGGCTGCCTCGGACCGTTCGATCGAGCATTGGCTGCCCTTGAAGTCGTAGCGCGTCCCGATCTCGCGCATGGCGCTTTGAATGGCGTTGTCAACCTCGGCAAGGTCGGTGCGCGAAACGATATCGAAGGAAGGCATGAGAGAAATCCCGTTGGCCGAATTCGCCAAAATGGCACGAAAGGGCTGGTCGCGAAGACGTTTTGGTCTAAATCATTCACGTCTTCGGATCAAGGTGTTGGCTCAAAAACGAAAGGATATGGCTGTTTTTATTCGTTCCCGGTATTTTGCAACCGGCGCGTTGGCTATTCCGTTTTAGGAGACATCCAAGGGAACAAAGGCCAGCCGCTGTCGAAACCGGCATAGGCTAGCAGTTGGTTTTCATCTGGCACCGTTGCTATCTGGTTGTCCACTTCCAGCAACCCTTTCTTGCGCAGCATGGAAATCGGCGATCCGGTGCGCTGCAAGCAGCTCTGCGATATTTTGCTTAAGAGTTACGGGATTTACGTGCAACCGATCAACTACCCGACGGTTCCGCGCGGGACCGAGCGGATGCGAATAACACCTTCGCCGCTGCACAGCGACACCATGATCGACCAATTGGCAGAGGCCATGCACAGCGTGCGCCGTCAGATAAGTCTTCGCTGCGTGGCCTAGAAGACATTGCCGCGTTTAGGAAGCTGACCGGCTCTCGAGGTTGGCCTGTTCAAGGGCTTCGCTTGCGCGCAGCCAACGCTCTTCGGCGGCGGCAAGGTCACGCTCAACCTCGGCGCGCGTCTTCATAAGCTCGCTCACGGAAACGCCCTTCGGCACACCCGCCTCGTCTTGCAAAACGAACAACGTCCGGTCAATCTCGGCGCGTCGGCGCGAGAGTTGCTTCATTTCGGCCTCGGCCTGCTTGGCCGCCTGGCGCAGAGCCTGGTTGCGCTCGCGTGCCTTGGCTGCCATGCGCCGTTCGTCCCTTCGACTGGAACGTTCGGCCGGTTTTTTACTGTTTTCTGCCTTGTCCGCGCCACGGCCAAGCACCAGGTCACGGTAGTCGTCGAGACTGCCATCGAATTCCTTCACCGTGCCGTCGGCAACCAGCATAAGACGATCGGCCACAAGTTCCAGCAGATGCCGGTCGTGGCTGACCACGACAACCGCGCCGCTGTATTCGTTCAAGGCCTGGACCAGCGCTTCGCGCGCATCGACGTCTAGATGGTTGGTCGGCTCGTCCAGAATCAGTATGTGCGGCGCTTCCCGAGTGATTAGCGCCAGGGCAAGCCTCGCGCGCTCGCCGCCTGAAAGCCGGCGCACCTCCACATGTACCTTGTCACCCGAAAATCCGAAACGGCCGAGCTGGGCGCGCACCTCGCCGGTCCCGGCCGTCGGCAGCCAGCGTGTCATGTGCTGCAGCGGCGTTTCCTCGGGCGACAGTTCCTCGATCTGGTGTTGAGCAAAATAGCCGACCCGTAATTTACCGCTGGCCGTCATGCCTCCCGCCATCGGCTTCAGCTGACCGGCCAGCAGACGCGCTAACGTGGTTTTGCCATTGCCGTTGCGGCCTACCAGCGCGATGCGGTCGTCCGGATCTATGCGCAGCTTCACATGTGACAGAATGGGCGCGCCGGCAACATAGCCGACCGCGGCATCATCCAACGCAACGAGCGGGGGCCGCATTTCCTTTGGGCTAGGAAACCCGAAGACGAGCGAGGCGTCTTCGGCGCTCTCGGCGATCGGCTCCATACGGGAAAGGGCCTTCAGGCGACTCTGGGCCTGGCGCGCGGTATGCGCCTTGTAGCGCCAGCGGTCGACATAGGCTTGCAGCTTTTTGCGCTTTGCTTCCTGTTGGGTGCGCAGCGCCTCGGCCTGGGCCTGGCGGCCGCGCCTAAGCCGCTCGAACGCGTCGTAGCCGCCCGGATAGAGCGTAATCTTGCCGCCCTCCAGATGGAGAATGTGATCAACCACGCTGTTCAACAGGTCGCGCTCGTGGCTCACGACGATCAAGGTGGAACGGTACGTCTTCAGGAAAGACTCGAGCCAGATCTCCGCCTCGAGATCGAGGTGGTTCGACGGCTCGTCGAGCAGCAAGAGATCGGGCTCGGAGAATAGCAGAGCGGCAAGCGCCACGCGCATGCGCCAACCGCCGGAGAAAGAATCGAGGGGCCGGTGTTGCGCGTCTTCGTCGAAGCCGAGACCGGCAAGGATGCGGGCCGCCCGCGCCGGCGCGCGATGGGCGGCAATGGCATTGAGCCGTTCATGGAGTTCGCCCATGCGGTGGGGATCCGGTGTTTGCTCGACTTCAAGCAGCAGGCGCGCGCGCTCGGTATCCGCCGCGAGCACGGTATCGAACGGTGTCGCCGTGCCGGCCGGGGCTTCCTGGGCAACATAGCCGATTCGCGTTTCGCGCGGCGCCTCAACGGCGCCGTCGTCGGCCTCGGTGAGGCCGGCGATGAGCTTGAGCAGCGTCGATTTTCCCGCACCGTTGCGACCGATCAGCCCAATGCGGCTTTTCGGCGGCAACGAGGCGGACGCATGATCCAGGATGAGATGGCCACCCAGACGCACGGTGAGGTTATTAAGAACGAGCATGAAAAAAGACATCAAGAGGATGCATGGGTGCCCCCTGATAGCACATTCGAACACCGCCGAACACCGCAGGTCATCGGGAGCAAATACGGGGGACGGATTGAATTGTCCTTGGCCTTGCTTGGTCCTATCCCTGCCCCCCCTCCCAGGCGCTAACCCGGTCAACGCCAAAGGACGCTGAAGAAGGGCTATCGCGTTCTTCTTAGAAATCCACCTGGGCGCGGAGCATGAAGATCCGCGGGTCGTCGTCGCCGCGGAAGGTCTCGCCGGGAAGCAAGGGGCCTGAACTGCCGGTCGCCTGGTTATCGGTGTTGACCCAGATGTAGTTCGCCAGGAAGCGGACGTACGCGTTGGCGTACCAGTTAAGGCCCAAAGTGATGTTCTTCTCGCCGCCGCCGGTGACATCCTTGTCCGTAAGATCGATCGCGCTGTAACGCAGCGCGATCTCCCAGGCGCCGAAGCCGCCGTCCTCCAGGGAACGCGTCGGAACCACCCGGCCGAAAATGCCTTTGTTCGCCTCGTACTTCCGGGATTCGCCGGTCAGGAAGACGCTGACCAGGGCGTACCATCCCTTGAAGTCGAGGGTGGAAAGGGCCGCCCGGCTCACCGAGGAGCCCATGTATTCGCCCTGGAGCGAGAGGGGACCGTAAACGGTGGCCAGTTCCGCGCCGTAGGTCAGCACGTCGTCCACCTTGCCCGGAATCGTGCCGGTGTCGACGAAGCGGGTGGCCGTCAGATGGGATTCCGGGCGTTGGCGAATGCGAATGGCTTCGTCTTGCGGGTTCTTCCAGGTGACGGCACCGCCCAGGTGGATAACCTCGGTGGCCTCGTGCACCGGCGCAAAGGTCGCCCGGGCGGTCAGCGCATAGCCTTCGTCGCCTTCGTTGGCGACGTCGTTGGAGGCGCTGCCGCTGCCCCCCGTCGCCGCCAGGGTCCAATTGCCGCCGTTGGTGTTGGCGCCGACGCTGATCAGCCGCCCGGGGGCGAAGATGTCGGGGAGCGCGCGCTCCATGAAGGCAACGTTGGTGTCGCTCGTCAGCTGATCGAGGCTGAAGGGCTGCTTGAAGTGCCCGACGGTCAAGGTGACGGGCTTGAGCCCGCGATAGGCCAGGTAAACGTCCTGAAGCGCCACCCCGTCGTTTGCGAAATCGGCTTCGATCTTATACCCCCAGTCCCACAGCGCCCCCGCCCCCGAAAGGTAGACGCGGCGAAACTCCGTCCCGTCGCCGAGTTCGGTCTTGTCCTGGGTATAGGAGGTGTAGTCGGTCTGGACGCGGCCGTTGATCTTGAAGGAAAAATTACCGTCTTTCGACTGAACGCCGATGCCGCCCTTGGTCGTCACCTCGACGTCGCCGCCGGGCGCGGTCGGTTTCGTCTGCTTCGCCTGCTCCGCCCGGACCTGCTCAAGTTCCCGGCTGATGTTCTCCATCATCTTCTTCTGGATCTCAAGCTGCTGCATGAGCTGCTCGATCTGCTGCTGTTGGCCGGTCTGGGCAAAGGCCGGCAGCGCCGCAAGCACGCCGGCAACGGATAGGGCCGTCGTCTTGGCCAGAAAACGCGAGCGGTGCATGGCATTCATCCTTGTTAATTGTTGCAAAACTATGTGTTTTTATGTTATATTTTTAAAATATGCAACGAACAATGGCCCCGAAATTGCCCTTGGCCCCCCTACCCGCCGACGGCGTGCCACCACGGGATTAAGCCGCTTGCGAGTCATTGTTTTTTCTTCGGAAGGCATTGGGAAATGAACGTGACGCGCCCGCTCAGAAACGCCGTTTTCGGGATCCTTTTCCTGCTTAGTGGGGCCCTTGCCTTCCCGGCGGGAAGTCAAGAAACCTATATTACCGTCGCCTCAACGACATCGACGGAGGCTTCGGGGCTTTACGAGCACATTCTTCCAAAATTCAAGGAGGCGACCGGAATCAATGTGCGCGTCGTCGCCGTCG
Organism: Pseudomonadota bacterium; assembly: GCA_040752895.1. Lineage (NCBI taxonomy): Bacteria > Pseudomonadati > Pseudomonadota > Pseudomonadota bacterium. Next base: position 476,501 of record JBFMHN010000001.1, read on the forward strand.
GCACCGGCCAGGCTATTGCCATTGCCGAAAAGGGGGACGCCGATGTGCTTTTCGTTCACGACAAGCCGTCCGAGATCGCCTTTTTGAAGAAGGGCGAAGGGATTGATCGTTACGATGTCATGTACAACGACTTTGTCGTCGTTGGCCCCAAGACCGATCCCGCCAGGATTGGGGGCATGAAAGACGTTGTCGCCGCCTTTGCCAAGATTGCCGGGGCGAAGGCGCCCTTTGTCTCGCGGGGAGACGATTCGGGCACCCACAAATCCGAACTGCGCCACTGGAATGCCGCCGCTATTAACGCGAAGAAGGCCTCCGGCAGTTGGTACCGCGAGGTGGGCTCCGGCATGGGGGCGACGCTAAACACGGCCGCCAGCATGGACGCCTACACGCTGGCGGATCGGGGCACATGGCTCAGCTTCGAGAACCGTCAGAATCTCGTTATTCTCGTCGAAGGGGATCCGCGGCTCTTCAATCAGTATGGGATTGCCCTCGTGAATCCGGCGAAGCACCCGCATGTGAAATTCGCAGAAGGCCAGGCCTTTATCGACTGGGTTCTCTCAAAGGACGGACAACGGACTATCGCGAACTACAAGATCGGCGGCGAACAACTCTTTTTTCCGAACGCAACCGGAACCGGCACCTGGCTGGAAATTTTGTCGAAAGAAAAATAGCTCGGAACAGAGCCTCGCGACGGCGGCCCCTTAGGCTTGGCGATCGGCGGGGCTGGCTTCGACCGAGTTTTCAGCCAGAGGCTGTTTTTCTTCAGCGAGATAGACGTAAATCATCGGCCCGATGAAAAGGGTGCACAGCATGCCGAAGGTCATGCCGGCACCGGTTTTGTGCCTTCTCTAACCAAGGTGGTAGCGGAGGAGGGATTCGAACCCCCGACACAAGGATTATGATTCCTCTGCTCTACCGACTGAGCTACTCCGCCATGAAGGCCGGTATTCTAACGGCAAAATTAGAGCGCTTTGAGTGCGGGAAGAAGGGGTTCTTGTCAAGCCGCCTCCGACGCCGTGGCGGTATCCGCCGCCGCCGCCACGATCCAGCCGCCGCCCAAGACCCGCTCGCCCCTGTAGAAGACGCAGGCCTGGCCGGGAGAGACGCCGTATTCCGGCATTTCGAGCGCCACCATTGCCCCCCCCTCGCCCTTCCCGAAGACGCGGGCTGCGTGAGGCTTTTCCGTCGAGCGGATCTTGACCTCGCAGCCGGTCTCTTCCGCGCCAAGGCCGGTCTCCCCAAGCCAATTCACGTCGCGCAAAACAATCCGCGTGCGCTTTAACGATTCCCTCGGCCCGACCACGACGCAGTTCGCGGCGGAATCGAGCCGCACCACGTAAAGGGGCTCGCCCCCGCCAAGGCCCAAGCCCCGGCGCTGGCCTACCGTGTAGCAGGCAATGCCGGCGTGACGCCCCAGCACGCGGCCGGCTTCGTCCACAATGTCGCCTTCACGCATCGCCTCGGGACGAAGCTTTTCGACCAGGCGGGCATACCGCCCGTCGGGAACGAAGCAGATGTCTTGGCTGTCCGTCTTTTCCGCCACCTCGAGCCCGAAACGGCGCGCCGCCTCGCGGGTCTCCGCCTTCGCCAAACCGCCAAGGGGAAAGCGCAGAAACCCAAGCTCGGCCTGGGTCGTGCGGAAGAGGAAATAGCTCTGGTCGCGGGCAAGGTCGGCGGCGCGGTGCATCTCGACCCTCGCTTCCCCCTCCACCCGCCTCGCGTAGTGGCCGGTGGCAAGGGCGTCGGCACCCAAATCTTTCGCCGTGCCCAGAAGATCGCGAAACTTGACGGTCTGGTTGCAAAGAACGCAAGGGATCGGCGTTTCGCCCGCGGCGTAGCCGTCCGCAAACTTCTCGATCACGTCCTCGCGGAAGCGGGACTCAAAATTGAGAACGTAGTGCGGGATCCGAAGCGTTGCCGCGACGCGCTTCGCGTCGTAAATGTCCTGGCCCGCGCAGCAGGCCTTCACCCGATGCGTTGCGGCCCCGTGATCATAGAGCTGCAGCGTGATGCCGACGACGTCGTAGCCTTCTTCCTTTAAGAGCGCGGCCGCGACCGAGCTGTCGACACCGCCCGACATGGCGACGACGATACGCGTGGCGGAAGGCTTCTTGTCGAGCCCCATGGAATTCATGAAATCACGCCCTTTGCCTATTCACGGTTTCCTTCGGCAAAGTCACCGTCAAACCGTCCAACCCTTCCGTTATTCGCACTTGGCAACCGAGACGCGACGTTTTCGTGACGCCGAAGGCAAGGTCCAGCATGTCTTCCTCGTCCTCGGAGGCTTCGTCGAGAAGTTCATGGAATTCCGGGGTCACGATGACGTGGCAGGTGGAACACGACAACGAGCCGTCACACGCGCCTTCGATCGGCACGTCGTTTGCCCGGGCGACATCGAGGATCGACTGGCCGACCTCGGCCTGGACCTCCTGACGCTTTCCGTCGGGGTAAAGGAAAATCATTTTCGGCATCGCCTGGGCTCGCTCTCCCGGTTCGAATCGGGCCCCTTAGATAGAAAGAACGAAAAGAAATGTCGAGAGCCAGTTTAACAGGCCGTCAAGGAGGCCTCCGCCTTGGGCACGCCCTGGCGACGCAGTTTTGCAACCTTTTCGACGAAGGCCCCGATCGCATGCGCGATCTCGGCCTCTGTCGTGAATCGGCCGATGCCGATCCGGATCGAGGCCCGGGCCAGCGCCGCGTCCACCCCCAGCGCCTTGAGCACGTAGGAAGATTCGCGCTCGGCCGAGCTGCAGGCGGAGCCCGTGGAAAGCGCCAAGTCCCTCAATTCCATCATCAGGGTTTCGCTGTCCACGCCTTCGAAGCTCAGGTTCAGATTGCCCGGAATGCGCGCGGCGAGCGAGCCGTTGACGGTGACCCCGTCGAGCGCACCGCGAAGGCCTTCGAGCAGGCGGGTGCGAAGGTCGAGGAGCCTTGCCGCCTCCGCCTCGCGTTCGGCAACCGCAACCGCAACCGCCGCCCCAAGGCCCACGCAAAGGGGTGTCGACAAGGTGCCGCAACGCAAGCCCCCCTCCTGGCCGCCACCGCTGAAAAGGGGTTCAAGCTTGACCCTCGGCTGGCGCCGGACGTAAAGCGCGCCGACCCCTTTCGGCCCGTAAAGCTTGTGGCCGGAAACGCTTGCCAGGTCGGCGCCGGCCTCCCCCACGTCAAAGGGTATCTTGCCGATGGCCTGCGCCGCGTCGGTATGGAAAAGGACGTTCTTCTCCCGGCAGATGGCCGCGATCGCGGCGATCGGCTGGATGACGCCGATCTCGTTGTTCACCGTCATGATGGAAACAAGCGCGGTCTTTTCCGTAATGGCGTCGCGCAAGCGGTCGAGGGAAATTTGGCCTTCGCCGCCCACCGGCAAGAAGGAGACGTCCACCCCTTCGCGCATCAAATCGCGAGCGCTTTCGACGACGCATTTATGTTCCGTCACGCAGGTGACCAGGTGATTCTTCCGCTTTTTATAGAAACGCAAGACACCCTTGATCGCGAGGTTGTTCGATTCGGTGGCGCCCGATGTAAAAACGATTTCCTTCGGCGACGCGCCGATGGCCGCCGCCATCTGTTCGCGGGCAAGGCCCACCGCCGCCTCCGCCTCCCAGCCGAAGGCGTGGGTCTTGGAATGCGGATTCCCGAATTTCTCGGTGAAGAACGGAAGCATCCGTTCCAACACGCGCGGATCCACCGGCGTCGTCGACTGGTAATCAAGGTAGATGGGGAGCTTGAGTTTGCCCCGGTTTTTCGATTTTTCCACCATCATCGTTTTCAGGCGGCCACCACCCGACGGGCGCGGCTGCGCGTATAGATTGCCTTCCATTCGCTCACGAAACGCTCGACATGGAAAGCCTCCGTCGCCCAGCCCAGGCTTACGCGAATGGTGGCGCCAGCTTCCTTCGGACTTGCCCCCATCGCCAACAAGACGTGGGAGGGCTCGACCTTCCCCGACGAGCAGGCAGCCCCTGCGCTGACCGCGATCCCGGCGAGATCGAAGGCCATGACCTGGGTTTCCGAAGCGACGCCGGGCATGAGAACGGAGGACGTGTTCGCAAGTCTGGGCGCGTGCTTGCCGAAAATCTTCGCTTCCTTCGCCACGGCAAGAACGCCTTCCTCCAAGCGGTCGCGAAGGGAGGTCAGATTCCGATAGGCCGCTAGATCCTCGGCCGCCAGGCGGGCCGCGACGGCAAAGCCTGCGATGCCGGGCACGTTTTCGGTGCCGGGCCGGCGGCCGCGTTCCTGCCCGCCACCCGCGACGGGCGCCGTGTAGGGCGCGCCTTCGCCCAGCACAAGGGCGCCCACCCCCGTCGGTCCGCCGAACTTGTGGCCGGAAAGGGTCAGGTAATCGGCCTCAAGCTTGGCAAGCGCCACCGGCACCCGGCCAACCGTCTGAACCGCGTCGCAAAGCAGATAGGACCCGTGGGCATGAACGATCTTTGCCGCCTGCGTTATCGGTTCGATAACACCGGTTTCGTTGTTCGCCGCCATGACGGAGACGAGCACCGGCCGCGGGTCCTTCGCCAAGGCGGATTCGAGGGCGGCAAGATCGAGAACGCCGTTCGCATCTACCGGTAGAATTTCCGCTTCCGGCATTACCTTGCGGATCGAATCGTGCTCGACAGCTGAAATGAAGTGGCGCTTCGGGCCGGCGCCTTGCAGGGCGAGGTGGTTCGCCTCCGTCGCCCCGCTCGTGAAGAGGACCCTCTCCGGCTTCACCGAGACGAGATCGGCAACGCGCTGGCGCGCCGCCTCGACCTTTTCCCGTACGGCGCGCCCGAAACTATGAACGGAAGAAGGGTTGCCGATCCATTCCAGCGATTCCGCAACCGCCTCGCGGACGGCGGGCTTCATCGGCGCCGAGGCATTGTAGTCGAGATATGTGACGACGGCCGCCATCCGGTTCACGCCATGACAATGGAAACGAAACTTACTCCGCCACCTGCTTCAGCTTGACGACATCGGCAAGAAGCTTGAGCTTTGTTTCTTCGGCCATCGCTTCCCGATGAACTTTTCCGCTCATTCCAAGAATGCGCTTTTCGCAAACGTCGTCCAGCGAAACCGCGTTCAAGAAAAGATGAATGTGATTGCCGAGCTCATCCCATAGATCGTGGGTGATGCAGCGCCCCCTGTCCTGCCGGCAGCCGGCGGGCGAGCCCAGCTTGCAGCGCGTGGCGCGGATCGGCTCGTCCACCGCGAAGATGATGTCGGAAACGCGGATCTTGTCGCGTGGATGGGCGAGCAAATAGCCCCCGCCCGGGCCGCGTACGCTGCGGACGATTCCGGCGCGGCGAAGCTTGCCGAACAACTGTTCGAGATAGGAAAGCGAAATTTCCTGGCGCGAGGCAATCTCGGAAAGTGCTACGGGCATCTCCGTGCCGAAGCTCGCAAGATCGACCATCGCGGTCACGGCGTAGCGGCCTTTCGTGGTGAGCCTCATGACGTTTTCCCCACGATTTGCCGTTCGTCGTTCGCTTCTGCCGCTGCTGCCTCGGCGCTCAAGCGTGCCTCAAGCCTGGCGACGCGCTCGGCCAGCGCGTTCAATTGCCCGTGCAGGCCGTCAATCGCCCCGATCGCCGGATCCGGCAGGTTGGCGGAAGGTGTTCCGTAAGCGCAGAACGCGTTCGGTTGGCTTGTTTCCCGCGCAGCGACGATGCGCGCCGGCACGCCGACCATCGTCACCCCAGCCGGCACGTCTTTGAGCACGACGGCGTTCGATCCGACGCGGGCCCCCTCGCCGATCGTGACGGGTCCTAGAATTTGCGCTCCGGATCCAACGATGACGCGATCCTGGAGAGTGGGGTGACGCTTGCCCTTTCCGGTCAGCGTGCCGCCCAGGGTCACGCTATGGTATAGGGTTACGTCGTTGCCGATTTTGGAGGTTTCCCCGATCACCACCCCCATTCCGTGATCCACGAAGAAACGCCTGCCGATTTTGGCCCCAGGGTGAATTTCAATACCGGTCAGGAACCGCCCAAACTGGGAGAGCAGCCGGCCGAGAAGGTAGAATTTATACCTCCACAACCAATGGGAGAGCCGGTGCAGCCGGACGGCGTGGAAACCGGGATAGGCAAGAATAACCTCAAGGCGGGAGCGGGCCGCAGGGTCGCGGGCTAGGATGGCATCGATTTCTTCAAGCAGATTCTTGAACATGGCCAAGTCCGACGTGATAGAATGTGTTGCTATTCGCGACCAATTACAATCACTTGCCGACTGTATCCGGTAAGAAGAAAAAGGTGGCCGCCGGTCGTTTAAAATATAGTTTTCATGAGTAATTTAATCAACTATTTCCTCGGTAAATACCATGGAAGGGTTGAAGTTTGGCGTAAATTGCAGCTAGCAGCGATCGGGCTTTCCAGCCGGATCGCCGAACGGGGAAGGAAGAAGGAAACGGATGCCGGAGGTCATTTTCAACGGCCCGGAAGGCCGGCTGGAGGGGCTTTACCACCACCCCAAGCAGGAGGAGACCGCGCCGATCGCGCTTTTGCTTCATCCCTATCCCCAGCAAGGCGGTACGATGAACAATCGTGTCATCTACCGGATGTATCAGGCCTTTACGCGGCAGGGCTTTTCGACGCTTCGATTCAATTTTCGCGGAGTCGGCCGCTCGCAGGGAGACTTCGACAACGGCACCGGCGAATTGAGCGACGCGGCGGCGGCCCTCGACTGGATGCAGAGTCAAAACCCGGGCGCCTCTCAGTGCTGGGTGGCGGGCTTTTCTTTCGGCGCCTGGATCGGCATGCAGCTTCTGATGCGCCGGCCTGAGATTTCCAGCTTCATCTCCGTAGCGCTCCCCGTCAATCTGTTCGATTTCAACTTTCTGGCCCCCTGCCCCGCGTCCGGCCTCATCGTCCACGGTCGGCAGGACGAAGTCGTCCCGGAGGAAGCCGTCGCCAAGCTTGCGAACAAGCTTGCGCACCAGAAGGGGATCAAGATCGACTACCGGGTCATTCCGGGCGCCGATCATCTGTTCAGCTCGAAGCTCGACCCATTGATCAAGAACGTCGAAAGCTATCTGAAAAGCGCGATGGAAGCCTAACGCTTCGGCGCGGCGTGAAAGACGCCGCCCGTTGCCGGGCGCGCGACGCCGGTCGTCGAAGGCAGCGTCAAGGGAAGCCCCCGAAGCGAACGAACGGCGAGGAAGGCGAAGGCTTCGGCTTCGAGCGAATCCCCGTTCCAGCCGACGATCTCAACCGGCGCCACTTCCGCGTTGATGCAATCGCGAAGCATGCCCATCAGCGCCGGGTTGCGCCGTCCGCCGCCGGTCACCAGCCAGCGCTCGACCGGCGAGGGGAAATACCGTTCGGCGGCCAGCGCCACGGTCCTCGCCGTCAGGGCGGTAAGCGTTGCGCTGCCATCCTCCGGCGAAAGCCCATCCAAGGATTTGATTGTGAAGGCGTTCCGGTCCAGCGATTTCGGCGGCGACCGCCAGAAATAGGGGTCTTCCAGGAAACTCTGCAGAAAAGCCTCGTTCGCCTTCCCCCGGTGGGCAAGCTTTCCGTTGCGATCGAAGGGCTGACCCGTCCGCGCCACCGCCCAGTCATCGATGAGAGCGTTGCCGGGGCCAGTGTCGAAGGCAAGCAGCGCGCCGCCGGCGCCTATCCAAGTGACATTCGCAACACCGCCAAGGTTAAGCACGGCCAGTGGGCGTTCGAGGTCTTGCGCGCGCGCCTGGTGGTAAAGGGGTGTCAAGGGCGCCCCTTCGCCGCCGGCGGCAATATCGGCCGATCGAAAATCGCAAACGACGTCGATGCCGGTGAGCCTGGCCAGCAATTCCCCATCGCCAATCTGGACGGTGCGGTGCTTCTTCGGCGCGTGCAGAATCGTATGGCCGTGGAATCCAAGAACGGCGACGTCGGCAGCCTCAAGGGGGGATACCTCAATGAGTTCCAGCGCGGCCTTGGCGTGCATTTGCGTGAGTTCTTCGGCGACCTGCCGGATTTTTCCCTTTCCCCCTCTGCTCCCAAGCACACCCCGCAACCGTTCGCGGAAGGCCGCCCCGTAGGGCTGCGTGGCGGCAAGCCCGTGACCGGCGACCCGTTCGCCGTCCGTATAGAGAAGGGCCGCGTCGATCCCATCCATCGACGTGCCGCTCATAAGCCCAAGCGCCCAGATCGGTTCGAAGTCTTCCATCGGCAAGCGTCCCCAGCCGCTCCATTGTCCCGTCCGGGCTGATTGTGTTAAATCAGCGCACTTCCGGCAAGGACGAAGCCCATGGCGAAAAGCCAATCCCGATCCGAATTCCTGACCAACGCGATCGAACGCGGGTTCATGCACCAATGCACGGACCTGGAAGGCCTGGATGCCCTGCTCCGGGCGAAGGCGCCGGTGAAGGCCTATATTGGCTTCGATTGTACGGCCGACAGCCTGCACGCCGGAAGCCTGGTGCCGATCATGCTGCTCCGCTGGTTTCAAAAGGCCGGCCACAAACCGATCGTGCTGATGGGCGGCGGCACCTCGAAGGTCGGCGACCCGTCCGGCAAGGACGAGGCCCGTCAGCTCTTGAGCGACAAGGAAATCGCCAGCAACCTGAAGGGCATTCGTACCGTTTTCGAGCGTTTTCTTGCTTTCGGCAAGGGGGCTGCGGACGCCGTCTTCGTCAACAACGCCGACTGGCTGGAGGAACTGCGCTATATCCCTTTTCTCCGGGAATACGGGCGCCATTTTTCCGTCAACCGGATGCTGGGCTTCGAATCGGTCAAGCTTCGCCTCGAACGGGAACAGCCTCTAAGCTTCCTTGAATTCAACTATATGGTCCTGCAGGCCTACGACTTCCTCGAGCTTGCCAAGCGGCACGACTGCCGGTTGCAGATGGGGGGATCCGATCAATGGGGCAACATCGTGAGCGGAGTGGAACTGGGTCGCCGGATCGAAGGGCAGGAGCTTTTCGGTTTCACCACGCCGCTCCTCACGACAAGCGCCGGCGCGAAGATGGGGAAAACCGCCCAAGGCAGCGTCTGGCTGGATGCCAAAAAACTTTCGCCCTACGATTACTGGCAATACTGGCGCAACACAGAGGACGCGGACGTCGGCCGGTTCCTACGCCTGTTCACCGAACTGCCCCTCGGCGAGGTCCGCCGCCTCGAAACCCTCCAGGGAAGCGAGCTCAACGAAGCAAAAAAAATCCTCGCCTCCGCCGTCACCGCCCTTTGCCACGGCGAGAAAGCGGCGGCGAAGGCGGCGGAAACGGCGCGCGAAACCTTCGAGACGGGGGGGCCGGCCGAGGGCCTTCCGGCGATCGAGGTGCCGAGGGCCGAGCTTGCAGCCGGCATCCCCGCCTTCGAGCTTTTCCAGCGCACCGGCCTTGCCGCCAGCAATGGCGAGGCGCGCCGCCTGATCCGCGGCGGCGGCGCTCGCGTGAACGATACCGCGCCGGAAAAAGAAACCGCCCCGATCACGCTCGACGACCTGGATAAAGACGGCGTCATCAAACTCAGCGCCGGAAGGAAACGCCACGCCCTCGTCCGCGTCGGTCGACCTTAAGGCTGCGGCTCAGGTTTCAATGGCGATCGGGGTTGCGGCGGCGGAGTGGTTCCGGTGTCTTCCTCGAAGACGTCGAAGAACTTGCGCAAGAAACCGGGCGTCAGCGCCGACAACGGGTTGATGGACACGTTCGGATCCTCCTCCGGCCCCTCGATTTTGTAGCTGACGGCGAAAACGCCCTGCCCTTCGCCGCCGACCAGGATTTCCCCGATCAAAGGGATTCGTCCGAATACGCTGTTGATCGTATAGGCCGGAATCAGCGTGCCGCGCACGTTCACGCTGTCCTCGACGTTGTTGATTTGGCCCTCGAAGGTGATGCCGAGCGAGGAACCGAAAGCACGCCCCTGCTCGATTGTGGTAAAGGCATCCGTGACCGTGAAGGGGACATCGAGCCGTGTAAACTCGACGCCCTTTCCCCGCAATATATCTAGAATGCCGGTAAGCGAGGCGACGGAAAGTAATTTTGCCAGCAGCGGTGTATTAAGGGCCTGAAAGTTCTTCATCTTGATTCGCCCGCGCAAGGGCACTTCCGGCTCTTCGTCGTCGTGGAAGGTGCCGGAGATCACGAGCTCGCCCCCCTTCAGGTTACGCCGAATGCCGAACGCTTCGAGAACGGCGCCGCCGGCGTCCTTCGAAATTACCTCCAGTTTTCGCACCTTCCCTTCCGAACGGACGGCCAGCTTCATCGTGCCGCGTTTCTCGAACTCGCCATCCAGAAGGATGGAATTCCAGCGCTTCCCATCGTATTGCATGGAACCGATAAGCCGGTCGATCTGCTGGGCGGGACCGAGGCGGACGCGGTCGATGGCAACCGAAAGGCTGAGCGGAGGCAAGGCAACCCCTGACTTTTCGCGTTCAAGCAACTTCTCGGCATCGAATCCGCGACCGACCAGGTTGACGTTGAATCGCCCGCCCGGGTCGCGCACGGCTTTTCCCTGAATATCGGTGACGCCGAATTTCAAGCGATCGATGCTTGCCCGTTCGATCGTTTTACCGTCGCCGGCAAAAGCAAAGGTACCTTTCGCATCCAGGCCATCGGCGGTGATATCAAGTTCGCGGATACGCCGGATTTTTCCCTTCACGAAATCAATCTGGATGTTTCCCTTTCCGGGCCGTCCAGCGGGCTTCGTCCATGTAAACCCGGGTATGGCAAGGGCTGAATCTTCGAGATCGAGAGCGATTGCCAACGCGCCCTTGCCGCCTTTCGACGTATAGGTAAGGTTCGTTTCCGTAGGACCGGAAAGAAAAGGAGCGCCGGAGAATCCGAACGCCTCGCGCTGCGTTTCCTCAAGCCTGCCCTGTAGCGTGTAGCGACTGTCGAAGGCCGCCTTGCTGGAAAAATTTTCCTCCCAACTGACCTTGGCCGGGCCGCCGGCCACCTTCGCCTCACCGGCTACGGCAAGCGTCTCGCCTTCAAGCTTAAGCCGGAGATTGCCTTCCTTGAGATCCACCCCGGGAATAGCGTCCTTGAAGGAAAGCCTCCGAAGCTCGGCTTCGGCGGCAACCTCGACATCCTCCAGGCGCAGGTCGTTCAGCAAGGGAAACGCGATGTGCAACAGGATCGCCGCCTCGCCATCGAAGCGATCCACGGAAAGACCCATTTTTTGAAGGTAGCGAAGTTTTGGACGATCGAGCGTCTCCAGAGCGCCGCGAACCGGTCCCTCGGCGGCAAGGTCAATCTTGGCGTGTTCGTCGCCGTTTTCCAGCCCATAGAGGTGGAGGGTTCCCGACGTGACTTTCAGCCCTTCGTGAGCGCCTTCCGTCACTGCAAAATCCATATTCCCGAGATCGAAGGTCGCCGTCCCGCCAACCCCCGTAACGGACGGGAAACCCTCGGCGTATACAACGTCAATGCCGTAATATTCCAACGTGCCGCTGACGGCGCCAACCTGCAAGGCGGGGTCGCTTTTCGAGTCGATGACCGCCTGAAAATCGGCGCGCGCCTTTTCAACGGCGCCCCCGGAAAGGTGTCCCTCGATCCACATCCGCGCGTTTTCGGCCATTCCTTGCGGCCACAAACGCGGCAAGTGGTTCACCGGCACGTGACGGGCTTCGACGCTGCCCTCCAGCCGCCCGCCGTCTCCGGAACTCTGCAGGGACGCTGCAAGCGTCGGTCCGCCGAGATCGACAAAAAGCTCCTCGACACCAAACCGCTCGAAATCGCCACCCATCTTTCCCTTCAAACGCGCGGCGGCGATTTCAAGGCCTTCGTCATAAAAACCTGGAACGACGATTTCTCCCTTGCCGGTTGAAAGATCGAAACGGATTTCCTCGAGCCGCCCATCCGAAAAAAGGGAAAGATCTAGGTTGCCGCTGACCGGAAGCCGAAGGCCAGACACTTGGTCGAGAAGCGGCACCGCCATTGCGAACATGGCCGGCACGACATCGCGAATCTGTACGCTTACGCGAAAATTCTCGGCCGCATAGCCGTAGTTCACCTCGCCGGTGAAACGGGTGCGTATCGCATTCATCTCAAGCTCAATCGCGTAACTGCCGGAAACTCCCTCCTCCTCGCGGCGAAGGTGCAAATCCACCCTTGGAAGCCACCAGGAAATTTCCAGCTTCTGATCCTCAATCCTGACATCCGCCCCGATAAGCCGAAGTTCCTTGAGATAGGCAAGGAAGTCCGACGTACCCGACGGCTTGAAAAAACTTGCCACCAGGGCACCGATGGCAGCCCCTTCGGGTGCAGCCTTGTCTTCCAGCTGGCGCACCAGCTTGAAAAGTGGGCTTTGCACCGCAATCCGCTTGGGCGCCAGAACGCCACGCGCCAGCGCCCGGAAGCTGAGCCCCATGGTGGCTTTTGGAATTTCCCCAACGACAGCGTTTTCCGCGTCCGTGACCTTCGCCCCGACAACGGCAAACCCGAGGCCGCCGACGATGCCTTCCCAGGTCAGCAGCAGGCGATCCATGCGCACCCGGTAAGAGCCGTCCTTCGCGCTCAAGGAAGCTTCCACGTTGTCTTTCAGAAAATCCAGCGGGATCGGGGCGATCGAAAGGCGGAGGGCAAACACCAGCCCGGCGACGATCAGGCCGAAGGCCATGAAGCCGATGATCTTGCAGAAAGCTCTCGAAATTCGGAGAATCACTCGGGCCTCATGTTAGAAATCCCCAGCGAAGCGGAAAACGGCTAGAAAATATGCAGCAATCCCCCCTTTTGTCCAATCCTGACGCCTGGCCGCGACCGGGCAGCGCCGAACGCGCCACGCTTGGGCGCACGCATTGGCTCGAACAGGCGGCTCGCGCATCCGATGCAGGGGTGAAAGCTTTTGCAAGGGCCTTCGCCGAAACCGCGGACGGCCGCAAGGTCTTGGACGCCATTTTTGGCAACAGCCCCTATCTCGGCGATTGCCTGCTGAAGGAGGTGGCCTTCTTTCAGGCGCTCCTTGCGGAAGATCCGAAGATCGTGGCCGAACGGCTTCTCCGCCAACTGCGGGAGGAAGCTTCTAACTCGCGCGATACCAACGGGTTGAAGCACCTGCTTCGCGTGGCGAAGCGAAGAAACGCACTGCTTGTCGCTTTTGCCGACATCGCAGGCCTTTGGACGGCCGAGGAAGTCATGGATCGTTTAAGCGCGTTCGCGGATACCGCCCTTGAACTTGCCGTGGATCACCTCCTGCGCGGCGCGATCGAAGAAGGCCAGATCGAAGGCGTCGCGCCCGAGCAACCGGCCAAGCGATCCGGCTTTGTCCTGCTTGCCTTGGGTAAACTTGGCGCGTACGAGCTTAACTATTCCAGCGACGTGGATCTCGTCGTTCTCTACGACCCGGAGCGCCTCACCTACCGGGGCGAGCAGGACATTCAGCGTTTCTTCGAACGGCTGACGCGTTCGCTGGTTACGCTCATCGAGGAACGAACGCCGGACGGCTATGTGTTCCGCACGGATCTCCGGCTGCGGCCGGATCCTGGCGCCACCCCGATCGCCATGTCCGTCGCGGCGGCCGAAGCCTACTATGAAAGCACCGGTCAAAATTGGGAGCGCGCCGCCTTCATCAAGGCCCGCCCGGTGGCCGGAGATCTGGAGGCGGGCGAAGCGTTTCTGAAACACCTGCAGCCGTTCCTGTGGCGCAAATTCCTCGATTTCGCTTCGATCCAGGACATCCATTCCATCAAGCGACAAATCGAAACTCATCGCGGCGGCCACACCATCGGCTTTGCTGGCCATAACGTAAAGCTTGGCCGCGGCGGCATCCGCGAGATCGAACTCTTCACCCAAACCCAGCAACTCATCTGGGGCGGACGGGTGCCGGAGTTGCGGGTTGAGAAAACCTGCGAGGCGCTCTCTGCCCTTGCCAAAGCGGGACGCATCGCGACCCGGGTGGCAACGGACCTGATCGAAAGCTACCGCTACCTTCGCCGGGTCGAACACCGCCTGCAAATGATCGAGGACAAGCAAACCCACAAGCTTCCCGAGGAGCCAGAACGCCTCGTGGAAGTCGCCGTCTTCCTTGGCTACGCAAACGCCGACGCCTTCAAGACAGAGTTGCACACACATCTGAACCGCGTCGTGCGCCATTCCTCCGCTCTCTTCCAGGAATCGCCGGCGCTTGGCGCCGAAGAAGGCAAGCTTGTCTTCACCGGCGGCGAAAACGATCCGGACACGGTTGAAACGCTGGAAAAAATTGGGTTTCAAGATGCCTCAAACGTCGCTTCCGTAGTGCGCGGCTGGCATCACGGCCGTTACCGCGCAACCCGCGCCGAACGCGCGCGCCAGATTCTGACCGAGCTGATGCCGGCCTTGTTGAAGGCGCTTGCGGGCACGGTCAACCCGACCGCCGCCTTCATGAAATTTGACGAGTTTCTTTCCCAATTGCCGGCCGGTGTTCAGCTTTTCTCGCTTTTTCAGGCGAACCCGGCGCTCCTTGATCTCGTCGCCGAAATTATGGGAAGCGCGCCAAGCCTGGCCGAAAATTTAAGCCGGCATTCGATCCTGCTGGATTCGGTGTTGGGAGCGGACTTCTTTGCCCCGCCGCTGAACAAGAAGGCAATGGCCGAAGAGCTTCGCCTCACGCTCAACCAGGCGCGCGATTTCCAGGATGTTCTCGACCTTTCGCGGCGGTGGACGAACGATTGGAAATTTCGTATCGGCGTCCAGGTCCTTCGCAATCTGTTGCCTTCGGACAAGGCGGGCGGACCGCTTTCGGATGTTGCCGAGACGGTCGTGGCCGCCTTGTTCGCATACGTCGAGAAAGACTTCATGGCACGCCATGGCCACTTTGCGGGCGGCGGCATGGCGGTTATTGCGATGGGGAAGCTGGGCGGACGCGAGCTTACGTTCCAATCCGACCTCGATCTTGTCTATGTCTACGACGTCCCGGAAGGAACGGAGCGGTCGGACGGCCCGCGCCCGCTTTCAGCCAGCCACTATTTCGCACGTCTTGGCCAGGCATTGAACAGCGCGTTGACCTCCATGACGGGCGAAGGAAACCTCTACGAAGTGGACATGCGGCTGCGCCCCACCGGTAACGCCGGCCCCTTCGCGACGAGCCTGGCCTCTTATCGGGTGTATTTCCAAGGCGCCGCCTGGACGTGGGAATACCAGGCGTTAACCCGGGCGCGCACGATCGCCGGACCAACCGCCCTTCGCAAAACGACAGAGAACGCCATCACGGAAGCCCTTCACCGGCCGATGGAGGCGGCAACCCTTCTGCGCGACATAGCCGAGATGCGCATCCGCATCGCGACGGCGCGGCCCGGTACCCATTTCTGGGATATCAAGAACCGCCCGGGCGGGCTGATCGACGTCGAGTTTCTCTGTCAATATCTGGTGCTTACTCATCTGGCGAAGCACCCCGAGATTCGCGACACGAACACCCTGCAGAGCCTTGAGCGGCTGCGGAAGGCCAAGCTGGTCGAGGCGGAAGCCGCCGAGACACTGACTGCGGCGGCGCGGTTCTGGCAGCGGTTGCTTGGCCTCCTGAGGCTTTCCTTCAACCAAGCGTTCGAGGAACACGACATGCCGGAAGGCCTGCGGCATGCCCTTCTCCGCGCCACCGAGTGCAAGAATTTCGCGGAGCTCAAGACGCAAATCGAAACGACGGCGGAAAACGTTCACCGGCTTTTCACGGAATGGGTTGCCGCGCCGGCAAGCCAGCTTCCACCAAAAGAGGAAAAAGGATCAACCCATGCCACTTAAAATCGGCGACAAAGCGCCCGACTTCACGTTACCCACGGACGGCGGCGGCACGCTTTCCCTCAAGAGCCTGCGGGGCAAGAAAGTCGTTCTCTATTTCTACCCGAAGGACATGACACCCGGCTGCACGAAAGAGGCCTGCGATTTTCGCGACGCTTACGCGGGCCTCCGGCGGAAAAAGGTTGAGGTCATCGGCGTCTCGAAGGACGGTCCCGCCCGCCACGACGCGTTCAAGGAAAAATACGCGCTGCCCTTCTTGCTTGCCTCCGACGAAAAAGGCGAAACGATCGCGGCCTATGGCGTTTGGAAAAAGAAAAGCCTCTATGGCCGGAGCTTCATGGGGATCGAGCGTTCGACCTTCCTGATCGACGCGAAGGGCGCCTTGCGCGGCATCTGGCGCAAGGTGAAGGTCGCCGGCCACGTCACAGAGATCCAAGCCGCGATCGACGCCCTTTAGCGTGGTTTTTCCGCTTCAACCCCGGCCGGCGGGCGGCCGCTTCCGACACGCTGGGCGAGGGACGCGGAAAGGAAAGGGTCGAGATTGCCCTCGAGGACGGCCGGTGCGTTGCCGGTTTCGACCCCGGTGCGCAGGTCCTTCACCATCTGATAGGGGTGCAGCACATAGGAACGGATCTGATGCCCCCAGCCGATTTCCGTCTTCTCCGATGCTTTTGCCGCCGCCTGTTCCTCGCGCTTTTTGAGTTCGAGCTCGTAAAGACGCGCGCGCAGCATGTTCATCGCTTCCGCCCGGTTGCGATGCTGGGAACGGCTCGACTGGCACTGGACGACGATGCCGCTCGGCAGATGCGTAAGACGAACGGCGCTGTCCGTCTTGTTGACGTGCTGGCCGCCGGCGCCCGATGAACGGTACGTATCGACCCGAAGATCCTTGTCCAGGACTTCAACCGCGATTGATTCGTCAATCACCGGATAAACCCAGACCGAGGCGAAGCTCGTATGCCGCCTGGCACTGGCATCGAAGGGAGAGATCCGCACCAGACGATGAACGCCGCTTTCCGCTTTTAACCAACCGAAAGCGTTCAGGCCAAGGATGCGGACGGTGGCCGATTTGAGCCCCGCCTCCTCGCCTGGGCTTTCCTCCAGCCATTCCACCTTGTAGCCGTGCCGTTCCGCCCAGCGGACATACATCCGAAGCAGCATTTCGGCCCAATCCTGGGATTCAGTTCCGCCGGCGCCGGCATGCACTTCAAGAAAGCAGTCGTTGGCGTCCGCCTCGCCCGAAAGCAGGCTCTCAAGTTCAAGCTTGGCGGCGCGAACCGATAAGGCGGCCAGGGCTTTCTCGGCGTCCTTGACGACGGCCTCGTCCCCTTCCGCCTCGCCCAACGCGATCAGTTCGACGTGATCGGCAAGCTCGCGCTCGATACCGCGGCAATCCTCGATCGCCTCGCCAAGCCGCGTCCGGCCCTTGAGAGTTTTCTGGGCGCGCTCGGGGTTGTCCCAAAGGGTTGGGCTTTCCGCCTCCCGAGTCAGCGCCTCGTAGCGCTTGAGGGCATTCTCCCAGTCAAAGATGCCTCCTCAGCAGCCCGAGCGACTGCTGAATGGCTTCGACATAGGCTTCGATCTCGGACCGCATGCGCCGGTTGCTCCGTTTCGATGGTAAGAGGGTTTAATATAGGCCGCCGGTGCCGTCCGTGGGAACGGTCGGCGAGGTGACGCCGGTGCTGCCGTTCAACACCGGCCCGCCCGCCTTCGGTTCGGTGCCGGGCTTGAAGGCCTCGAGGATGATGCCCCGATCGCCTGGCCGGGCCGGCAGGCCGGTTTGCGCATCCACCCGAATGAGCTGGATGCCGGGCGGAATACGGAAAGGTACGGCCGGCTTGCCGCGAAGCGTCGCTTCCATGAAGCCCCGGAAAATGGGAGCGGCGACGCGCGAGCCTGTCTCCTGGGGGCCTAAGGACCTCGGAGTATCGAACCCGGCGAAGACGCCGACGACAAGATCGGGCGAGAAACCGATAAACCAGGCGTCCATGCTGTCATTCGTCGTGCCGGTCTTGCCGGCGAGGGGTTTGCCCACCGCGCGGATGGTCTGTCCGGTGCCGCGCTGGACAACGCCTTCGAGCATCGAGACAATCTGGTAGGCGGATCCGGAGTCCGCCACGCGTTCGCTCGTGTCCGGCAATTCCGGCACCTCGCCGAACGATGGAACGCCGTTCGTTGTTGGTTCCGCCCCCCCTCGCGCGCTCTCGTCCAGCCATTGCGTCACAGCGCACCCCCGGCATTCCCGAGCGTCCTGCCGAAAAATCGTCGCGCCGTGACGGTCCTGGATGCGGTCGATGAAAGCCGGCCGGATGCGCTTGCCGCCATTGACCAGCATGGCGTAGGCGTTCGTTAACTTAAGCAAGGTCGTTTCGCCCGCGCCGAGCGCCATCGAAAGCGTGGGCGGCATGGCGTTCGTAATGCCGAAGCGTTTCGCCATGTCCACGACGGCCTCCATGCCAATCGTCTGGGCGAGACGTACCGTCATCAGGTTGCGCGATTTTTCAAGGCCCAGGCGCATCGTACTGGGGCCGTAGAATTTCTCGCCGTAGTTCTCCGGCTTCCACTTGCCCAAGCCCGGCCCCTGGTCGATCACGAAAGGCGCGTCGAGAATAAGGCTCGATGGCGTAAAGCCGGCGTCCAGCGCCGCCAGGTAAACGAAAGGCTTGAAGGCGGAGCCCGGCTGCCTGAGCGCCTGGGTTGCCCGGTTGAATTCCGATCTCTCGAAGCTGAAGCCGCCGGTCATGGCAAGGACTCGGCCCGTGTGGGGGTCCATCGCGACGAGGGCGCCCTCGACTTCCGGAATCTGACGAAGCGCGTAGGTGCCGGGCGGCGGGGTTACGCCTTCCTCCGGCGTGCGGTCGGCCTCGACCGCAACGACATCGCCCACGGCGAGCACGTCCGAGGGTTTTTCCACCTTGGGGCCGAGATATTCGCCTTTCAACCACGCCCGCGCCCACCGCATCTTCGCGAATGGAATCTTGCCCAGGCCGCCATCGGCAAAACCGATCCATGCCGCGTCCGCATCCAGGTTCAACACCGCGGCGAGCCGCCACTCGCCAAGCCCCTTCGGCGCGGGCACGGCGGCCAGCAGTTGCGGCCAGGTCGACTCCCGTTCGATTTTGGCGATGGGGCCGCGCCAGCCATGACGGCGATCATAGGCGAGGAGGCCGGCCCGCAACGTGTCCTCCGCTATCCACTGAAGCTTGGGGTCGAGCGTCGTGCGAACGGAAAGCCCCCCGTGATACAGCCCTGCCTCGCCGTAACTCTCAAACAGCGCGCGGCGCACTTCCTCGACGAAGAAATCCGCCGTCGCGAAGTCGGCCGCCCGGCGCTTGCTGGCAACGACAAGAGGCGACGCCTTCGCCGATTTCGCTTCGGAATGGCTGACGAATCCTTCCTCCTCCATCCGCGCGACGACCCAGTTGCGCCGCGCCGTTGCCGCTTCGGTTCGGTGAATGGGATGGTAGTTGTTCGGGGCTTTCGGCAACGCCGCAAGATAGGCGGCTTCTGCGATTGAAAGTTCATCGAGGGATTTGTCGTAGTAGTTGAGGGCCGCCGCCGCCACCCCGTAGGAACCGAAGCCGAGGTAAATTTCGTTCAGGTAAAGCTCGAGGATACGGTCCTTTGAAAAGGCTCGCTCGATGCGAAAGGCGAGAATCGCCTCCTTGATCTTGCGATCAAGGCTTAATTCGTTCGTCAGCAAGAAATTCTTGGCAACCTGCTGGGTGATCGTCGAGGCGCCCTGCGGCCGACGGTCCTGGCCCAGATGGGACAGGTTGTCGATCAGCGCCCGGGCAACGCTCAAAAAATCGACGCCGGGGTGCTGATAGAAATTCTTGTCCTCGGCGGCGAGAAACGCCTTGACGATCCGCTTTGGGATAGCCTTCACGGGCACGAAAACCCGCTTTTCGACGGCGTATTCGGCAAGCAAGCGCCCATCCCCCGCGTGAAAACGCGTAACGGTCGGCGGCTCGTAATCAGCCAACTGCTGATAGTCCGGAAGTCCTCTTCCAAAATAAAAGAAAACACCAAGGACAACCGCAAAACCGAGCATCCCCACAAAGGCGAGGATGACGATCAAATTAAAAAATGTGCGCACCATTCGCCTGCTATTCCACGCCATCGGCTGGAACCCGATGGGAAGAGTGACCTTTATAGCCTAGAGATGCCGTTCACTGAAGAACCGCTTGACCGCCGTCGTAACGGCGGCTGCCAGTCGGGAACGGTGCCCCGAATCCTGCAGAAGTTTCTCTTCCTCGCGATTCGAAAGGTAACCCATCTCCACCAAGACCGAGGGAACGTCCGGCGCCTTGAGCACCGCGAACCCGGCCGAACGGCGCGTATTCTGAACGAGACGCGTGGCCTTGCCCATCTCCTGAACAAGTAAATTGGCGAAATTGAGCGACGAATTCAACGAGTCTCGCTGGACAATATCGATCAGGATATTGGTCAACACCGGGTCGGCCCCCGAAAAATCCATGCCCGCGATGATATCCGACTTGTTTTCCCTGGCGGCCATGGCCGCCGCCTCCTTGTCGGAAGCCTGTTCGGAGAGCGTGTAGACGGAAGCCCCCCGGGTCCGGCGGTTGGGATGGGAATCCGCGTGCAGCGAAAGGAAAAGGTCGGCACCGGCCCGGCGGGCGATTGCCACGCGCTCGCGCAACGGTATGTAGATATCCCGCTCCCGCGTCAGCATCACCCGATACCGCCCTGTCGCCTCCAGCTCTGCCTTCAAGGCCTTGGCGACATCCAGGGTGACGCTCTTTTCGAGAAGGCCGGAACGGCTCAAGGCACCCGGATCCACCCCGCCATGGCCCGGATCTATGACGATAAGCGGCTTCGACGTTCCTTGCGGCACGGGCGGCGGCGCGACGGGTGCGGTCGCCTGCAACGGTGCCGACAGGGCGGCCGCTTCGCTGGTATCAACGAAGACTTCCTTGCTGGTCTCTCCGATATCGAGAACGAAGCGGTAACCGTGCGGCCCGATCGGGGTTAGGAGAAAGGCCTGCTTCACCGCGACCGGTTTTGCGACGTCGAGAACGACGCGCGAGGTTCCCGGCGTGAAAAGGCCATAGCGAAGGCTCTGGATCAGGCCCTTTTCCTGGCTGGCCGTCTCGGTCGGGATCTTCCAATCCATTTCCGGAAAATCGATGACGATCCGATACGGATTCGAAAGGGTGAAAACCCGGAAATCCACCTTCTTGGAAAGATCGAGAACAAAACGGGTCATGCCGAGATGTTCGCCGGTCCGCAAGCCGACGACCTCGGGCGCCGCAAGCGAGACCCCCGGCCACCAAAGGCCAGCCATCAGGAGCAGAAACGCCAAGCCCTTCACGCGACGCCTCACCACATCTAGAGTTCGCATGAAGCTTTCCATACCATATCTCGCGAACTTGTCGCAGTTTCTGGTCGGCTCCTTGCCATAAATCCGGAAATTTTTCAAGAAGATATATATTTTTCAATGAGTTGAATAATCCATTTGATGAATCGCCCGGGGGCAGCGTATGTTCGTTTCTGCGATGCATCGCAAAGCCGTTCGTCCCGATTTTGGTTTCAAGCCGGTCGTGACGAGGGCGCGGTGGCCGGTCTAACCGGGGCCCTATTCGACCAATTTCCCGGCAGCCGGCAGCGGCGTCAAGGTTTTGCGAGAAAAAGTTGAACCTAGGAATCGGCCAGACCCTGTTATGGGTTGGCTGCCGGAAGCGGCCCCGTCCTGACCCTTGGTGGTTGGCGTTCGACGGGTAAGAGCGCAGGCGCCGTCGATTTCGCAGATTCGCCCTTTCCGCTTTCGCCATCGCACGAAAGCTTGAAATGGCGTGGAGTTTTTGCCGAATGGCAAAGCGTATGCTGCTTGATGCGACGCACTCGGAGGAAACTCGGGTCGTCATCTTGGACGGCAATCGAATCGAAGAATTCGATCACGAAACTTCCACCAAGAAACAACTCAAAGGCAATATTTACCTCGCAAAGGTAACGCGCGTTGAGCCGTCCCTGCAGGCGGCGTTCGTCGAATATGGCAGCGGCCGACATGGGTTCCTTGCCTTCAACGAAATTCACCCGGATTATTATCAAATTCCCATCGCCGACCGCCGGGTGCTGCTCGAGGAAGAAGCGGCGATCCACGAATCGGAAGGTGCTGAGGAACGGACGGAAACGGGGCCTCGGTCTCCGACGCCGGCCGAAACCGACGATCCCGCCAAACCGGACATTGCGAAGCCATCGACGCCGGGCGAAGAATCCGCCCAACATGTCGAGACCGTTGGCGGCGACGAGCTGGAGGAAATGGCCCGGCGAAGCCGCCCCCATCGCACTTACAAAATCCAGGAAGTCATCAAGCGTCGGCAAATCCTGCTCGTCCAGGTCGTCAAGGAAGAGCGCGGCAACAAGGGCGCGGCGCTGACGACCTATATGTCGCTGGCCGGCCGCTATTGCGTGCTCATGCCGAACACGGCCCGCGGCGGCGGCGTCTCCCGCAAGATCACGAGTCAGGGCGACCGCAAGCGCCTGCGCGATATCCTGAAGGACCTTTCCATTCCGAAGGGCATGGGGGTCATCCTGCGAACCGCCGGACTTGAACGGACGAAGGCGGAAATCCGGCGCGATCTAAACTACCTGCTCCGGCTCTGGAACCAGGTCCGGGAATTGACGCTGAAATCCACGGCGCCGGCACTGGTCTATGAGGAAGCGAACCTCATCAAGCGAGCCATTCGCGATCTCTACCACAAGGACATCGAGGAAATTCTCGTTGACGGCGAGGAAGGCTACCGCCTGGCGAAGGAGTTCATGCGGACGCTGATGCCTTCCCATGCCAAGAACGTTCAACCCTACAAAGACCCCGACAACATCCCCCTCTTCCAGCGCTATCAGGTCGAGGCCGAGCTTGACGAAATCCACAGCCCGCGAATCGAACTCAAGTCCGGCGGTTATGTCGTGATCAGCCCGACGGAGGCCTTGGTTGCGATCGACGTGAACTCCGGCCGGTCAACGCGGGAACGCAACATCGAAGGAACCGCGCTGAAAACGAATATGGAAGCGGCGGAGGAAGTCGCCCGCCATCTCCGCCTGCGCGATCTTGGGGGCCTTGTCGTCGTTGACTTCATCGATATGGAGGAAAGCAAGCACCGCCGTCAGGTCGAGCGTTGCTTGAAGGACGCCATGCGAACGGATCGCGCGCGGATCCGTCTCGGCAAAATCAGTCCTTTCGGTCTTCTTGAAATGTCGCGCCAACGCCTGCGCCCAAGCCTGCAGGAAGCAAGCTCCGAAACCTGCCTCTATTGCGGCGGCAGCGGCGTTATCCGCTCGACGGAATCGACAGCACTTCATGTCCTGCGGGCGATCGAGGAAGAAGGTGTTCGCAAACGAAGCGTCGAGGTTACGGTTTATGTGCCGACGGATGTCGCCCTCTATCTGCTCAACCAAAAACGGGAACGTTTGGCGGAGATCGAGGCACGTTACAGTTTCCGCGTTGTTGTCGCGCGGGACGACGCCCTGATACCGCCCAACTTCCGGATGGAACACCTGAAGTCGGCCGGCGGCGAAAGGGCGGAAGTCATTGCGCCGAAGGCTGGAAGAGAGATCGAAAAGACTGGAAGAGAGACGGAAAAAGAAGGCCGTCGGCCCCGCCGCCGCCGGGATGGCAAAGAAAAGCAGGCAAAAGAAGAGGGTTACGCAACGAAGCCGGTAGAAACGAAGCCGGCCGAGGCAACGCCAGCTGCAACGAAGCCGGCCGAGGCAGCGCTAGCCGAACAAAAAGAAGGCAAAGAACAGCCTCGCAAGCGCCGCCGCCGTGGCCGCCGCGGCGGGCGACGGCGCAACCGTGCCAAAACCGCTTCGCAAGAAACCGCCGCTTCGCAAGAGACCGCCACCCAGCAGCCGAACGAAACGGACACTGGCGGCGATCAACCGC
Source organism: Pseudomonadota bacterium (assembly GCA_040752895.1). Lineage (NCBI taxonomy): Bacteria > Pseudomonadati > Pseudomonadota > Pseudomonadota bacterium. The sequence goes on from JBFMHN010000001.1 coordinate 500,017, forward strand.
AAGAAAAGGCGGCTTCCTCGGCTTAGAGGAGGCCTGTTCGGTTCGCCCTCAAGACCGCCAGGCTTGCAGACGGTGGATGGCTTCCGCCATCGTGGCTTCGGCGCCGGCGAAGGAAAAACGAACGTAGCGGTTTCCCTCCTTGGGGTCAAAGTCGATCCCAGGCGTTGTCGCGACGCCGGTTTCTTCCAACATGCGACGGCAGAACCCCTCGCTATCGTCCGAAAATCCAGAAATGTCCGCGTAAAGATAGAAAGCGCCGTCCGCCGGAGCTAGTCTTTTAAACCCCGCCTTCGGCAATTCCTTTAGAAGCAGGTCGCGGTTTCTCGCATAAGCCGCAACGTAAGCATCGAGCTCGTCCGTACAATCGAAAACGCGCAGGGCACCATGCTGGGAAAGCGTCGGCGCCGAGATGAAAAGATTTTGCGCCAGACATTCGATCGAACGCAGAAGGGATTTCGGCACCACCATCCAGCCGATGCGCCAGCCGGTCATCGAAAAATATTTGGAAAAGCTGTTCACGACGATCGCCTCCGGATTGTACGCGAGCGCCGTCGCAGCCGGTTCCCCATACGTGATGCCGTGATAAATCTCATCCGATACGAGGCGGATACCCCGCGCCGTGCAGAACGCCGCCAGACCTTGGAGAGCGTTCGCATCCAGCATGGTGCCGGTTGGATTCGAAGGGCTGGCGAGGATCATCCCCTCAAGACGATCCGCGATCGGCTCGATCCCGGTGACCGTTGGCTGGAACCGATTTTCCGGTAACGCGCGGATGGGGACCGGCACGAGGTCGAGGGCGGCAAGAATGTTGCGGTAGGCGGGGTAGCCGGGTTCCGTGACGCCGACCCGGTCGCCGGGATCGAATGCGCTCAAGAAAGCAAGCAGGAACCCGCCGGACGCGCCGGTCGTCACTACGACGCGCTCGGGCGACACGTCAAGGCCATGGCGCGTCTTGTAATGCGCTGCGATTCGCTCGCGCAGGGCGGGCATCCCGAGGGCCTCTGTATAGCCAAGCGCGTCGCTGCCAAGGACCGCCTTCGCCGCTTCGATCACGGGCCGTGGCGCCCCGGTCCCCGGTTGGCCCACCTCGAGGTGCAGCACGGCCTCGCCCGCCGCTTCGCGGGTGTTGGCGGCGCGCAGGACATCCATCACGATGAAAGGTGGCACCGCGCCGCGTTTCGCGACCTTCAAGACCACTTCCGCGCCTCCTTATCTCCCCGTGCCGAGGCCGGCGCCCGAGCCGCGCGGCTCGTTCTTGATCTCGCAATTCTCCGGCCCCAGACGAACGCCCTCGCGGCAGGCGACCGCGTTCACGCGACCGAGCGCTTCAACGACCTTCGTCCGGTGGTTGCGCTCCAAAAGCCCTCCATGCCCTTCGCTGCTCAGTTTTTCCTCGACGGCAACGGCGTCCGGAAGACCGGCATGATGAACGCGGGCCGCAGTCAGGGCTTCCGCCAAGGAGCGCCCGCCAAGCAGCGTTTCCGCGGCAACCTGGACGAGCGCCGAGATCGAAGGCGCTCCGCCGGAGGGAACGGCAAGAAAAATGGGTTCCGTTTCGGTATAGGCCGGCGCCGTGCCTTCCGTGTAATCCAGCGGATCCTCCTTGCGCATTTTCAGCAGCCCGGTTTCCTTCGCGTCCGGCTCGGAAAGGCGCATTCGGCCTATGTGGCGCATCACGAGAACGGGCGCCAGCGCGATGTCGCTTCCCGCCGCCATCGGGGCGGCGAAGAGAATGCCCGTGCCGGGAATCGCCCGGCCGGTGCCAAAGGGGCGATTCATGGTGTGCGCGCAAAGCACCGCCAGGCCCTTTCGATCGACAACCACATAACCGGTCGTGGCCGTTTCGTCCGGATAGCTGATCGGTGCAAACGGCAACCGCTCGACCGGCAAATGGCTTCGCGGATCGTAATCGGCCATCCAGTCCTCCCGGCCCCCCTTGGCATCCGCTCCGGCAAAGGCCCGCATGCCGACTTCGGCCAGAAGATGGGGAATATCGTCCGTCGAGGCCTTCCGGTAACGATCGCCTTGCGTCAGCATTTCCCACATGCGCAAGACGACGCGGCCGCCGGTGCTGTCGACCGTGTATAGGGTCTCCTCGTCAAAGCGGGTGGCAAGCGGCGACTGCCACTCGGCACGCAACCCGCCGAGAGCTGCGTGATCGAGCACCCCGCCCACCGTCGCGGAAGCGGCAACCAGTTTTCTAGCGATCGCGCCCTGATAGAAGGAGGCCGGCCCCAGCGAACGAACGTGCTTCAGTGTGCTGACAAGTTCCAGCTGAGAAAGGCGGTCGCCCTCGTGCAGGATCGTCCCCTCGAAATTTGCGAACAGGTGGCGGGCCTCTGCATCGGCAAGCAAGCGCGTGGAATCGCGTGCCAGGTCCTGCCCCAGCGCTCTCGAGACGCGAACCCCGTTCTTCGCATACTCCTCCGCCGGCAGCAGAAGGTCGCCCCATTCCTTGCCCCGGTAGCGCAGATGCAGAGCGGCCATCCCGGCCACGTTGCCGGGGACGAGACCCGGCTCAAGATCGGAGCGCGCCGGAAGCGGTTTCAGGAAATCGAGAACCACGACCTGTTGGTTTTCCGGGTCATGGACGACGCAGATGCCGCCGCCGCCAAGGCCGGCGGCCGATGGATAGGTGACGGCCAGCGAGAAATAGAGCGCAACCGCGGCATCCGCCGCCGTACCGCCAGCCGCCAGCACGTTTCTGGCGGCCAGGGTTGCAAGCGGCTCGTCCGCAACGACCGCTCCGAAAAAGGCGTTGTCGAGGTTTGCAAGGAGACGGGGAGCGATGGCGTCCTTTGGGGCTTCCCGTGGTTTTTCAAACTGTTCCAGCCACTCCGGCGTCTGACCGCTGCCAAATTCGCACGCCCCAAGTGCGAAAAAAAGGCAGAGAATAAGCAAAAGGACGCCATATTGACGGTAGAGACCTCTGTGCCTACGTTTAGGCTCAGGGGCTGGAGATCGCATAGTGTTTTTTCGTTTCATCTGCCTCGTCAGCGCAATTCTAGTCTGTACCGTCGGCTGGGCGCCGGAGAGTTGGGCCCAGCAGCGCATAAGTCTTATTCGTGACGCTGAAATCGAACGTATCATCCAAGGCTACGCTACGCCACTGTTCGAGGCCGCGGCACTCGACCCGGCGGCGGTTCAGATCCACCTTGTCAGCGACCCAACCCTGAACGCCTTCGTCGCCGGCGGTCAGCATCTTTTTCTCAATACCGGTCTCCTGATGCGGGCGGACAACGCCAGCCAGCTGATGGGGGTCATCGCCCATGAAACGGGACACATCGCAGGCGGCCATTTGATACGCGGTCAGGAGGCCATGCGCAACGCCGGAACGCAAATGCTGCTTGCCGTGCTATTGGGGATAGGCGCTGGGATCGCGTCCGGCAGCGGGGACGCGACAACCGCCATCCTTTCCGGTGGAAGCAGCGTGGCGACACGCGGTTTTCTCCAATTCAGTCAAGGCCAGGAAGCGGCGGCAGACCAGGCCGGGCTTGGCTATCTCGATAAAACAGGTACATCCGCTAAGGGGTTTCTGGAATTTCTGGAAATTCTCGAGAAGCAGGATCCCCTGAATTCGGATCGCCGGGACCCTTACGTGCGAACGCATCCCCTGACCCGCGATCGCGTGGATTTCGTCCGCAACCATGTCCTGCAAAAAAGCGCGCCCCCGGAGAGTCCGCTTTCGCCGCAAGGCTTACGCGATTTCGAACGCATGCAAGCGAAGCTTATCGGATTCATGGAGCCGTTTCGGACCGTCCTCAAGCGCTACCCGGAAAAAGACACGAGCGAGGCGGCCCGTTATGCGCGGGCCGTCGCCTATTATCGGCGGGGCGAGCTTGATCGCTCGGTGCCGCTGATCGACGACCTGATCGCGGAAGAACCAACGAATCCTTATTTTCACGAGCTGCGCGGCCAGATGCTGTTCGAAAATGGCCGCCTCGCGGAAGCGTTGTCTTCCTATACGGAAGCCGTCCGTTTTGCGCCCGAATCCGTTCTGCTGCGGATAGGGCTTGCCCATATCCAGCTTGAGACCGGAGACGTCCTCCAGAATCGTTCCGCCATGGGAAACCTTCTCTATGCCGCCGACCGGGAGCGCGACAACCCGGAACTCTGGCGCCTGCTTGCCATCGGCTACGGGCGCGATCAGGAATTTGGGATGAGCGCCCTTTCGCTTGCCGAAGAGGCGATCTCGATTGGCGACAAGGTGACCGCCGTTCAGCAGGCAACCCGCGCCCAAAAAATATTGGACCGCGGGTCGCCCGGCTGGATTCGAGCCCAGGATATCAAGATTGCAGCAAACACGCTGCCCGACCCATGAACCCGGCGGGCGGGCATGGTGGAAGCCGGCCTAAAAAAAACGCGGCGGATAGTCTTCGCCCCCTTATCTTCCCGCTTCTTACCCTTAGCGCTTTTCTGCCAGCCGCCTGCGCATCCGGGCCGGAACTTCCCAGCCCGTCGCCTGGCTTCGCCCAAGCCGGTCTCCCCGGCGACTGGCTGCCAGACCCGATGACGGCCAGCTCCGGCGTTGCTTTCATGACGAAGGACGGCATCCCGGCCGTGAAGGTCGATTCGACGGCGGGCCACGCCTTCGCCAGCCGCCGGCTGGATAGCCCCCTGATGGCCGCCCCCTATCTGCGGTGGGCCTGGTACCTGGAAACCACCCTTTCAAACGCGAACATTCCGCACCTTTCCAGTGCCGCGGCGCCGGCCGGCAACCCGCTTCGGCTGCGCGTGGGCTTCCTGGGCGGCCGACCGGAGAAGGAGAACGCATCTTCAGCGCCATGGACGGTGGTAGGCGTTCCCCCTCATGACCGGCTGGTCGATCTTGTCTGGGAATGGCAGACCACCGACCCGCCGCACGGAGACGACGCTATCGGCCTTCGCCCGGGTTGCACCGTCCCTTGCGTCGCGTTCAGAAAGGAATACGAGGACGTCGGCCAATGGCGGCTGGAGGCGGCCGATCTGGAATCGATTTATCGCCGCTTCTGGCCGGAGGATCGCTTGGCCGAGGCGCGAGTCGTCTTCATCGCGTTCCTGCCGGCCCCCTCGCCGATGCCCTTGGCCGGTTATCTGGCCGATCTCGACCTTGGGCGGTAAAGGGGTCAGATGTAATAGGCCTTAAGCGGCGGTATGCCGTTGAACCCAACCGTTGAATAGGTCGTCGTATAGGCGCCGGTTGCCAGAAGCTCTACCCGGTCGCCGGCGGCAAGGTTAAGCGGCAGCTCGTAATGGGTCTTCTGGTAGAGAATATCGACGCCGTCACAGGTTGGGCCGGCCAGGATCACCGGGCCGACCGGGCCGCCGTCGTGCGGCGTGCGGATGTCATAGGCGATGGCCTCGTCCATCGTTTCGGCGAGCCCGCCGAATTTTCCGATATCCAGGTAAACCCAACGGACGGTGTCGGTTTTGGATTTCTTCGCCACCAGCACCACCTCGCTCTGGATGATGCCGGCCTCCGCCGTGATGTAACGACCGGGTTCGATCATGAGCTCCGGCAATCCTTCCGTATAGTGACGCGCGATGGACTCCTTGATGGCGTTCGTATAGGCCTCGACCGGCGGCACGTGGGCACGGTAGCGGGCCGGAAGGCCGCCGCCAAGATTGAGCAGCTTTAAAGAAATTCCCGCCGCGCGCAAGCGTTCGAAAAGCCGCCCTGCGGTGGCGATCGCCGGCTCCCACTGCGCAGGATTCGTCTGTTGCGAGCCAACGTGAAACATCACGCCGTAGGGAATAACGCCAAGTTCCCTTGCTTCGCGCAAAAGATCATACGCCATTTCGAAGTCGCACCCGAATTTCCGCGTGAGCGGCCAGTCGGCCCCACTTTCCGAAACCCAGATTCGGCAACAAACCTTGGAGCCGGGGGCGACGGCGGCAAGTTTTTCGAGTTCACCTTGGCTGTCGAACGCAAAAAGACGAACCCCGAGATCGAAGGCCGCGGCAATCTCGGATCGCTTCTTGATCGTGCTGCCGTAGGAAATCCGTTCCGGCGAAACGCCGGCAGCGAGCGAAGCCCGTATCTCGGGAACGCTTGCCGCATCGAACCCGGCGCCGAGGCCGGCCAGCAGCGAAAGAACCTCGGGGGCTGGGTTCGCCTTCACGGCATAGTAAACGGCGATATTCGGCGCCAGCCTCTTAAGCGCGCGGTATTTCTCCGCAACGACATCAAGATCAACCACGAGACAAGGCAAATCCGGCCGTTGTTCCGCGAGAAACCGAAGAATTTTTTCCGACATGAAAAGTCGTCCCGCAGCTGGGAGGCAACAGCGGACGGCTTTTAATGAAATTGAGCCCAGATGCCAAGCGGGAATTCTGTTTGGCGGGCGGTTAAAGTTGCGTCGCCAAGTAGCGGATGCCGACGATGAGCCCGGCGCCCAGGACAACAAGGCCCATAACCTTCAGAAAGGTTAGAACAACCGCGCCCTTGAAGCGCTTCTGCTCCTTCTGGATGATGGCGCGCTTTTCCGCCTGCTTCTTCTGGACTTTCCTCTCGGCAAGTTTGGCTTGCACATCGGTGCGCGCCTGGCGTTTGCGCTCAAGGGTCTCCGCGTTTTCTTCGTCGATCTTGCTGCCGCGGAAGATGGTCCGCGAATTGACCCTTTGCGTCGCTTCGTCGAAGCTTTCCTCGATCACTCGAACGGCGCTGTAACGGCGGCCCTCGTCGATGCGGCGAGCTTCCGAAAGCGCAAGGCTACGGCTATCGAAAATCGAATCGATCTTCCATTCGCCGTTTACAAAGGTATGAATTTCATAGCTGACGATCATGCGCCATCACCCAAACGGATTCTATTCTCCATGTTTCGGGTTCTTCATATAGTTTGTGCCGCCAAGGACGAGCGAAATCGCCTCGCCATCATCACTGAGCGGCAGCAAGATGCTTCGACACAAGACGCTTTCGCCTTCGACGCTCTTAAAGCTGTCGCCGTAGGAAATCGGAACGCCCTTGCGCAGCACTTCCTTGACGTAGCAGCTCGCCCGCTCGAGCAGGCTGCTTTTCCGAAGCTCCGAGACGTGAAGATTCTCACAAGGCGCTCCGTAGCATGCAATCAGCTCCTTACCCACGTAACGCAGGATGGGGTTCTGTTCGTCCTCGCTCACGTCTAGAATAAAACAGTAGGGCCACATGTCGGCGATATCGTCGGAACGAATATCGCTGAGCGAAGGGTAGGAACGATCCCCCGTGATTCCCCGCCAGTAATCCAGCAGGCGAAGAACAAGACGGCGTTCCTTGCCAGGCCGCCGTTCCGGAGCCGGCTGGGTTCTCTCGACGTTCGTTTCGCCGGTTTTCTTACCCGATTCCGCGGGTCTTACTGTTTCCGACATTTTGCCCTCCTGCCCTACTCGACCTTTAACAAACGCACGGCTTTCCGGCGTTGGCGCTATGCGCTTCAAGACGCCAAGGGGCTTAAGCTTTGCCATTTATGGCCGAGATAAGATTAATAATATGTAAAATTAGGCGAAAAAATGGGTCTCCGACTCTGCGGAAGGCATTGGAGTCGTTGTTAAATAAGACCCGCCAGGGGCGAGGAAGGGTCCGCGTAACGCTTCTTCGGCATGCGGCCGGCAAGATAGGCAAGCCGCCCCGATTCGACCGCCAGCCGCATGGCACGGGCCATGCGGACGGGATGTTTCGCTTCGGCGATCGCCGTGTTCATCAGCACGCCGTCGCAGCCAAGCTCCATCGCAATCGTCGCATCCGAGGCCGTGCCGACGCCGGCATCCACCAGCACCGGCACGCGCGACTGCTCGATGATCAACCGGATGTTGACGCGATTTTGGATGCCAAGCCCGGAACCGATGGGGGCCGCCAGTGGCATGATCGCCGCGCAGCCGATCGCCTCAAGGCGCTTGGCCATAACCGGGTCGTCGCTGCAGTAGGCCAGCACCTGGTAGCCTTCCTTCACCAAAATTTCGGCCGCCTTCAGGGTTTCCAGCATGTCGGGATAGAGGGTCTTTTGCTCGCCGAGAACCTCGAGCTTCACCATCTCCCATCCCCCGGCCTCGCGGGCTAGACGAAGCGTGCGAACCGCCTCCTCGGCCGTATAACAACCCGCCGTGTTCGGAAGATAGGTGTATCGCTTGGGGTCCAGGTAATCGACAAGTCTTGGCGCCGAGGTGTTCGCAACGTTGACGCGGCGAACGGCGACCGTGACGATATCGGCTCCCGACGCTGCAATGGCCGCCGCCGTTTCCTCGAAGTCACGGTATTTTCCAGTTCCGACAAGAAGCCGCGAAGAAAATCGGCGGCCAGCAAGCATGAACGAGTCTTCTTCCGCGACCGCCGCGGCGGACGTCGCCGCATCTCCAACGCCTCCCCCGATGAAATGGACGATCTCCAGTTGATCGCCGTCAGCGACAGGCGTCTCATCGTAAGCCGAACGCGGCACAACCTGAAGGTTGTGCTCAACCGCTACCTTCCGGCGATCGATGCCAAGCCGCTCAAGGACGGCCGCCACGCTTACGGGGGGGGCAAAACGCCGCTCTTCCCCGTTTACCGTGACCCGCGTTGTCGCTGCCCTTGCTTCCATTGCCCCTGGTTCCTTAACTTTTTTCAAATCGAAGGACCCTTTCGAGCCGAATATGGCGCGCCTTTCGGCCGGCTTCAATCGGCCCGCCGCCACGGGCATATTTCCGCATATTTCTTAGTGATCGGAAGGCATTGCGCCTTTTCGCCCGCGTGCTATAACCCCCCCCAGTAAACACGATTGAAACCGTGGAAGGCGCGCGATGCCCTCCTCTATCTTGATCCTCAACGGGCCCAATCTCAACCTTTTGGGAGAGCGGGAGCCGGAAATCTATGGAACGGAAACCCTGGCCGACATTCGGGCGGCCACGGCCGCTGTCGCCGCCGAGCTTGGGCTGGCCATCGAATTCCGGCAATCGAACGCCGAGGCCGAACTCCTCGCCTGGATTCAGGAAGCGCGGAAAGGCTATGCCGGCATTATTATCAATGCGGGTGCTTTCACGCACACATCGATTGCTATCTACGATGCGCTCCTGTTATGTGAAAAGCCCATCATCGAGGTGCATTTGTCGAATATTTTCCGGCGCGAGGCTTTCCGTCACCATTCCTACGTCGCGCCGGCGGCACACGGCTTGATTTGTGGATTCAGCGGGCATGGCTACGCGCTCGCCTTACGGGCAATGGCAAGGATTTTGGACTCGGATGTACGGCTTCAAACGTAGACACCGGATTAACCGCGACCTCGTCCGCGAGCTTGTTGAGCTCCTGGAAGAACATGGGCTTTCCGAACTCGAATATGGGACCGCCGGCTGGAATATCCGCGTCGCGCGCGGAGGCGGAAAAACGACCAAGAGGAAAACGCCGGCCCCAGGCCGGGAATCCGCCACCGATTCCCTGGCCGATCACCCCGGCGCCGTCACTTCGCCGCTGGTCGGAACCTCTTATCTCTCAAGCGAGCCGGGTGCGCCGAATTTCGTGAACGTCGGAGACGAAGTGAAGGAGGGGCAAACGCTTCTTCTTGTCGAAGCGATGAAGACGTTCAACCAGATTCGCGCCCCGCGCAACGGCAAGGTCACGCAGATACTTGTTCAAAACGGCCAGCACATCGAATACGGCGAAGTGCTGATGGTGCTGGAATAGCGCACAACCCATGTTTGAAAAAGTTCTGATCGCCAACCGCGGAGAAATCGCGCTCCGCATCCACCGCGCCTGCCAGGAAATGGGGATTCAGACGGTGGCGGTGCATTCGACGGCGGATGCCGATGCGATGCACGTTCGGCTCGCGAACGAGAGCGTATGCATCGGCGGCCCGGCGCCGCATGAAAGTTATCTGAACATTCCGGCGATTCTGTCGGCGGCGTCCGTAACGAACGCGTCCGCCATTCACCCGGGCTATGGGTTCCTTTCGGAAAACGCGGATTTTGCGGCGATCGTCGAGGAACACGGCTTCACCTTCATCGGCCCAACGTCGGAGCACATCCGTCTGATGGGCGATAAGCTCGCCGCTAAAGCCGCCATGCGCACCCTCGGCGTTCCCGTCGTGCCGGGCTCCGAGAAGGCGATCGAGGACATCGATGAGGCAATGCGCGTCGCCGAGGACATCGGCTATCCCATTCTCGTGAAGGCGTCCCATGGGGGCGGCGGACGCGGCATGCGGATCGCGGCTTCGTCGGCGGAACTGCGCGCAGCGATTTCTACCGCACGGGCCGAAGCCAGCAGCCACTTCAAGAACGGCGCGGTCTATCTCGAAAAGCACTTGATGAATCCCCGGCACATCGAAATCCAGATTCTCGCCGATACCCACGACAACGTCGTGCATTTCGGCGAGCGAGACTGTTCGCTGCAACGTCGCCACCAGAAGCTGTTGGAAGAAGCCCCCTCGCCGGCGCTGAACGCTGACCAACGCGAGAAGATCGGCGCCGCCGCATCGGCGGCCATAGCCAAGCTCGGCTACCGTGGCGTCGGCACGCTGGAATTTCTATACACGGACGCAGCCTTCTATTTCATCGAGATGAATACGCGCCTGCAAGTTGAACATCCGGTCACGGAAATGATTTCCGGTGTTGATCTCGTGCGCGAGCAAGTCCGAGTCGCCGCCGGAGCGCCTTTGGGGTATCGCCAAAGCGACGTTCGTTTGCACGGACATGCCATCGAATGCCGAATCACCGCCGAGAACGCCAAGACCTTCGTCCCCTCACCCGGCCGCGTCGACGACTACCACCCGCCGGGCGGGCTGGGCGTGCGGGTTGACTCGGCCCTCTACGCTGGCTGCACAATCCCACCCTACTACGACAGCCTGATCGCCAAGCTGATCGTCCATGGCCGCAGCCGGAACGAAGCTCTTATGCGGCTGCGCCGAGCCCTCGATGAATACGTCATTGGGGGCGTTCAGACGACAATCCCGCTTTTCCAGCGCCTGATCAAGAACGGGGATTTTCTGAACGGCGATTACGATGTTCACTGGCTTGAGCTTTTCGTCGCTCAGGAGAATTAGACGCCGGCCCAAAGGCCATGCCAGAATTCGTTCATGAAGATCCAGCCGGAACTCTTGTTGCGCACTTACGCCGCCGGGATTTTTCCGATGGCGGAACACCGGCATGCCCCAAACCTCTTCTGGGTGAATCCCCAATTTCGCGGCATTCTGCCGCTGGACCGTTTTCACGTGCCGCGGCGGCTGCGGCGGACGTTGCAAAAAAATCGCTTTCAAATCACGGCGGACAGGGCGTTCGAGGCGGTCATCCGGGCCTGTTCCGAATCCACGCCCGAACGGCCCGACAGCTGGATCAACGGCACCATCATCGAAATCTATTGCGCCCTGCATCGGGCGGGCCACGCCCACAGCATCGAATGCTGGCGGGAGGATAGGCTTGTCGGGGGGCTCTATGGAGTCGCCCTCGGCGGCGCCTTTTTCGGCGAGAGCATGTTCAGCCGCGAAACGGATGCGAGCAAGGCGGCCCTCGTCCATCTTGTTAGCCGGCTAAGAAGGGGCGGCTTCGAACTTTTGGATGCTCAGTTTGTTACGGATCATCTGCGCCAGTTCGGCGCGGTGGAGATTTCGCAAGCCGAATTCCACGTTCGTCTCACCCAGGCCCTAAAGCGCAACGCCCGTTTTCATCCCGACCCGGAAGAAACCGCCGGCTAGCCGCCCAGGCAGTCCAGCACCCAGACGTCGTAAACGGGATGTTCGAGGGCGGAAAGCGCCGGGCTTGAGGCAAACATCCAGCCGCGAAAAAGCTTCTTCGGTTCGTCGTCGAGCTGGATATCCCGAATAACAAGATAGGCGGCGCTTTCCGGCAACTCCTCCGGTGGGCGTTTGTCGCAGGCCAGCGCCGTAATTTCGAGCGTGCCGAAACGAACCGGCCGGTTGAGGGGAGCTTCGACCGTCGAGACGCGGGCGGTGATTTTGTCGAGTCCCTGAAGAAGAACGCCGCTCGAAGAAGAATCCCCGAAGGCGCCCCCGGAAACGAAGAGAAGAGAAAAGAACGCCGCCCAGGCAGACGCCCACCGAAACATCGGCCATCTTCCTTGCTGACACTCCATGTCTTTCACGCAAAAGCCGGCGACGTTGGGAAAAAAGTCAACAAAGGAGAGAACTATTCATCCGCCTGTGGCTTGCTGAACAGGAATTGGCCGATGATCTGCTCGAGGCCGAACGGCGCCTGGGTGAACTTCACTTCACCGCCGGGTTTAATGAAGTTCTCCTCGCCTCCCGGCACGAGGGCCAGGTATTTGCCGCCGAGAAGGCCCTCGGAGGCCACTTCGGCAACCGTGTCGGTGGTCAATTGAATATCGGAGTCCACGGTCCAGCGAACGACGGCAAGGTAGGTTTTCGTATCGAGCCTCTGTTCGAGTACGGTCCCGACCGTGATGCCGCCGATCTTGACGTCGGCCCCGGTTTGCAGGCCATCCACGCGGTCGAATTTACCCCACATCTCATAGCTGTCCCCAGCCCGCATGCTCTCGCCTGTGTAGGTGTATGCAAAAACCAGAAACAGCGCGGCCACTATCAGAACCACGCCGCCCATCACCGTTTCCACTATGTTCCTTCGCATTGGTCCTGCTCTCCCGTTTTCCTTCAGTCGCGCTTTAACTAGGCCGCCATGCTTCGTAAGCCTCTGCCGTGTGGGTAATTTTTTCAAGAGTGCCGTGCGGTTGATAAGCTGCCGGCGTACCCGTCGGGTTCGGCGCGTGTTCCTGCCGCCAGGGCATCCGCGTCGTTGATTTCTCGAAAGGAGGTTCGTTAATCATGTGGCTAAGCCAGGCGTGCCACATCGGCGGCGTCTTTGATCCTTCCGCGCTACCCTTGTAAATCACCCAACGCCGCTCGCGCCGCATGTCACCGCGCCGCCGCATCCGATAATAGCGATTTCCGAATTCGTCCTTACCGACGAAGCGGCCGCGAAAAACCGTCAAAAGCCAAGTGCCGAAAGTCATGACCTGGAACACCCAAGCGATGGGTTGCGGGTGGGATTGGAACGCCGGGGCATATATGGCATCGGATTCTATAGCCGTCCAGCCCCAGACCGTCGGACCGGGTATGGTTTCGATGCGCTCCGGGCTTTCTTTCCCCCAGCGGCCGGGGATTTTCTTAAAAAATAGTTTCGGTATTGATTTTTCCACAATATGTGGTTAAGCCTTCAATCTCTGGGGGGCTGCGCTAATTTTTGCGCAAAATATGGTATTCCGCGGCCTTTCCGATAAAGAGGGGGAAACATGCGGATTTCGCGCCGTTATACGACCGAAGGCACCTCGCCATACGAAACCATTGCCTTTCATAGAACCGCCAGCGACATCCGCAACCCGGACGGTGCCACCGTCTTTCGCCTCGACGACATCGAAGTACCCAAGGCCTGGTCGCAAGTGGCCTGCGACATCATCGCCCAAAAATATTTCCGCAAGGCCGGCGTGCCGGCGCGGTTAAAAGCGATACCGGAGGAAGATGTCCCGGAATGGCTGTGGCGCCACGAGGCCGATCACGAGATGCTCAAGCGCCTGCCGCCGGCAAAGCGTTACGGCGGCGAGACCAGCACCCGTCACGTCACGGACCGGCTGGCCGGCACCTGGACCTATTGGGGCTGGAAAGGCGGCTATTTCGATAGGGAGGCCGATGCCCGGGCCTATTTCGACGAAATGCGCTACATGCTGTGCTGCCAAATGGGGGCGCCCAATTCGCCCCAGTGGTTCAACACGGGGCTGCATTGGGCCTATGGCATCGACGGCCCCGCCCAGGGTCATTACTACGTCGATTTCGAGACCGGCACGCTTGTCGCTTCGCGATCGGCCTATGAGCATCCTCAGCCTCACGCCTGCTTCATCCAAAGTGTAAGCGATGACCTCGTAAATAGCGGGGGAATAATGGATCTTTGGGTCCGTGAGGCGCGACTTTTCAAGTATGGTTCCGGCACCGGAAGCAATTTTTCGAAGCTGCGGGGTGCCGACGAAGCGCTGTCCGGAGGCGGCAAGTCCTCCGGCCTGATGAGTTTTCTCAAGATCGGTGATCGGGCGGCCGGCGCCATCAAGTCCGGCGGCACCACCCGGCGCGCCGCCAAGATGGTGACGGTTGACATCGACCACCCGGACATCGAGGACTATATCAACTGGAAGGTCAGGGAAGAGCAGAAAGTCGCCGCCCTGGTGGCCGGCTCAAAGCTCTGCAACCGCCACCTGAACGCCATCATCCACGCCTGCCATGCCGAGCGCAGTCTTGGCGACGCCCGGTTCGAGCCGAAGGCGAACGAGGGCTTGCGTGAAGCCATACGCGGCGCCCGCCACGCGCTGATCCCGGACAACTATATTCAGCGCGTCATTCACTTCGCGCGGCAAGGCTATACGGAGATCCGGTTCGCCACCTATGACACGGACTGGCAATCCGAAGCCTATACCACTGTCTCGGGCCAGAACTCGAACAACTCCGTCCGGCTGACCAACGCCTTCATGGAACGGGTGCTCGCCGACGGTAAATGGGAGCTGATCCGCCGGACGGACGGCAAGCCCCACCGAACGATTCGTGCCCGGGACCTTTGGGAGCAGATCGCCAACGCCGCCTGGGCCTGCGCCGACCCTGGCGTCCAGTTCGACACCACGATCAACGAATGGCACACCTGCCCCGCGAGCGGTCGGATCAACGCCTCGAACCCGTGCTCGGAATACATGTTCCTGGACGACACGGCGTGTAACCTTGCCTCGCTCAACCTGATGACTTTCCGCTCGGCGACGGGCCACTTCGACGTCGAGTCCTTCACCTATGCCGTGCGGCTGTGGACGATCGCGCTGGAGATTTCCGTGCTCATGGCGCAATTCCCGTCCCAGGAAATCGCTCAGCGTTCCTATGAATACCGGACGCTTGGACTCGGCTATGCCAATCTCGGCGGCCTTCTGATGGCAAACGGCATCGCCTATGACAGCGACGAAGGCCGGGCCACCTGCGCCGCCATCAGCGCAGTCATGACCGGTGTCGCCTACGCGACTTCCGCCGAAATGGCGGGCGAGCTTGGCGCCTTTCCACGATTCGCCGAGAACTCCGAGGAAATGCTTCGGGTGATCCGCAACCACCGCCGGGCCGCTTATGGCGAGAGGGAAGGCTATGAAGGGCTTACCGTGAAACCGGTTCCCCTCGACGCCGAGACTTGCCCGGATGAAAATCTCGTTCAGGCGGCGCGCGAAGCCTGGGACCGGGCGCTTGAGCTCGGCGGTCAGCACGGCTACCGCAACGCCCAAACCAGCGTTGTGGCGCCGACCGGCACGATCGGTTTGGTCATGGATTGCGACACGACCGGAATCGAGCCCGATTTCGCGATCGTCAAATTCAAGAAGCTCGCCGGCGGCGGTTATTTCAAGATCATCAACCACACGGTGCCGGTGGCGCTTGCCACGCTTGGCTATTCGGAAGCCGGGATCGAAGCGATGGTGCGATATGCGGTCGGCCACGGCACGCTGGAGGGCGCCCCCGGGATCAACTTCGACACGCTCCGTGTGAAGGGTTTCACGGAAGGCATTCTGACAAATCTCGAAAAGGCACTGGCGAGTGCTTTCGACATCAAATTCGCCTTCAACAAGTGGGCGCTGGGCGAGGAATTCTGCCGCAGCGTTCTTGGATTCGACGAAAGCCAGATGAACGACCCGACTTTCGATCTCCTGCCGGCCATGGGCTTTACCCGGCAGGAAATCGAGAAAGCGAACGCGTATTGCTGCGGCGCCATGGCACTGGAGGGCGCGCCAGGCCTGAAGAAGGAGCATCTGCCCGTCTTCGATTGCGCCTCGCCTTGCGGCCGCCTAAGCCAGCGGTGCCTTTCCGCTGAAAGCCACATCCGGATGGTCGCCGCCTCTCAATCCTTTATCTCGGGCGCCATCTCGAAAACGATCAACATGCTGAACACGGCGACCGTCGAGGACTGCAAGAACGCCTATCTGCTTTCCTGGAAACTGGGCCTGAAAGCGAACGCCCTTTACCGCGACGGCTCGAAACTTTCCCAGCCCCTGAGCACCGCCGTTTTCGAAGATCTGGAAGAAGAAGATGCGACGGCGGCCGAGGAGCGGCTTGAGGAACTGGCCGGAGCGACGGTGCCGGCCCAAACGGTGGCGCTCGCCGAACGCCTCGCCGAACGCATTGCCTCGACCCGATCGAAACGCGACCGGCTTCCCCAACGGCGCAAGGGTTACACGCAGAAGGCTCTTGTCGGCGGTCACAAAGTCTATTTGCGGACCGGGGAATACGAAAACGGCGCGCTTGGGGAAATTTTCATCGACATGCACAAGGAAGGGGCGGCCTTCCGCAGCCTGATGAATAATTTCGCGATCGCCATCTCGATCGGCCTGCAGTACGGCGTGCCACTTGAGGAATTCGTTGAGGCCTTTACCTTCACGCGGTTCGAGCCGTCCGGTCCGGTCGAAGGGAACGACGCCATCAAGATGGCGACCTCGATCCTGGATTACGTCTTCCGCGAGCTGGCCGTTTCCTATCTCAGCCGTTACGACCTCGCCCACGCCAAGTCGGAGGATCTTCTGCCGGACAGCCTCGGCATTGGGAATGCGGAGGGCAGCTTGCCGTCGCTCGGCAGCACCAACGAAAGCGATGTCGCCGCCGTTGCCAGACTCGCAAGCCGCGGCTATCTCCGCAAGAATCTTTACGTGTTAAAAGGCGGACGCCATGGCCATAACGCGAAACCGGAAAAAGAGGTCGTGCTGGCCGAAGCCTTGTCCGCCGTGAAAGCCCAGGCAGGCGGCGTTGCTTCCGAGATCACCACGACCCAGGTCGCGGTGGACATGGCGGCGCAAGTTTCCATGCACGTCGAACGGGCGAGCATCTCGACGGCGCGCCTTAAGGGCTACGAGGGAGATGCCTGCGGGGAGTGCGGCAATTTCACGCTGGTCCGCAACGGCACCTGTCTTAAGTGCAACACCTGCGGAGCGACCAGCGGATGCAGTTGAAGCACTAGCGAATTCGACTTCCTCCCTGAAGACTTGAGGGGTGCAATGTTATGCACCCCTCTTTTTCTATAAAATCGCCGTCTGGACCGATTCCACGTAACGGCCTATCCTTTCCGGCAATCAAGAAGAGGGAAAGCCATGACGAAGGCCCCACAAACACCGGAAGAGCGGTTGCACACCCTGGCGATCCAGCTGCCGGAACCGGCGCCGCCCCTCGCCCACTACCTTCCCTTTATCGTCACCGGAAATCTTGTCTTCGTTTCTGGCCAGATCGCCATTTGGGAAGGCAAAATGCAATTCGAGGGAAAAATCGGCGAAACCCTTGGCCTTGTCGAAGCGCGGCAAGCCGCCCGTGTCGCCGTCCTCAACGTGATTGCCCAGGTAAAAGCGGCCGCCGGCGGTGACCTTTCCCGCGTTCGGCGTTGCATACGCCTGGGCGGTTTTCTGAACACGACGCCCGCCTATACGGACCATTCAACGATTATGGATCATGCCTCGGACGTGCTCACGCAAGCCTTTGGAAAAGAGATCGGGGCACATGCCCGTTTCGTCGTCGGCGTGAATGCCCTGCCGAAGAATTCGCCGATTGAGATTGAGGGTATTTTCGAGATTGCTTGAACGACGGCAGGCAATACCGGACTTCCCGTCGCAGCCCCTTCCGAAACGTCGTCGGAGCGTGAATCTTCAGGCTTTTTGCTAATCGACGAGTTCGGAGTTCGCCTTGCGGCCTTTTGAGACCATCCCCTTCGGATAGGCGAAGACCAGCCCCGCGTCGTCAACGTCGATACGGACGCAACCGCCCTTCTCAAGCCGCCCGAAGAGCAATTCCTCGGAAAGTGCGCGCTTCACCTTTTCTTGAATGACGCGGGCAAGCGGGCGGGCGCCATATTGCGGGTCGTAGCCCTGCTTTGCGAGCCACGCCCGCGCCGCCTCCGTAAGCTCGATCGAAACGCCGCGATCGGCAAGCTGCGCCTCAAGCTGCATGATGAACTTGTCGACGACCTTCGCCACGATTTCCAGCGTCAGGCTTGCAAAAGCGATCGTTGAATCCAAACGGTTGCGGAATTCCGGCGTAAACAGCCGTTCGATCGCTTCCTGGTCGTCCCCTTCCCGTTTCGTCCGCTCGAAGCCGACGGCGTGTTTCGTCATTTCCATTGCACCGGCGTTTGTTGTCATGATCAGAATCACGTTCCGAAAGTCGGTCGTCTTGCCGTTGTGATCCGTAAGTCTGCCGTGATCCATGACCTGCAGCAGCAGATTGAAAAGGTCCGGGTGCGCCTTTTCGATTTCGTCGAGCAAGAGAACGGCGTGAGGGTGCTGATCGATGGCGTCCGTCAAGAGGCCCCCCTGATCGAAGCCAACGTAACCGGGCGGTGCCCCGATCAGGCGCGAGACCGTATGCCGCTCCATATATTCCGACATGTCGAAACGTACGAGCTCGATACCGAGCGTAAGGGCAAGCTGGCGGGCCACTTCCGTCTTGCCAACCCCGGTCGGACCGGAAAAGAGATAGCAGCCGATCGGCTTCTCCGCTTCGCGCAAGCCGGCGCGCGCCAGCTTGATTGAACTTGTCAGGGCGGCAATGGCCGTGTCCTGGCCATAAACCATCGTCTTGAGATCCCGTTCCAAGTTGCGAAGCGATTCCTTATCGTCCTTCGTGACCGATTTCGGCGGGATGCGTGCGATGCCGGCAACAATCCGCTCGATGTCCTTGACGCCGAGCTTTTTCCGCCGCTTGCTTTCCGGCAGAAGCATCTGCGAGGCCCCCGCCTCGTCAATGACGTCGATTGCCTTGTCCGGCAGGCGACGGTCCGCGATGTAACGGGCCGAAAGCTCGACGGCCGCACGAATCGCCTCCGCCGTATAGCGCACGTGGTGATGCTTCTCGTAGTAGGGCTTCAGCCCATGAAGAATCTTGATGGTGTCTTCTTTTGAAGGCTCGTTCACGTCGATCTTCTGGAAACGGCGGACAAGCGCTCGGTCCTTCTCGAAATAGTTCCGGTATTCCCTGTAGGTCGTCGAGCCGATGCAGCGCAGATTACCGCTGGCCAAGGCCGGTTTTAAAAGATTCGAGGCGTCCAAGGAACCTCCGCTCGTTGCGCCGGCTCCGATCACCGTGTGAATTTCGTCGATGAAGAGAATCGCGCCCGGAATGGAATCAAGCTCGGCCAGCACGTCCTTGATCCGTTCTTCGAAGTCTCCGCGATAACGGGTGCCGGCCAAAAGCGAGCCCATGTCGAGCGAGTAGATCGTCGTACCCCGAAGCACTT
The DNA here is from genome assembly GCA_040752895.1 of Pseudomonadota bacterium. NCBI lineage: Bacteria > Pseudomonadati > Pseudomonadota > Pseudomonadota bacterium. The sequence continues at coordinate 519,178 of JBFMHN010000001.1, forward strand.
CCGGCACATCGCCCTTCACGATACGGCGGGCGAGGCCCTCGGCGATCGCCGTCTTGCCCACGCCCGGATCGCCGACATAAAGCGGGTTGTTCTTTGTGCGCCGGCAAAGAATCTGGACCGTACGCTCGACCTCTTTCTCGCGGCCGATCAACGGGTCCACTTTCCCCGCCCTGGCCTTTGCGTTCAAATTCACGCAATAGGACTCCAACGCATCGAAGCCGCCGTTCTTGGCGGCGTTTCCCTCATCCTCTTCGGCGCCGCGCGGGGCGCGCGTCTCGGAATTTTCCGGAACCTTCGCAATGCCATGAGAAATATAATTCACAGCATCCAACCGCGACATGTTCTGCTGCTGCAGGAAATAAATGGCGTGGGATTCTCGCTCGGCGAACATCGAAACCAACACATTGGCACCCGTCACCTCTTCGCGGCCGGCTGACTGGACATGAATGGCCGCACGCTGAAGTACGCGCTGAAAACCCGCTGTCGGCTTAGAATCGCCAGAGCCTTCGCGAACAAGAAAGACCAGGTCGTTATCGAGATAGTCGATGAGATCGCGACGAAGCCGCTCGAGATCCACGCCGCAGGCGCGCAAGACCGCGACCGAGTCCCGATCTTCGGTCAGCGCCAGCAGGAGATGCTCAAGGGTTGCGAACTCGTGGTTGCGTTCGCCGGAAAGCGCCAGCGCCCGATGTAGACTTTGTTCTAGGTTGCGGGAAAGCAAGGCCTACTCCTTCTCCAGCGTGCACTGCAATGGGTGCTGGTGTTGGCGCGCGAAGTCCACGACCTGCTGAACCTTGGTCTCGGCTACCTCATAGGTATAGATACCGCAACGGCCTACCCCACGTTGGTGAACCTGCAGCATGATCTGCGTGGCTTCTTCCCGGTCCTTGCTGAAGAAGCGCTCGAGGATATGAACAACAAATTCCATCGGCGTGTAATCATCGTTCAACATCAAAACCTTATACATGGACGGCGGCTTTGTTTTCGGCCGGGGTTTGACGACGACGCCGGGAACGGGTTGGGTATCGTTATGAGATGGGTTTTTGCTCATCGCCTCAAAACCAGGGTTTTGATTCCGTTGTCAACTTATCCGCCTTTACAAGCTAACCTAATGATATACAATATATTATTATGTTTAAGCTGTCGCTACAAACTGGAATTCGCCGTTTGGACCTTTCAGTATGATCTTAAGTAGCTTAAGTGAAAATTAAACCTGAAACGCCACCTTCTTCTTTGTTCCCCTTGGAAAAATAACTCCTCGGGAAAAATAAAGGGTTTCAGCGCCCGCCGAACCGGCCAGAAATAGGGGACAAAGCCATTCGCACCTTTCGCCAAATCTGCCGCGTTTTCTGGGTCGTCACGGTTTTCGCAGTGATCCTGTCGCCCGGATCCGGGCTTGCGGCCCAGAAGGCCTCGATCATCATCGAAGCCGGAAACGGCGCCATCCTTCAGGGCGAGGCGATCGACACCGCCGTCTACCCTGCTTCTCTCGTCAAGATGATGACCCTCTATCTCACCTTTGAATCCTTGAAGGAGAGGAAGCTTTTTCCCGGCACGCGCCTTGAAGTCTCCGCCCTGGCCGCTCGCCAGTCCCCCTCGCGCATAGGCCTCCGGAAAGGGGAGACGATCACCGTTCAAGAATCGATCCTGGCCCTGGTCACGAAATCGGCGAACGACGCCGCCGTCGTCCTGGCGGAAGCCCAGGCTGAAAGCGAACGCGATTTTGCCGTTCGCATGACCGCCAAGGCAAAAAATTTGGGAATGGCGAAAACACAATTCCGCAATGCTTCCGGTCTTTACCACCGCGAACAGGTGAGCACGGCGCGCGACCTTGCCCTTCTCGCCAACGCGCTTATTCGCGATTTTCCCCAATACGCCCCTTTCTTTTCCGTCAAAGAATTTCGCTTCCATGGGCGTATCTACCGGAATCACAACGAGTTCTTGAAAGACTACCCTGGGGCAGATGGCATCAAGACCGGCTATCTACGGGCGTCCGGTTATAACCTGGCCGCTTCCGTAAGCCGCGGGGAAAGGCGGCTCATTGGAATCGTGCTCGGCGAAGAATCGGCCAAAGAACGGAAACGGCGCATGACAGCGCTTTTCGATAAAGGATTCGGAACGGCCGCCGCCCTGGAACGGAGTTGGGAAATCCAGGTAGGGGAAGCATCCCGTCTCACTACGGCGCACCTGGTTGCGTCGAGCGCGGCACGCCGCGTGCCCGACTTGCTGCACCGGGCAAGCCTCACGATTTCGCCGATCCGGCGCGGACATAACGTCGTCTACCGCGCTCGTTTCCTGGGCATCCGGGAAGATCTTGCGCGAATAGCCTGCGACAATTTGAAACAAAACGGCATCGCCTGTGACGTTGTCTCTCCGTTCGAGGCGAAGCTCGCCGCGCACGTCTGGACAAATTCCTGATAGCAAGGCAAACCCGGCAGACGCTAAAAGACCGGCACATCAATGCCAGAGGCGCGAAGTTCGGCGGCAAGTTCCGACTTTAGGCGCCCAAGCGTTTCCACGTCCTTCGCTTCGGCCCGAACGACGAGAACGGCCTGCGTGTTTGAAGGCCGAAGCAGCCACCAGCCGGCCGCCGTCTCGACCCGAACGCCGTCCACGTCATGAACCACAACGCCTTCCTTCAAAGGCCGCCGCCGGAGGCGGGCTTTCACTTCCTCCAGCACGGCGAATTTCCTGTCGTCCGGACACGGCAGGCGAATTTCCGGCGTGTTCACGGTGGCAGGAAGCGCGTCTCGCATATCGGCAAGGCTTTCCTTCGACCTAGAAACGATGTCAAGCAGCCGGACGGCGGCATAGAGTGCATCGTCGTAGCCGTAATAGTGATCCGCAAAAAAGATGTGGCCGCTCATCTCGCCGGCCAGCGGCGCTTTCATTTCCGCCATCTTGGTCTTGATCAGGGAATGGCCGGTCCGCCACATCAAGGGCTTTCCGCCAAGGCGCGAGATCTCCTCAAAAAGGGTGCGGCTTGCCTTCACGTCCGCGATGATGGAAGACCCGGGACGCGTTTTCAGGACATCCTTGGCAAAAACAACCATCAATTGATCCCCCCACAGGATGCGCGCCTTCCCGTCCACGACGCCGATGCGATCCCCATCCCCGTCGAAGGCGATCCCGAGATCGCAGGCTTCCTTCCGAACGGTTTCCCGAAGTTGTTCCAGATTCGCTTCCACCGTGGGGTCCGGGTGATGAACCGGAAAGGTGCCGTCGATTTCCGCGTTGAGAAGCAGATGGGTGCCGGGAAGCCGCGCCGCCAATGCCGCCATAGCCTCGCCCGCCGCCCCGTTGCCGGCATCCCAGGCAACCTTCAGGGGGCGGGTTCCGTGATAGTCCTCGAAAAGGCGCGCAACATAGGCGTCGAAACAAAAATTCTCGGCGACGCTGCCCTTCCCTTCCGTGAAATTTCCTTCCGCGACGGTATGGCCGAGCGCCTGGATCGCCTCGCCAAAGAAGGACGCCCCGTCCCGCACCATCTTGAAGCCGTTATGGTTCGGCGGGTTGTGCGAGCCGGTGATCATGATCGCGCCATCCGCGACGGCCGTCTTCCCGGCGAAGTAAAGCATTGGCGTCGGTCCGCGCCCGACACGGTGAACTTCGGCACCCGTCGCAACCAACCCCTCGACAAGTGCCGCCTCAAGCAAGGGTGAGCTTAGCCGGCCATCGTAGCCAACCATGACCTTCGCCCCTTCCGGGCGGGCAAGCAGCGTGCCGAAAGCTTGCCCGATGGCGCGGGCGTCCTCAGCGTCAAGCGTCTCGCCGATAACGCCGCGAATGTCGTATTCGCGCAAGATCGAGGGGTCGAGCCGATGGGCGGTCATATGGCCTTGGGCGACTCAGGCCTTGGGCGACCGACGGATTGATAATCAAAACCGGCCTCGGCCATTTCCAGCGGGTTGCAGACGTTCCGAAGGTCCACGATGACCGGCCGCCGCAGGCAGGCCTTCATCCGTTGAAGATCAAGGCTGCGGAATTCATTCCATTCCGTGAGAATGGCAAGCCCATCCGCGCCTTCCATCGCCTCATACGCATCTTTGCAATAGGTGACGCCCTTCAGCACTTTCTTTGCCGCTTCCATCCCTTCCGGGTCGAAGGCGCGCACCTTGATACCCATCGCCTCCAGCGCCGGCACGATATCTAGGCTTGGGCTTTCCCGCATATCGTCCGTGTTCGGTTTAAACGTGAGGCCAAGAATGGCGACAGTCTTGCCGGCGGGCTTCGGACCAATCGCCTCAAGAATGCGCTCCGCCATGCGTTGCTTGCGCTTCGTGTTAACGTCGACCGCCGCCTCGATCAGGCGAAGCGAAAGCCCGGCCCGCTTCGCCATCTCGATCAGGGCGCGCGTGTCCTTCGGAAAGCAGGACCCTCCATAGCCCGGCCCCGGATGGAGAAACTTGCGCCCGATCCGGCCATCAAGCCCGATACCCTTCGCCACCTCGTGCACGTCGGCCCCGACCTTCTCGCAAAGATCCGCAATCTCGTTCACGAAAGTCACCTTCATCGCAAGAAAGCCGTTCGAGGCGTATTTCGTGAGCTCCGCCGTCTCCAGTGTCGTGAACAGGATGGGCGTTTCAATCAGGTAAAGCGGCCGATAAATCCTGCTCATCACCTCGCGGGCGCGTTCCGATTCGGCGCCGATGATGACCCGATCCGGCCGCATGAAGTCATTAAGCGCCGATCCTTCCCGAAGGAATTCGGGGTTCGAGACGACCTCGACGTCCTTGTCTGGCGCAAGCTCGCGGAACATCGCCTGCACTTCCCTTGCCGTGCCGACCGGTACGGTCGATTTCATAACGACAACGGTATAGCCATCCAGCGCCTTCGCGATGGTCTCAACCGCACGGCGAACATAGGTGAGGTCCGCGTAGCCGTCCCCATGGCGGCTGGGGGTGCCTACGGCGATGAAAACGGCGTCGGCACTCCCAGCCGCCGCGACGGTATCGGTCGTGAAAGAAAGCCTGCCCGCCTTCAGATTCGTGGTGACAATTTCGGTAAGCCCAGGCTCGTAAATCGGAATTTCCGCTTGGGTAAGCTTTTCGATCTTCGCCGCGTCCTGATCGACGCACACAACATCGATACCGAATTCGGAGAAACAAGCGCCGGAAACGAGCCCCACATAGCCCGTGCCAATCATCGCTATTCGCATTTGTCCTCTCAGAGACCGACCTGCCGCCGGTCAGACGTATAAAAATTCAGCCCTTTTTAGCATAGCCTTCGAGGATGGCGTGGATAGTTTCATGAAATTCGCCGCGCCCGAGCGCAAACGCGATGTTCGCCTCCAGGAAGCCCAAACGGTTTCCGCAATCGAAGCGCTTGCCCTCGAACCGAAGGCCATGGAAAGGCGTCCTCCCGATCATGCGCGCCATGGCGTCCGTCAACTGGATTTCGCCGCCCGCGCCGCGCTGCCCATCCGCCAGGAACCCGAAAATCTCCGGCTGCAGAATATAGCGGCCGATGATGGAAAGCGTCGAGGGCGCTTCGGCCGGGTTGGGTTTTTCGACAAGGCCTTGAACCTCGGCAAGCCTGCCATCATCCGCCCCCACCTTCAAAACGCCATAACGCCGCGTCTCTTCGCGGGGAACCTCCATTACGGCGACGACGTTACCGCCTTTCTCCTCATAAACATCGAGCAGCTGCTTTAGGCAAGGTGTTCTTGCCTGAACGAGATCGTCGGGCAGGAGAACGGCGAAGGGCTCTTGACCGACCAACTCGCGCGCGCACCAAACTGCATGGCCAAGGCCCAGAGGCTCCGGCTGCAAAGTGAATACGAGTTGTTCCGGCCGCGGAAGATAGTCCGTCACCGCCGCCACCGCCTCCGTCTGGCCTTTCGCGGTAAGCGCGTGGACAAGCTCCGGGTCGGGGCGAAAATGCGCCTCGATTGCCTCCTTGCCGGGCGCCGTCACGAAGATGAATTCCTCGATCCCGGCGGCACGGGCTTCCTCCATGCCATACTGGATCAACGGCCGGTCGACGACCGGCAGCATCTCTTTCGGAATGGCCTTCGTGGCCGGCAGAAAACGCGTGCCGAGGCCGCCAACCGGAAAGATCATCTTACGAACGGGCTGCCGCATTTCCCCAAAGCTCCCTATATGGGGTCCCAGTGAAAGACGTCCGCCGATCGCTCGAGCGGGTAGAGCAATTCGCGAAATGCCTTCGGCAATTCCTCGGCGATTTTCTCCGGCGTCCAACCTTCGGCGCGGTGCATTCTTGCCAACGGCCTGGGCTGGCTCATCAGGAAAATCTCGTTCTTCCGCACGGCGAAGATTTGACCCGAGACGTCCTTGGCGGCGTCACTCGCCAGAAAGACCGCCATCGGCGCAATTTTCGCCGGCGTCATCTGTTTCAGTTTTTCCACTCGGGCTTTTTGTTCCGGCGTTTCCGTCGGAATCGAATCGATCATGCGGCTCCAGGCGAAGGGAGCGATGCAATTCGAACGGACGTTGTAGCGCGCCATGTCGAGCGCAATCGAACGCGAAAGGGCCGCGATACCAAGCTTGGCCGCCGAATAATTTGCCTGACCGAAATTTCCGATGAGTCCCGAGGTCGACGTCATGTGAACGTAGGCACCACTTTCCTGATCGCGGAAATGAGGAGCGGCGGCACGCGAGACCAGGAAAGAGCCGTTCAAATGAACGTCGAGGACGGCGCGCCATTCCGCCTCTTCCATCTTGTGAAAGATGCGATCCCGAAGGATACCGGCGTTGTTGACAACGCCATCAATCCGCCCGAAGGCACCCACGGCGGCGGCCACCATGCTCTCAGCGCCCTTGGCTTCCGTCACGCTGTCGGTATTGGCAATTGCCTTGCCGCCAAGCTTACGGATTTCATCGACTACCCGTTCGGCCGCCGTCCTATCGTCACCCTCGCCGGCAAGCGAAGCGCCGACGTCGTTGACGACGACGGACGCCCCCGAAGCGGCCATAAGAAGCGCTATCTCCCGGCCAATGCTACGGCCAGCACCGGTGACGAGAACCGCTTTACCGGTCAGCATCTTGCCCGTTTCCATGCACTCCCTGCCTTTTCGCCTCAGCGCCGGACTTTAATGTTCGCGCGGCTCCGACTTGTCAAGCAGCCCGATCCGCCGGTCTTTTCAGCCAAATCCTTGTTTACACTTATTACGCGAGTATGTAGGCGAAAATTCCTTATTTATTAGGAGATTTTTAATAAGTTTGGATAAATATTACTCACATTACTCAACCATAACGTGTTGAGTTGCGGCGGAGCGAAGCGGGCCGGAATTCGAGACGAAAACGGCTCTTCGCCGAGCGCATTTCACCTTCGGAGGAAACGCGAAGAAATTCTCACCCCCCTCGTCGGTAACCTCTCCCCCCTTAAGAGAGTCCGACATCCTTGAAGGCCCCGCTACCCCCCTAGCGGGGCCTTTTTTTCTGCGTCGCGCGGCTTGCCTTCCTTTCCACCACCCCCTAGCATCGGCCGCGATTAAGTCTGGACTTTCGATGCCGAAACGGCGGATGACGATATACACCCCTTTCAAGCAACTCGAAGTCGGCCGCGTTTTTCCCGTTCCTCCGGCAAGCTTTTTCGTCACAGAGGAAATCGTGGACGCCTATCTCGAAGCAACGGGAGACGATACGCCCGCTTTCCGGAAAGGCGCCGAACCCCGCCCGGCGCCGCCGACGCTGGCCGCCGTCTATATGCTCGACGCACTCGGCCATTTTCGCAACCCGCCAGGCGGCATTCACACCAAGCAGAGCTTCAAATTCCATCGGCCGGTCTATGTCGGCGACAGGCTGGAAAGCGAGGTGCGCATTCTCGAAAAATATTCAAAAAAGAACCGGGACTACGTGGCAATGGAGATCGTGACCCGGAATCAGCGCGGCGAATTGGTCACGAGCGGCATCATCACGCGAATTTGGGGTAAGGAGCCGTGACGGACGGACACGGTAAAAGCCACGGCGGAACCCGGCTCGGTGACCCCATCCCGGAACGTCGCCGGATCGTGACCCAGGCCGAGATCAATCGCTACGCCGAGGCTTCGGGCGACCGCAACCCGCTTCATACCGACCCGGAATTCGCCAAACAAACGCTTTTCCAACGTACGATCGCCCATGGGCTGCTGATCCTTTCTTTCCTTTCCCAGGCGATGGCGGCATGGGATTGGAAAGGTTGGGCGTTCGGAGGCGCGCTTGACGTTGCGTTCCTCGGTCCCGTCTATCCTGGCGAGGAAGTCGTCGTCCGCGGCAAGGTCATCGCTTTCGAGGTGGCCGAGGATGGCGTTTACGCCATTTGCGAGGTCGCCTGCGCGGTCGGCGAACGGACGGTCATCGCGGGCACGGCGCGGCGCCGGCTCGCCGACGCATAAGGAAAGAACATCATGGGAAACCGTCGGCCGGTGATCGTCGGGATTGCGGACGCGCCTCTGGAGAACGGGGTCCTTGCCGGCGGCGCGAACGATCTCGAGATCCAGGCGCGGACGGCCAAGGCCGCCCTGGACGAAGCCGGTCTTACGCTTTCCGATGTGGACGGGCTTTTCACCGCCGGCCTCTGGGGCATACCGGGACCCGGCCAGTTCCCCACCCTGGCCCTGTCCGAATATCTCGGCATTCGGCCCAAGTTCAGCGACGGCACGAATATCGGGGGTTCCGCCTTCGAAGCCCATCTCGGGCACGCCGCGATGGCGATCGAGGCCGGTCTCGTCACGGTTGCCCTCATCACCTATGGCAGCACCCAAAAGAGCCTGAAGAGTCGCGACCTGAAAGGCCGCCCGGCCGTGCTGAATTTCCAGTTCGAAACGCCCTATGGCCTTCCCACGCCGGTCGGCGCCTATGCGATGGCTGCCCGCCGCCATATGCACGAATACGGCACCACCCCGGAAGCCTTGGCCGAGATCGCCGTCGCGACGCGGAAATGGGCCATGAAGAATCCGGCCGCCATGATGCGCGAGCCTTTGACCGTGGACGACGTGCTGAAAAGCCCGATGATCGCCGACCCGCTGCACCTTCTCGATTGCTGCCTGGTGACGGATGGCGGCGGCGCCATCGTGGTAACGACGGAGGCCCGCGCCCGCGATCTCAAGACGAAGCCGATCCATGTCCGCGGCCACGGTGAATCGCAGACCCATCTTACGATCGCCGCGATGCCGGACCTAGCTACCCACACGGCGGCGGTCGAAAGCGGCAAGCGGGCGTTTGCGATGGCCGGCATCGGCCCGGACGGCATCGACGTCGCCCAGATCTATGATTCCTTTACGATCACCGTCCTGCTGACGCTGGAGGCGCTCGGCTTCTGCGGCCGCGGCGAAGGTTCGGCTTTCGTGGCAAAAGGCCGTACGGCGCCGGGTGGCGCCTTTCCGATGAACACGAGTGGCGGCGGCCTCTCCTACGCCCATCCCGGCATGTTCGGGATATTTCTCCTGATCGAGGCGGTCCGCCAGCTTCGCGGCGAGGCCGGTGAACGCCAGGTCGAGGGCGCGCGAACGGCAATCGCCCACGGCACCGGCGGCGTCCTGTCCAGCGGGGCAACCTGCATCCTTTCGAATCATTGAGGCGTCATGACCGAAAAGCCGCTCCCCGTCGTCGATCCCTCAACCCGTCCTTTCTGGGAGGCGGCGAAGGCGCACCGCCTCGTCCTCCAACGCTGCCGGGACTGCGGGACGCATATCTTCTACCCCCGGGCAAATTGCACGGCTTGCTATTCCGACCGGCTGGAATGGAAAGAAGCCGGCGGCGAAGGGACGGTCTATAGCTATACGATCGCCCACCGGCCAGCCGGACCCGCCTTCAAGGAAGACCTTCCCTACGTCGTCGCGATCATCGCGCTGGAGGAAGGCCCCCGGATTTTGAGCAATATCGTGACGAAAGACATGGCAAACGCCGCGGCAAACGTCGCCATCGGCAGCAAGGTCCGTGTTATCTTCGAGGACGTGACGGAGGAAATCACGCTCCCGAAATTCGTTCTAACGGCCTAAAAAAGGGAACGGCGGCGGCAAAACCCGGGAAGGAGACAGCAAGACTTTGACGAACGCTCAAGACATCGGGCGGATTACGGCGGAAATCCTGCTCGGTATCGAAGCCATCGCCTGCCGCCCGGCGGAACCTTTCCGGCTCACCTCCGGCTGGGCGAGCCCGGTCTATGTGGATTGCCGGAAGCTGATTTCCTTTCCGCAAGAGCGCCGCGAAATCCTGCGGCTTGCGATCCAGACTCTGGGTGCCGCGGCGGGGCCGGACGCCTTTGACGCCATCGCCGGTGGCGAAACGGCTGGAATCCCATACGCCGCCTGGCTTGCCGATCGGCTGGACCTGCCGATGCTCTACGTCCGCAAGAAGCCGAAAGGCTTCGGCCGCATGGCCCAAATCGAAGGGCATTTCGCGGAAGGCGCGCGTGTCCTCCTGGTCGAAGACCTCGCCACCGACGGGAAAAGCAAGCTGCAGTTCTGCGAAGCCCTGCGCAAGGCGGGTGCCGACGTCGCCCACGCCTTCGTCGTCTTCCACTATGGTATTTTTCCCGAAGGCATCCAGGCCCTGAAGGCGGCCGGCGTACGCCTGCACGCGCTCGCCACCTGGTGGGACGTGCTGAAGGTGGCCGAGGAAAAAAGAACCTTCCCGGCGCAGGCCACCCACGAGATCCGCGCCTTTCTTGAAGACCCGCAAGGCTGGTCGGCCGCCCATGGCGGCACAACCGCGCCGGTCTCTTAAGGCCGCGAGCCGCCGCAAGCCATATGTCCGATCTCGAAACCATTCAAGACCTGCTCGATGCGATCGCAAAGATCGAGGACGCGCTGGCCCCGCCAGAGCGCGACCTTTATGTGGAGCTTCGCCTTCGCTGCACGGAAAGCGCGATGGTCCGGGTCGGAGACGCCCGTTCGCTCGAGGTGATCCTGCGAAACGTCGGGATCCGAAACAAGCTTGGGCTTAAAATCCAACCCGATCGCGGCGGTTCCTAGGCTTCAAGAAAGCGTGAAGGCTTGTGTTTTCCTTCTTTTGCCGGTCTTCTCTATAATCTCTATAATTCTTAAAAAAAGAGACGCTATCCGGATTTGAAAACAATCAGGAAACAATCATGCGCACCCTCTTTTTCCGCATAGCGGCCATTTGCCTTCTGCTTCCCGGGATCGCCCATGCCGGCCTTAAGGAGGCGGGCGAGGCCTATGACCTTGGCAACTACCAAATAGCCTTTCAGGCGTTTCAGAGCCTTGCCGAGACCGGGAACGGCCTTGCCCAGAATCGGCTGGGCGAGCTTTACCGGGACGGCAAGGGCACGAAAAAAAGCCCAAAAGAAGCGGCGACCTGGTTCGAAAAGGCGGCGGAGGCCGGTACCATCAACGCATACGCAAACCTGGCCCGAATGTATGAAGAGGGCCTTGGCGTCGAGCAGGACCGCGTCCAGGCCTTCAAATGGTATTACCTCGGCCGCACGCGGATCGAGAACGCCGAGGCGCTTCGGCGGCTAATCCCCAAGATGGACCCGGTGGAGAGAGCCAAAGCCAAGAACCTGGCCCGCGATCTTGGCGTCCGGCGCCCTTCCTTTGGCAGCATGCTGCCCGCACTCCGCCTCTAATCGGTTCAAAGCAACCGATGCCCATGCCTGCGATATCCATGTCTTTTGAAACAATCGGCCGCTTCTGGCTGGAACAAGTCAGGGGCCCGTTTTCCCTCCGGGCCGTTCGCGAAGTTTGTGGAACGCCCTGATCCGGTTGACCGGGCGGTTGCCTTTTGACGCAAAAACGCGTTATTTTCCGGCCCACGGCCAGACAAGGAGAAACGTTGCGTATATCCCTTCCTATGGCACTCGCGTGCCTGATCCTCCTGACTCTCCCGGCCCACGCCGGCTATGACGAAGGAAACGAAGCTTACCAGCAAGGTGACTATCAAGCGGCGTATCGCGAATGGCTGTCGCTCGCGGAAACCGGCGAGGCGCGCGCTCAGAATAAAGTAGGCGTGCTCTATGCGACGGGCCGTGGCGTGAAACGCGAGCCCAAGACCGCCCTGCAATGGTTCCTAAAGGCCGCCGAACAAGGCAACATGGATGCCCACATCAACGTTGGGCGCATGTACGAGCAGGGCCACGGCGTCGCCCGCGACCGGCCGAAAGCCTATCTCTGGTATCATATGGCGGCACGGACGACGAAGGGGAAGGAAATGCGCAACCGCCTGTGGAACGAGATGGACCCGAAGGAACGCAAGGAAGCCAGGCTCCTGCGATCACGGTCGGAACGCTACCGCCCCTTTCAGGCATATTAGTCAGGCATTACCCCCCTTCGACCAAGGGCCGGCTGACTGGCGTCCTTCATCCAGATACGCTAACCTTCGCCGTTAGGCTGGTCATGAAACGCATTTTCGCCGTTTCGGTGGTGTTTTTTCTTGCCACGGCGCTCCCCGCCGCGGCTGGGTGGAAAGGCACGGCCAACTTTTACACACAAGCGGAAGTCTATGCAGCGGAAGTGCCGGTCGGCCAATATCTGAGCTTCGGCAATCCCATCCATTTTAGGTACTGGAAAGAAGACGCCGATCGGCCGACCGGTGAGAAAATCGCCTATAACGGTGTCGTTCAAGCGATTTCGCTCGAGGGCACGTCGCGTATGCAAATCCAGATTTTCTTCGGCCGAGCCAGCACCAAGACGGCGGAAGGCGTTCTTTACCTCGAATGGGAAGAAACACCCGAGTCCAAAGAGACGCCCTGGTGGCAATTCTGGGGGTGGTAAGGCGATCTACTCCCACTCGATGGTGCCGGGCGGTTTCGAGGTAACGTCGTAAACCACCCGGTTGATGCCGCGCACCTCGTTGACGATGCGGTTTGCGACGCGGCCCAGAAAATCGTGATCGAAGGGAAAATAATCGGCCGTCATGCCGTCGGTCGAGGTAACGGCGCGAAGCGCGCAAGCGTATTCGTAGGAGCGTTCGTCTCCCATGACGCCAACCGTGCGCACCGGCAGCAGCACGGCAAAGGCCTGCCAGATCGCGTCGTAGAGACCGGCGTTGCGAATTTCCTCCAGGTAGATTCGATCGGCCTTGCGGAGGATCGTCAGTTTCTCGGGCGTGATCTCACCGGGTATGCGGATGGCAAGCCCCGGCCCCGGGAACGGATGGCGACGAACGAAATCCTCCGGCAGGCCAAGTTCGCGCCCTAGCACGCGCACCTCGTCCTTGAAAAGCTCGCGCAAGGGCTCGACCAGTTTCATCCGCATCCGTTCCGGCAAGCCGCCCACGTTATGGTGAGACTTAATCGTGACGCTTGGCCCGCCGGTGAAGGATACGGACTCGATCACGTCCGGATAGAGCGTGCCCTGCGCCAGAAAGTCGGCGCCGCCGGCTTTCTTCGCCTCTTCCTCGAAGACGTCGATGAAGGCCGCCCCGATAATTTTTCGTTTCTGCTCGGGATCCGTAACGCCTCGAAGTTTCTTCAGGAAAAGATCCGCCGCCTCCCGGTGAACGAGCGGAATGTTGTAGTGGTGCGAGAAAAGCGAGACGACCTCGTCCGCCTCGCCCTCGCGCAAGAGGCCAGTGTCCACGAAGACGCAAACGAGCCGTTCCCCGATCGCCTCATGGAGCAGGAGGGCGACGACGGAGGAATCGATCCCGCCGGAAAGACCCAGGATGACGCGCCCCTTCCCCACCCGTTCGCGGCAGCTTTCGATGGTGCGCGCATGGAAAGCGCGCATTGTCCAATCGCCCTGGCAACCGGCAACGCGATGCGTGAAATTCTTGAGCAACGCAGCGCCCTGCGGCGTGTGCACGACCTCGGGGTGAAATTGCACCCCGTAGAATCGGCGGCGATCATCGGCAATGGCGGCGAAGGGGGCGCCTTCGCTCGTGCCGACGACGCGGAATCCCTCGGGCAGGCGGACAACGCGATCGCCGTGACTCATCCACACCTGCTCGCGGGCACCCTTCCGCCACACGCCATCGAAAAGCTCGCAAGCGTCCGTCACGGTAAGAAAGGCGCGGCCGAATTCCCGATGGTCCGAGCTTTCCACCTCGCCGCCCAGCTCGGCGCACATCACCTGTTCACCATAGCAGATGCCAAGCACCGGCACGCCGAGCGCGAAGACGGCCCGGTCGGGGCGCGGCGTCGCAACTCCGGTGACGGAGGCGGGCCCGCCGGAAAGAATGATCCCCTTCGGGGCAAAGTCGGCGAGCGCGGCGGACGTCATGGAGAAAGGGTGGATTTCACAGTAGACGCCGCTTTCGCGCACGCGCCGCGCGATCAACTGGGTTACTTGGGAGCCGAAATCGAGGACGAGGACGCGATCGGTCATTCGCTTAGGCCCCAGCCCGCGCAAACGCTCTTTTCCCGAAAAGGACGGGGGCGCTGGGATCGGCGATCAACTGTCCTGCCGGTAATTTGGCGCCTCGCGGGTAATCGTGACATCGTGGACGTGACTTTCGCGGTGGCCCCCCTCCGTCACGCGGAGGAACTCGCAGTTCCGGTGCATCTCTTCGATCGTCCGGTTGCCGGTATAGCCCATGGCGGCGCGCAAACCCCCGAGCAGCTGATGAACGACGCCGGCGACCGGGCCTTTATAAGGAACGCGGCCTTCGATGCCCTCGGGAACCAGCTTCAGAAGGTCCGCCACCTCCTGCTGGAAATAACGATCGGCCGAACCGCGCGCCATGGCGCTCACCGAGCCCATGCCGCGGTAGGATTTGTAGGACCGGCCCTGGTAGAGAAACACCTCGCCGGGCGTTTCGTCCGTCCCGGCAAGCAAGGCCCCGATCATCACGCACGTGGCCCCCGCTGCCAGCGCCTTCGCCAAATCGCCGGAGAAACGGACGCCGCCATCGGCGATGATCGGCACGTTCCGCTTCTGGCATTCCGCCGCCGCTTCCTGAATAGCCGTAAATTGCGGAACGCCGACACCCGCAACGATGCGCGTCGTACAAATCGAGCCCGGGCCTATCCCCACCTTCACCGTATCCGCCCCGGCATCGATCAACGCCTTCACGCCTTCCGCCGTCGCCACGTTTCCGGCGATGAGCGCCGGCGCCTTCGGTAACTGGCGAATGCGGCGAACGGTATCCAGCACGCCTTTCGAATGGCCGTGGGCGGTGTCCACCACCACGACATCGGCGCCGGCATCCGCCAACGCCTCGGCCCGCGCGACCCCGGCGTCACCGACGCCGGTTGCGCCGCCGACCCGAAGCCTGCCCTGCCCATCCTTATTTGCATTCGGGAAAGCCAGGCCTTTTTCGATGTCCTTGACGGTGATCAACCCGATACAGCGGTAATCGTCATCCACGACAAGCAATTTCTCGAGCCGGTGCTGATGCAGCAGACGCTTCGCCTCGTCCACGTCGACGTTTTCACGAACGGTGATCAGCCCATCTTTCGTCATGAGCTCGGAGATCGGCTGGCGCGGGTTGCTGGCAAAGCGAACGTCCCGGTTGGTTAGGATTCCGACCAGGCGCTTCGTTTCTCCCTCGACGACGGGAATGCCGGAAATGCGATGGTCCTCCATCAGCTTGAAGGCATCCGCCAAGGTACGTTCCGGCGCAATCGTGATAGGATCGAAGACAATCCCCGATTCGAATTTTTTTACCTTGCGGATTTCATCGGCCTGGCGCTCAATCTCCATGTTCTTGTGAACGATGCCAAGCCCGCCCAGTTGCGCCATGGCGATCGCCATAGCGCTTTCTGTGACGGTATCCATCGCGGCGGAAAGGAGCGGTATGTGCAGGCGAATGGTTGGGGTGAGCCGAGTGCTCGTGTTGACTTCAGCCGGCAGGACTTCGGATGCAGCGGGCTTCAGCAGAACGTCATCAAAGGAAAGGGCTTCCTGAAGCCGCATATTTTCTCCCGGGCTGGTTGGCGGGTAATATAACCATCCTTTGCGGCTTGCCAAGGCCATTCGGCCAAAGGCGGCGAAACCGGCCAAAAGGCCACTTGGGCACTTAGCTGAAGATGCAGTTTGGATGAACGATATGCCAAGACAAACGCACGAAAAAACCTGGGTTCTGATCGCCGACGGCGCCCGCGCCCGGATCTTTGTTCAGGCCGCACCGGGAGGGGCGCTTGAGCCGGTTCTCAAGGAGGAAGACGCGAAAAGCCGTCTGCACACCCGTGAACTTGGCGCCGACAAGCCCGGCCGTACCCACGAGCGCATCGCCGACGGCAGCCGCCACGCGCTGGCGCCCCGCGTCGATTGGCACGTGTTCGAGAAGCAGCTTTTCGCGGAGAAAATGGCGAAGATCCTCGACCAGGGCGCGGCGCAGAAATCTTACAACCGCCTCGTCCTGGTCGCACCGCCGAAGGCCTTGGGCGAGTTGCGCGAGGCGATCGGCAAGGCGGCGCGGGAAAGCGTCGTGAAGGAAATCGCCAAGGACCTGACGCCGGTGCCGCCGCACGAATTGCCGGCGCATCTGGAGGACGCCCTGCGCTTCGCGCCTAATCCACGTCCCGGAAACCCAAGGCAATAACATAGCTTTCCGCCGAATCCGACCGGCTGGCGGGCGGCTTCGCATGCCGCACGAGGCGGAACCGCCGCTTCATCTGGTTGAGCAGTTCCACCTCCGCCCCGCCCTTCAGGACCTTCGCGAGAAAGGCACCGCCCGGAGCCAGCACCTCCTCGGCGAAGGCAAAGGCGGCCTCGCAAAGGGCCATGACGCGCAAATGGTCGGTCGCCGCGTGCCCGGTCGCCGGGGCGGCCATGTCCGAAAGCACGACATCGGCCGCACCGTCGAGGATGGCACGGATGCGTGCCGGCGCCTCCGCGCTCAGAAAATCGAGCGTGAGGATCGTAACGCCCGGAATCGGGTCCATCGGGTTCACGTCCACCGCGATAACCTTGCCGCCGCCGGGGCCGCCACCGGGGCCGTCCGCAGTCCCCACCCGTTCGGCGGCAACCTGGCTCCAGCCGCCGGGAGCGGCACCCAGATCCACGACCCGCAGGCCGGGTTTCAGGAAACGGAATCTTGCGTCGAGTTCAATCAGCTTGAAGGCGGCCCGCGACCGGAAGCCGCGCTCTACGGCCTCGGCTACGTAAGGGTCGTTGAGCTGCCGCTGGAGCCAGCGCGTGGAGCTTGTCTTGCGCCCGCGGGCCGACTTGAGCCGCGTAGTAAGCCGCCTGCCCTTTAGCCGCGCATCCCCGCTTCGCCGTCCGCGCATCGGTTTAGGAGGCCAGCGCGGGCAAAGGCCACGTCCCGATCAGGCTTTTCAGGATGCCTTCCCGGATGCCGCGGTCGGCGACCCGGAGCCTTGGCGCAGGCCATGTTCTCCAGATCGCCTCCAGAATAGCGCAGCCCGGAATGACGAGGTCGGCGCGCCCACGGCCAATGCAGGGGTTCGCGATCCGTTCCTCAAGCGTCGTATCCAGCAACTGGGCGGCAAGGCCGTGAAGGCCGTGAACCCTTTCCCGCTCGAGATAGCTGCCGTCCACGCGCGAGCGGTCGTAGCGCTTGAGGTCGAGCAAAATGCCTGCCAGCGTTGTCGTCGTGCCCGAGGTGCCCAGCATCTGGACGCCCCCTTCCGCGATGCGTCGGGCGATGCCGTGCGCCGCGTCGAAAGAACAAAAGCGCAAGGCAAGCTCTTCCACTATGCTGGCATAGGCTTCATGACCGAACCCTGTGGCTCCCCGCTCCTCGGCCAGCGTCACGACCCCGACCGGAAGCGAGAGAAAGCCCTCGATGCGGTGGTTGCCTTCTCCATCCAGCCGCGCCCAGGTCACCTCGGTGCTGCCGCCGCCGATGTCGAAGACGAGCGCCCAGCCATCGCCGGGAACGATCAGCTCGGCGCAGCCGGCAAAGGTAAGCGCTACTTCCTCTTCCGGTGAAATGATCTCGAGGGGAAGCCCGGTAGCCTTGCGGACGCGGGTCACGAATTTTGCCCCGTTGGTGGCACGGCGACAGGCCTCGGTCGCCACGCAGCGGAATTTCGTTACGTGGTGACCATGGAGTTTCTTCGCGCAAACCTTAAGCGCGCCGATCGTCCGCCGGACCGCCTTTTCGGAAACGCGGTTGCTTGCGGAACAGCCCTCGCCCAGACGCACGATGCGGGAGAAGGAATCCACGACCCGGTGGCCCGTCCCCTCCGGCCGAACGATCAGAAGCCGGCAATTGTTGGTGCCGAGGTCAAGGGCGCCGAAGCAGGGCACACGGGGTGCCTGCTCGGGTCCTACCGGGGACCGATCCGACCGGTCCGAAGAAAGAAATTTCGCCAAGGCTCCTGCCCTTCCCTACGCGAGGCCACCCCACCCCGCCAGACCTTAGCGCAAGGGAAAGCAACGTCAAAGCCCCGCCCGGGAAGGCCCCGCCCGGACTGGGGGTTGTTCAAAGCTTGAAGCGCATGCTAGGAAATCTGGCCTTCCCGCTTGGGGGATAGTTTAGCGGTAGAACTCTCGGCTCTGGACCGAGCGACCCTGGTTCGAATCCAGGTCCCCCAGCCAAATCTCACTTTTCGCCGAATTGGCGGGCGTCTCTTCCCCCCTTTGTCGGGATCACCCGCCGGGACTATACTTAAAGCCACACAGTAAAGAGGGTCCAAGATGCGGGTTCCACGGCTACCACAGAAACGGCCGCTACAGAAAACAAGGGGTGCGGTCGGGGCTTGCCTCCTTGCCACCGCCATCGCCGTTCTTGCGGTTGCGGCCCCCTCGCCCGCCACATCCCAGGATCTCGACCACGCGACCTTCGGGCAATTCCTCGCCGTCTGCAACACGGACGTGCAAAGCTGCGACGCTTTCATCGCCGATACCGACGAGATGCTGTTTTGGCTCGAAGACAGCTATTGCTGGCCGGAGGGCACGACCTTCGCGACGGCCAAGGCGTGGCTGTTCGATTGGGCCGCGCGCCACCCCGAGACGCACCAGCTATCGGCGGGGGCGGCTGTGGAACGCGCGCTCATGGAACTTTTCCCCTGCTCTTGACCGGCCGCTCGCCGGTTCAGCCCGCCAGGGAGACGACGATGGACTTGCCCTTGTCGAGGCGGATGACCCGTTCGGCCGGGAAAGTGATGGTGACGCTGGTCCCCTTGCCCGGCGTGCTTTCGATTTTCAGCCGGCCGCCGTGCAACTGAGCAAACGAGTTCGTAAGCGGCAGGCCGAGCCCGGTTCCCTGATTCTTGCTGGCAAACGCGTTGCTCACCTGCCCGAAGGGCTCCAGCACCTTCTCGATGTTTTCCGGCGCGATGCCGACGCCGGTGTCCCGCACGATCAGGACGAAATCGCCGTTCATGGTCACCCGCGCAACCGTCGTGACAAGGCCGCCCTTCGGCGTAAATTTGATCGCGTTCGTCAGCAGGTTTATCAGAATCTGGCGAAGCTTTCTTTCGTCCACGTACAGCGTCGGCAACGGCGATTCGATCTCCGTCGCCAGGCGAATGCATTCCGCCTCGGCGCGAACGCTCACCAGGCGCAAGGATGCCTCGATGGCGTTCCTTACGTCCACGACGCGTTCGTCCAGGGTCGCCTTGCCCGCCTCGACCCTCGCCATCTCCAGAATCTCGTTGATGAGTTCGAGAAGATGCGCGCCGCTTTCGTAAATGTTCCCGGCGTATTCCTGATATTCCGGCTTTACCTTTCCGAAGACCTCGTCCCGGATCAGTTCGGCAAACCCCATGATCGCGTTCAGGGGGCTGCGCAATTCGTGACTCATCTGGGCGAGAAAGGTGGTTTTTGCCTGCGAAGCGTTTTCGGCGCGGCGGGTGGCGCCGAGCAAGCTTTCCTCGATGTTGTCGCGACGCTTCGATTCGCGCCAATAGAGCCAGAAGAACGCCGTCAGGATGATGATATAGATCAAGGTGATACCGGCGATTTCGAGCCGCAGCCGATCAGCCGCGTCAAGCGCGGCCCTTACCTCGGGCAAGCCGGAGCCGCTGCCCGCCGCCGCGACAGGCCTTAAGGTCGCGTAGTAATCGCCGAGTTCCCACCCGGCGAGACCGACCGCGATGGCCATCGCGACGAAGATGGTAAAAATGAGCAAACCATGGCTGAGCCAAGGGGTGAAAAACCCCGCACCAGCCTTCGTTTGGCTATTCACTGGTGTTTGCAAGCCGCTACCCCCATGCCGCGACACCGACTGTCCACCGCCAAGAAGTAGCTAAGAAACCTTAAAAAAAAGCTTAGATTTTCCAGGTAAACCGCCGGTTTTGTCAGGAAATCCGGCGATTACCCCGCAGTTCCGCCTTCGTCTTCGTCGCCCAGCCCGGCCTCGCTCGCGTGGAGGCGTTCCGTCTCTTTTTTCAAGACGGCATGGGAGCGGACGCTGAGCGGGATGCTGGCCAGGTAAAGAATGGCAAGCGCCGAAAGCGTCGCCCAATATTCGCTGGCGACAAACGCCGCCACCAGGCCGACGAATAGAAAGGTCGGCAAGACGTATTTGTGCGGCACCTTGAAATTTTTGAAGGAATAGGTCGGAACGCGGCTGATCATCAGAGCCGAGACGCCAAGCAGGAAGATGGCGGACACGATCGGACGGTCCAGAACCCCCTGCCCGAAAACGAAGGTCAGCATGAGAGGAAGCAGGACTAGGGCGGCGGCGGCAGGGGACGGAACCCCGACAAAAAAATTGTACGCCCAGGCTGGGCGCGCCTCATCGTCACCGTCTTGCGTGTTGAAGCGCGCCAGCCGAAGCGCGCAACAGACCCCGTAGAGCAGAACCAGAGCCCAGCCGACGACGCCCCACTCCTGCATCGTCCAGAAGTAAAGGAGGACGGCAGGCGCCACGCCAAAGCTCACGAAATCGGAAAGGGAATCGAGCATGGCGCCAAATTCGCTCGTCACCTTCATGAGCCGGGCAATCCGGCCGTCCAGCGCGTCGAAGATCGCCGCGATGAGCAGGGCAAAGACGGCCGGCTCCCAGCGCGCCTGAAACCCAAAGCGGATGGACGTGAGGCCGGCGCACAGCGCCATCACGGTAAGCAGGTTCGGCACCATCCGGTTGAAGGAATATCCCTTCAGGCGATTGCGTCGCGTGGGAAACATCTAGGGCGCCTCTCCTGCAGGAACCGACCCCGCCGCTTGCAGGTCGGCCAGCACCGTCTCACCGGCAAAAACCCTCTCTCCGACCGCAACAAGCGGGACAAGCCGTTGCGGAAGATACACGTCCATCCGGCTGCCGAAACGGATGATGCCGAACCGCTCGCCGGTTGCCACCCGCTGGTTTGGCTGCAGGTCGCATTTGATCCTCCGGGCGATGAGGCCGGCGATCTGGGCAAACCCGATTCCTTCGCCTTCCGCTGTCGTGATGCGGACAACCTGACGCTCGTTGAGTTCGCTCGCCTTGTCGAAACTGGCATTGAAGAATTTTCCAGGCCGGTAGGCGAGTGCCGCGACGGTGCCGGCGACGGGGACGCGGTTCACGTGCACATTAAAAATATTCAGGAAGATGCTGATCCGCGTATGGGCCTTCGGCGGCAGTCCAAATTCTGGCGGCGGCACGATGGGCTGGATGGCGCGGACGACACCGTCCGCTGGACTAACGATAAGCCCAGCGCCTAACGGCGGGACACGCTCCGGATCCCGGAAGAACCAGCCGCACCACAAGGTGCCGACCAGCCCGATCCACCCGAGTGGCGCATAAAGGATCCAGAGCAGCGCCGCGCCGCCGGCAAAAAGCGCCAGGAAAGGCCAACCTTCACGATGGAGACGCATGCGCAATACCTTTAATAAAAACCCGCTGCCGGAATCGGAAAAAACGGCCTAGGTAGCCGCTTCGGAATAGCTTTCCGTTTCCTCCAAGTACCACCGATAGGTTTTCCGAAGCCCCTCCTCCAGCGACGTCCTGGCCCGCCAGCCCAGGGCGTTGAGACGGCGCACGTCCAAAAGCTTGCGCGGCATACCATCCGGCTTGCTGGCGTCGTGGGCGATCTTGCCGGAAAAGCCGACGACACGGGCAATCAGCCTCGCCAGCTCCGCGATCGAGATATCCGTCCCGGCGCCGACATTGATATGCATGGCGTCCGAATAAACCTTCATGAGATGGACGAGAGCGTCCGCCAGGTCGTCCACGTAAAGGAATTCTCGGCGCGGCGTTCCCGTCCCCCAAATTTCGACCGTGGCGGCGCCGGAGACTTTCGCCTGGTGAGTCTTGGCGATGAGAGCCGGCACAACGTGACTCGACAGAAGGTCAAAATTGTCCCCCGGACCATAGAGGTTGGTGGGCATCGCCGAGATGAAGTCGGCACCATGCTGGCGGCGGTAGGCCTGCGCCATCTTGAGGCCGGCGATCTTGGCGATGGCGTACCACTGGTTGGTCGGCTCAAGCTGGCCTTCGAGCAGCGCCTCCTCCGGGATCGGCTGCGGCGCCAGCTTCGGGTAGATGCAGGAAGACCCCAGAAAAAAGAGCTTCTTCACACCGGTCTTGTAGGCGGCGTGCAGCACGTTCGTTTCGATGGCGAGGTTGTCGTATATAAAATCCGCCGCCCGCGTATCGTTCGCCAGAATGCCGCCGACCCGCGCCGCCGCCAGAAAAACCGCCTCCGGGCGCGCCGCCGCCAGCCAATCCTCGACTTCCGCCTGACGGGTAAGATCCAGGTCCGAGTGGGAAACGGTGAGAATCTCGCAGCCTTCGCCAGCCAGACGGCGCAGGATGGCCGAACCGACCATGCCGTGGTGACCGGCGACCCAAATCCGTCGCCCTTCGAGCGGAAAGAGGTCCGGAGGCGCTGTCATCGCTTTTCCCGGCCTGCGCTTTCAATATCGGATTCGACCATCTCGCGAACCAGCTCGGCAAAGCCGATCCGATGTTTCCAGCCAAGCTTCGCGCGCGCCTTCGACGGATCGCCGAGCAGGCTTTCGACCTCCGTCGGCCGGAAATAGCGCGGATCGATTTCGACGAGGACATTTCCGTTTTTGGCGTCCACGCCTTTTTCATCCACGCCCTTTCCTTTCCAGGCGATCTCGCGCCCGATATGGCCAAAGGCAAGCGCGACGAATTCCCGGACACTGTGCTGTTCCCCGGTCGCCAGCACGTAGTCGTCCGGTTCCGGCTGCTGGACGATGCGCCACATGCCCTCGACGTAGTCCTTGGCGTGGCCCCAGTCGCGCTTGGCGTCCAGGTTGCCGAGATAGAGCCTGTCCTGAAGCCCGAGATGAATAGCGGCGACGGCGCGCGTGATCTTGCGGGTGACGAAGGTTTCCCCGCGCGTCGGCCCTTCGTGGTTGAAAAGGATGCCGTTCGAGGCATGAAAACCATAGGCCTCGCGGTAGTTCACGGTGACCCAGTAGGCGTAAAGCTTGGCCGCCCCGTAGGGGCTTCGGGGGTAGAACGGCGTCGTTTCCGTTTGCGGCACTTCCAAGGCTTTCCCGTAAAGCTCGGAGGTGGAAGCCTGGTAGAAGCGGGTGCGCTCCTTGAGGTTCAGGATTCGCATTGCCTCCAGCAGGCGAAGCGTGCCGAGCGCGTCCGTGTTCGCCGTGTATTCCGGCGTTTCGAAACTGACCTGCACGTGGCTCTGGGCGGCGAGGTTGTAAATTTCCGTGGGCTGGGTTTCCTGGACGAGACGGATAAGATTCGTCGCATCCGTCATGTCGCCATAGTGAAGGAAGAACCGCAGGCCCCGCTCGTGGGGGTCCCGGTAAAGATGGTCAACCCGCCCGGTATTGAGGGAGGAGGACCGCCGTTTCACGCCGTGGACGACATACCCCTTTTCCAACAGGAGTTCCGCCAAGTAAGCGCCGTCCTGGCCGGTGGCCCCGGTAATCAGTGCGACCTTTTCCGCCATGGCGTGCCCCCGGCTAGTTCGTGACCCGTTTTCCACGTCCCGCCTTAGCACGGTTGCCCTTCGCCCCGCCATATTTTCGACCGCCGGCGGAAGGCCGCTCGACGCGCCCGTAGACATCGTCGAAACGGACGATATCGTCCTCCCCCAGGTAGCTCCCCGACTGCACCTCGATGAGGTGGAGGGGCCGATGCCCGGGATTCGCCAGCCGATGAATCGTGCCGGCCGGAAGGTAGATCGATTCATTCTCCCTAAGGTCGAGCGATTTCTTGCCCTTCGTGACGCGGGCCGTGCCTTCGACGACGACCCAGTGCTCGGCGCGGTGGCGGTGCTTCTGCAAGGAAAGCTTGGCGCCCGGTTTGACCATGAGGCGTTTCACCTGAAAGCGTTCGCCGGAATCGACCGTCCGATAGCTGCCCCACGGGCGATGGACGGTCGGGTGGCTTGCCGCCTCCTGGCGACCCTTGGCCCTTAACTTCTCGACGATCGTCTTGACGTCTTGGGCGCGGTCACGGCTGACGACAAGCACGGCATCCCCGGTGGCGACGACGATCACGTCCTTAACCCCAAGAGCGGCCACAAGCGGGCCTTCGCTTCGCAAATACGCGTTCCGAACATCGAGGCCCAAGACGTCCCCCTCCAGCACGTTTCCGCATCCGTCGGCCTTCGCCATCGCCTGCAACGCTTCCCATGACCCGACGTCGCTCCACCCCATCTCGACGGGAACGACCGCCGCGGCTTGCGTCTTCTCCATCACCGCAACGTCGATCGAGACGGCGGCGGCGGCCTTAAAGGCTTTGCTGTTCAGCCGCAAGAAACCGAGGTCTTCTTCGGATTTTGCGACCGCTTCCCTTGCACACATGACGATTTTCGGCTGCAGGTGATCAAGCTCTTCCAGAAAGCGGTCGGCGCGAAAAAGAAAGATGCCGCTGTTCCAATAGATATCCCCTCCCCGGATAAGCTTTTCAGCCGTCTTGCGGTCGGGCTTTTCAATGAAGCGGGTGACCTCGAAGCACCCCTTCGCCCCCTTCATGGGGGCACCGCGCTGAACATAGCCATAGCCGGTCTCCGGCGCGGTGGGGAAAACGCCGAAGGTGACGAGCGCGCCGGCTTCGGCCGCCGGTGTGGCTTTTGCGACGGCTTCAAGAAACCGTTTTCGCGCGCCGATGGCGTGATCGGAAGGCAGCACCAGAAGAAGCGCGCCGGCGGTCTTTTTTTCGGCGAGGCAAGCCGCCGCAGCCGCCGCGGGGCCGGTGTTTCGGCCGGCCGGTTCGAGGACGATATGCCTGGGCTTTACGCCAACGACGGAAAGCTGCTCGGCGATGAGAAAGCGGTGGGCCTCCCCGCCGATCACCAGCATGGGATCAAAAAGGCTTTTGTCCGCCACCCTAAGCGCCGTTTCCTGCAGAAGGCTGCGTTCGCCCACCAGCGGGTATAGCTGCTTCGGGTAAAGGGCGCGCGAAAGAGGCCAAAGACGCGTGCCGGAGCCCCCGGAGAGAAGAACTGGCGTTATTCGCGCCGTCTCACGTTTTTTTGCCATTCACGCTCAACGAGTTGCATCCGTTCCCCCGGCCAGAGGAAACACCGGCGCAAGTGTAGCAGGATGCTACCGTCGGCAAAACAGGATCAGGAGGGAGACACCTCTCCTTGTTTTTCCGCGCTCCAGCGCGTGCCGTGCCGGAAATGGCGATAGACGCCGATCCCAACCGCCAGAAAGCCGATAAGGAGCGGCATCAGACCGATATTGAGGAACCGAAGCTTCGCGGCAAGAGCATCGATGTCTTCGCGAAGCTTTCTTTGCACGTCGCGCTGTTCCTTCCGGGCCTCGAACATCTCCTGGTAGATGTCGCGGATCACCTGTTCACGCGCGGCAAGTTTTCCCGGCTCTTTTTCATAGATGTTCTGGCTGCGGAGGTTTTTTATCTCCATCTCCGCCCCCTGGACGCGGTCCTCGAGTTCTTTCGCGTGGCTGCGGTAGCGTTCCTCGGCGTCTTGAGCAAGCCGATGCAGCCGCACGAAGGGGCGGTAAGACGTGCCCCGGCTGCGCAGCGAGATCAAGTCATCTCCCCCAACCAGGTTCTCAAGCGCATTGACCACGAATTCGCCGTTCGAGGCAGTGGGAGTAAAGGTCTTGTGGCCGTAGAAGTCGCCGGACATCGTCCAGCGGCTGTTGTGCAGCACGTCGGTATCGGCGACGACGATCAGGTTGACCGGCTTTTCGGATTGCCCGATCGGCGGATAGGTCCATCTCTCGACCTCCACCTCCGACGGCATCTCCGGTTTTTTCTTTGCCTCATCCTCCTTGGCTGCTTTGTCCGTTTCCTTCGGCAGTTCGACCGGGGGCGGACCACCCGGGAAAGCCGTCTTCACCAGCCCCGTGATGCGCGCCGCCACGACGAAATTCTGCCCGACCGGCTCGAAATTGCGCAGGAACTTCTCGGGGTCCATGTTGCCAACCAGCTCCGACGTTTCGAAAAGTTTCGAATCCTGGGAGGTCACGACCAGGGGCATGAAAGTCGTCGTTGCCCCGCTCTTCGGTTTCAACGCGCCGGCCGTCGCAAAGTCGATATGCTCAAGCCCGCTCGTCGCCGGATCGCGCTGGTTCAGGCTCTCGGACCCCAAACGAAACCAGGGAAGGTAGCGGACGACTTCCTCGTTTGCGCTTTGGTTAATCTCGAAACCGGTCGTCCCGGTTTCGGCGTTTCGGCGATCGCCGACGAATTTGTTGACGTCGTACTCGATGCCCCACGCATCGAACAGCCGCCCCAAGCTCGACCCGCGATCCGTCATGGCCGGCAGATCCCCGAACTTCGTCGGCAGAGTCCCGAATTCCGCAAACGGATCAACAAAGACGAGGGTGCGGCCGCCGCGCAGCACGTACTGGTCGATGAAATAGAGCGCGCGGTCGCTCAGCTCCTTCGGGTGAACGATCAAGAGAATATCGGCGCCGGTGATTTCACGCATGTCCTCGATGAACCGGACATCGAAGAATTTCTGCATTTCCTCGAGAATGGCGTATGGCTGAACCTCGCCGCGCTTTATGGCGGCGACGCTGACCGCTCCAAATTTCAAAGGAAGCTGCCCGATCACGCCGACGATCGGCCTGGACTCGCGGCCCAGGCCATGAATCAGCTGCGTGATGTCGTATTCAAGGAATTGTTCCTTCCCCAGCTGAAAAAAAGAAATGACGTCCGCAACCCCGCCTTCGCCTTTTGCATCCTTGCCCGCATCGGCATGAAGGCCGAAATAAAACCGGGCGCCCGTTTCATCCAGAGGCACCCCTTGGACGCCGTCCTTCATGGCGCGGTCCTCTTTTTCCGTGAACGGCTCCGGGTCGATGATTTCAAGGCTGAGTTTGTTATCCGAATACGCGACGTATTCTTCGAGAAGCTCTTTCACGCGTTTCGCATAGGTGCGAATTTCCGGCACCGCGTTCGCCATGGACTTCGAATAATAAAGGCGCAAGCTAACCGGCCGATAAAGGCCCTTCAGCACATCGTGGGTGCTGGGTGAAAGCGTGTAAAGCTTGCCTTCCGTAAAGTCAAAACGGGCCGATTTCCACGCCGCGCCCGTAATCGCGTTCACGCCGAAAAAAAGAACCGCCGCAAAGACAAGGCCGCCTGCCGTCAGAAAACCGCGTTTCATTTCTAGTTCCTAGCTTGCTTTCTTGAATTCGATGACGACCGCATTCGCATAAAGGAAAAACCCGATGAGCGTCGAGAAATAGACGACATCGCGGACATCGATAACGCCCTCGATAATGGCATCGAAATGCGTCAAGAAACTGAAGGAGGCGATCAGCTCCACCGCCCATCGGGGCGCCCAGGAGCTGAAGAAATCCGTGACCAGCGGCTGGCCGGCAATCGTGAAGATGAAACAGACGACGACCCCCATCACGAAGGCAATGACCTGGTTCTTCGTGACGGCCGAAACGCAAGACGCGATCGCAAGATAGCCGCCCGCCATGACGAGCGAACCGATATAGCCTGCGAAAATGATCCCGTTGTCCGGCTCTCCCAGGTAATTGACGGTAAGCCAGATCGGAAACGTCAAGGCCAGAGCGATCGCGGTGAATGCCCAAGCGGCCAGGAACTTGCCCAGAACGGTGGCGCCGAAGGGGATGGGCAGCGACATCAGGAACTCGATCGTGCCCGTCTTGCGTTCCTCCGCCCAAAGGCGCATCGCGATCGCCGGCATGAGCAGAAGGTATAGCCATGGGTGGAAGTCGAAGAAGGCGCGCAGATCCGCTTGATCCTGTTCGATGAAGAGGCCGAAGTAGAAGGTGAAGACCCCAGCCAGAAACAGGAAAATGACCAAAAATACGTAAGCGAGCGGCGTTGCAAAATAGCTCGCGAGCTCGCGCTTCATGATGATGAACGTCCTGCTCATGCCGTCGCCCGCTTTCCTTTTTTTTGCCGTCCCGTGACGACGGTATCACCGATCGTGAGGCTGCGAAAAACTTCGTCGAGGCGTCCGCGTTCCGCGTAAAGCTCTTCCACGCGCCACCCGCGGTCCCGCGCAAGATCGCCCACCTCCGTCACGATGGCGGCCCCGGCTTTCGGAAAAAGGGTGAAATAGCGAAGACCGCCAACCCTGACGCCGGCTTCGACGCGCGCCACCTGCGGCAGGGTCTTCAGCACTTTTTCCGCTTCCGACGCGGCCTCGCCCGCGATCGAGATGGTGACCGTGTTATGGAACCGCGAACGCGCTTCAAGCGTATTCGGCGTGCCATCGGCAACAATCTTGCCGTGATCGATGATGATGGCGCGGTCGCAAACGGCGTTGACTTCCTCAAGGATGTGGGTGGAAACGATGATCGCTTTCTCCGGCGCCATATCGCGGATCAGGGTCCTCACCTGATACTTCTGATTCGGATCAAGGCCATCCGTCGGTTCATCGAGAATGAGGACGGGCGGATCGTGCAGGATGGCTTGGGCGACACCGACTCGGCGGCGAAACCCTTTCGAAAGCGTCTCGATCGGCTGGTTGAGCACCGGCTCCAGCCCCAGCTTGGCGATTGCCATATCGATCGCTTTTCGTTTCTGCACCCCGCGCAGGCCCCGAATGGTGGCCGCAAAGTTGAGAAAAGCCCGCGGCATCATGTCCGGGTAGGAAGGCGCCCCTTCCGGCATATAACCCATCAGCGACTTTGCCTTAAGCGGCTGCCTCTGAATATCGAAGCCGCCGACCCGCACGGTACCCGAGGTCGGCTGGAGAAAGCCCACAATCATCCGCATCGTGGTGGATTTGCCGGCCCCGTTCGGGCCCAGAAAACCGAGAACCTGGCCGCGCGGGACCGAAAAGGAAATGTTGTCAACGGCGGTAAAGCGCCCGAACTTCCGCGTTAGGTTTAGAATTTCGATCATGGACGTCATATCAAACGTTTCCTTCTGCCCTTGCGGTCGGGCGCGGAACTTTGATCAAGCTTTTGGCAAAAAACAAGAATTTGTCAAGATACCTAGGCCAAACCAAGATTTTCTTCAAATCACAAATGCTTGATTTTTCCACGGAAGTTTCAAAACGAGGGAAAAACCAGGACAAGAAAGCTATAGCTGCCAGCGTTGGAAACCATCCGGCAAGACAAGGTCACGCCATATGCCCTTGATGTCGGCGACAAGACCTGCCGGCCCGAGCAGGTCGCGGAAGGACTGGTGTGTGAACTCGCGGTAGCTGGTATGGCTGACAGCCCCGACCACGCAATGAAATCCGTTTGCCCCGTTCAGCGACGGCAGAAGATCAATCTTATAAAGCCGTTTTGCCTCAACCGGGTCCGCGCAAGCGTCGTGCACGACGACGCTATGGCCATGTCCTTCCAGCTCCCGAATGAGGTCAACCACCTTCGTGTTCCGAAGGTCCGGCAGATTTTCCTTGAAAGTAAGGCCGAGAACGAGGATCCGCGCCGCTTTCCGGCCAGGCATGGCTTTCTCGATCGCGGCGTGAATCTGCGCCGCAAGGTAGCCCCCCATGCGGTCGTTGATCCGCCGCCCGGCCAGAATGATTTCCGGGTGAAGGCCAAGCTCCTCCGAACAATGCGCGAGGTAGAAGGGATCGACCCCGATGCAGTGGCCGCCGACGAGGCCGGGCTTGAAGTCGAGAAAATTCCATTTCGTCGTTGCCGCGTCCAAGACATCGTGAACCGAAAGACCCAGCCTGGCAAAGATCGTGGTCACCTCGTTGATGAAGGCGATGTTGATGTCGCGTTGGGTATTCTCGATGACCTTGGCGGCCTCGGCCGTGCGGATGTTGCGGGCGACGAAGATGTTCCCGCCGTTGATTTGGCCATAGATCGCCTTCAATCGCGACGCCACTTCCGGTGTTTGGCCGGCGACGACTTTCGTGATGCTCTCGATATTGTGGACTCGGTCGCCGGGGTTGATGCGTTCCGGCGAATAGCCGAGATGGAAATCCACCCCGCAGCGAAGGCCGGAAACTTTCTCCAGAATCGGACCGCAGATATTTTCCGTGACGCCGGGGTAGACCGTGCTTTCGAAGACGACGACGGCGTTCTCGTCCAGGACCGCGCCCACCGCGCGCGAAGCCTCCCGGAGGGCCGAGAGATCCGGCCGGTTTTCCGTATCGACCGGAGTCGGCACCGCGACGATGAAAAAATCCGACCCGCGCAGTTCCTCGGCGGCGCCCACGACCTTGAGCGAGCTCTTCTGCAGTTCCTCGCTCGATACTTCAAACGTCCGGTCCCGGCCCGCGCGAAGCTCGGAAACACGAGATGAATCAAGATCATAACCGATGACCTTGAAATGGCGGGCAAGCGCCACCGCAAGCGGCAAGCCCACGTAGCCAAGCCCAAGAACGGCGATTCGGGGAACCGACTTCACGCGTTTTTCCAAGGAAATTCCGAAAGTTGCTCCGGGCGTGCTTCTATACCGCCAAGTCCCAAGCGTCAAACCAAACGTCGCCATACGGGTTAGCCGCTTGATTATATGAAGAAACGGGCAGTTACATTAAACGAATGGCGGCGAATCCGCGGGGCGTCCTTTTGCCTGATCTTCCAGGCCGTGAAGTCCGATTGACCTTGCCGGTTTTCTTCCCATTGCCGTCGAACTAGGCGCAACGATTGATGCAAACGCGACGGTCGTTTGCGGAACGACGCTTGGCGAACGCTGCTGCGTTTCCCAAAACGGCGTCGTAACGAAGAACGCGCCGGTCGGGCCGGCCACACGGGCGAAGCGCTCGGATAAAGACCGCGTTTGCCCCCGCGAAGGAAACCGGTATTGTGAATCGGAACCGGATAAGCTGGCACGTATCTATCGTGAATGAACCTATTCCATTTATCGACCTGAAATCGCAAACCGAACGGCTGCGCAAGAAGCTCGACGCTTCTATCCAGGGCGTGCTGGACCACGGCAAATTCGTGCTGGGACCCGAAGTTTCCGAGCTGGAAGAAAGGCTTGCCGAATTCAGCGGCGCAAAACACGCTATCACCTGCGCGAATGGAACGGACGCCCTGCAGATTGCCCTTATGGCGCTTGGCGTCGGCCGCGGGGATGCTGTCTTCGTCCCTTCTTTTACTTTTGCTGCCTCCGGCGAAGCGCCCGTGTTGGTTGGCGCAACACCCATCTTCATCGACGTCGAGGAAGGAAGTTTCAACCTCGACATCTTGTCTCTCGAAGCGGCCCTCGCGGTTGCAAAGGCGCAGGGCTTACGCCCCGCCGCCGTCATTGCCGTGGATCTTTTCGGGCAACCGGCGGATTACGATGCCATTTCCGCCCTTGCAGAAAAATACCGCCTTACCGTCATCGCCGATGCGGCGCAATCCTTTGGCGCCACGCTGAACGGCCGAAGGGTCGGAACACTGGCCCCCATTACAACGACAAGCTTTTTCCCGGCAAAACCGCTCGGCTGTTATGGCGATGGGGGGGCGCTGTTTACGGACGATGACAAAATTGCGGCGCTTCTCCGCTCGATCCGCGTGCACGGCGCGGGTACCGAGAGATACGACAACGTCCGCATTGGAATAAACAGCCGCCTCGATACGCTTCAGGCGGCAATTCTGCTTCATAAGCTCGAGATTTTTCCGGACGAAATCGCGGCGCGGGATCGAGTCGCACGGCGCTATTCCGAAGCCCTTGACCGGGTTGCCATCGTGCCGACCGTGAAAAAAGGGCGAACCTCCGTGTGGGCGCAGTATACGCTTAGGCTTCCCGGCGCCGACCGCAACGCGGTTGCCGATGCCCTAAAAGCGAAAGGGATACCGACCGCCGTCTATTACCCGTTGCCGCTGCATCGCCAAACGGCCTTCCTTCCCTACCCGCGGGTGGAAGCCCTGCCGGTTTCCGAACGGCTTGCGAACGAGGTGCTCAGTCTTCCCATGCACCCCTACCTGAAAGAAGAAACGCAAGCTCGCATCGTCGCCGCAATGAAGGAAGCGATCGGCACCCGGACATAGGCGGCCGGCCATAACCCCAAGACCAACACCCATATTTAAAGGCGGGTTTTTCTCATGGAACTTTGCGGGTTCGTCTTCTTAAGGTGGCCCGCAATATCCAGGTCGTCTTTAAAACGGCTAGCTGCTGGCGGCAATCTCATGCACATGGACATGAGTCGCCTGATGTCGCCGGAGAATGTCCAAGGCCTTTTCCCCCTCTTCGGGACGGCGCAGATGAACCCATAGCAGGATGCCGCCACGGTCGAGCTGCTGCTCGTAACGCGCGGCATGTTCTTCCCCAAGTTCGCCGGCCACCAATCCGCCAAAGGTCCCGGCCAAGCCGCCGGCCGCAACGGCGGCCCCAATCGCGGGCAAAAGCGCGCCCCCACTTGCCACAACCGCTCCGCTTGCGGCAAGGGCGGCGATGAACAAGGGGGCTCCTATGATGGCCGCCCCTCCCACATCGACCGCTTCCTTCGATACCCAGGCGGCGCGAGGTGCTTCGGGGTCGTCCTCGGCTTGCTCGACTCGCGTATAGACGTGGCCAAGCTTTTCCTGGACGATCTTGTCATTGGCAAGCAGACTAAGTTCGGAACGATCAAAACCGTTGATCCGAAATTCGTCCACCGCACTTTCCAGGTCTTCCGCGGAATGAAAGATGCCGACGGCCTCGCGCACCGTTGCGGTTGAGTCTGCCATAAAGATCACCCCACTAACGCATTGTTTTACAAAGAATTAATCAGGATACCCCCTACGTACATGTGCAGTATAGCAATTTTTAGTGATCCGCAAAACACGCGCCCGGGCGACCGGCAATGGGTGGGAAGCTCTCAGCCAGAAACAAAAAAGAGCGCCGGAAGGATTTTCGGCGCTCTTTCTCGTTAGGCAATAACTCTTGGACGCGAGGGTTACTCCGCTGCGCAGGGATTACTGCTCTTTGCGGCGCAGGGGTTCTTCCCGGCGCAAGGATTGCCGCTCTTTTTCTTCGCTGCGCAGGGGTTCTTCCCGGCGCAAGGATTGCCGCTCTTGACGGCGCACGGGTTGCAGGGGTTGCAGCCCGCCGAGGCCGGGCTCACCGCCGCGACAGCACCGGCCATCAGAACAGCTGCGCCGAACGCAACCGCCCGTTTCATGGGAAGACGCTTTCTTGAAAGCATGTAATTTTCTCTCCTAATTCCTAATACTGAAGCATCCCGTGTTTTGCTGGGAACCTATATTGGATGTCTCTACGGCAGATAAGGTTACAGCAAAGCATGAACCTGGCCAGAACAACCCAAGCGCCAGAAACTGCCTAACCCGCCGGCCAAAAACGCAGCCGTTGTAGGCGAAGCTTGTCTTGCGCCTCGCTTGGCGGCATAAGGAATCCCCATGAAGAAGGGAATGGTTGCGGCGGCGCTGTTGGGCCTGGTGGTAATTGTCTGCCTGGTCGTCTACCGAGGCGTCTCGGAAGTCTTTGGAGCACTCGCCACCGCCGGATGGGGCCTGCTTTTCCTTCCCCTTTTCCATATACTTCCCCTCGCTTGCTCGACGCAAGGCTGGCGCGTCCTGATCACGGGCAAGCGGCTTCGGTTCCGGCGTCTCATGGCCATCCGCTGGATACGCGAGGGGATCAACAACCTGCTGCCGGTCGCCCAGGTCGGGGGTGACTTCGTGGGCGCCCGGCTGCTCACCTTTTCCGGGGTTCCCGGCGGGGTTGCCGGAGGCAGTTCTATCGTCAGCTTGACGATGGAGGTGATCGCGCAGTTTCTATTCACCCTTTTCGGATTCGGCCTCCTTTTGCTTCACCTCGGCGGCCGGGGATCCGATGGGCTTTTCTGGATTCTCGTCGCGATCCTGATGATGCTGCCGATGCTGGTCGGCTTTCTCGTTGCCCAACGCACGGGTTTCTTCCGATGGATCGAACGGCTGTTCAACAAGGCGATCGGAAATCTACAGCTGGAATGGCTGGGCATTGGCGAACTCCGCGGGCTGCACGAGGCGATCTTGGAGATCTACCGCTCGCCCCGCGCCGTGGCAGCAAGTGCTTTTTACCATTTCCTTTCCTGGCTGGCGGGTACCGGCGAGGTGTGGATTGCGCTTCACCTGATGGGGCACCCGGTCAGCCTTGCCGACGCCCTGATCCTCGAAAGCCTGGGTAAGGCAATGCGAAGTGCGGCCTTCATCGTGCCCGGCGGACTCGGCGTGCAGGAAGGCGGCTATATGCTGTTGGCCCCGCTGATGGGGTTAACGCCGGGAATGGGCTTGGCACTTTCGCTTGCCAAGCGCGTGCGCGAGGTGCTGCTCGGCGGGGGCGCCCTTCTCGCATGGCATACGATCGAAGGAAAGCGGCTTTGGCATCGCCGCGCCTCGCGGGGCGAAAACCAGTCGTAAACGACGGCGCGCCTACCGGCGCAACTGAAGCGCCGTCCTCCGGCCATCCGGCGTTGGCTGATAAACGACGCTGATTTCATCGAAGGCCTTGAGCCATTCTTCGACCTTCGCCTTCTCCGGAATCTCGAAGCTGTCGAAGCCGCAACGCAGCATGAAGAAAAGCTGGTCCCGAAGCACGTTGCCGGTGGCGCGAAGTTCACCCTTGAAACCGTAACGCTCGCGCAGCAGGCGGGCGTAGGAATAGGCGCGGCCGTCCTTGAACTGGGGAAACTCCAGGGCGATAAGCCCGAAATGGACAAGGTCCGCCTCGATGGCGTCCGGCGGTTGATCGCTTTGCAGCCGGATGCCAAAAGGGCCGCCGCGACCGAGGAGCGCCTCGCGCTCCTTCCGCCAGCGTTCCAGCGTGACGATAACGTGCGTTGCCTCCGGCAACGCCGCCTCGTCCGCCACCCTCACCCAAGGGTCGCCGCAAAGTCCTTCGCGGTTAATGAGCGGCATAGAGTTCCCCCTTGAAGGGCGCCACCCCGATCCGGCGATAAGTATCGAGGAAACGCTCGCCATCCCGGCGGTTGGAAAGATAGATCTGAACGATCGTTTCGACCGCGTCGACGACTTCCTCGTAAGGAAAGGCCGGCCCGACGATTTGCCCGAGGGAAGTGTCCTCGTCGGCGTTGCCGCCCAGGGTGATCTGGTAGAATTCTTCCCCCTTCTTGTCGACGCCCAAAATCCCGATATGACCGACGTGGTGATGGCCGCAGGCATTGATGCAGCCCGACATTTTGATCTTAAGCTCGCCGATGTCGTGCTGACGGTCGAGGTCCTCGAAACGCTTCGAAAGGCGCTGGGCTATCGGGATGGAACGCGCGTTCGCCAGGTTGCAGAAGTCCAGCCCTGGGCAAGCGATTATGTCCGTGATCAGGCCGACGTTCGGGGTGGCGAGGCTGGCCGCCTTCAAGGCCTGCCAGACCGTATGGACGTCGGCGAGCCTGACATGCGGCAGGACGAGGTTCTGCTCATGCGTCACGCGCAATTCGTCGAAGCTATGGCGTTCAGCCAAGTTGGCGACGAGGTCCATCTGTTCATGGGTGGCATCTCCGGGCGCTTCTCCGATCTCTTTCAGCGAAACGTTGACGATGGCGTAGCCCGGCACCTTGTGCGGGGCTACGTTCGTGCGGCACCACTCGGCGAAGGCGCGGTCCTCGAACCGCATCGCCTCGAAGGCGGGCTGGACGGCCGGCAGCGCCTCATAGGGCGGCGGCGCGAAGAAGGCCTGGATACGCGCGACTTCTTTTTCCGGCAGAACCAGGGCGCCGTCCCGGATATGCCGCCATTCCGCTTCGACCATCTCGGCAAAACGTTCGGCGCCTGTGCTCTGCACCAGGATCTTGATTCGCGCCTTGAATAAATTGTCGCGGCGGCCGAATTGGTTATAGACGCGCAAAATCGCCTCAAGATAAGAAAGCAGGTCGCGCTTCGGAAGGAACCGGCGAATCGTCACCCCAATCACCGGCGTGCGCCCCATGCCGCCGCCGACTAGCACTTCGAATCCCACCTCGCCTTTCTCGTTCCGCCGCATATGAAGGCCGATGTCGTGCAGGCGGACGGCGGCGCGGTCGTGGGGTGCGCCGGTGATCGCGATCTTGAACTTGCGCGGCAGGAACGAAAATTCCGGATGGAACGTCGACCACTGGCGCAGGATTTCGGCATAAACGCGGGGGTCTTCGATTTCGTCGGCGGCGACGCCCGCGTACTGATCGGCCGTGATGTTCCGGATGCAGTTGCCGCTGGTCTGGATGGCGTGCATCTCGACGGCGGCGAGATCGGCCAGGATGTCGGGCACGTCTTCCAACTTCGGCCAGTTGAACTGAATGTTCTGGCGGGTCGTGAAATGGCCGTAGCCTTTGTCGTACTTCCGCGCGATATGGGCCAGCGTACGAAGCTGGCGGGAGGAAAGCGTGCCGTACGGCACCGCGATCCGGAGCATATAAGCGTGCAGTTGCAGGTAAAGACCATTCATCAGGCGAAGGGGACGGAACTCGTCTTCGGTGAGCTCGCCCTTTATCCGCCTGGCAACCTGGTCCCGGAACTGCTCGACGCGCTCCCGAACCAGCGTGCGGTCGTAATCGTCGTAGCGGTACATCGGCGTTAACTGTGCTCCTTGAAATCGGGAACGGCCTGCTTGCCGAGATCGGTTCGCGTGGTCGGTCCCTTCGCGCGAATCCGCTCGCGGGCGCTCAAGGGCCGGATGGTTCCTTCCACGCGGGCGACCTCCATCGGATAGACGCCGATCACTTGCCGCGCCTTCTCGGCTTCCTGGCCAACCTTCAAAAGCTCCGCCTCCCCTTCTTCCGTCTCGGCGACGGCCGCTTCATCGAGCCATGGGGTCCATCGGCTACCTTCGGCCAGGTACACAACGTCTCCATCGCGAAGAAAATTTGCCGTGACGACCCGTAGCGCCATCCGTTCGTTTCCTGCCTCTGGTTGAGTTCCGCGAGGCGAAGGAGGCCCTTGCCGCCGCTACGCCTTGGACTTAGCGAATTCAGGCCTGGCGCACAAGTGGGAATGGTAAAAATATTAGAAAACTTTTTCTTTATATGGTTTTTTTATGCTAGATTTTAGTATCTAATTCTAGAATACAATTTATATATAGAAAGTTACACTAACATAGACTGAATCGTCTTGAAAGCGAGGGCACATGGACGCCATCGACCGGAACCTTCTCGCCTGCCTGCAGGAAAACGCGACGATGCCGCTTGCCGACCTCGCCGAACGGGTCGGCCTTTCCGCCACGCCGTGCTGGCGGCGAATCCAGAAGATGGAGGAAAGCGGCGTTATCCGGGGCCGGGTCGCCCTTCTCGACCCGGTGAAGCTAAACGTCGGCGTAACGGTCTTTCTTTCTATCAAGACGAACCAACACAGCCGCGAGTGGCTTGAGAAATTCGCGAAAGCCGTCGTCGAGATGCCGGAAGTTGCCGAGTTCTACCGCATGAGCGGTGAAGTGGACTACCTGCTTCGCATCGTCGTACCCGACATCGCGGCGTACGACGCCTTCTATAAGCGCCTCATCGACAAGGTGCCGCTTTCCGAGGTCAGCTCGAGTTTCGCGATGGAGCAGATCAAATATACGACAGCGCTTCCCCTCGACTACATACCGATGACGGACGGCTCTTGAGAGGCGGATATCAAGAACCCAGATAGCGGACTTTTCCGAAGCCGGAAATGTCGTAGCCGCAAAGCCCCTTGGCCTTGGCGACAAAAGCCGCCGTGCGGCAGAAATCGAGGAAACGCTGAAAGGGTTCTTCGAAATAGGCCCGGCGAAAGACGAGCAGGTCGTAACGTTCTCGCAGCAGCGGTACGAAACCCAAACGAAACTGGCCGGCGATGGCGGCAAGCCCGAAGCCCCCGTCGGCCTTGCCATCCGATACCGCGACCGCGACATCGGCCTCGCTTCGCGCCGGTGGCATGGCGCTTTTCAGCGCCGCCATGGGAATCCCTTCTTTCTCGAGCAGCGCCTCAAAAAGCACCTGGCCGCCCGCTTCCGGCTGGCGCAAGATCACGCGGAGAGCCTTAAGATCGGAAAGCCGTCGTAGCTTCTTCGGGTTTTTGGCCGGTACGATCAATCCACGCTCGCGCCAGGCCCATTCGAGAAGCGCCACCGGCGCATCCGCAAATTCCCTGGCAACATGGGCGTGGTTCCACTCGCCCTCCGCCGCATCGTAAAGATGTAGGCCGGCCGCAATGGCCTCACCCGCCTTCAGGCGCTTGAGCCCGTCGAGACTGCCGTCGAAGAAAGAGGCGATCCCGCAGCGGGATTCGCGCAGCGCCCATTCCAGCAGCGGGTCATGGCTGCCGACGAAAACGGCCGGCTGGCCCGCCTCAGACCGCGACAGCGGCCGACCGGTGCTATGGCTAGCGACCCAGGCTTCAATATCCCGTCTCGGAAACAGCAGCTTGCCCATGGCGCGGCTGCAGGGAATCTCGCCCGTCGCAACCATCGCATAAACCTTGCGCTCCTTAATGCGCAAGAGTTCCGCAAGTTCACGGACGGTCAGATATTCGAGCGTTTTGCTAGGCATTTGCCAGTAATTTACCGCGTATCTTTCTCTTAAGCACGCGGTCAGATTTGCACTGATTATTGCGCCCATCAAGGGGCGGACCTATGATGACGGCCTCTGTCGGGGTAGTAGGCTCCCGGCTCATCCAAGACGCCGAAAGGTGTCCAAGCCCTGCGAAGTTTTCTGCGTGCGCAGAGGATGAAGCATGGACACCTGGGAACCCATCATAACAACGGCCTATGCACTGCGCGTTGGCGCGGCGGCGACTTTCGTCGGCACGCATGGCCGACGCCACGAGGAACGACACGATGGCTGAAAAGACCGCCGTCCGGGACGCGGCTTCCGCCAAAGGGTGGCCGCCGGTGAGTTTCGTCGAGGCGTCACGGCTATGGCTCAAGATCGGCTTCTTGTCGTTCGGCGGGCCGGCGGCCCAAATCGCCCTCATGCATCGCCTGCTGATCGAGGAAAAAGGCTGGATCGGCGAACGGCGGTTTCTGCACGCCCTCAACTACTGCATGCTGCTGCCGGGTCCGGAAGCGCAACAATTGGCCGTCTATATCGGCTGGCTGCTGCACAAGACCTGGGGCGGCATCGTGGCCGGCGCCTTTTTCGTGCTTCCCGGCGCGCTCGTCATGCTGATCTTGAGCGTCCTTTACGCCGGCTTCCAGGAAATCACCTTCGTCCAGGCGGTCTTCTTCGGCATCAAGGCAGCCGTGCTTGCCATCGTCATCGAGGCGGTCATCCGGATCGGCCGACATGCGTTGAAAACCGGGATTCTCTACGGTCTCGCCGCGGCGGCTTTCGTCGCGATCTTCTTCTTCGAGGTGCCGTTTCCACTGATCGTCCTGGGAGCAGCGCTGATCGGTTTCCTCGGCAGCCGCTATGCCCCGGCACGTTTCGGCATCGGCGACGGGCATCAAGAAAACGGCGAGCGAGCGGCTCTCGACGCCGCCTTCGACGAAGATGCGCTTCCGCACACCCGCCCTTCCCTCGCTCGCGCCCTCAAGGTGCTCGCGGTTTGCATTCCCTTATGGTTCGGCCCGGTCGCCGTGCTCGTCCTTGCCTTCGGCGGCACCAGCGTCTTCGTCCAGGAAGCTATCTTCTTCAGCAAGATGGCCGTCGTCACTTTTGGCGGCGCCTATGCGGTGCTGGCCTATGTTGCCCAGGAAGCGGTCGCGTTTTACCAATGGCTCACCCCCGGTGAAATGCTGGATGGCCTGGGTCTCGCCGAGACGACGCCGGGCCCGCTTATTATGGTAGTCCAGTTCGTGGGCTTTCTCGGCGCATACCGGGACGCCGGCGGGATGGACCCGATGCTGGCCGGCGCCCTTGGCGCGCTGCTTACGACCTGGGTCACTTTCGTTCCCTGTTTTCTCTGGATATTTCTTGGCGCGCCCTATGTCGAGGCGCTGCACGGCAAGAAGAATTTAAGCGCGGCACTTTCGGCCGTAACGGCGGCGGTTGTCGGCGTGATTCTGAATCTCGGCATTTGGTTTGCGCTTCACGTGCTTTTCGGCACCGTCACCGAACTCCGGCCGCTCGGCGTCGTCCGCCTGCTGGTGCCGGACTTTGCAAGCCTGGAGCCCGCGGCGCTTATCCTTTCCTTCGGCGCCCTCGTCGCCATGCTCAAACTCAAAATCGGCATGCTGCCCGTGCTCGCCGCCGCCGCCGCCCTGGGCGCTGGCTATTATTTCTTGGTTTTGGCGTAGACGGCCCCTTCCATCAGGCCGCGCCCTGGCGCCGGTGCCCGATCTCGGAAAACACCCAGACCGCTGCCGTCTTGATATCGATCGCCTCGCTCTGCTGGCGCTTCGCGCGCGTCGCGTTCAGTTTTGCAAGCACTGCCTTGGGATCGTCCGTCACCGCTTCGTATAAGGCGAGGTATTTCAGCGGGCAGGCGTTCCACATGTCGTCGGTCAGGGCGAACCGCCGGGCCGTTCGCCAACCGGCCGTGGCAAGCACCTCGTTGAGGTGAACGTCCTCGTACCAGCGGTTATATTCGGCCTCCTGCCCTTCCGTGGGGTTGCTGAAGACCGCCACAAGGCGCTTCGTTCCCGGTTTTTCCATTTTGACGTTCGCAAAGGCCGGGTTCTTGTGCTCAGGCCCGATCTCGGAAAACACCCAGACCGCCGCCGTCTTCTTGTCGAAGGCCGCATTTTGCTGCCGCTTCGCCCGCGTCGCGTTCAAATGGGGAAGAACGCTTTTCGGATCGTCCGCCTCGGCCTCGTATACCGCGAGGTAGCCGTGCGGGCAGGTGTTCCACATTTCGTCGGCCAGGGCAAAACGCTGGGCGCCTTGCCAGCCGGTCGTGGCGAGCATCTCGCCGAGGTGCACGTCCTCGTACCAGCGGTCGTATTCATCCTCTTGCCCCTTCACGGGATTGCTGAAGACCAGCACAAGATGCTTCATCGCGACTCCCCCCTGCGGTGCGTTCCTCGGCCTTCAGTCTATCAAGCTTTGGCGCTAGCCGGGATTGCCTTCTTCTCGCGCCGCCAGGATTGCCTTCAGCAGATCCGGCGGCATTTCGGGTGGAGCGGGCGGCTCGGCGCGGCTTTCGTGACAAAGTGCGATGGTTTTCGCATACGCCTTCAGATAGGCGCGGCATTTCGGGCAAAGGGCGAGATGCGTGCGGAACACCAGGCGCTGGCGCAACGGCAGCGTGCCCTCTAGGTAGTCCACGATGAACGCGTCCAGTTCCCGGCAGGTCGGCATCCAATTCCTTGCCTTGTTCTTCAATGGCATATTCGGCCCTCGCGTCCCTCTAGCTCTCCTGCTCGCGCAGCGTTTTTTCGAGCCGCCGCTTCAGGGCCGCCCGCGCCCGATGCAGGCGGGTCTTCGTCGCGGCAAGGGAGAGGCCGAGAAGGTCAGCGGTTTCCGCCGTATCGTACTCTTCGATGTCGCGAAACAGGATCACGTTACGAAAATCGTCCGGCAATTCGTCGATCGTCCGCCGCACAAGGCCTTGTATCTCCCGGCTTTCCAACACCGCCATCGGTTCGCGGGTCAGCGCCGAGTTCTCCGCCTTTCGCATGCCCCGCTCGTCAAACTCGGAAGGCGGATCGTCGAGGGGAGCTTCCTGGCGGCGGCCCCGTTGCCGAAGTTTCATCAAGGCCGCGTTCACCACGATCCGATGAAGCCACGAGCCAAGGGCCGATCGCCCTTCAAAGCCCCCGATGTTCCGGAAGGCCTGAAGAAAGGCTTCCTGCACGCAATCCTCGGCCTCGCCTTCGTCGCGAACGACACGACGGGCAACCGCCAGCATCCGTCCGCCGAAGGTCTTGACCAACGTCTCGTAGCTGGACGGATCCCCATCCTGCAACCGGCGAATCAGGTCTTCTTCGTCCACTCGATCCCACTTCCGGTGATTGCTCGGCGCCCGACCCGCGGGTTCCCCGCTTTAAAGATCCCTGTAACGAAATCGGCCGGAGCGGCATCGAAGTTCGGGTCCTCTCCAGGCCCGGCTCGCATCCGGGGCGCAGAATCTAACAAGCCCCCAGCCTGCGCCCCGGAGCGAGCTTTTAATTTTCTTTCCTGACGCCGCCAACCGTCAACCATGCGTCGCTTTCCCGTAACAGGAAAAGGGCGACGAGCGCACCAAGGACGGGAACGGCAGCCCAAAACAGATGGTTGATTCCCTCATAAGGATCGGCGAGTTGGGCAATGGTGGAAAGCGTCGAGACGGCGTGCATCAGAAGAACGATGCCGTAGGTCCAAATTTTCCAAAGGCCGCAGGCAAAAGCAAGCACGAGGGCGGTCTGGACAAGACCGATACCAATAGCGGCCATGACCGGAAGCGATTCGATGAAATAAAAAGCCTTGAAAATGCCGGCTGCGCGATCGGGAAACAGGATCTTCTCAACGGACCAGACAAGCAGAAAAGCGGCAACCGTCAGACGAACGATTGCGAGGCTCGTCCCAAGGTGGTGTGGGCGGGAAATGGCTGGATCCTGCATGATCTTGTCTCCTTTCGGTAGCCCAACCTCCCCGCCCGGCGGCGGAAAGGAAGTTGCCGGTCTTGCAAATACACGTTGCCCGTCAGCCTAGCAGATGCCGACCCGTCCGGCTACTCGCCTCGCCGCGCGGCAAGACCCGGAAAGGCCACCGCCGGAGGCGTTCGATCGGAACGGGTCCGGGTGTTCAGCGCTTGCAGAGAAAAGTATAAAGGGGGGAATCGCTTCCCATGAGAATGGGCGTACCCGGCGGCGTCGCCGAGCCGAACAGCTCCAGCTCCATGGCTTCCCATTCGGGGTCCGAGGTGGCGACCTCTTTCTCCCAGGCGCCATACGCATTCAAGTCGTATTGCTCTCGCGTCGCGCAGTCGACGGCAGACCAGGACGGGTTCGCAAAAGAGCCGCCCACGTCCGGCGCCACGCCTTTCTTGGCGCTATGCGCAAACTGATAAACGGTGAGAGCGCCGTCCTGCCGGAGGCTGTCCAGATCGACCCAAAACCATGGGTCGTTCGAGTATTGATGCCAGCGAACGGCCATCGCGGGGGTTGCGTTCCATGCCAGGATGGCGGCGGTCAAACCGAAGAAAAAGATGGGTCTCATGATGAACCTCCAAGTCTCTCGGGTTTTCTTCAAGCGGTCCGTGGATCGCCGCGGTCAAGCCTGTCCGGCAAAACCGCGCCTTCCGGCACGAAGGCAAGCGAGACCGAGTTCAGGCAATAGCGCGCCCCGGTCGGCGGCGGGCCGTCGGGAAAGACGTGACCCAGATGGCCGTCGCAGCGCGCGCAGCGGATCTCGACCCGCTCCATCCCGTGGGACACATCGCGGAGTGCTGCGATATGCCGCCGATCGTAGGCTTCGAAGAAGCTCGGCCAGCCGGTGCCGGATTCGAACTTCGCGCCGGATGCGAACAGCGGCAGGCCGCAGGCCCGGCAAACATAGACGCCGGCTTCCTTGTTCGCCAGAAGATGGCCGCAAAACGGCGGTTCCGTGCCATGGTCGAGCAGGATGCGCCTTTCCTCATCGTTCAGATCCGCCGTCAGCTTTTGCGTCTCGGCCGTGGAAGGCGGCCGCAAATCGAACCCTTTCTCCGAACGGGCGCTTCGCGGCGGGGTCGGGTTTGCGGTCATGGCTTGTCCGATCGCAGCTTGTCGCCGAAATGCCGGCGCAATTTCTCGACCTTTGGGCGCGAGACATGAACGACATAGGGTTCCATCGGGTTGCGGGCGGCGTAGTCGTGGTGGCAGTCCTCCGCCACGTAAAAGCCGTTCAACGGCTCGAGCGTCGTAACGATCGGAGCGCCGAAGACCCTGGCGCGCCCGAGCTGCGCGAGGTAGGCCTTGGCCACGGCCTTTTGGTTATCGCTTCCATAAAAAACGGCGGAACGGTACTGGCGCCCGCGGTCGTTCCCTTGCCGGTTCAGTTGAGTCGGATCGTGGGCGACCGAAAAAAAGATTTTTAGGATTTGTCCGAAGGTGAGGCGTTTAGGATCGTAGCGCACCTCGATCGCTTCCGCGTGGTTCGTCGCGCCGCTGCAAACCGCCCGGTAATCGGCTTTCTCCGCCACGTCGCCAGCGTAGCCCGGCCGCACCGAAAGGAGGCCATCGAGTTCCTTAAAGACGGCCTCCGTACACCAGAAACAGCCGCCGGCGAGAACGGCAACACCTTCGCCTTCCGCCAGCGGATCAAATTCGGGATCCGGAAAATCGCCTGGTTCGACGCGTAGACTGCCTTCCATTCTTTTCTTTTCTTTTCTCCGACGCCCCCTACCCCCTTGCACCGATTTTCGGCCACTCCTTTTCCATGGCGCAATACGGTACTGTATAATTGTAATCCACGCGCCGCCGGAACGCCATACAAGCAAGGGGCCGACAAGGGGCTGAACTTGGCTTTTGATTTTCAACGCCATTGGCACGCCGTCGAGACGGCGGAGGTGCTTGCCGCTTTCGACAGCCGGCCCGAGGGATTGTCGGAAGAAGAAGCGGAAACGCGCCGCGCGGTCTATGGCCAGAACCGACTGCCCGGAGCCGCAAGGCGAAGCGCCTTGGTCCGCCTCCTGCTGCATTTTCATAACCTTCTGATCTACACCTTGCTTGTCGCCGCGGTTCTCGCCGTGCTCATCCGGCACAACGTAGACGCCATCGTCATCCTGGCCGTCGTCCTTGTGAACGTGGTGGTTGGGTTCATCCAAGAAGGGCGGGCCAAGCGGGCGCTCGAAGCGATTCGGAGCATGATAGATCCCCGCGCATCCGTGATGCGCGAAGGGCGGCGGGTAACCGTTGCGGCGGATCAGGTCGTTCCGGGCGATATCGTGCTGATTGGGGCCGGCGACCGCGTGCCGGCCGACCTTCGGTTGATTCGCGCGCGCAATCTGCGGG
The DNA here is from genome assembly GCA_040752895.1 of Pseudomonadota bacterium. NCBI lineage: Bacteria > Pseudomonadati > Pseudomonadota > Pseudomonadota bacterium. The sequence goes on from JBFMHN010000001.1 coordinate 563,931, forward strand.
TCGAGGAAGCGGTCCTTACCGGTGAATCGGTCGCCGTCGAAAAAGCGCTCGCGCCCGTTGCCGACGACGCCGCCCTCGGCGACCGCACCTCGATGACGTTTTCGGGCACCTTCGTAGCCGCGGGCCAGGGCATGGGCGTCGCGATCGGCACCGGCGTTCGAACCGAACTCGGCCGCATCAGCCAGCTCATCGGCGCCGTCGAGAGCCTGAAGACACCCCTCACCCGACAGATGGACAAATTTGCCAAGCAACTGATGTTTGTGATCCTCGGCATTTCAACGACCATCTTCGGGTTCGCGACGTTTATGCGCGGCTACGATTGGGCCGAGGCGTTCATGGTGCTGGTCAGCATCGCCGTCGCGGCCATCCCCGAGGGTCTGCCGGCGATCATGACCATCACGCTTGCCATCGGGGTTCAGCGCATGGCCGCCCGCAACGCCATCATACGGCGGTTACCGGCCGTCGAGACGCTGGGTTCGATCTCCATCATCTGCTCGGACAAGACCGGCACGCTGACGCGGAACGAGATGACGGTGCGCAGGATCGTTACCGGCCGGGCTGCGTTCGAAGTGACGGGTGCCGGCTACAAGCCGGTCGGCGAGTTCCGATCGAAGGACCGCGACATTGACCCCAAGGGCGAGCCGATCCTTACCGAAATCGCGCGCGCGGGGCTGCTTTGCAACGACGCCGAACTCCGGCAGACGGGCGACGACTGGGTGATGGGCGGCGACCCCATGGAAGGGGCGCTGATATCCTTGGCGATGAAGGCAGGCCATGACGTGAAAGCCGTTCGGCAGCAGATCCCGCGGACGGACGAGATCCCGTTCGATGCGAAACACCGCTTCATGGCGACCCTTCATCACAGCCACGAAAAGACGTCTTTTGCCGTCATCAAAGGCGCTCCAGAGTGGGTTCTTGCGATGTGCGACAAACAACGCACCACCGCTAGCGATGAAACGCCGATCGAGCCGGCGTTCTGGCGCGACCAAACGGAGGCGCTTGCCTCCGATGGGCACCGCGTCCTCGCGATCGCCGTCAAACCCATGCCGCACGGCAAGCTCGACCTGATGTTCACCGACGTCGAGAACGGCGCCACCCTGCTTGGGCTCATCGGTCTGATCGATCCTCCGCGGGAAGAAGTGATCGCCGCTATCGCGCAATGCCGAGCGGCCGGCATCCGGGTCAAAATGATCACCGGCGACCACGCCGTGACCGCCGGCGCCATCGCGCGGCAGCTTGGGCTTGCCGAAGAACCGAAAGTTATCGAGGGCCACGCCCTGGACGCGCTGGACGCAAGCGCCTTTCGGACGGCGGCGCGCGAGGTGGCCGTGTTCGCGCGCACCAGCCCCGAACACAAGCTGCGCCTTGTCGAGGCGCTGCAGGCCGATGGCGAGGTGGTCGCCATGACCGGCGATGGGGTCAACGACGCGCCGGCCTTAAAGCGCGCAGATGTCGGGGTGGCGATGGGAGGCAAGGGCACCGAGGCCGCGAAGGAGGCAGCGGAAATGGTCCTGGCCGACGATAACTTTGCCTCCATCGTGGCCGCTATCCGGGAGGGCCGAACGGTTTATGACAACCTGACCAAATCCATCCTGTTTTTACTACCCATCAACGGCGGCGAATCCTTAAGCCTTGTCGTGGCAATTCTATTCGGACTCGTGTTGCCGATCGAACCCCTGCAGATTCTCTGGGTGAACATGGTAAGTTCCGTGGCCCTCGCCGCCATTCTCGCCTTCGAGCCGACCGAACCCGACGTCATGCGGCGACACCCCCGTTCGCCCCGGAAGCCCCTGCTGTCCGGCTTCGTCCTTTGGCGCATCGTTCTCGTATCCGCGTTGTTCCTGATTGGAATTTTCGGCGTCTTCGAATTCGCCCTTGCCCGCGGAGGCAGCGTCGAGCTGGCCCGCACGGCCGCGGTCAACACCCTTGTCGCAATGGAAATCTTCTATCTTTTCAGCGTCCGGTACCTGCGGACGCCCTCCTTCACCTTCCTGGGCATCAAGGGCACGCCAAGGGTGCTGGCGGCCGTTTTTCTGGTGTTCGGCCTCCAACTGCTCTTTACCTACGCGCCGTTCATGCAATCTCTTTTCACGACCGCGCCGGTCCCTTTCGATCTTGGCGTCGTGGTGGTAACCGTCGGCGTCCTCGTGCTCGGCGTCCTCGAAATCGAAAAGCTGCTGCGGTGGCGTTTCTTTACGGAAACGGCGAAAGCCGCCGGCGGAACGCGGTGAAAAATCGGTGTGTTTCCTTGTAATTCTGCGTCTTGGCGCGCACAAGGAAAGGCATTCCTTTAACGAAATTCGTATGGCCAGCCACCCGCCGCGACCCGCCAGACGGGCTCTGTCACTTAAGCATCCAGAGAGCTTGTCCAACCCTGCACGCTTGACATTGCGCGGGGGAGAGCGCATTTATGCACTGCAACATTATCTCGCGATAGCGCGACGCGCTTCCGACTTCTTCGAAAGCGCCACGTCCCGAGATCCTCATTCATCATTTGCCTGCCCCGAGCGCGCGGGGATAGGACAATACGCGTAAGCCGCGTGCCGCGTTTGGAACGCGGAGCGCCGTTTGCGAATCTAGTAAAGGAAATTTACGTGACTGTTTCTTCTTCTCTTTCATTCTCGGACCTCGGTCTAGTCGAGCCAATTCGGCGCGCCCTGGAAGCCAAAAACTACCTGCATCCGACGCCGATCCAGGCGCGGGCTATCCCCCCGCTCCTTGCCGGTGGCGACCTGCTCGGCATCGCCCAGACCGGGACCGGAAAAACGGCGGCCTTCGCGCTGCCGATCCTACAATACCTTTCCACGCTCAAGACGCCGGCCGAGCCTTGCGCGCCCCGCGCGCTCATCCTGGCGCCGACCCGCGAGCTTGCGATCCAAATCGGCGACGAATTCCGGGCCTACGGGCGGCACCTTAACCTGCGGCAGGCCGTGATCCTTGGCGGCGTTGGGCAAGGGCCCCAGGTCGAAGCCTTGAAGCGCCGCGTCGATATCCTGATCGCAACGCCCGGACGCCTCCTGGACTTGATCGGCCAGCGTCACGTTCGACTCAACCGGGTGAGCCACCTTGTTCTTGACGAGGCCGACCGGATGCTCGACATGGGCTTCGTTCGCGACGTCAGGCGAATTCTCGCCACGCTGCCAAAACAACGGCAGACGGCGTTTTTCTCGGCGACGATGCCCAGCGACGTCGCGCGCCTCGCCGACGAGATTCTCACCGACCCGGTTCGCATCGAGGTGACGCCGGCGGCTACCACCGTCAATCAGGTCACCCAACACGTCTTCTTCGTCGGCACCGCGAACAAGCGCGCCCTTTTGGCCGAGGTGCTTAAAGACCCCGCGCTTGCCAGGGTTATCGTTTTCTCGCGCACGAAGCATCGCGCCAACCACGTCGCCGAACACCTTGGCCGGATAGGCGTTTCCGCCGAGGCGATCCACGGCAACAAATCCCAGAGTGCCCGCCAGCGCGCCCTCGAACGGTTCCGGTCGGGCCAAGCGCGGGTTCTGGTGGCGACCGATATCGCCGCCCGCGGGATCGACGTGAACGACGTGACGCATGTCATCAACTACGAGCTGCCGAACGAACCGGAGAGCTATGTTCACCGGATCGGCCGAACGGCGCGCGCAGGCGCTTCGGGTGCGGCGTTCTCGTTCTGCGACCATACCGAGCGCACTTACCTTCGCGATATTGAAAGGCTGACGAAACACCGGCTCACCGTCGTCGACGACCAACCCTTCCATGAAGCCGGATCGAGCCCGTCGAACGCCGAGCACGCACGCCCCGCCACCCCGCCAAAGCATCGGCGCCGGTTCCGCGGCAACAAGAAGCGTCGGGCAGCCTGAGCCCTCTCCCCCACCCGGACAACGGTCTGCGCCCATGACGAACAGCACGAACAGCGTCAGCGATCTTCGCAATATCGCCATCATCGCCCATGTCGATCACGGCAAGACCACGCTCGTGGATCAGCTTCTTCGCCAGTCCGGCACTCTCCACGAGTTTGGGAATGTGATGGAACGGGTGATGGATTCGAACGACCTCGAGCGTGAGCGCGGCATCACGATCCTGGCCAAAAACACGGCCATCCATTGGAAAAGCTGGCGGATCAACATCATCGACACACCTGGTCATGCCGACTTCGGCGGCGAGGTGGAGCGCGTGCTCTCGATGGTGGATTCCGTCCTTCTCCTGGTTGACGCGGTGGACGGGCCGATGCCACAGACCCGTTTCGTAACCAGCAAGGCCCTGGCTCTTGGCCTGCGCCCCATCGTCGTCATCAACAAGGTGGACCGCCCAAGCGCCAGACCCGACTGGGCGATCGACCAGACCTTTGACTTGTTCGACCGACTGGGCGCAACGGACGAACAGCTGGATTTTCCGGTGGTCTACACGTCGGCGCTCCAGGGTTGGGCCTCCGCCGACCCGGCGGTGCGCGGCGAGGATATGAACCTTCTGTTCGAGACCATCGTCCGCCATGTGCCGCCGCCCAACGTGGACCCGAACGGACCTTTCCAGCTTCGGGTCAGCGCCCTCGACTATTCAAGTTATGTCGGCGTGATCGGCATCGGCCGCATCCAGCGGGGCCGCATCCAGCGCGGCGCAGCCGTGACGGTGATGGGTGCCGATGGCAACACCCGGAACGGACGGGTCCTGCAGATCCTCGGCTTTCATGGCTTGGAAAAGCTGGAATGGCAAGAAGCCGAAGCCGGTCAAATCATCGCCTTTACCGGCCTCGATACGCTAAAGATCTCCGATACGCTGTGCCACCCGGAGGCGGTCGAGGCGCTGCCGGCGCTGGTCGTCGACGAGCCGACCATCGCCATGACTTTCCAGGTCAACGACTCGCCGTTCGCTGGCCGCGAGGGAAAATTCGTGACCAGCCGCAATTTGCGTGAACGCCTTGAGCGGGAAGTGGTCCACAACGTCGCGCTCCGCGTCGAGCCGACGGACGATCCGAATAAATTCAAAGTCTCCGGGCGCGGCGAACTGCACCTTTCGATCCTCGTCGAAATGATGCGGCGCGAAGGCTACGAACTTGCCATATCCCGGCCAGAGGTCGTCCTCAAGACGATCGAGGGCAAAATTTGCGAACCTTGGGAGACTCTGACCCTGGATATCGAGGAACAGCACCAGGGCGCGGCAATGGAGAAGCTCGGCGAACGCCGTGGCGAATTGCGCGACATGGTGTCGGACAAGAAGGGTCGCGTGCGCCTGGACTACCTCATCCCAAGCCGTGGCCTGATCGGTTTCCGATCCGAGTTTCTGGCTTCGACCTCCGGAACCGGGTTGATGTACCACGTCTTCGATCATTACGGCCCGCAGGTGGCCGGCGATCTCGGCGAACGCCAAAACGGGGTGCTGGTTTCCATGGCGACCGGAAAGGCGCTGGCGTATTCCCTGTTCAACCTTCAGGAACGGGGGCGCCTGTTTATCGGCCACGCCACGGAAGTGTATGAGGGGATGATCATCGGCATCCACTCGCGCCCCAGCGATCTGGTCGTGAACCCGCTCAAGGGAAAGCAGCTCACCAATATCCGCGCCGCGGGCAACGACGAGAATATCCTGCTGATCCCGCCCATTCCACTCACGCTGGAATACGCCCTCGCCTTCATCAACGAGGACGAACTGGTGGAAGTCACGCCCAAATCCATCCGGGTGCGCAAGAAACACCTGCGCGAACACGAACGCAAACGGGCTTCGCGCGCCGCCTGATTTCGACGCCGTTCGCGGATGCCATCTATACTATTTTTGGTGCCCGCCGCCATTGGGTTGCCGCTCAACCGAAGATCGTCGAGAGGGTAATGCGCGCCGGCCAGAGATTCGCAACGAGCCCCATCGGCGGGATATTGCTGTGTGCGGCGAGCGCGGCGGCTGGCTATGCCCTCCGCTATCGATTCGTCGAGCCCGAGGCGATGGGGGCGGCGTGCGAGCGCGCCCGGCTCTGGTGGTGCCCGTTGCGCACCGGCTTTATCGTGTTCACCGAGTGGCGCGGCCTTGGCTGGCTGGCGCTGGCGCTGGCCGCCATGGCGCTGCTGGCCGCAAGCACGCGCCACGTCGAGCGCGCTCGGTTATGGGCTGCGCCGACGCTGGTTGCAGCGGGCTTCGGCATGGTTCTCTATAACGCCACCCTCTCCGCTCCGGCGGCCGTACTCGCCACGCTGGTGCTGGCGCGGCGGCCCTGAATCCGGTCCCTGCCGCACCCTGAGAAGGTACCTCCCCTCCGCCCACGCATCGCCCGCCCAGGGCAGCGCGAGCAGGAGGCAGACGCCGGCCCACACCAGGGCCTCCCGGTTGACGATGGCGTCAACGCAGAATGGCGCGCAGGCGACGAGCAGGCCGGCGATCCAGCCCTCCTCCGCGCGCGGTGCCGGATGGCCGTCGCGCCGGGTCCGCCAGGCAAGCCACGCGAATCCCGCCGCCGGCAGCCAGAAGGCGAGTTGCAGGAAGTCGCGGTGGCGGCCATCGACAGCGATCGACAACGCCAAAACCGCAGCCGGCAGCATGACCGTCCAGTGCAGCAGGCCAAGCCCGACCGCCGCGTTCCAACGGCGGTGATGGAGGGCGGCCGTCACAGTGGTCAGCCCCGCCGGCCGCGGTAGTGTCAGGCCGATAACCTGTGCGATCAGCAATACCCCTCCGGCAACGGCCACGCCCATCAGAAAGAATGCCCAGATGCCACCGATCCAGCCGATCGCTATTGACGCGAGATGGTTGCCGAGCCCCCACAGCGTCGCTCCCGTGGCTGGGGCAACGATGCCAAGCGCAAGCCAGCGCGGCCAGGAAAGAGCCGGGCGACGCCCCGCCCCCCACAGCAGGACGCCGAGCGCGAGTCCGAAAGTGAAGCCGGCGGCTGTTCGCCAGCGCGGCCATTCGCTGACCGGCCCGGTCAGCGGGAACTTAGGCTCGCGATCCCGGTCCAGGATCCCCCAGTAGCCGCCGACGGTGCCTTCGGGCACTCGCTTCCACGGCTGATCAATCGCCTCAATCAAATTATAGGGTAAGCCGATGGCCGCCGATTGCGCGGCGAATTCGCGCACGAAGCGGGCCTCGTTGACCAGCGAGGGTACGGCGCCGGCGCGGGTGCGGCCGGCCGACGGCCAGCCGATTTCGCCAATCTGCAAGCGTTTGCCTGGAAAGGTGGCGCGCGCCTGTTCGATGACACCCCGCACATGCGCCTGCACGTGGTCGATATCGACCGGCGCCGGATCGTCCCAATAGGGCAAGGCGTGGATGGTGACGATATCGACCGCCTCGGCCACCATCGGGTTGCGGCGCCAGAATTCGTAGATGTCGGCGTAGGTAACGGGCAGATCGGTCCGCGTCTTGACGGAGCGGATGATCCCCGCCAGCCGCTCGCCCGTCATTTCGCGGCGAAGCAGCACCTCATTGCCAACCACGATAGCCCGCACCGCCTCCGGGTGCGCCTCGGCAAGCGTCAGCGCGCGTTCGATCTCGCGCGCGTTGCGCTTGTCGTCGGCCCCGATCCAGATGCCGACCATCACCTTCATACCGGCCGCAGCGGCATGCGCCAGCACATCACCTTGCGCGCCGAGCATCGAATAGGTGCGAACGCAGTCGGTGGTGCGAACAAGCGTCGCCATGTCCGACGCGATGGAGCCGGCAGGAACCGGGAACACGCCATCCTTCGCCTTCAGCGGCGAGGCGTCACCGATGGCGGGCGTATAGGACAAGCATTCGAACCGCCCGCCGGGCGCATCGACGATATCGATCGACCGTCCAAGCCAGGCCCAAAGCCCCGCCGTAAACCCGGCGGCAATGGTCACAGCAAGAAGAAAGGGAAGGATTCGGAACGCTTGCAGCATTGCACCACCCTAAACAACGGAAGGCGATTTATGCCACAAATCGGGCCGCCCGGTGGAAATGCCAAAATTGCGAAACTTCGCGCAGCGATGCTTGACCCGGTTTTTTCTTCCTAGCGGTAGTGCAGGAGGCGGTAGCGGTCGAACGCGATCCGCTTCCCGGGCGGGATAACGACCGTGGTCATAGGGTCGCGAATGATAGCCGGTCCCTCGACAACGTTGCCGGCCCGCAGCGCTTCCATCTGCCAGACGCTGAAATCGCGCCACGCGCCATGGTGAAAGGCTTTCCGCGTTTCGACATAGGCGTTGGAATCCGGTTTCGCGTCCGCCATCGGGTGTTCGACGATAACGGGCTGCGGCTTCGGAGCCACCGCCTGGATATAAAGCTCGGTGATCGAATAGCCGGCGTCCGGGAAGCGCGCCCCTTCCGGGTAGATTTTTGTATACATCGCCTCGAAGGCATTCACGACGCGATCCACGTCGGATGCCGAAGCAAATTGACCGAAGGAAAGCGGGGTGTCGAAGCTTTCGAGCTGGCCGAGATAGCGGACATAAGCGCCATAGCGGAACGCCACCTGCTTGGGGTCCACGCCCTCCTGGATCATCTCCTGAAGTGCTGCCTTTTCCAGCGCGCGCCATTCGGCGTCCAGGCGTTGCGCTATCGCCTGTTTTTCCCCTTTCATCATGCCGGTCGGAATCAGCTCGACGAAGCCGCGGTGGTAGCGGTGCATGTATTCGGCGCAAGCCGCGCCAAAGGCCGAGAACCCGGCCGCCCAAGGGAAGGTGATGACATCGGCTAGGCCGATCCCTTCCGAGAATCCCCACATATGCACCGGCCCGGCGCCGCCATAGCAAAGCATCGTGAATTCGTGCGGGTCGTATCCCTTCGACGTGATCATCGTCGCAGCCAAGTCGCGCATCTGGGTGTTGATGACCTCGATGACGCCGCTGCCCGCCTCGTAAACGTCAAGCCCTAACGGTTGCGCGACTTTTTCTTCAAGGGCGGCAAGCGCGCGGTCACGATCGAGCGTGACCTTGCCGCCGAGGAAATAGTTCGGGTCCACGTAGCCAAGCGCGACGTTCACGTCCGTTACGGTAAGCTGGTCGTATTTGTAACAGATGCCGACCTGGGCGCCGGCCGATTCGGGCCCGACGCGCAAGCGCTTGTATTCGTCCACGACGACCGCCGAGCCGGCGCCGGAGCCGGACGAATCGATCGCTACCATCGGCAACGCCAGCCGGTGGCCAGCAAAGTCCGCGTCCTTTCGGATGCCGAGCATGCCGTCAACCAGAAGCCCGACGTCAAAGCTGGTGCCGCCCATGTCGGCGGTGACGATGTTGCGAAGACCAAGCTTCTTCGCAAACACCTGCGCCCCCATCAGGCCGCCGATGGGGCCGGAAATGATGGTCTCGTAAAGGCGGGCATAATCCATGTTCACGGCGCCACCATAGGAAAGGAGCGTCAGCAGCCGGCCTTCGTACCCTTCTCCTTTCGCCGCGTTTTCGACGCTGCGCAGGGTATCCCGCGTGAGTTCCGCCGCGAAACACTGCACAAGCAGGCTTTTCAGGCGATTGTTTTCGCGCGAGACGGGCGCCACCTTGATAGAGCAGACGACGGGCACGTTTTTCCCGGCCTTCCGCACGATCCCCTCCGCCACCGCCTTCGCCCGCAGCTCGTGCGCCGGGTTGACGTAGGAATTGAGGAACAAAATGCCGATCACCTCGACGTCGCGGTCGAGCAGGGTCTGGGTGGCGTTGCGCACCTCCTCCTCGTTCAGCGGGATTAGCACTTCGCCGGGAGGCAGGTGCGACTTCATGAAATAGCTGCCTCCGCAAATCCGTTCGGAGACGCCCAACACATTGGCGGGCTTCACCATGGGCCGGGTGTGTTCGTGCAGTTGCTGATGGAGGATCTCGGCCTGGGTCTGCCCAAGATAGGTAAGCCCGCCCTCGATGACGCTGATGTCCTCGAAGCCGCGCGACACCAAAAGGCCGACCCGGCGCCCGGTACCGGTCAAGAGCGTGTTCAGCATACCGGTGCCGGCGTAGATAGCGGTGGAGGCCCGCGCGTGGACGTCGGCCGAACAAAGGTTCAACGCCCGCGCGGCGTCGTCAACCGATTCGAGGTAACTCGAAGCCTCGTTCTGACGGTTGGTCAGGGACTTGCCGATCGTGAAGTTGCCGTCCGGCTTGACGAGGATCGTGTCCGTCATTGTGCCGCCAGCGTCCAGCGCCAGGATGTATTCCTTGCCGCCCTTCGCCGCCGAAGACGCCGTCGCCTCGCTCATTCCCATCCCCCTGAATTCGGCCCGGATCGCGCCAGGCCGGTCGCCCGTTAACGTATGGCGTTTAGCTTTTCCCGCCGGCCCAGGCCGCGGTCGTTTCGAAGGTTCGGTCGTCGAACCATTCCGGCTTCTCGTCCGGCAAGGGCGTGCCGAGATAGTCGCGATAGAACCGGTCGAGGTCCGGCAGCATCTCGAAAACGATCGGGTAGCCGGGCGGCACCACCTCGACGGCTAGCTGCGCGACGCAACCCGGGCAATAGAATTCACGGATTTCCTGCCATTCCGGTTCGGGACAGGCGGGCGCCGGGTAATAGACCTCTTCGAATTCCTTCGCCGTTTCGCGAACGCGCAGCAGCGCACCGAGCTTCCAGTTCGACCGGTAATCTCCGAATTCGTGACCGCAGTCGCACTTGACGATACGCAGCCCTTCCCCTTTGCAAACGATGTAGAGGTGATCGGAAATCCGCATCAGAATCTTTTCTTCCCACGGCACCCGTTCCTGCAGCACTTCGAGATAGGTTTGGAAGCGTTCCGGGTCCTTCCGGGCAAGCCGAAGAAGGCTGTGCGCATCCCCCCGACCGATCGTACCGTCGATCAGCTGGCGGACCAGGTCCTTGTTCACTTTTCCCATCGTCCGCCCCTAGATCTTGAAGTCGGCATCGAGCTGCCAAAAGCCGCGAAACTCGCGGTCGAATTTCGGGAAGCTCGTCGAGCCGCGATACATATCGGCGATCGGTTCTAAGAAGTCCTTCTTCTGAACGCGCTTGCGCGTCTTGCGCCACCATTCCGCGACCGGCTGCGCTTTCTTGCGGCGGGTCTTGCGGATATTTTCCCGCGCCTTTTCCGTCGCCGCCACGTCCAGCACCCAGACGCCCGCGGCGTCCCGTTTCGCCACGACGCCGTAGAGACGGCTGGCGAAGTCGTAGGGAATGGCGACGGCGTTCAAATCCTGCACGATCGCCTTCGGGTCGCGTTCCAGCGGATCGCCCCAACCACCCGAGGCGCCGGCCGCGTTCGCCCACAGGTCATTGTTTTCCATGGTCAGCTCCGGCGGGTCGTGCTTCCAGACCTCGAGCTGACGGACTTTCAGGCGGCCTTCCTCGGCGTGTTGCAGAAGCTCGGCCGCGTTCCTCGGCGTATCGCCGCCGTTGGCGATCTTTTCGTCCAGATTCGTGCCGCGCGCCGTGACGGTGAAGACATTCGGCGCCGGGTAGGCGCCGTTCATGCCGTTGGCGAGGAAGGTCGTCATCGACGTGCCGGCGCCGCCGCGGCTGACGGCAAGGCGTTGGCCGGGCTGGACCACCCAGTGGACGGCCGACTGCCCAAGCCCGCCGCGGTATTTTCCATGGCCGCAGAAGCCCGGGATCAGCCCCCGGCCGAGATAGAAGAAAGGCGGGATGAGGTATTCGAATTCCTCGGCATTACCGACGTTGCAAAGCTGCGTCCACTCGGCCCAGCACACCGGCTCGCCATCACGGTAGCAGAAGGCCCCGCGCGACACGCCGCCAACCCACTCAAAATTCGTAAAGCCATAGGGCGTGCCGTCGGCCAGCATGCCCGAACCCTGCACGCCGTCCCACGCGCCGTCCGTCGTGAACGCCTCTTCCAGGTAGCCACGGCAAAACAGCGCCCGGTTCATAGCGTTGAAGGCGAGGCTGTTCATCGTGACGGACTGCGCCCAGATGTTGGCATGGCTCGCGATGTCGGTGTCGGGGTTGTAGATGGACCCTTTCGGATAGATGCTTTCGACGGCAAGGTTTATCGCCCCCGTCACCTTCGTGTTGTGGGCGAAGGTGTTGATCATGCTGAGATAAAGCGCCACGTTGGCGCCGCCGGGATAGCCGTTGAAGGCGTGGTAGCCCCAGCGCGAGCTGCCCTCCATGTCGACGACGATGCGGTTGCGGTCGTCGAAGCGAAGCTCCTGGCGAATGTGGATGAGGTGGTCGCGGTCGGCGTGGGCCCATATCTTCTGCAAGCCCTTGTAACGGGCGACGCGGAAGGCGCAGCCTTGATAGCTGCCGGGGATCATCAGCGAGTGGATGTTGTCCATCACGCGCCCGTAACTTTCCTCGATGATCTCGCGGATGGCCCGGCGGTAATAGTCAACTCCGAATTCCTCGACGATCTCGTGGATCGCCTTGTGGATCATCGCGCAGCCGGCCAGCCGCATCTTGTCATCCAGGATGTTCAGCGTCGCCGCCCGTGTGCGCCGTTTCCAAAGCGCGTTCCACCAGGTGGCCTGCCGCAGATTTTCGCCCGTCTTCATCGGCGGGAAGACGAAGCCGTCCATGAAGGTATCGACAGAGAAGCCCGGCCAGCTGCCGGCAACCGGCGCGCCCGCCTCCATGATGTGGTTAAGCCCAACGGCCCAGGCGATCACCTCGCCGTCCACGGCGATCGGAACGTAGCAATAGGTGTCGCCGGGATGGGGCGAGCCGCCGGTCGGCCCATCGTCCGTCATGAAAACGTCGCCGTCGCGGATGCCAGGGTTGTCCTCATAGTTCTCGTTGATCATGTAGCGGACGGCAACCGGCATGGCCGAGGTGTGCGAGAAGAAGCCGAGCGACATGGCAAGCGAGTCGCCTTCCGGCGTGGCCAGCGCCCAAAGCGATTCGCCCATCTCGCGGCCGCCCGGGCTTGCGGCAACGAAACGAGCCACCTCGCGAGCGGCCAGCACGGACGAATGGATGCGGGAATAGAAGCGTTCGTATTTCAGCGGGTCCGAATCGCGAAGGCTCAGCTCCGTCACGCCGCAGTAATGCCCGGTTTCTTCCGTCAACCGGTCGCGTTCGACGAGCATGTCCCGCAAGGTGCGCTTGCCTTGTGCGCTTGCCTCGCCTTCCTCCGGCCGGATCGGCTTGGTGACGACGTTCATGCTTGCTCCCCTTCCGGCAGATTCGCCGGATTTTCCAGTCTCAAGCTCTTGAGCCTCAGGACCTTGAATGGGGCCTGGGAGCGCATCACCCCCCGGTTGTCGCTCCGTTAATTGGCTATATTCGCATGCAGTCTTTCATGCTCCCATAAATCCGGACGTACAACAAGGTGTTCAGGCGCGCCCTCCCGGCGAATTCTGGGGGGCGCTTTAAGCTTGCGAAATGCAAAGAAATTTCTCATCTTTGCTGCCATGCAAAAAACCCCGACCCCCCTGCTTTTCACCCCCTTCGAACTGCGCGGCGTCCGGCTTGCGAACCGGATCGTGCTTTCGCCGATGGTCGTCTACTACGCAGACGACGGCTTCGCGAACGACGCGCTCTTTTCCCACCTTTCGAAATTCGCGGTCGGCGGCTTCGGCCTTGTCTTCACCGAGGCGGCGGCGGTCGAGGCGCGCGGACGGATCAGCTATGGCGATCTCGGCATCTGGAAGGACGAACACATCGCGCCGCTTCGCCGCGTTTGCGACTTCGTTCATGCCCGCGGCGCGTTCGCCGGGCTGCAACTCGCCCATGCGGGCCACAAAGGCAGCTACCAGCGCGCCTACGAAGGTTACCTGCCGCTTGGCGAGGCGGACGCCCGGCGCGGCGAGCCGCCGTGGGAGACGATCGCCCCTTCGGCCATGCCTTACGGCCCCAACGTGCCGCCGCCGCGCGCGATGACGCTTGCCGACATTGCCGAGGTGCAGCAGGCTTGGGTGGCGGCGGCGCGGCGGGGGGTGGCGGCCGGTTTCGACGTCCTCGAAATTCACGGTGCCCACGGTTATCTCCTTCATGAATTCCTTTCGCCGCTGACCAACCATCGCACCGACGCCTATGGCGGAGACCGCCGCGGGCGCATGCGCTTCGCGCTCGAGATCGCCGAGGCTACCCGGCGTATCTGGCCGGCGGACAAGCCGGTCACCTTCCGCCTTTCCGTCGTCGATGGCGCCACCAAGGGCTGGACGGTGGAGGATTCCGTCGTCTTCGTCCGCGCGCTCAAGGCCATAGGAATCGACGCCGCCGACTGTAGCTCCGGCGGCACTGCCACCCTGCGCCGCGAGGACGCGCTTCCCCGCCAGCCGGGTTTCCAGGTGCCGCTCGCCGACCGGCTGCGCAAGGAAACCGGCCTGCCGACCATCGCCGTTGGCCTCATCACGGAACCGGCCCATGCGGAAGCGATCCTGCAAAATGGCCAGGCCGATCTCATCGCGCTGGGAAGGGCGGCGCTCAATGACCCGAACTGGCCGCTGCACGCTTGGCTTGCGCTAGGCTCGCCGCTCGACTATTCGCGCTGGCCGCCGGAATATGGCTGGTGGCTCGAACGGCGGGCGAAGACCGCCGCCAAGATGGAGTAACGGTCAGGCTTTCGCCTTCGCCCGCAATTCTTCAATCGCCGACATATTCACGAGAGACGAAAGGTCGCCCGGGTCTTGGCCGAGATAGACGCTACGCACGACCCGGCGCATGATCTTCATCGAACGCGTCTTCGGAAGATCCGTTACGAAGACGACGTCCTTCGGACGGAAGGCCTTGCCGTGGCCGGCGACGACGGCGTCCGCGAGTTTCTCCTTGAGGGCAGCGTCCGCCGAAACGCCCTCCCCCGGCACGCAGACGCAGACGACGGCCGAGCCTTTGACTTTGTCCGGAACCCCGATGGCGGCGGCTTCCTTGACGAGGCCGGTTTCCAGCACGGCGCCTTCGATCTCGGCCGGGCCCGTCCGCTTGCCGGCGACCTTCAGCGTATCGTCGGAACGGCCGAGGATGTACCACATGCCGTCCCCATCCACCGTCGCCCAGTCGCCCTGCCGCCAGAGTCCGGGAAAAGTGCTCCAGTAGGTTTCCAAATACCGGTCCGCGTCCTTCCAAAGCCCCCGCGAAAGGCCGATGGAAGGAAGCCGGAGCACGAGTTCACCGACCTCGCCGCACGGCTGGGACTTCGCGTTTTCGTCAACGACGTCGGCACCCATGGCCGGCAGCGGTGCGTTGAAGGAGCAGGGTTTCAAGGGCCGGGTGACGACGCAGCCGACGATCCCGCCACCGATCTCGGTGCCGCCGGAAAGGTTGAGAACAGGTACCCTCTTTTTACAAACATGCTCGAAGAACCAGCGCCAGGCGTCCGGCGTCCACGGCTCGCCGGTCGTCGTTGTGATGCGAAGGGAAGAAAGATCATGCCGCTCAGCGGCATTTTCCCTCTGCGCCATGAAGATGCGAACGACCGTCGGCGCAATGCCGAGATAGGTCACCCCATATTCCTGCATCAATCGCCAGAGGCGTCCCGGGTCCGGGTAGTCGGGCGTGCCTTCCGCCAGCACCAACGTGGCGCCGGCAAAGGCCGCCAGCATGATCTCGAGCGGCCCCACGATCCACCCCATGTCGCTCATCCAGATAAGGCGGTCCTTCGCCTGAAAGTCGTGGCAGAGGATCATGTCCGCCATGATCTTCGTCAGGAAGCCGCAATGGGTGTGCACGGTGCCTTTCGGCTTGCCCGTCGTACCGGAGGTATGGATCACCATGAACGGCGCCTCCGCGTCCATCTCCTCCGTCGGCGCCTCACCGGGTGCGCCCTTTACGCTTTCGTGCCACCAGTGATCGCGCCCCGCCCGCCAGGGTACGTCGTCGCCAAGGTGCTTGAAGACGATGACATGCTTCACGCTTGGCGTTTCGTCGAGCGCTTCGTCGAGCGTCGCCTTCATCGGCACTCGCTTGCCGCGGCGAAGCGTGCCGTCCACGGTGATAACCGCCTTCGCCTCGCAATCGTTGAGGCGTACCGCGATCGCCTGTTTGCCGAAGCCGGAGAAAAGCGGCACAACGATGCCGCCGATCTTGGCAACGGCGAAGAAGGCGGCGGCGACCTCCGGCACCATCGGCAAGAAAAGTCCGACCGCGTCGCCCGGCCCAAGGCCCAGGCGACGAAGGGCGGATGCCAGCCGCGACACCTCCGCCGCAAGTTCCGCATAGGTCCATTCGCGGCGGGCGCCGTCCTCGCCCTCCCAGAGAATCGCCGGCTTTGCCCAGAAGGGGCCGTCGCGGTGCTTGTCGAGGCAGTTGAGAACGATATTCGTCGTGCCGCCCACGCACCAGCGCGCCCATTCGACTCCTTGCGAGGTATCAAGGACGCGCGCGTAAGGCTTGTAAAAACGAATATCGAGATGCCGGATAGCGGTGTTCCAGAACCATTCCGGATCTTCGTTCGAACGCGCGATCAGCGCGTCGTAATCGGCAAGCCCGTGCGCGCGAAGGAAGGCGAGAAGATTGCTTTGCTCGGAAATCTCCCGCGATGGCCACCATGCAATCGCTCCCGCCGTAAACGCGTGGTCCATCTTCCCCCCTCACCCATCCTCATGCCGGGCACCTCCGACGATGGCGCGAAGGATCAGAATTCGTTGATCTCGTAATATTTGATCGAAGGGTCGGCGCGCAACATGCCGAACACCTTGTCCAGATCGCCGCGCTCTTTCCGCCAGGCTAGATATTTCTGGTGATGCTCGCGGGAATCCCATTCTTCATAAACGACGACATCCGCCGGCTGGTCCTTGTCCACCAGCATGACGATCTTCTGCGCGCCTTTGAAAGCGGCCGTTTCAGGCAGAATGGATTTGATGGCCGCCTTGTATTCTTCGGCCTTCTTTTCGTCGAGCGGAAAGCTGACCAGTGCAATCGTTGGCATGAAATCCTCTCTGTGGTTATGCGCCCGCCGTCTCCAGCGCTGGGTAATCCG
This sequence comes from Pseudomonadota bacterium, assembly GCA_040752895.1. Lineage (NCBI taxonomy): Bacteria > Pseudomonadati > Pseudomonadota > Pseudomonadota bacterium. The sequence continues at coordinate 580,663 of JBFMHN010000001.1, forward strand.
TATAGCCCTTGGCGTCACCGCCATAGAAAGTGGCCGGGTCCGGCTGGTTAAGAGGCGCACCGATTTCGAGCCGGCGAATAAGATCCGGATTGGCAAGGAAAGGCCGACCAAAGGCGATGAGGTCGGCGCGGCCTTTCGCGACGGCGTCTTCGGCGCGCGTGCCGTCGTAGCCGCCGTTCGCCATGTAAAGTCCGCCGAAGGCCTCGCGCAGGGCCACCCAGTCGAAGGAAACGGCTTCCCCCACCAAGTTGACCTCGACGACGTGCAGGTAGGCAAGCTTCTGACGGCCCAGCATGGCGGCGACGGCCGGGAAGGTCGTCTCCGGCGCGCTGTCCTGCATGTCGTTGAAGCCGTTGACCGGCGAAAGCCGCACGCCGACCCGATCCGCCGTCCACACCTCGGCGACGGCCTCCACCACGTCGTGCAGAAGCCGCGCGCGGTTCATAAGCGAACCGCCATAGCGGTCCTGGCGGTGATTCGTGCCGTCCCGCAGGAACTGGTCCAGAAGGTAGCCGTTCCCGGCATGGACCTCGACGCCGTCGAAGCCCGCTTGCCTGGCGTTCTCGGCACCCATACGGAATTGCTCGACGATGCCGGGGATCTCGTCGGTCGCCAACGCCCGCGGCATGACGAAAGGCTTTGGGCCCTCATAGGTCATCGCCTCGCCGGCCGGGCGGATGGCGGAAGGGGCGACGGGCAGTTCGCCGCCCGGCTGCAGGGAAGGGTGCGAGATGCGCCCGACATGCCAAAGCTGCAGGAAGATGCGCCCGCCCTCCGCGTGCACGGCTTCCGTCACGCGCCGCCAGCCCGCCACCTGTGCCGTCGAATGGATACCGGGGGTCGCCGGGTAACCGACGCCTTGCGGCGACACCTGCGTCGCTTCCGTGATGATCAACGCCCGCTTTGCGCGCTGGCGATAGTAAGTGGCGTTGAGGTCCTGGGGCACGTTGCCGGAAGCGGCGCGGTTCCGCGTCAGCGGCGCCATGACGATGCGATGGGGAAGGTCGTAAGGCCCCAGCCGCACCGGCGTGAAAAGATGGGAAAGTTTCGTCTTTGCCATCGTCACATCGCCGTATAGCCACCATCCACGACGATCTCGGCGCCGTTGACGTAGGAGGATTCGTCGGAAGCCAGAAAAAGGACCGCGTTTGCCACTTCCTCGGGCTCCCCGGCCCGTCCCAGAATCGTCGGACCAAGCACCTGCTTTTTCAGATCCGGGTCGTCGTTGATGCCGGCGGTCATCGGCGTTTCGATGAGACCGGGGTGCACGGAATTCGCGCGAATGCGATGGGACGCGTATTCGACGGCGACGGACTTCGTGATCAGCCGCACGCCGCCCTTCGACGCCTGGTAGGCGGCCGCGTTCGGGGCGCCGACCAAGCCGTAAATCGAGGAAATATTGACGATCGAACCACCCCCCGCCTTCTTCATCGCCGGCAGGATGTGCTTGCAGCCCAAGAAAACGCCGCGCAGGTTGATCGCCAGGACGCGGTCGAATTCCTCGACGGAGGTGTCCTGGATGGGCTTGTAAGTCAGGATGCCGGCGTTGTTGACCAGCGCGTCCACCTTGCCGTATTCGCCGATCGCCTTGTCAACGACGGCCTTCCACGCGCCCTCGTTGGCTACGTCGTGGGGAAGGAAAATGGCCTCGCCCCCGGCCTGTTTGATGCCTTCGACGACGGCCCTGCCCTCCTTCTCGGCGAGGTCGGTGACGACGACCTTCGCCCCTTCTTGGGCAAGCAGCCGGCTATGCGCCTTGCCCATGCCCATGGCGCCGCCCGTGACCAGCGCCACCTTGCCTTCCATGCGCCCCATTTTTCCTCTCCCGAAAAAGTGCTTCCTGCGCTTCTTGTGTTTCAGGAAAACGTCGGTGGATAGCAGCCGGAAGTCAAGCCCGGAACTCGCCCGCCGTCGAGCCGCTCAAGCGCTACGCCGCAGAATGTTGGGCATGCTGACGACATCCTGGCATTCGCCATAGCCGATCCGGCCGTCCATGTTCCATTCCATGAGCGTGGCGAAATCGCAGGTGTTCGGCCAGCACATCCAGGGAAAACCCGTCATCGCGCTGCCCGTGAAGTGGTAGCGACGGTCGCGGACATCGGTAACCTCGACGTTCATGCCAACCTGCAGCAGGCCGTTTCGGGTGGAGTGTCCCTTGCCGTCCTTCAGGCCATAGACCTTGCCGTTCTCCAGCACGTAGCCATGGGCGAAGGGGGTCAGGATTTCGGCTTGCATCGGATCGAAACCGAAGATGCAGTGGATGGTCATCTCGCGGCCGAAACTCACATGAAACCAGCTGGCCGAGGGATAATCGGCCTCCGGCCTTGGCCCCCAGCTATGGTCCATCGTCGAGACAGAATCGATCTTGTAGTGTTTGCCGCGCACCTTGAGCGCGCCCTTGAAATGGCCGGTCTGATCGAAGTGGCCCTTGATCGGCTTCTCCTTCGGCGCCTTGGGATCCATCGCCGGGTCCGTAATATCATAGGGTGGCATAAGGCCTTCGAACTCCACGTGAAATTCCGTATCGTTCTTTCCCTTGTAGGTGAGGAGGTAGTCCATCGGCGGGTTCACAGCTTTCACGCTAAGGCCGTTGTTCAACGCATAATCCCCGATCTTTTTCGGCAGCGGCAGATGGGCGTGTTCGTCGTAGTAAAGCGCTTCGATCCGGTGATTGGAAAACCCCTGGATGACTTGTACGCTGGACAGGACAACGCCAAGAGTGGGGCGCGAAAGGAAATAGACGCCGACGTTGATTTTCTCTTCCGGGATATTGAAGCCGAAGAAATTCGTCTCCGCCCACAGAGGATCGCCGTCCGCCGGAATATGGAATTCCATGACGTCTCTTGCCGTGATCATGCGCGCCCTCCTTTCGGTGTTGCTCTACCGCCTCTGAAAGTATAGCCGAAACCGCCGTTGGCGCCTTTCAAACAAGGGGCGCTGCCCAGCCAGCCCCCCCTAACCACGGCCCCATAGCCGCTAAAGCCTTCCCGGGGAAGGGCTTAAGTCGTTATGGTGGGTGTTGGTCCGCGGTCGGCAGAAAGGGGCTAATCCGCGGGGGTTGATCCGAGGCGTCGAACGGAAGTGCGCACGGGGAATCCCACCATGCTTGAACGCGCGAGAAAGACGAAAGGAACGACGTCATGAGCGGACGCTGCGGCGGACACGATCCTTCTTCGACCACGGCCCACGATCATGCGAAGGCGCACACCGCGGGCCACATCACGACCGATGGCAAGACCGCCACCGACCCGGTCTGCGGGATGACGGTCCCCCTCAAGCCGGAAAGCCTCAAGGCCGAAGATCGCGGCCACACCTATTACTTCTGCGGCGCAAAGTGCCGCGAGAAGTTTCTCGCCGACCCGGCGCGCTACCGGACGCCGCAACCGGCCGCGACGACGGCTTCTCCCCCCGGCGTGAAGTGGACCTGCCCGATGCACCCCGAGATCGTGCGCGACGGCCCGGGCGCCTGCCCGATCTGCGGCATGGCACTCGAACCGATGACGCCGACGGCGACCGCCGCGCCCAATCCGGAACTCAAGGACATGACCCGGCGATTCTGGATCGGGCTTGTGCTAAGCCTTCCCATTCTCACCCTCGAAATGGGCGGCCACCTGCTGGGCCTGCACCGCCTGCTGGGCCAACAGGGCTCGAACTGGGCGCAACTCGCGCTCGCCACGCCGGTCGTGCTATGGGCCGGCCGGCCGTTCTTCGAGCGCGCCTGGGCCTCGCTTCTCACCCGCAGTCTCAACATGTTCACGCTGATCGCGATGGGAACCGGTATTGCCTGGGTCTACAGCGTGGTCGCGACCCTTGCGCCGGAGGTGTTCCCCGCCGCTTTCCGGGCGCCCGATGGCGCGGTCGCTGTTTATTTCGAGGCGGCGGCGGTCATCACCGTACTGGTTCTGCTGGGTCAGGTGCTCGAACTGCGGGCGCGCGAGACGACGAGCGGTGCCATCAAGGCGCTGCTCGATCTAACGCCCAAGCTTGCGCGTCGGGTCCGTTCCGATGGCGCCGACGAGGAGATCGCGCTTGAAAACGTTGCCGTCGGCGATGCCCTTCGCATCCGCCCCGGCGAGAAAGTGCCAGTGGACGGGGTGGTTATGGAAGGCCGCGGCGCGGTTGATGAATCGATGATCACGGGCGAATCGATGCCGGTCACGAAGGAGCCGGGCGGCAAGCTGATCGGCGGCACGATCAACCAAAGCGGCGGGCTTCTGATGCGCGCCGAAAAGGTCGGGCGCGACACGGTGCTCGCCCGCATCGTTCAAATGGTGGCCGAGGCGCAACGCAGCCGCGCCCCCATCCAGCGGCTAGCGGACCAGGTCTCGGGCTATTTTGTTCCGGCGGTGGTCCTCGTCGCCTTTGCCGCCTTCCTCGTCTGGTCGCTCTGGGGGCCGCCGCCCGCGATGGGCTTCGGGCTGATCGCAGCCGTCACGGTTCTCATCATCGCCTGCCCCTGTGCGCTTGGGCTCGCCACACCGATGTCGATCATGGTCGGCGTCGGGCACGGCGCGCAGAGCGGCGTCCTGATCAAGAACGCCGAAGCCCTCGAACGCATGGAGAAGGTCGACACCCTTGTCGTGGATAAAACCGGCACGCTCACGGAAGGCAAGCCGAAAGTCGTCGCCCTACGCCCCGTCGCGGACGGGAAGGATGCCGAGCTGCTTCAGCTCGCGGCCAGCCTCGAACGGGCAAGCGAGCACCCGCTGGCGCAGGCGATCGTGGCGGCGGCGAAGGAGCGCGGCCTGACGCTGTCCGAGCCGGAAGGCGTCGACTCCCCGGTCGGCAAAGGGGTGCTTGGGCGCGTCGGAGGTCAATCGATCCTGATCGGCAACGCCCGCTTTCTGCGCGAGCAAGGCGTCGACGTCGACACGCTGGAGACGGAGGCGGAACAGTTGCGGCACGACGGCGCAACGGTAATCTTTGTCGCCGCCGATCAACGGCCAGCTGGCCTCATCGGCATCGCCGACCCGGTCAAGGCTTCGACGCCGGAAGCGCTTAAGGCGCTGACGGCGGCGGGTATCCGCGTCATCATGCTGACGGGCGACAATCGGGCGACCGCCGAAGCGGTTGCCCGACGGCTGGGCATCGCGGACGTGGAAGCGGATGTCCTCCCCGATCAGAAAAGCGCGGTGGTTGCGAAACTGAAGGCGCAGGGCCGCGTCGTCGCGATGGCGGGCGACGGCGTCAACGACGCGCCGGCGCTGGCGGCCGCCGATGTCGGCATCGCCATGGGATCGGGCACCGATGTCGCCATTGAAAGCGCCGGGATCACGCTGTTGAAGGGCGACCTGAACGGAATTCTGCGCGCCAGGCGTCTCAGCCAGGCGACCATGCGCAACATTCGCCAGAACCTGGTTTTCGCCTTTATCTATAACGTCGGAGGCATTCCGGTAGCGGCCGGCGTATTCTACCCGCTGTTCGGGTGGCTACTCTCGCCGATCATCGCCGCGGCGGCAATGGCGGCGAGTTCGGTCAGCGTCATCGCGAACGCGCTGCGGTTAAGAAGTGTCCGGCTGGACCGGGATCAGCAAGTGCCACCTGAAGCCTAAGCTTTGAGATCGCGCGGGCTTTACGCTAGAACCTTCCGAAACGGAGTTGCGGTTTTGCGTTTTCTCCGATGAGTCTGGACATCACTTTCCTGGGCGGGGCGGGAACCGTCACCGGCTCTAAGTACCTGGTCGAGAGCGCCGCCGGACGCGTTCTCGTTGATTGCGGTCTGTTCCAGGGGGTCAAACAGCTTCGCCTGCACAATTGGGCCCCGCTGCCCGTCGATCCCAAGGGAATCGACGCGGTGGTGCTGACCCATGCTCACCTCGACCACTCGGGCTACCTGCCCCTCCTGGTCAAACGGGGTTTCACGGGACCCATCCTATGCACCAAGGCGACGCACGATTTGTGCGCGGTGCTGCTTCCCGACAGCGGCTTCCTGCAGGAGAAGGACGCGGAGTTCGCCAACCGTCACGGACATTCCAAGCACAAGCCCGCCCTGCCGCTCTACACGCGGCAGGACGCCGAGGCCTCGCTCAGCAGTTTCGCGCCCGGCAATTTCGACGCAAAGCGACCGGTGGCCGGTGGTTTCACCGCGCTGTTCCGGCACGCCGGCCACATATTGGGCGCGTCCATCGTCGAACTTGAATACGAGAACACGAAGATCGTTTTCTCGGGCGATCTAGGCCGGCCGAACAGCGCCACCATGGTCGCCCCGGCGCCGATTGCGACCGCGGATTATCTTGTTGTCGAGTCGACCTACGGCGATCGCCTCCACGACCGCCGCGACCCGGAGGATATGCTCGCCGAGATCATCGTCCGCACCGCCTCACGCGGCGGCACGGTGCTGATCCCCTCTTTCGCCGTCGGCCGCGCGCAGTCGCTCCTGTTTTACCTGCAACGCCTTAAAGCGGGCGGGCGGATCCCCAATCTACCGATCTTCCTCGACAGCCCGATGGCGATCGACGCCAGCGAAATTTTCTGTCGGCGCTTCCCCGATCATAAGCTCGACGAAAACCAGTGTCGGACAGCTTGCGGGGTCGCTCGCTACGTCCACGACACCGAGCATTCAAAGGCGCTCGACGCCGAACCCATGCCAAAGATCATCGTCTCGGCAAGCGGCATGGCCACCGGCGGCCGCATCCTGCACCATCTCAAGGCCTACGTGACGGATCCCCGCAACACGGTCCTGTTCGCCGGTTTCCAGGCGGCCGGAACGCGCGGCGCGGCAATGACGGCGGGCGCCGACCGCATCAAGATTCACGGCCAGTACCTGCCGGTCCGCGCGGAAGTCCAGAACCTGCACATGCTGTCCGCCCACGCCGACGCAAGCGAGATTCTGGACTGGCTCCGAAAATTCGAGAAACCGCCACGGATGACCTTCATTACCCACGGCGAAGCCACGGCGTCAGACGCGCTGCGCCTGCGGATCGAGGAGGAGCTGGGCTGGCGTTGCGTCGTGCCGGAATACCGTGACCGGGTGACACTCGCATGAACAAAACGCCGCCAAAACCCGGCGCCGTTGTGGGTAAGCGCACGGCCACGCATAGGCTGCACGCGCGCCGCCTCGGCATCGATACGCAGTACGAGGCCATCGTGCTGATGCACGAGGATTGCGACGTCTGCCGGGCGGAAGGTTTCGCCGCGCGCGCCCGCGTGCAGCTCAGCCATGCCGGCCGCGACATCATCGCGACTCTCTATCCGGTACGCGGCGACCTGGTCGGCCTGAACGAAGTGGGCCTGTCGGAACCGGCCTGGCGGCGGCTCGGTCTTGCGGACGGGGAAGAAATCACCATTAGCCACCCGCCCCCGTTGACATCGCTGAGCCTGGTCCGGGGAAAGATATACGGACAGCGGCTGGACGCCGAGGCGATCCGCGCGATCGTCACCGACATCGTCGGGGGCAGTTATTCGGACATCCACTTGTCGTCCTTCATCACCGCCTGCTCCGCCCGCCCGCTCGACCACAGCGAGATCGTGGCGCTGACCGGCGCCATGGTGGAGGTTGGCACCCGCCTGCACTGGGATGAACACCCCGTGATGGACAAGCACAGCGTCGGGGGCCTGCCCGGCAACCGGACGACACCGATCGTCGTCGCGATCACCGCCGCGAGCGGGCTCACCATGCCCAAGACCTCGTCGCGAGCGATTACTTCGCCCGCCGGGACCGCCGACACGATGGAAACTCTAGCACCAGTCGCACTTGACCTCGCCGCGATGCGCCGCGTGGTCGAACAGGAGGGCGGCTGCGTCGTATGGGGCGGGGCCGTGCGGCTCAGCCCGGCCGACGATACCCTGATTCGGGTGGAGCGCGTGCTCGACCTAGACAGCGAAGGCCAGCTCGTGGCGTCCGTGCTGTCAAAGAAGATCGCCGCCGGCGCGACCCATCTCGTGCTCGATCTGCCGGTGGGGGCGACGGCGAAGGTGCGCACCGGAAAAGCCGCGACAAGCCTCGCCGACTGCTTGCTGCGTGTCGCCGAAGTTTTCGGGCTGGAGGCGCGAGCCCTCGTCACCGACGGCAGCCAGCCGGTCGGCCGCGGCATAGGCCCGGCGCTAGAGGCGCGGGACGTTCTGGCCGTGTTGCGGGGCGACGCTGCGGCCCCATTGGACCTGCGCGAGCGCGCGCTCGCACTCGCCGGAGCGGTGCTGGAACTCGCCGGCACCGCCCCGGTCGGCACGGGCTTCGCCCACGCGACCAAAATTCTCGACGACGGCCATGCCTGGGCCAAGTTCCAGCGCATCTGCGAGGCCCAGGGCGGGATGCGCGAGCCTCCCGTCGCCCGGCACCGACACCCCGTTGCCGTCGCCCGCACCGGCCGGGTTTCGACCATCGACAACCGGCGCCTGGCGAGTGTCGCCAAACTCGCCGGCGCACCCGGCGCCAAGGTGGCCGGGGTGGATATGCAGGTGCGGCTGGGTAACAGCGTAAAGGCTGGGGAACCGATGTACACGGTACACGCCGACACGCCCGGGGAGCTCGCCTATGCGCTCGAATTTGTCGAGGCGAACCCCGACATCGTCGAGGTGACCGCGCAATGACGCCGCTTCTGATCCCGATGGCCGGCGACCCCGCGCTCGCCCGGACCATCGCCGACCGCCTCGGCGCCGATTTCGGGCGTATCGAAATCCGGCGGTTTCCGGACGGCGAGACGTATCTACGGCACGACTCCGCCGTCTCCGGGCGGCCGGTTCTTCTGTTCGGCAGCCTGGACCGTCCGGACGACAAGTTCCTGCCGTTCGCCTTCGCTGCCGCCGCCGCGCGCGATCTTGGGGCGGCGAGCGTCGGCCTGATCTGCCCTTACCTTGCCTACCTGCGCCAGGATCGTCGCTTCGCGCCGGGCGAGGCCATCACGTCGGCCTATTTCGCAAAGCTGCTATCCAGCCAGGTCGATTGGCTGGTGACCGTTGATCCGCACCTGCATCGGTACGCAGCGCTTGGAGAGATTTACAGCATCCCGACACGGGTCATTCATGCGGCACCGCTCATCGCGGACTGGATTTGCCGCGAGGTTGACCGGCCGCTGCTCATCGGCCCCGATGAGGAGAGCGCCCAGTGGGTCGCGGCCGTGGCGGCGAACGCCGGCGTTCCGCACATCGTCCTGCGCAAAATCCGTAGCGGCGACCGCGACGTCGAGGTCTCGGCGCCGGAGGTCGAGCGTTGGCGCGATCGCACCCCGGTGCTTCTCGACGACATCGCCTCGACCGGCCGCACCCTGCTTGCAACGATTACCCACCTGCGCAAGAAGGAAATGCGCCCACCCGTTTGCATGGTCGTGCATGGCGTCTTCGCGGGTACGGCCTTTCAAGAACTCCTCGCGGCAGGCGCCCGGGTCGTCACCTGCAACACCGTCCCGCACGAAACCAACCGCATCGATACCGCGGCCCCGTTGGCAGAAGCGGTGAAGGACATGATCCGGTAGGGCGGGTTTATATTTACGGAATGGGCACCGCCTCGTAGCGGTCGATCCGGTAATGCAACCCGTCGGGAAAAAGACGGTAATCCAGCTCAAGAAAGTCTTGCCCGGATTCCAGCCGATACACCACCGTCTTGGAATCAATCAACTGAGGGTTAACCTTTGCCCGCGGCAAGATGGGGGCGTCGGGCAACGGTTTTGTAAACGTAAATCGCACGTCCACCCCATTTGGAATCTTCTTCGGATTAAACGTGTGACGAAAAATAAGACCGGGGAAATATCTGGCGCCAATGTGGTCGAACATCTTTGTTAATTAATTTTGTATCGCGGCTTGCATGATATCTTCCGAGGAACCGTCAATCTCGCCCAAGGAAAACTTTTCCGCAGTTTTGCCCAACGGGATTTCCCTCTCCAACCGCACAAGCCCATCGTTAAACGCATACCCGACCGTGGTTTCATAAGGGACTGGAAACGTGGAATAATTCTTCGTTATATATTTCCTTTCCCGGCAGCAGAATGGTTATGTCTTTCCACGACTGTCCACTCTGCAATCGGGTTATGACTTCATCGATCCAAAGAAGTTTTCCGGTCTCCGGGTCGACGAAGGCATAACCAAACATGGGGTCTATATATACCCAATTCGAATTATCCACCCGAATCGCAACCGCAGAATGGCCGTCGGAAGACAGCACAATGTTTACTTGTTTTATTTCAACGCGGGTATCGTTTCTGAAAACCCAGATAAGCGCGGCCACCAGGCGGTTGCACAAACCATATCCGTTCAAAAAATCAATGGAGCCGAACGGGAGTTTTCGTGGGCCGGGGAGTTGCCGAGCCCAAATTCGCGCGCATCGTCGTAATTCTGGACTTTCCAGTAACGCGCAGCCCATCTGGCGGTAGATAAAATCGTTTCCTTGGGATCTTTTTGGAGAATATCCTTTTTAACTTCATCCGCCTTCAAGCGTGCATACGCATATAAGCCGCCCGTTATCGAAAATGAGCAAAGCGCCACCACAAGGACGGCTAGCGCTGCTCGCCCCCCCAAAACCAAAGTTTTAAAGAAATAGGTATTGGCTGCTTATGGTTGGCGCCGAAGGATTCCGATATTCTGTATAAACAGGAACGCCACGGAATAAAACAGGCGTTCCCGCGCGCCGAGGCGGCTTGAGAACGGCGGTCATAAGGCGGCGGCACGCATGCGCTTTCTCGAATCCCGGGGCGCTCGCGGTCAAAACGACGGAACTCCATCTCGCATTTGCACGTGAAGGCGTATCCCAAAAAACATCCCAGCGGCAGCGGTTTTCGGGTGCGGATGGACCCGGCGCGGATCGGCCAAGGAATTGAAATGGCGGCGCAGAGAATTTCCTGAAATTACCAACGCAAAATTTTTCACGCCTTGACAGCCCATCCAACCAATGATTAGGTTTTCGTGCGTTGCTTCAGGTGCCCCAGAGGCTTTTGCCCGAGGGACAAAATAGGAAGCCGGTGCGTTCCTGACTTTGTCAAACAACGAAGTCAGATATGGAACAATCCCGGCGCTGCCCCCGCAACGGTAAACGAGTTAAGGCTCTGCATTACGCCACTGTGCTTGTCGCATGGGAAGGCGCAGGTCCCGGGGATACCCCCACTCGTGAGCCCGTAGACTGGCCTGAAGTCGTTAGTTGGCATTGCGGAGGGCAATGTGACGGCTTAATGGGTCCTTCGTCCCCTACTAATCCGTCCCATACATTTTCCTCTGGCGTGTCGGTGTATCACTGATTCGCACGCGGGTGAGCGTGCCGGAGGAACTAGGAATGAAGAAACGCTGCCTGCCAGCAGCATTGCTGCTGCTGGCTTCCCACGCTGCCTTTGCCGCCAATATTGACCCCATCATCGTCACAGCGACCCGCACCGCCCAAACGGCGGACGAGGCTCTCGCCTCGGTGACCGTCATCACACGCAAAGATATCGAGCGCCAACAAGCCCAATCCATTCAGGACCTGCTGCGGGGCGTGCCCGGCGTCAGCATCGCCAACAATGGCGGGCCCGGTAAAGCCACGTCGGTGTTCCTCCGCGGCACCGAATCCGACCACGTGCTGGTGCTGATTGACGGCGTCAAGGTCGGTTCGGCAACCCTTGGCACCGCCCCATTTCAGCATATCCCTATCGATCAGATCGAACGCATCGAGATCGTGCGCGGCCCGCGTTCCAGTCTATACGGCTCCGAGGCCATCGGCGGGGTCATACAGATATTTACCCGCAAGGGCGGCGGCGAACTCAAACCGTTTTTCAGTGCCGGCCGCGGCCGTTACGGCACCTATGACGCCTCGGCCGGGGTTTCGGGTGGTGGCGAGAACAGCTGGTTTAACCTGAGCGCCAGCGGCATCGACACCGATGGTTTCAACGCCTGTCGCGGCAAGCCATCGCCCGGCGGAGCCGGTTGTTTTACCACCGAGTCTGACAAGGACGACTACCAAAACCTATCGGGTTCCGTACGCGCCGGGTACCGATTTGAAAACGGGTTGGAAATTGACACCCACGCGCTGCGCGTCAATGGCGAAACCGAATTCGATGGAAACACCACCAATGAATCTGAATCCGTTCAACAGGTTCTGGGCGGTAAAATTCGCTTCTCGCCAGTGAATATCTGGGGGCTAACCCTGGCTGCGGGTCACAGCCGTGACAAGTCCGACAATTTCAAGAATGGCATCTTTAAAAGCCAGTTCGAGACTATACGCAAGACCATCTCCTCGCAGAACGACATCACCATCGCGGACAACCAGATACTCACCCTCGGCGTTGACTACCAGAACGACGAAATCGACAGCACGACCGTCTACGCGATCGACTCCCGAAGCAACAAGGGGCTGTTTGCCCAGTACCAAGGGACCTACGGTGATTATGACCTGCAACTCAGCCTGCGCCAGGATGACAATGAGCAGTTTGACCGGCGCACAACCGGCGGGGCTGCCTGGGGTTATGCGCTAAGCGAAGGCTTGCGGGTCACCGTCTCCTACGGCACAGCCTTCAAGGCGCCGACGTTCAACGAACTTTACTTTCCGGGCTTCGGCAATCCCAATCTGCAACCAGAAGAATCGCGCAGCCTTGAAATCGGTCTTAGCGGAAAAGCCGGTTGGGGCCATTGGGCACTGAACACCTATCAAACCAGCGTTGATAATCTGATTGCCTTCGATGCGAGCATCTTCGCGCCCGCCAACGTCGATCAGGCACGCATCCGCGGCTTCGAGGCAACTTTTAAAACACAGATCGAAGGCTGGGATATCAACACGAATCTCACGCTGCTCGATGCCCAGGACCGCTCAAACGGCGCCAACAGGACAAATCAGTTGCCACGGCGCGCGCAACAATCGTTTCGGCTCGAGGCGGATCGTGGGTTCGGTGAATATCGCTTTGGCTGGACGCTGCTTGCGGAAAGCAAGCGTTACGACGATCTGGCTAATACCCGTAAGCTCGACGGCTACGCCACCGTCGATCTGCGCGCCGAATACATCATCGACAAAGACTGGCGGCTGCAGGCTCGCCTCGAGAACATGCTCAACAAGGACTACGAGACCGCTGCGTTTTTCAACCAACCGGGGCGCGGCCTGTTCGTGACCCTGCGCTATCAACCCTGATTTGCCACGGAGGAGAAAACCATGCTTACCCTGTCCTCACGTCACCAACTTCTGATCGGCTTCGGCCTGATCGCCCTCATAGCGGCGACTCGCGGCCACCATTTCGCCACGCTAGAAGCTCTGCCCGGCGCTTCCTGGGCGGCGTTTTTCCTGGCCGGTATTTATCTACGTCCGATCTTGGTTTTGCCGGGGCTGCTTGTCCTGACCTGGCTGCTGGATTTCGCTGCATTCACCTGGGGTGGCGCAAGTGGTTTTTGCCTCACGCCGGCCTACGCCTTCCTGCTGCCGGCCTACGGCTCGCTGTGGCTTGCCGGGCGCTGGTACGCCCACCAACACCGGTTTGAATGGCGCACAATTGCACCGCTTTGCCTCAGCGCACTTGTTGGCGCATCTGCCTGTGAACTGTTTTCCAGCGGCGGGTTCTATTTCTTCTCTGGCCGCTTCGCCGATCCGACTTTTGCCGAATTCGGCACGCGGGTTCTGCAATATTTTCCAGGCTATCTGCAGTCGTTGGCTTTTTACATCGGCATCGCAGCCGCGATCCATACGGCGTTCAACTTTGCACGCGGGACATCCGGCTACGACAACGCCACGGCCGGATAAGACATGCATATAGTTGACCCAGACCAGCGCCACCGGAGCCGTATGAAGCGCAAGAAAGCGGTGGTCGATGCCTCCATTACCCGCGCCGATCGCAAACAAGGGCTGCTGCTGGTGCTAACCGGCAACGGAAAGGGCAAGTCCAGTTCGGCCTTCGGCATGGCGGCGCGCGCCCTGGGTCATGATATGCGCGTTGGTGTGGCGCAGTTCATCAAGGGCCGTTCGGACACCGGCGAGGAGGCATTCTTCCACCGTCAGACCGGAATAGTCTGGCACACGCTCGGCGAGGGTTTTACCTGGGAAACCCAAAACCTGGCGCGCGATACCCAGACCGCACAACGCGGCTGGGCCGTCGCGCGCGAGATACTGCGCGACCCAAGCTTTGATTTGGTAATCCTGGATGAACTGACTTACCCGCTCAAATATGGCTGGCTAGAGATTGAAACCGTGCTGGCCGACCTTAAAACCCGACCGCCGATGCAGCATGTGGTGATTACCGGGCGCGGCGCGCCCAAGGCCCTTTGCGAAGCGGCCGATACGGTGAGCGAATTGCGCGACGTTAAACACGCTTTCCGCGCTGGCGTGCAGGCGCAAAAAGGGGTCGATTTATGAGACATTGCCCTGCCCTGTTCATCACGGCACCCGCCTCCAACCAGGGCAAGACCACGGTCACCGCCGCCCTGGCACGTTTCCATCGCAACCAGGGACGCAAGGTGCGCGTGTTCAAGACCGGACCGGATTTCCTCGATCCGATGATCCTGGAACGGGCCTCCGGCAACCCGGTGTACAACCTCGATTTGTGGATGGGGGGCGAAGATCACTGCCGCCAACTTCTTTACGATGCCGCGCAGGAAGCCGACTTTATTCTGATTGAAGGCGTGATGGGGCTGTTTGATGGCGAATGTTCCAGCGCCGATCTCGCCATGCTATTCAACATCCCCGTGCTTGCCGTGATTGACGGTTCCGCCATGGCTCAAAGCTTTGGCGCTATCGCGCACGGGCTGTCGACATACCGCCCAGGCCTTCCCTTCGTCGGCGTGTTTGCAAACCGTGTGGCGGGCCCATCCCATTACCAAATGCTGGCCGAGAGCTTGCCGTCGGGACTAAGCAGCTTCGGCTGGCTGGCACGCGATGCTGACATCGCCTTACCTGAACGTCACCTTGGTCTGGTGCAGGCAGCCGAAATCCGCGACCTGGATGCCCGCATCGCGAAGGCCGCCGCCGCACTGAAGAATGCCAGCGATGTTCTGCCACCGGCCACGGCCATCACCAAGCCTGCCCGGATATCCCGCGCGCCATTGCTTGAACGCACACGCATTGCCGTCGCGAAGGATGAGGCCTTTGCGTTTCTGTACCGCGCCAACCTCGACTTGTTAAGCGCCTTGGGTGCAGAACTTGAATTTTTCTCACCGCTTGCCGATACCGCGTTGCCCGAGGCGGGCGCGCTCTACCTTCCGGGCGGCTACCCAGAACTGCACCTCGACCAACTTGCGGCCAATTCGTCCATCAAAAAAGCTATTTGCATGCACCACGGCGAGGGCAAGCCCATCGTCGCCGAGTGTGGCGGCATGCTTTATCTTGCAGAATCCCTTACCGATGTTGAAGGGCACCGCGCGCCCATGGTCGGGTTGCTGCCCGGCAAAGCCGTCATGCAGCCGCGCCTGACAAATCTTGGCATGCACCACGCAGCCCTGCCGGAAGGTGCGATCAAGGGACATACCTTCCATCACTCCCAGATGGAATGCGGCCTTACGCCCATTGCCCACTCAAAATCCGCCCGTCACCACGGCCGGCTCGAACCGATCTATCGACAGGGACGGCTAACCGCTTCGTATCTGCATTTTTATTTTCCATCCAATGCCGAAACGGCCGCACGACTGTTTTTACCATGAGCCATTTCACCGAACACGAGATAGCCGCGGTATACCGCGTAATGCGCGAACGGCGGGATATGCGCCACTTCCTGCCCGACCCCATAGACCCGAAGGTGCTTTCGCGTCTGCTTGAGGCGGCGCATCTCGCACCAAGCGTAGGCTTGATGCAACCTTGGCGTTTCGTGCGCATCACCAACCCCGCGTTGCGCCGCGATATTCATGCGCTGGTCGAAGCGGAACGCAAAGCCACCGCAAAGGCCCTGGGCGAGCGCCAGGAAGAATTTTTGCGCCTCAAGGTTGATGGTGTGCGCCAATGCGGCGAGTTGTTCGTCGCGTCGCTTATGGACGGGCGCAAACATCATATCTTTGGCCGCCGAACGCTGCCGGAGATGGATATCGCCTCGGTGGCCTGTGCTATTCAGAATCTGTGGCTGGCCGCCCGTGCCGAAGGGCTGGGAATGGGATGGGTCTCGCTGTTCGATCCCGTAGCACTTGCCAAATTATTGAAGATGCCGATGGGCGCCAAGCCACTGGCCGTCCTCTGCCTTGGGCGTGTTGAAGCTTTCTATCCCGCGCCGATGCTGGAGATGGAGGGCTGGACCCGGGGACGTCCATTGCAAGAACTGGTGTTTGATAACAGCTGGGGCAACACGGGGACGTTAACGTGACCTTTGCCCAGAAAGAACCGCAACGCATTGTCTGCCTGACCGAGGAAACCACCGAGACGCTGTACCTGCTCGGCGAACAGCATCGCATTGTTGGTATTTCTGGTTTTACCGTGCGCCCGCCCCAGGCGCGAAAAGAAAAACCGAAGGTCTCGGCTTTCACCAGCGCCAAGATTGACAAGATCCTAGCCCTTGAACCGGATCTGGTTCTGGGTTTCTCCGATCTGCAAGCCGACATTGCCGCGCAGCTAATCCGTGAGGGCGTGGAAGTCCACATGTTTAACCAACGCACCGTGGCGGGCATTTTTGGCATGATCCAGATGCTTGGCGCCATGATCAACGCAACGACCAAAACGGAAACCCTGATCACCAAATTGCGCGGCAGCCTGGCAAGCATCGAGCAATCGGCCGCACGACAGAAACGCCGGCCACGTGTGTATTTCGAGGAATGGAACGCGCCTTTGATTTCCGGCATCGGCTGGGTGTCGGAACTAATCACCCTTGCCGGCGGCGAAGATTGTTTTGAGGAACTGGCATCGGCACAATCGGCCAAGGACCGTATCATTGCCGATGAAACGGAAGTCATCCGCCGCGAACCGGACATCATCATCGGGTCCTGGTGCGGCAAGCCTTTCCGCCCCGAACAGCTATGCAAGCGGCCGGGTTGGGCGGCGATACCCGCAATACGCAACGGGCATCTCTATGAAATCAAATCCTGCGACATTCTCCAGCCGGGGCCAGCGGCGTTAACCGACGGCGTGCATCAACTCCATGCCCTCATCCAGCGTTGGGTAGAGAGCCAAGAATGACAACCGCGCTGCTGGCGCTGGCAGCCGTGCTGCTGGACTGGTTGTTGGGCGAACCACGCAGACGGCATCCGCTGGTCGGCTTCGGCAGGTTGATCAACCGTGTCGAGCGCGGACTTTATGGCAGCGCCTTTGGACCGCCAGGCGCCCTTAAGATGCGCGGTGTATTGGCCGTAGCGCTATTGCTCCTGCCCTTCACGGCAGCTGCCGCGGCACTGGCTGCCCTACCTTATGCCGGCATTCTCTTCAGCCTATGCGCGCTTTATTTCGCCATCGGCCACAAAAGCCTGCATGACCACGCCCGGCCTGTGGCGATAGCACTCCAGAAGAACGATGACGATGTGGCGCGCCGGCTGGTCGGCCGCATGGTCAGTCGCGACTCGGCCGCATTGGACGCTCCTGCTGCTGCGACCGAATCGGTATTGGAGAACGGCAACGACGGCGTGTTCGGCGCGCTGTTTTGGTTCGCCGTCGCAGGGGCGCCCGGCGCCGTGCTCTACCGATTGGCAAATACACTCGACGCCATGTGGGGTTACCGCAATAACCGCTACCGGGATTTCGGCTGGGCCGCCGCGCGCCTCGACGATGCGCTGAATTACCCGCCGGCGCGTCTTACCGCGCTTACCTACGCCCTGCTCGGTAACACCCGGCAGGCCTTGGCCTGCTGGCGAACCCAAGCACCGGCCTGGGACAGCCCCAACGCCGGCCCCGTCATGGCGGCCGGCGCCGGCGCGCTGGGTATCTCTATCGGCGGACCCGCGCGTTACGAGGGTGAATGGCATAAACGTCCCGTCCTGGGCGTAGGCGCGGCGCCCAAGGCCTGCGACATCGAGCGTGCGCTCAGACTGGTGCGGCATGGCGTGTGGCTGTGGCTTGGATTGCTTGTCCTCTTCGCGGGGCTCATCAATGCTTGAGCACGGCGGCAGACTGAGGCAAGCGGCCGTGCAGTACAGCATACCAATTGCGGATTGGCTGGATCTCTCTACGGGAATTAATCCCGATGGCTGGCTGGTGCCCACCGTCCCGACCTCGGCCTGGGGGCAGCTGCCCGAAGACAATGACGGGCTAGAACAGGCCGCGCGCGAATATTACAACGCTGAATATCTTTTACCTGTTGCCGGTTCGCAAGCGGCAATCCAGGCACTGCCGCAACTGCGCGCGCCCTCTCGCGTCGGTGTATTTGATCCCGGCTATGCCGAGCATAGGCATGCCTGGCAGCGTGCCGAACACTTCGTCACGCCAGTCACTGCAAAGTCTGTGGATCAAGCGGTGTCGGAACTGGAGGTGCTTGTCCTTATTCATCCAAACAATCCCACCGGCGAGTGCTTCCCGGTGGAACAATTGCTCGCTTGGTACGGGCAACTCGCCACCCATGGCGGCTGGCTGGTGATAGACGAAGCCTTCATGGACGCCACACCCGAGATGAGTCTCGTTCCCCATGCTACCCGCCCCGGCCTGATCGTATTGCGCTCGCTAGGCAAGTTCTTCGGCCTTGCCGGAGCGCGGGTGGGGTTTGTGTGCGCGCAACCTGAACTGCTGACGCGGCTCAATGCCATGCTCGGCCCCTGGACCCTCAGTACGCCCGCGCGCTGGGTGGCCAGCGCAGCGCTGAGGGATCGCGCCTGGCAACAAACTTTCCGACAACGGCTGCTCGACAACAGCGCACGCTTGCGTGCCTTGCTCACGCGGCATGAACTCGCGCCTGATGGCGGCTGTGTCCTGTTCCAGTGGGTGCGCACACCGCAAGCGGCCGCGATGCATGAAAGGTTGGCGCATCAAGGCATCCTGACACGCCTGTTCACCGATCCGCCGAGCCTACGCTTCGGTCTGCCGAACACCGAAGCGAACTGGCAGCGACTGGACACGGCACTGGTCCACGCGGCCGCATGCGATCTTGCCTGGGTGAACCCATGCGCGCCCGCACGCCGATGACGGTGAAGACCTTGATCCTCGGCGGCGTCCGTTCGGGCAAGAGCCGATTGGCCGAAAGCCTCGCAGTCAAAAGCGGCCTTCCCGTTACCTACGTTGCCACCGCCACGGCCGATGATAAGGAGATGGCCACGCGCATTGCTGCACATCGCGCACGCAGGCCAACCCATTGGCAACTAATCGAGGAACCGATCCGGTTAGCTTCCGTATTGAACACACATGCGGTTGTCGGACACTACGTGCTCGTTGACTGCCTGACGCTCTGGCTCACAAACCTGCTGACGGCAGAGGATGCGGCCCTATTCAAGCACGAGCGCGCGGCCTTGCTCGCGGCGCTACCAAAACTGGCGGGCCAGATTCTTCTGGTTAGCAACGAAACCAACATGGGCGTGACGCCGCTGGGCGACTTAAGCCGCCGTTATTGCGATGAGGCCGGCCAGCTGCATCAGGAACTTGCCCAAGCCTGCGACCAGGTGATCCTGACCGTCGCGGGTCTGCCCCAAATATTGAAAGGAGCCCCCCTTTGAACGCGACCATCGACTGGCTACAGGTACCGGCCGCACTGCCGGACGGCGATGCCCGGCGGGCCGCCGAAGCGCGTCAGGCGACTCTCACCAAGCCGCCCGGTGCCTTGGGAAGGCTCGAGGAAATCGCGATTCGGCTGGCGGCGCTGCAAGGCACCGAGCGACCCCACGTGGACCCGGTGTGCATCGCCGTATTTGCCGCCGATCATGGCGTGGCGGAGGAAGGCATCTCGGCCTTTCCCCAAGCGGTCACCGCCGAGATGGTAAGAAACTACGCCCATGGTGGCGCCGCCATCAACGTGCTGGCCCGCGCACTCGGTGCGGAACTGGAAGTGATCAACTTAGGTACGGTCGACGACCCTGGCCCCCTGGAAGGCGTGCTGAACCTTTCACTTGGTCCCGGCACCGCCAATTTCTGCCGGGAACCGGCCATGCACGAAGAACAGCTTTTCCGCGCCCTGAGTGCGGGCCGCCAAGCGGTTGAACGCGCCAAGCTGGCCGGCGCGCGACTCTTCATCGGCGGCGAGATGGGCATTGGCAACACCACCACCGCAGCAGCGCTGGCCTGCGCCTTGCTTGATGAAGCGCCGGAACGGCTCGCCGGTCCGGGCGCTGGCTTGGGTGCGCAAGGGATCGCGCATAAGACCGGGATTATCAGCCAAGCACTGGACCGGCACAGCCGATACCATGGCGCACCGTTGGAAGCGTTGCGCCGGCTCGGTGGCTTTGAGATCGCGGCGTTAACCGGCAGCTATATGGCTTGCGCACAGATGGGTCTGCCGTCGCTGGTGGATGGCTTCATCAGCTCGGTGGCGGCGCTCATCGCTGCACGGCTATGCCCCGGTGCCGAAAGTTGGTTTCTTTTCTCGCACATCTCGGCGGAACCAGGCCACCGAACCGTGCTCGACACACTAGACGCTCGGCCCTTTCTAGACCTCGGTATGCGCTTAGGCGAGGGCAGTGGTGCAGCAGCCACGGTGCCACTGTTGCGCCTCGCCTGCGCGCTACACAATGGAATGGCGACCTTTGCCGAAGCACAAGTCTCTGAAAAAACCTGATACCGCGTCATGAAAAATTTCACCCGCATTGATCTCCTGCGCCACGGCGAAACGCAAGGCGGCGCTTGCTTTCGCGGCAGCACGGACGACCCGCTGACCGATACCGGGTTGGATCAGATGCGATCTTCCACTAACGGAAACCATGGCTGGGATCAGGTGATCACCTCGCCGCTCGAACGTTGCGCCAGCTTCGCCAAAGCGTTTGCGCGGCAGCGATCGCTTCCCATAACGTTCGACAAAAGGATCCAGGAGATGCATTTCGGTGCCTGGGAAGGCCACACCGCCGCCGAACTCGCGGCCAAAGACCCGGACGCACTTGCACGCTTCTGGAGCAATCCGGACGGATACCCTCCGCCTGGCGGCGAGCCGCTCGCGCAGTTTCAGGCACGCGTGCTTGCCGCCTGGAACAGCATTACCCATCGTCACAACGGGCAACACGTGCTGGTCGTTACCCATGGTGGCGTGATCCGAGTCCTGCTCTGTCACGCGCAACAACGGCCCATTGGCAAACTGCTGGAAATCGAAGTCAAGCACGGGGCGTTGTACAGCCTGCGCGTCTCTATTGATTCGAAGCAAGCGCGCGCCTCCGAGCGGATCGGCAAGGCCTAATATGTTCTTGCTCCACCCTTTCCTAATCGCCCTGCAGTTTCTCACCATACTGCCAGTACGGCTCAAAGAACCGCCAGACAGCAAGGCAATGGGCCGTTCGCTGCCCTATTATCCGCTGATAGGCCTGCTCCTCGGTGCGCTACTTGCTTTCCTCGGCTGGGGGCTTGGTGACGCGCCCACGCTCATAGCCACCGCCTTGATACTTGCTGTTTGGGTGTTGTTGACAGGGGGGATGCACCTTGACGGGTTAGCAGACAGCGCAGATGCCTGGATCGGTGGCATGGGGAATCGTCAAAAAACGCTCGCGATCATGAAAGACCCCTGTTGCGGCCCGGCGGCGGTGGCCACTCTGCTCTTGCTTCTTCTGATCAAATTCGCGGCACTGGAACACCTCGTCGCGACCAAAAATTGGGAAATCCTGATGCTGCCCCCTGTCCTCGGCCGCACGACATTGGTGTTGCTTTTCCTCACCACACCCTATGTCCGGCCAAATGGCCTTGGAAGCCAGATCGCAAACCATTTTTCTCGCCGCGCGAGCGCAGCCGTCACTCTTTTCGTCTTGGTTGCTGTTTTTCTCTTCATTGGTATCGCAGCATTTTGGCTGCTTTTACCCGTGGCAGGCGCTTTCTTAGTGCTACGCACGCTCATGCAGCGGCGCATCGGTGGCGCCACCGGTGATACCGCCGGGGCGTTGGTCGAGATCACCGAAACAGCCGTGCTGCTTACCGCAGCCCTGATGGGATAATGACGCCGGGTGCAGGAAGTCGGTGCTGTCAGTCTAATACGACCCCCCCCTCCTATGTGCCGGGAAATGCTGGGATCATGCCGCCAATCGAAGCGTGAATGGCGGCGAATTTCTGCAAGGTTTTGATGTCCCTGAATTTCGCCATCGCGCCCTCTCGTCTCCGAAACGGCTGGTGAGAATTCTCGGCGCAAGCATCGATCCGAACCGGTGCCACCAGAAACGCACAGTCTCGTGGCAGATATCAATGCCACGTTCGAACAGCAGGTCTTCGACCTGGCGCAGCGATAGCGGATAGCGGATATACATCATCACCGTGAGGCGAATCACCTCAGGAGAACTGTTGAAACAGCGGAAAAAACTTTGCATCCTTGGAGGGTATGGAAATCCCCTTCCCGGCTCAATCCGATTTACTCTGATAATGCCATTGAAATAGCGGCGCAGTTCATGGACAGTCAGATTTCAGTACTAGCGAGCCGATTAACGTGACAATTCCACTATCATAAAAATTATCCGGAGAGTCCGGAGAGTTCCGCAAAGCTACGCCAGCGCTCGCGCCCGCCGCGGTTTTCCAAGTGGTTGACTAGCGCGACAACGACACGACGATCGAAAAGCGTTCCCTCGCCCCGGCGCAAATTCTCGATCGTTTCGTCAAAACCGATACCGTCCCGGTAAGCGCGCGGCGAGACCATGGCGACAAAGGCGTTAGCGACCGCGACAATGCACGCCGTGAGGAGAATATCCTCGCCAGCCAGCCCGCTTGGGGCACCGCTGCCGTCCCAGTGCTCCTGCAATTGGCGAAGGGTGGCCGTAACCGGCCCGGCGAAGGCGATCCCCTCAAGCAGGTCAGCACTGGCCTGTAGGCTTTCCTGGACCAACTTCTTATCGGATTCGGCCAGGGGGCCTTGGCGCGTGAGCAGTTCCTCTGGCACCAGGATCTTGCCAAGATTCATCAATTTTCCCGCCGTCTCGGCGGTCTCGACCAGCTCCGCCTCAAGACCCATCTCGCCGGCGATCGCACGGGACACTTCCGCCACCCGTTCGGAATGATGCGCCGCATAGGGGTCGCGTCGGTCCACGAGGGCGACAAGCGCCGCGACCAGCTGGCGCAGCGTCCGTTCATGACGTTCAGTGGCCAGAATAATCGCCGTCAGGTCCTTCTCGGCAATGAGAACGCCACCCCCCATCTCGCCAACTCCCGCCAAGGGAACGTGGATGGATTCGAAGACGCGCCGCCCTTTCTCTTCGCCTTCCTTGCCCTGCCGGTGAATGGCGGTAACGACTTTCCCGCTGCGAAGCGCCTCGCAATTCAGCGTCTCGAGTCGCTGCGCTGCCGCCGGGCCGAGCACGCTGGCGAGCGTCTTGCCAATCGTGTCTTCCGGCGTGATCCCCGCCGCCCGCGCCGCCATTTGGTTGGTAAAGCGATAGCGGTGTTCAGAATCCACCAGATAAAGCGCGTCCGACTGACTGTCTGTCACCAGACGGAGGAAATCTTTTTGCCGCTCGAACCGCTCAGCGAGTTTGCGGTATTTCGCAGCGGCCGCCTCCGCACGGCGAGACGATCCATGCCACCAGACCGCGACGAAGGCAACTGCGAGGAACGTCATTCCAAATAGGAAACCGCCGACGAGGCGTTTGCGTCGCGCTTCGCTTCCAGCCAACGCTTCCGCCCGGTCTACCTTGGTGATCAGAGTCCACGGCAGGACGGCGAGGGCGCGGGACGTCGCCAGCACCGGAACGTCGCGATAATCGCGCCCGGTCACGAAACCGCCGGGCGCGCCCAGCAAGGCGGCGTCGGCTAGTTCGGGCGTATCCAGCGCCAGGCGTTTCTGAAGGGGGGCGGCACCATCCCGCAAATGCGACAGATATTCAACCGTCGCTCCCTCCACGCGCACGAGAAGGCTTTCCAGACTTTTCTCGTTAATACCCGGCTGGGTAAGCAGGGCCGCGATGGGCCTGCCCGCCTCACGCACACCAAGGACGCGACCCACCTGCTGGCTTGCGATGCGATCGCCCTGGACGGCAAAGATCGGCACGATGAAACCCAGCGCTGGCTCGCCGGCCGGATCCCGGTAGAGGTCGAGGAAGCCGCGTTCGCCGAGAGGCGTGCGCGCCAAGGCTTCGGCAAACCGGCCTTCGAGCGGCGGCATGTCCGGCGTGGCGACGAGGAGTTCGTTCGAAGGACCAAGCAGGGCAAGCCCAGTCAGGCCGACGCGCCGGACGTTTGCCGCTACGTCCGCACCCAAGGGTTCCGCCCCGAAGCCAGCCCGCGCCGCTGTTGTGACCAACAAGTTGTATAGGTACTCGCGCTGGGCATTGAGGATGCTGGGGTTGGCCCCGGCGTCCTTTGGACCGGTCAGTCCCATCAGGTAGATTTGGAGCGCGGCGTTGTTGGCGAGTTCCTGCAACACGCCGTATTGGGAATCGACCCAGTCATTCACGGCAACTGATCGGCTTTCGACGACGATGCGGAGACGATCCTGCCAGACTCGCAGGTCGCGGGCGCGTTCCTGTTCCGCAAAGCGAAGAATGCCGAAAACCCCGGCCAGGCAGACTAACCCTAACGCCAGCCAGATCGTAACGACACGCAAGTTCACATGCATCTTTCCCGCCCAGCCCGCTTTTGCCATTCGATTCCCCGATTCTTTGTCCTTGGAATATCGGTAGTGGCGGGAGAGCGCACCCTAGCCGTCGTGGGGGCGGACATGGGCGACGGCGGCTTTGCTGATGAGGTGCATCTGCTCGGCCTCGTCCAGGAAGGGAAAGAAACGGTGCGAATCGTTCAGCAAATCCTGAATACGCATCGTCGCCTCGATAAAGACGTGTCCCTTGAGGACCTTCCCGTCCTGCAGTGTGATCTCGATGTATTCTCGGATCTTTGGAATCTTTGGCGCTATTCTCGGTATGCGGTGCCGACTGACCTCACTCATGGGCGACTCCTACACCTCGGGCCTAAACCTTATGCCATCTTCGCTTAACCCAACATTTTATTTCCCGGACAGTCCCTGAATCTAACTGCAATGATAGCCGAGAATACAACTCCGGGAAACCTCAGAAAGGAT
The DNA here is from genome assembly GCA_040752895.1 of Pseudomonadota bacterium. Taxonomy (NCBI): domain Bacteria; kingdom Pseudomonadati; phylum Pseudomonadota; species Pseudomonadota bacterium. The sequence continues at coordinate 605,550 of JBFMHN010000001.1, forward strand.
AGCTGGCGGGTTCGTTACAAGCCTGGATGTTCAGGTGGACCCATGGGGCCCTTTTGGGTTGTTCTTCTTTAGCCGGACACGCGTCTATCTGACCGTCAAGGCCGACATTAGCGGAAGTGGGCGCAGTTCATCAATAGACCATAAGGCCATAGGATTTTCTGAAACAGACCCGTGGCATTGTGACTCGGCCATCTAAGAAGATAACAAGCGCCCGTGACGGACCACCTCGGCTCCGACCCTCATCAGCCTGTTCCGCAACGTAGTAAGCGACTGGAACTCAATCACCTCAAGTGGAGCCAGCGCGCACATCAAGTTACCGAGATTGTCAGTTAAAACATGAAGCTGAAGGCGAGCGACGTCGTTGCGGAACGAAAGCTGGCCATCCCGATGATGGGGCTCAACGCTTGCTCAGCCCGAGAGTCTCCCGGACGTGAACAACCAAACGCCTCGTAAGGTGTTACCCCTTTATCACGCAAGACCTCTTGGGGCCGCGTTGTTGCGTACGGCTTTCGCGAGCGGCTTCTTAAGCTTCACGTTCTTTTCCTTAAGTGCCCTCAGCCGCTTGGCCTCGGACACCACCATGCCGCCATACCCCAACTTCCATATTGAGATGTATTCTTTCATCGCAGATACATTCTGCGGGGACCACGTCAAATCATATCCGCATGGTTCGCACCACGTTGACTAACTTTTTTCCCCGTCATTAGTCGGCTCTCTCTGCTCCATGACGGTTCGGCTTCGGAGGAAGGTGGAAAGGTTGTCCGCGGACATAGGCTTGCCGATCAGATAACCTTGTGCGGTGTGACAACCAACATCGCGCACTAAAGTAAGCGCCTTTTTTGATTCGACCCCCTCCGCACAAAGGCGAATTCCCAGACTGTTGGATAGGCCAGCAATCGAGCGGATGATCTTCACCGCCTCCGTATTGGTGTCACTCTCGATGATAAAGGACTTATCGATCTTCATTTCATTGAACGGCATTCTATGAAGTTGAACCAGCGACGAGTATCCTGTTCCAAAATCGTCGAGCGAAAGCCAAAAACCCTTTAACCTGAACCGCGTCAGGACATCCATTGTCAAGGTAACGTCTTTCATGGCGGCGCTTTCTGTGATCTCTAGGATCAGTCGGTTTGTATCGATTTGGTTTGACCGACACATATCATGATAACGGTCGGGAAGATCGATATCTTTCAAAAGTAGAGGTGAGATGTTTATCGAGACAGATAGGGTAAACCCCTGTGCCTGCCAAGCTATTAGCTGCTTGAGTGTCTTTTGAAGAATCAGTTCGGTTAAAGCCCCAATCAGCCCCGTGCTTTCGGCGATCGAAATGAATTTAGTTGGATCAAGCAGACCCCGCTCAGGGTGGTCCCAACGTGCCAGCGCTTCACAAGATGAGACATCACAGGAGTGATCGGCTGTTAGATCTAACTTTGGTTGATAATGAACGGTAATCTGGCCCTCCTCGATTGCCTGGCGCAAATCCGACTCATTGGGTGACCCAAGTTGAGACAATCCTGGTCCGAGAAGCTTCTCGATATCGCGAACCCGTATTGGCTTCTGAAGGATGCCAAGCATACGGAGTCCGCGGTTATTTCCCAATTGCAGGGCCGATTGCAGCACACGCTGATCGGCACCGCTCATTATTGCGATTTGGGCGGTAGTTTGACATTCTGCAAGCTTACGGATCAGTTCTATGCCATCTACATTAGGCATTTTAAGATCTAGGATGATCACAACAGGATTGACCGCATCGTAGTGCACCCAGAAGACATCGGGGTTATCGGTTGCTAACGCTTCAAAGCCTAGATCTTTCACAACTTCGCAAATGAAGTTCCCGACATCCGACTCATCATCGATAATGAGAAGGTGTTTTGCGATCACGACTGTTTCCCCTATGTTTTCTTCTCGAGTACTTGTTGGAGTTTCTTGGACAATTCAGCCATGCTATAAGGCTTGCCAATGAAACCGTATCGGGGGTTATAATCCGACCGTTTACTGCAGCAGAATCCGCATAACCTGAACAGAATAGTATCCTCAGATGTGGCCAACGTTTCTGCGCCTCCGCCGCCAACGCAACGCCACTCATACCGCCTGGCATGATGACGTCAGTGAATAACACGTCGATACGATCATGCTTTTCCAAGAGTTCCAACGCCTGCTGGGCATTTTCTGCATGGATTACATGGCAGTTTAGGGCTTTCAACATCGAAATCCCAATCTCGCGAACATCGGGATTGTCGTCCACGATAAGAACCGTCATAGAATCATGCACAAACGATCTGGAAAATTCCCCGCTCGCATCCTGTTGCTCGGTTTCATGAGAAGCAATTAATGGTAAGTACATGCGAACGGTAGCGCCATGTCCTTCCTCACTATAAATACTTACGTGCCCGCCGGATTGCTTGATAAAACCATAGACCATGCTGAGTCCGAGGCCTGTTCCTTTATCTTTTTCTTTGGTTGTAAAGAATGGCTCGAAGACATGCTCCAAAACGCCAGCAGACATTCCGGTACCGGTATCGGAGACGGATACCATGACATAATCACCCGGCTTCGTGTCGGCATAACAAGCGGCATAATTTTCGTCGAGATATTTGTGGCCGATTTCAATCGTGAGCTTGCCACCATTGGGCATCGCATCACGAGCATTAATAGCCAAGTTGAGTAGAGCATTCTCAAATTCTGACTCATCGATGTTAGCCCACCATTGACCATGAGAAGCCGCTGACTCGAATTCGATTGCTTCGCCGAGGGTGCGACGTAGCATCTCATCCATGCCAGATACCAGCGCGCCGACGTTACACGTCTTCTGTTCCAGCACCTGCTGGCGCGAGAACGCGAGCAGCCTATGTGTCAAGGCAGCCCCACGCTCGGCAGCTTGGCGCACAATTTGAACGCGCTTTTGAAGCTGTTCGTCGACAGGCGTTGCTCTCTCAAGCAATTCAAGATTTCCAAGGATCACGGTAAGCAGATTATTGAAATCGTGAGCGACACCACCCGCGAGATGCCCAATCGCTTCCAGTTTCTGTGCCTGACGGAGTTGCCGCTCTATTGCCTTCAGAGATGAAAGGTCCCGTACGACGCCGACGAATGCGCGGTGAGCACTAGCACTCATTTCGTTCACGCCCACTTGCATCGGGAACGTCGTTCCATCCTTGCGCCGCCCCTCAACCTCGCGCGGCCCCTTGCCGATGATCTTCCCAACTCCGGTATGGATGTACGTGGTGAGGTAAGTGTCATGCTGGCTATGGTACGGTTCTGGCATCAGCATATTGACGTTCTTTTCGACCACTTCGTCAGCCGTGTAGCCGAAGATGCTTTGTGCGGTTAGATTGATCGATTCAATAATGCCTCGTTCATCGATCGTGATGATTCCCTCGGTCACACTATCGACGATTATGCGATACTTCTCTTCCGACGTGCGAACGCGGCCTTCCAAAAGATGAGCGTATTCCTCTATCTTGGCTTTGGCGGATGCCAATTCCTCCTTGCTTTTTTCAAGATCCAAATTGGTTTGAACAATGTCCTCAAAGGTGGAGATCAACAGATCCAATATCTGTTCCTTCTCGGCTCCAATGGCGAACGTCTTACCAAAGAATTCGATCTCAACGCCAACCCGGAGTTTTCCTCGCATGCGCAGCTCCTTGTTGTGAAGGATCATGCGAATACGGTTGATCAGCCGGTCTGGGTCATACGGCTTGGTGTAGAAGTTGTCGGCGCCGTACTCCAAACCCCGAAAAATGTCCATCGGGTCCTTGCGGGTGGTGAGCAGAATGACGGGAATGTTTTTCCACGCCGGCTCAGCCTTGATATTGCGGCAGAGATCGTAACCTGATAACCCGGGCATGACGATGTCAGAAATTACTATGTCGAACGATAATTCGGCAAGACGCGCGAGGGCCGCCTCGGCGTTGACGGCAACCTCGGCATCGAAGCCTTCTTCATCGAGAATCAACCTCAGTTGTTCGGCCTGAGTCGGGCTATCTTCAACGATTAGAATGCGGGCCATGGGGACCCTCCTCGTTTTTGGTTGTCCTCGTATCTGCAACCATTGCCGTCAACCACTCTCCGATCGAGTATACTGGCAAAACGTTGTCAACCAATCCCTGAGCGATCGCGGCCCCTGGCATGCCGAAGACGATGGAACTCGACTCGTCTTGCGCCACCACGCGGCCGCCGGTGGTTCTAACGGCGCGCAAGCCTTCAACCCCATCCTGGCCCATGCCCGTTAGAATCACGGCCACTGCGGAAGGGCCAAAAACTTTCCCGACTGACTCGAATAAATAGGTCGCCGAAGGACGGAATCCATTGATCGGGCGGGCGTCATCGAGCTTGATTCGGGAGTTGGGACTAACGCCCATGTGGGCACCATCCCCGGCTAGGTAGACGGTGGAAGGAGCCAGTGGATCGCCGTTCTTTGCCACTTGAACCTTCAAAGCGCAGGCGGTATTCAGCCACGATGCCAAACCATCCACAAATCCGCCTGTGATGTGCTGCACGATCAGGATCGGCACTGGAAATTGAGCCGGCAGATCCCCCAAAATACGTGCCAGCGCGGCTGGCCCACCCGTCGAGGCCGCGACCGCGATACCGCGGACCTGGGCCGACGGCGGCGTGTTGGCTGCGCGCGGCGAACGCTGGGGAACTGCGCGCATCGGCCAATGACGTATGACCTTGACGCCGGCCATCGCCTTGACCGTTGAAATGAGATGCGCAATAGCTTCTTTAAAATGGGGAGAGTCCATTCCCGGAGGCTTCTCCAGCAAGGCAAGGGCCCCTGCGCATAGCGCGTTCATGGAGATCTTGACATCGCGCACGTCTACGCTGGCCGAAATAATAACAATTGGCGTTGGCGTCTCGATCATAATCCGTTTGGTCGCCTCGAAGCCGTCGAGCTCAGGCATGTTGACGTCCATGGTGACGACGTCAGGCCGCAAACGCTTGACCTGTTGGATCGCATCGCGGCCATTCTTTACCGTGCCGACAATTTCAATCTCCGGATCTGCACGAAGAACCGTGACCAGAAGCTCCCTGATGGTGACTGAATCTTCGGCGATGAGTACGCGGATCATCCAAGCCTCATATAAGCTCTTCGATGGCCTGGATCAGCTTTGTCTGATCGAATGCACTCTTCAAAAGATAAGCGTCGGCGCCGGCATCTAACCCACGCATCTTGTCCTGTTCGGTCTCCATTGCCGTGACAAGAATCACTGGCAGGTTTTGAAGACGCTTGGAGTTCCGGATCGCCTCCGTCAATCCGAAGCCATCCATGCGCGGCATTTCGACATCGGTCACCACTAGGTCCGCCCCCTTCTCTTGCAGGAGTTGCCACGCCCCCATCCCGTCAGAGGCGTCCAACACCTCGTAGCCAGCGGCCTCCAGGATGCTTTTCATGAGCGTCCGCGTAGTCACGGAGTCGTCCACGACGAGCAAGCGTTTCTTCGCTTCGAACGGACGGCTGGCGAGAGCATCCGAAAGTGCATGAGTGGCCATGTGTCCGAGGGCAGTGTGCAGGAGGTCGGCGGCATTGAGGATTAGTGCGATTCGCCCCGTCGGCAGGATCGTCGCCCCGGCTATGTTGTTTACGTGCTGCAGTCGCGGGCCGAGATCTTTTACCACCACTTCCTGCTCTGCAAGCAATTCATCAACCGTGAAGGCGGCGTGCTTGGCGTCTACTCCGAGGACGACGACTAACGCTTTGCCGTCGACATATGCCGCCTCGTGCGTCTGCTGCCCTAGAATATCCGCCAGGCGAAACACCGGCACGGGAGCACCATCAAAGACCAAGACATCGCGTCCCTCTATTGTCCGCAGATCACCTACCTCGACGCGGCGCAGACCGCGAACTGCGGCGCTGTCGAACGCATATGTCTGCCCCTCGGCCCTCACCAGCAAGGCTGGCAGCCTGGTTAAGGTCAGCGGCACGGTCAAAACAACACGGCTGCCACGCCTAGGCTCGAAGACAACATCGTAGCTGCCCCGCTGCGATTCAGCGGCCGTCTTGACCACGTCGAGGCCGACGCCCCGTCCGGAGATTTCGGTGAGGATCGGGGACGTCGTGAAACCGTGTGTAAAGGCAAGACGCGCGATCGCGCGATCATCTTCAGGCAGCGGCAGACCCCGCTTTTGCGCTTGCGCGCGGATGGCTTCGATATCGAAACCACGACCATCGTCAGCGACGGTGATCTCGACCCGTCCTTGACGAAGCGCCGCGGTCAAAGTAATCTGACCGCGTGCGGCTTTTCCGGCGACGACTCGCGCTGCCGGAGGTTCGATGCCATGGTCGACCGCGTTCCGCACCAGATGTAGAAGCGCATCCTTAATCGCCGCGACGACCGAGCGATCGATTTCGATCTCTCCGCCTTCGACGGCAAGATCGACTTCCTTGCCAGTTTCCTTGGCGAGGTCGCGTGCTGCACGATCGAGTCCCTCGCAAGCCTCGGCGAACGGCACCATCCGCGCCCGCATCACTTCCCTTTCCAGGGGCGCCGCAACCTGGTCAAGCGCCTTGCGATCAGCCGCGAAGTCAGCCGCCAAATGTTCCGTTTGTCGCATTAGCCACAGCAGGTTCTCCTTGCCTTGTTCCAGCATTCGCATCACCGAAAGGGAGGCCTGGGGGGTACCCGAGGATATATCTCCATGGCCATTATGGCGCCACGACCCGCGCATTGACTTCTCGACAGCCTGCCATTCCGACTGCCATCGCTTCAACATGTCTATGAGGTGCTCTAGGTCCGCGTCGCGATCCGCGGTTCGACTTCGAGCGACGCGCAATTCCCCGCCGAGTGTGATCAATCGGTTGAGCCTGGCCGAGGGAATACGCACGAATGCTTCTCTTGCTTCTCTCGTTGAAATTTCCGCTGCCTCACTGATCGGAGCCCCGCCAACGGACGGCGGTGCAGCTATACTCTCGCCAGCCGTGGTCACGAGAGCCACGTCGGACGGCTGCGAGGCCGGAACCGGGCTGGCGCAAGCAGCCTGCAATCTGGGCAGCAGTGCCATAAGCGGGCTTTTCGAGACGTCTTTTCCACCCCCAAGCCGTTGGCCCATATCCTTGATGGCATCGGCCGTCGCGAACAAAAGCTCGAACAGCTTCGCGTCGATATTGATGGCGCCGTCCCGGGCGGCGGCAAAGATTGATTCGAGGTGGTGGCCGACGGTCTCAAGCACGTCGACGTTTACTGACCGCGCCGCCCCCTTCAGGCTGTGGCCGGTACGGAACAGATTCTTGAAAACTTCCATCCGGACGGACATGTCCGACTCCCGTTCGAGAATTAGGAGATTCCGGTCGAGCGCCTGCACGTGCTCTTCGAGTTCGCCAAGGAACGTCTTTAGCAGCCGACGGACGAGCGTGTTTTTGTCCATTTTGGAACCTACCCCCAACCAGCAATCAATTCCTTGAGCTTGGCACCGAGAGCATTCAGGTCCTGAGCCGCGCGCTCGGCCTGCTTGGTTGCTGCGGTGCTTTGGGTGGTGGCCTGACTGATGTCGTGCATCGCCTGCTGGACCTGACTCATGCCGGTCGCCTGCTGGACCGCCGAGGCGGTGATCTGGTTCGCCGCCGTCGCCGCCTCGTCGATAGTCACGGCCAACGTGCGGATGGTCTCGCCCGCACGGGTGACTGTTTTGATGGTGGCGTTGACGCTCTTGCTTCCTTCCTCGGTCACCATCACCGCGTTGTTCGTCGCCTTCTGGATCTCGCTCAGGATCTGACGCACCTGTGCCGTCGCCTTCTTCGCCTGGTCGGCGAGGTCCTTGATCTCGCGCGCCACCACGGTGAAACCCGCCCCCTGTTCCCCGGCCCGTGCTGCCTCGATGCCGGCATTTAGCGCCAGCAGGTTCGTCTGCTCAGCAACATCGTTGACCGAGGCGATGATCTCGCCGATCGCCTGCGCCCGCTCGGCCAGCGCCAGGATGTTCTCGGCGATCGATTCCGTCTGCTCCTTCACCGTCGCCATCGCGGCCACCGACTCCTCGACCGCCTGTCGCCCCGTCTTGCCGATCTCCGCCGCGCGCTGGGCCGACTCCGCCACCGCCTTCGCCCGTTGTGCCGCCTGCTTGGACGTCTGCTGCACCTCATCCACCGTGCTCACGGTCTCCGCCACCGCCGCCGCCTGTTCCTGGGCGCTTGAAGCCTGCTGCGTCGTGCCCGCCAGAAGCTCCGAAGATGCGGACGCCAAGCTGTTCCCGGTCTCCGCGATGGCGCTCAGAAGCTTTCGCAGGTTCCCAGTCATGGCATTGAACGTGCTCGCGAGCACGGCGACTTCGTCGCTGCCCTCTACCCTGGCTTCCAGCGACAAGTCGCCGGCACCGATTCCGCTGGCGGTGGACGCCAGCGCGCGGACCCGCCCGGCGATGTTTCTGGCAAGCCACAAAATGCCCCCCAGGACAACGATAACAACGGCCACAAGGAAATATTGGATATTCGCAAACTGACCGACTCTTTCCTCCGAAAGCTTTTGGTATGTCGAGACGGAGTCGTCCAGCTCTTTCCCGAATGCACCAACAGCCCCCTCAATGTGCGCAAACATACGCTGTTTCTCTTCTGCTGATGGAAGGTCGATCATCTGTTGGAGAAGGGGCCTTACCGTCGTGCGCCACGACTGTTCCCGATCGCGCAGCTCCGATAGAACGCGGTTGTCCCTGACCGGAAGGATCCCCAAACTCGGATCCCCCTGGATGAAGACTTGGGCGCGACGATCGGTGCGTTCAATCACATCGCGAAGCGCCGCCGCAAGCTTAGCTTGCCTTTCGCCGGTTTCATCGGGGAGCCGATAGGCTAGGTACAGCATTTCGTTCGCTCTTTCCCGGTCCCGGCCGAGTTGACTTATGGCGGCAGCGTCACCCTTGATACCCGACAATGCATACAGATTGGCCCCCACGAGCATGAGGGACACGGCCAACATCACCAAAAAGACCCCCACTAGCTTTGCGCCAAGAGTTCGGGTCCAAGGAATATTTTTCTGCATCATCGCTCCTCTCGGACTAAATGCCCGATTCTTTTTCGTTTCCGATTATCAACCGTTGGTCTCCGAGCAAGGCCGCGCCATCGAGGATGATCAACGCTTCCCCGGTCACGCCCCGCAGGTAGGCACGGCCGATTCCTGACACCTCGTCGGGAACCGGCAGGATATCATTCACTGTCAACTCGATTTGACCATGTGCTTCATCAGCAAGAATACCGAACTCGACTTGCGTGGTTCCCAGCACGATGATGCGCGATAAGTCCGTCACCCCCTTTTGGGGAACGTTGAAGAACCGACGAAGGTCGACGACGGCAAGCGAGACACCGCGAAGGTTGGTAACGCCGACGATGAATTCGGGCGTTCCAGGAACGGGGGCGTAATCTGAAAAGCGAACAACCTCACGCACGAAGCGTGCCTCGATGGCGTAGCACTCCTTTCCCAGACCGAACAAAACAACATCAACGCCGACGCCCGGCGGTCGAGCTGGTGCCGGCACCTGCGATAACGCTCGGGCACGGGCATCCATAATTGCTTTCGCGCGCTCGGGCGAAGGATTCAGGGCTTCCTTCAAAGCTATTTCGGCCCGTTTCACGTGGGCGCGAACCGTCTGCCAGTCGATGGAACCGGTACGCTCTTTCGTGTTCATCTGCTGGTCTCCAGAAGCGATTCTAGGACCTCTATCCGAGTCGCTGCTGCCGCCGCCAACCGTCCGGCTTTTTCACCATCGGACAGCGGCACAATTTCTTCCGGGGACCGTTGGGCCGCTATATCATAGGCGTTACGATAGGCGCGCACCGCCCCCTTGAAATTTCCGAGTCGTTGAAGCGTCGCGCCAAGAGTAAACCGTGCGACTGCCAACGATCGGTCCAGGTAGAGAACGCGTCGCAGAACACGGTCCGCCTCGCCATAGCGACCGAAGTTCATAAGGAGAACCGCATGTAGATAGCCAATTTCTATAGCAGCAGGATACGTTGCAGCAGCCTCCGAGGCCATCTCAGTGGCCGTCTCGACATCACCAAGGTTAGCGAACGCGCGCACCTTGAGTGCGATCGCTGCGACATCTGTTCCCAGAGGATGTGTCAGTTCAATGACGCGGGCGTTGTCTCCCCGTGCAAGAGCTTCGCGAGCCTCGGCGAGTATGTTAGCCGACGATAGGGTGGAAAGACACTGCTCAGCAGGCGCAGCGGATATAGCCGCTGACAACTTGTTAGGCGTGGTGGCGAGGGGTGGAACGACAAGATCGCTAACGGCAGGCGCGGCCGGAGGAATTACTAGCCGCCGAGTGGGGTTGGTAGGCTTTCGATAGATGACTCCGGACGGGGTCGTCAGAGTCTCGTAGGGGGCTTGCTCCGCGAGTGAAGGATCGGATGGGCCCGTAATCAGGAAGCCACCGTCGGCCAGGGACTCATAGAGATGCCGCGCGACGTAGCGGGTTGTCTTTGCGTCGAGATAAATGAGGACGTTACGGCAGAATACCAGATCCATACCCCAAGTATTTGTCGCGAACGTCGGGTAAACATTCTGCGCCAAGTTGAGATATGCGAACTCGACCCGTTGACGGAAGCGCTCAGCGAGCTCGAAGCGACCGCCCGAATGGCTAAGGTATTGGCCAACAAGACGCGCCCCGTCGCCTCTGAGCGACCAGACACCGTAAGCGGCCTTCCGAGCCCGGGCCAACGCCACTCGCGAAATGTCCGTGGCAAGAATTCGGGTTCGTTCAGAAAAGCCTTCCTCCTCGAATAGAATGGCGAGCGAGTAGGGCTCTTCTCCACTGGCGCAGCCAGCGCTCCAGACGCGAACGGTGTGTTCCGCGCCGCGCAACCGCCGCACTTCGGGAATGACGACTTCCCGGATAAAGGCGAAATGATCTGGTTCACGAAAAAAATATGTCTCCCCAATTGTAAGCTCGGCTATCAACTCGTCAAGCAAGAGTGAGTCCGCTTCAAGGCATTCAAGGCATTCTCCAGGGTCGGCAATCCCCGTCTTTGCCATGATCTTTCGAATGCCAGTTTCGATGTCGGAGTACCGGGCTGGTGAAAAAATAAGCCCCGTGCGAGCGCGTACCAAATCAGCTATCGCATTAAAGGTAGAATCAGCCGTAGCTACAGAATTCATGGAACACCCGCTGAAGAATTGTCGAGCGCCTCGTTAAGATCCCGGACTTCGGAATCGGCGAGAAATGTGCGCAGGTCATGAATCAGTACCAGGCCATCCAGAAGCTTCGCCACCCCGGCCAAATATTCCGTTTTTGACGTGATCGCCATCGCGGTTTCTATGTCTTTTGGATCCACGTCCTCAATGCCCAGAACTCGATCGACACGCAACGCGACCAAGCGCGAACCTGCCTGCGCCACGACAAGATGATCTGCCGGATGTGGAGGTTTTTCGGGCAGGCGGAACCGCTTGCGAACGTCCAATACCGGAATCACTGCGCCGCGGACATTGATAATGCCTTCGATGATGGGGGGTGCCTTCGGAAGCGGCACGATGCTTGGAACGCGGAAAAACCCCCGAGTGTCGGCCAAGGAAATGCCATAACGATGTCCACCGAGTTCAAAGACATTGATCTTGGTATACATCATGTCAGTCCATGATCGATCTTGCGTATCGAGATCGCTATCGTTAGTGGCGGGATCGCACATTTTGGGATGCCCAATCAGAGCCCAATGACACTATCGATGCTACAATGAGCTCCAATGCCTAACGGTGGAAAATTAAAAAGGCGTGCCCCATAGACGTTATTAGCCAGGAATTAAGAAAAACTTGCACGGTCAGAAGGGCCGGTAGAGCCACCCGTGGGCTTCGTTCACGGCATAGATTGGCTGGTAATGGAGGATGGCAAAAGCTGGAAGAACATAGCGAGTCTGGCTGTCGAGGATATATGGCTGATCGCCATCATAGACCACCAACACGGCGTGAAGCACGCGCAGGTTCAGGTCCTGTACAACCGCGACCCGCAAATCTTTATCCGCGAAGCCCAGCTCGCGCAGTGAAAGGAATTTTGCGATCGCGTAATCCTCGCAATCGCCTTGTCGGCTCAAATGTTCGCTGGGCGTAGCCCAATACTCTGGCACGCCGTAGTTGATCGGGTCCTCCAAATAGGGAACGGCGTTCAGATAACGGTTGACTGCCTCGATCTGGATCCACCGGTCCTTGCCGCGTAAACCGTGCAGGAAACGGATCCATTCCTGCAGATGGCAGCGCGTAAGAAAGTTTTCCTCACAGCTTCCTTCCGCAACCCCCTTCTCGGCGAAGTAGCGTTCGAGCGCGCCCGTCCATTTCGTCAATGCTTTAAGATCGGAGAATTGATAAGTCTCTCGTCCGAAGAGCTGCCGTGAATCCGCTTCGTTGGCGAGGGCTGGCATATCCCCAAACAAAAGAAGAAATGTGACCAGCGCCAAGACCTGCGCAGGTGTCGATCTTCTAGGATGGTTACTCTCAGGCGTTCTTCGATGCAGCGGCAACACACCAATCTCCGCTTTGCCAAAGAAGAAAACTGGACGATCGTTTTTAACCTGACATTTCCCAAGTAACTTATGACCTCAACTTCAATGGTAGCCTAGAACGCTGGATTTGGAAACAGGGTTTGTTGCGAGCCTGAACGTGCAGGCGGGCGTCAATGGGATATTGTCAGACCAATCTTCGCAAGCGCAAACAAGCGTCAAGCTTTGTCGGATTAATCAGGCTTTGTCAGACTAAACGGATCGAGCCTGGCAGATCAGCAGTGGCCAAGGCTCTCACGCGGCGAATTGACGCCATTCAGCGAGCACGGTAGCGCGGTTTCGTTTGAAAATGTCTCAGTGGTTGAGGTGACCATTTAATATCGTACTGAATTCGTCATTACCTACCAACATGTCACTGAAACAGCCGTCAAAAGTTTAATGTGTCTATTTTTGAGCCTCAGCTAAATTGTCTTCTGTAACGTATAAAATTGGCTTCACAAGTTAACATCAATGGTTGACCCGAACTCCTGTTGTTTCTCAAGAGTTGGCATTCAGCTTTTCGCGGAGATATCTGCCCAGCGAACGAAGCGGGATCGGCTTCTCGATTATGGCGAAGGCATCCAGCTTTCCCTGATTGGCTTCGATGATCTTTTCATGATAGCTGCTCATCAGAATGACCGGAAGATTTGGATGCTTCCTCTTGATGTGATTCAGTGTCTCGATGCCATCCATGCCCGGTATTCGAATATCCATCAACACGATACCAATCGGATATTGGCGTATTTTTGCAAGAGCCTCGAAGCCATTGAACGCATCGACACACTCCAGTCCGATTGCCGTTACAAACTCCCGCAATTCCTTAACTTGAAGTAGGTCGTTATCAACGATTAGAAGAGTCTTTGGACTCCGTTGAGAAATATCCTCTCCATGCAGCTTGGAAGTAGGCATATCGAGCAACGGCCTATTGTATCTGTGTAAACGCATCCGGTTTGCCATTACTTACAGCCCGGCGGTTCAGGATTCTCCTCGCACCGCGGATCCATCGGTAAAGATACCGGTGGTTCTTGCTGATAGACTGGCACGTTCTGGGCCTTGGTCGCACCAGTGACGGCCAACGACGCCAGCAGAAGTGCCAGACTTCCCCGATATCCGAAGCGGCGTGTAACCCTTATCGTCATGGTTCAACCTCCCTCCTTAATTGGTTTCCCAATTTTTCCCGACCACTTCAAAGGCCCAGCCTGCCAGGCTGGCCGTATCCTTCGTGTAACCAAGAACCATCATTTTCCGGACAAGGCGCAGAACCAAAGGAGAGCCCGCTTTGCTGGACAAATTCGCTCAAGACTGGATTTCCTCATAAGATTCTATCGTCTCCAATGCGTTTTTGCCTATCGGTAGTACGATTGCATTCGCCGTAATCTGTAAGTGGTCGTAAGGAACCTTGATCAGCTTCTCGCCAAGACTGAGAAAGCCGCCTGTCGCGAGCACGACATGGCTAACCTTGCCGTCCGTATCGAGAAGCAAGTTTTTGAGGGTGCCCAACTTCCTGTGTTGTTCATCTTGTATGGTGCGGCCCAACAGCAATTTGCTTTGTAGGTTTGTCCGATGTTGCAAGAATCCCTCCTTCGGAATAGGCCCGATGGGCGGCGCCGGGATGGCGGCTGGCCCTTGCGACCAGGCAGATCCTCCGGCCAGCAGGCTCATCACAACCAAGGCGGAACTGAGGAAATAAAGGGCTTTTATTTTTTGCATCTTTAATCTCCTTAAATCTCCTTATTTTATTTTCCAAAACCTTCCAGTCGTCACGGAACAGCCTGACGGCCATCTCGTATTTTTGGCGTAATAAGGAGAGGTAATTTATGGAGCGCCGTAAAAATTGCCCCGCCACTGGCGGGGCAAGGCATAGGGAGAAACGTGGAACGTTTCTCCAGGGGGTGCGGTCAAGACTTGGCCTCCTCATAGGGTTCCATCGTCTTGAATTCTTCCTCGCTCACCGATAGCAGGATTTCGTTGGCCGTAATCTGCAGGCGATCATAAGGAACCTTGACCAACTTCTCGCCAAGACCGAGAAAGCCACCGGTAGCGAGCACGACATGGCTGACTTTACCCTTCGTGTCGAAGACCAGTTTTTTAATTGTACCGATTGTCTCGTGCTCAGCGTCCTGCACATTACGGCCTATCAGTGATTTGCTTTCCATGGCCGCTTGCTGCTGCGTGACTCCTACTTTCGTCAAGAGGATGGGTGTAAACTCCTGCGACCAGGCAGGCGCCTGACTCAACAGGCCCACCGCAATCAAGGCGGGAGTAAAGACAAAGAAACGAGTCGTTCTCACCTTCTGCATCTTGAACCTCCTTTTTTTCCAAATTTTCTCGCAACACCACGACAGGTTGATGGCTAGGGCAGTGATTTCGTGTGCCGCTCAATGCATTTGGTGGGAATCAAGATGCGTTACGTAATGACGCTTAGCAAGCAAGGCCGAAAAAGGATACATCACCACACGATTGTATCTTTTTTATGGCATGTGGAATGATGACATCGATATTCCTGACCGCCCGAGAACTATATAGAATGTAATAAATTTTTTGTTCTTTGCCACGGTGTCGACGCAAGGTGAGGCAGGCCATATTGTTTCTTGGATGGAAAAATATGGAAACCGGACTACGGCGACCCTTTCTTTAACGTCCATACGATACAAACCGCATGCGCCCTCCCGTCTCATCCGTTATATTGGTTTCCCTGCTGCTTTCGGCCTGCCACCCTCTTTCTCTGCCTTGGGAGAAAAAAGAGACAAAAAGCAACGCCACCTTGCTGCCAGCGGAGAATGCATTGGGCGTTCTGATTGGCCTTAATGAGTCACAGGTCAGCCAACGCCTCGGCTTACCCGTCAGGACCGGCGATGCCTCTCCCGCCACGGTTTGGGAGTACCAGCGCGATCGATGCCGGTTAACGCTGTACTTCTATCTCGACCTCCAGACCGAGAAGAAGCAAACCCTTGTCTACGATTTGAAATCTGAAGAGGATACTGAATCGGCGCGACGACAATGTGTGCGGACATTCCTTTCCTATCATGGCAACTGAAACCAGCTTTTCGAATCGTGAACACGTTATGGTCGTGGACGATGACGACCTGTTTCGTGAATCGCTAGTCGAGAACCTAAAAGCGTCCGGTTTCAACGTTTCCACCCATTCAAACGGCCCCGACGCATTAGCAGAACTGCTTAATAGCGATCGCCATACCTTGCTGTTGCTGGACTGGCGCATGCCGAAGATGACCGGGATTCAGGTTCTGCGGAAGATGCGGGAATCACAAATCGCGATTCCGGTCATCTTTCTCACGGCACTGGGAGACCAGATGTACGAGGAAGCGGCGCTAGCGGGCGGTGCGGTCGATTTTGTTGAAAAATCACGAAGTTTCTCCATTCTGCTGCGGCGCATCGGGTTGATTTTGGAGGGTGGCAAAACGAAGCCAGCAAGCGAAGCGACAACCGATGACGTTCTGCAGGACGGGAATCTAAAATTGCATCTCGATACCTCCCGCGCCTTCTGGAAGGACAAGCAGGTGCCGCTGACCCTTCGAGAGTTCGAGTTGATTCGTTATCTGGCTACGCAGCCGGAAAAGGACGTCAGCTATCGCGAATTGTACAATTTGGTGCGGGACGAAGACTTCTATATAGGTGCCGATTCGGAAAGCTATCGCTCGAATATTCGTAATTTCATCAAGCGAATACGGAAGAAATTCCGGGACATCGACCAGACGTTCGACCATATCGAGAACTATCCTGGGTTCGGTTACCGTTGGCGGCATGGAAAATCCTGAATTGCCTGATTCTTTGCAATGGAAGAAGAAAGTCCTGCGATCCTTTTCGACCAAATTCGTTCTGCTTCTTTTTATCTTTCTGATGGTTCCAATTATCATCTACGGGCAACTCCAATCCGCAGACGAACGGCAAAAAACCTTGCTGCTTCAAAGTCTTCAAGATCAGGGGAAGATCCTCGCGGAAAGTTTGCGTGGCCGACTTGCAAACCTGAACGCGGAAAAGATCGCAACGCTGTCAGACGAGCTGCGATCATTCTCGACAAACCGTTTCCGGGTGAAGCTTTTGTTCCAGCCGGTCAAGGGCGAGAAGCGCGACACGGTCCTCTATGTTGCTTCCATGCCGCCCATTTCGGCAGAATACCTTCAGACAGAACGGAAGGAATTGATCGCAAGCGGCATCCTGGGCCGCGTGCGGGACACCTGCGAAGCAAACCAGGCCCTTGCTACCCATCATGTCAATCCGGCCGGGGAAAGAGAAATCCTAACTTCGGTTATCCCTCTCAAGACGCAAGCCGGCTGCTGGATCGTTTTAATCGCCACCTCTACTGAAGAAATGGCAGGCGCAGCGCTGGACAAGCCCTACTGGAAGTCGCCGGAAATTCTTTTCGCAACCGTGATCTACTTGTTGATGGCGCTGGTTATCGCCTCCTTGTTTTTCGCTGCCTGGCAAAACGTCCGGCGCTTCGCCAAGCAGGCCCAGGATATACGGAACCGAGAAACGAACACCTCTTTTTCCGATCTCAACCGGATTCCAGAACTGGACTCCGTCGCCAAAGAATTCGATGCGTTGGTTGAATCGATGCAGCGACTTGCGGATTCAATCTACCAAGCAGCCGAAGAAAACGCGCACGCCTTCAAGACCCCCATTGCCATCATTTCTCAGTCGATCGAGCCGTTGAAACGTGCGGTCGCCGACAAAGACGCGAACGCTTCTCGCGCGCTTGAGCGGATTTCTCGCGCGCTTGAGCGTCTCGACTCGCTGATTGGCACCGCACGCTACCTCGAAAAGACGACGGCGATGCTATTGGACGTCCGGAAACATTCCCTTCGCCTTGACCTGTTGCTGGAAGAAATTTTTTGCGGTTACACGCAAACGCTTCTCTCCGAAAACGTGCGGATTCACCTGCAGCTCGAAGGCCCCATGACGGTAATGGCGAACGAGGAAATGATCGAAACCATGGTCGAGAACCTGTTGGACAATGCGGTGAGTTTTTCGCCGGCGCAGGGCAGGGTCAACGGGCGTCTTTCAATAGACGGGAACATGGCCCGACTAGCGATCGAGGACGAGGGACCCGGGGTTCCCGATGAGATACTGCCCCAAATTTTTGAGCGGCATTTTTCGCAGCGCGATGCCGCAAGGGCCGATGACGAAACGCATTTCGGCATCGGCCTATGGACCGTCCAGCGTTGTTGCGAAGCCTTGGGGGGAAACGTCCGTGCCGAAAATCTTCCCAAAAGGGGCTTGCGGGTCACCTTGTGGCTGCCCCGCGCATAAACCTGCCCTTCCCAATGGGCGCAGCCCTGGCTGGCGCCGCCGCAGGGTTAGCTGTTCGTTCGCCGTATATGCTGTAAAAGCTCGGGGCTGACATGCCCGTCTACCAACAGGCCATGGCTACGCTGGTAAGCCTTAACCGCGGTCACGGTGTCGGACCCGACCTTGCCATCTGCTGAACCGGGATCGTAGCCCGCTTTCGCCAGTTCCTGCTGGGTTGCCTTTACAAGGGGCTCGTTGTTTGCGTGCTGCTTCCAGATCGGCTCACCCAAATTCACCTGCTCTTGACTAGTAACGGCACCAACACCTCCCCCGGCCAGAGCGCCAATGGCAGCACCTTCGACAACAGAGAGACCTGTCAGAGCGCCGATGATGGAACCCCCGGCGGCGCCAATGCCCGCCCCACTCAAGGTACGATCCTCAAACGTAGTGCCACAGCCCGACATCATCAAACTCGATACCACTAATGGAATGGCGGCTAATCGATGCATTGTGCCCCTTTTTTTCCTTCGAAGAATCTCTAATTGGAAGAAAAAACGTGGCAGAATTTCTGTAACCGCTGAGGGCAAATGCTGTAACAAATATGTGGCAAGCGGTGCTGTCAGTCTAATGCGAACCAGTCTCCAAAGTATACGATGGCGAGGTTTTCACGCTGCAAGCTCACGCCATTCGACCAGTGCGGTGGCACGGTTTTCTTTGAAGGTTTCGCGGCGGTTGAGGTGGCGGTCGTGGTTGAAATGATTGTGGATAGAGGCATGGGCGGCGGCAAATTTTTGCAGGAGCGGGCAGTCTTGCGCGAACTCGTCTCCGGCCCAATCCCCTGTTTAACGGAGAAAATATAGGGAATTTTCGCAGAATCGGCTTGATTGAGCTCTCAACCTATCGATAACCGGCTGATATTAGTCGGCATTTTTGACGAATTCCCTAAACGGCAAAACAGGGAATTTTCGGAACCGAACAGGGAAAATATGGCCCGAAACAGAGAGGTTTTGGGACCTGCTTGCTGGCACACGCAAGCCCCGTGCTATCGTTCATCTGTTGGACAAAATTGGCGGTGCTTTGGACATTGAAAGGCAGGATTCCAACCGGATGAAATTGTTGGTAACGACACCTGGCGGACGATGGCGATCCATCGCGGAACAGCTGGCTGAAAGCAATAAAGCGCTGCAAAAAGCAGGCGGTCCCAAGGGGTAAGCTCTGGGCGTTGGCCGATCTGGCGTTGCAGAACGGCCACCTGATGACGGAGGGCTATGTTTTCAGCACCTATCGACGAGCCCACAAGAACGCGTCGGGCTAAACCCCAGAGAAGGGACTTGAGAAAAGCCAACATCGTCACCGGATCGTTGCACGATCCGTCAAATGGTCAAGAGCAAAAGTCCGGATATAGTTTTTGGTAGGGACAGGTCAACAGGAGCCCGCATCCGTCCGCCATCGGGATTCAAGCGGTTCCATAAGGATCTGGTGGGGGTCACGCCGCGCGGCCTCGATCTCCTCTTCGGTGACGGCGTAGTGCAGGAAATTTCCCTCGTGGTCCTCAAGGCAGGTAAAAATTCGTCCACTCTCATGAAGGATTTTTTTTGGGTCGGCGTAGGTAAAACGCCCGATCATTGTGGCAAGCCGCTTGGGATTGTGGTGTTTGGCCAGGAACGGATCGAAAGAGCGCGGTGTCTGCGTTTGCGCGATAACGGCGCCCAAGGGCTTGTTCCAGTAATATTGGACACGCAGCGCATCTTCATGCAGGACGGTGTGATCGTAGAAAATCCGCGCCGCCAGCTCGCCGAACTGTATGGGATGCAGCTTCTCGCAAATCAGATGCTGGAACCTGTGGAGCCTGAATTGGCGATGGACCCCGCCGTCATAGGCGCAGATGAGGCCAAGATTGCCGGCCCTTAACGCCGCGCCCAGCGTGATCAGGTTGTCGGCGAAATCGAACGCCTCGAACCGTGTATCCCGTGTGTCTATCTCGACAACATAGAGCGAATAAGGCGGGCCGTAGAAGAACTCCGGGATCGGCGGATCGGTGAGATAGCATGTGTACATATCTTTGCGCATCGCGTAGGCGCGCTCGATCATGCCGAGATAGGCTATGCCGGGCATAAAGACCTGCGGGACGATACTGTCTGGCACCGGGTCGTCGCGCGTCCGGTGATCCTGGTAAGCATGGCCTTTGCGGCATAGCAGCCAGAGAATCTTGCCAAGCCAGAGTGCAAGCAGTTCCGGATCAAGCTCCTGCACAGCGGAAAACGCGTCGCCCGAACACACGTGGCGCGCAATTTCGGACTCCAGACGGCCGAAGCGTTGATGATTGCATTTCTCGCAAACATCGATCCTAACGCTCTTGTAGGTCTTGCCGATGAAGTTCGGCAGGGTCAGCCGGGCCGTTTCCAGTTTGTGATGTTTTTGCAGCCAGCGGGGAAAGATATGTTCTTGTGTTTTGGCAACCCTGCCGAACTTCCGACCGCACAGCGGGCAGCAGGACGCAATATCCCGCAGGGCCAAAATCGCTTATCATCCGCAGCGACATGATCAGTCAGACACGTCGCCATTTGAGTGACAGGGGGCTGGCTTGGCCTTCATGGCCGTCACCTCCGAAAGTGCGGCGTTCAGCGCTCTTCCAGGTTGGCATCCTCATGCCTCATGCCTCATGCCTCATGCCTCATGCCTCATGCCTCATGCCTCATGCCTCATCCTCGTCTTCGTCCTGATAAGTTTTGTCCAAAAAAATAGGGGCTATTCATACAGGGTATCTTAGAACGCCTAATAATTGCTCTAATCGCGGTGATCGGGTTGCATTATGCCATATCTTCGCGGTCAGTTGGATGGGCCTGAAATTGGCATCCGGTTAGAATAGGACGGGGAGTTCATCAGAGAGGATTGAGCCATCCCCTGACAAAAACGAACTGGAAAAGCAACAACTAGATTGGGAAACGCGGAGACGTGGTGCATTTGGCGGGCATTGTCAGAGTAAATGGCTTGAGGCGGAGTGTAGCATTCCATAGCCTCCGGGGATGCAAAATCCCTTCCGTTATTTCAACAGCTCGCCCGAGGTAATCCGCCTCGCGGTGATGATGTACATCCGTTACCCGCTTTCGCTGCGGCAGGTAGAGGATCTTCTCCACGAACGCGGCATCGATATCTGCCACGAGACGGCGCGTTTCTGGTGGAACCGGTTTGTTCCGATGTTTGCCGCGGAGATCCGGGAGCGGCGGGTACAGCACCATTCGTATTCGAACTGGCGCTGGCTCAACAAGCGTGCCGAAAACTCACACCAGCCATTTCGACGACGGGAAGGAGCGATGGCCAGATTCAGGGATATCAAGACCCTGCAAAAATTTGCCTCTGCCCATGCCTCGATCCACAATCATTTCAACCTCGACCGTCACCTGAACCGCCGCGAAACCTTCAAAGAAAACCGTGCCGCCGCACTGGCCGAGTGGCGTCATCTTGCAGCGTGAAAACCTCGCCATCGTATACTTTGGAGACTGGTTCGCATTAGACTGACAGCACCCCAAACGCGAAGCGGCCCCGAAAACGGGGGCCGCTGCGCTTGGCGGAGGGAGAGGGATTCGAACCCTCGATAGGGCTTTACGCCCTATAACGGTTTAGCAAACCGCCGCCTTCAGCCTCTCGGCCACCCCTCCTCGCCTACCCGAAACGCCGAGCGCCGGCCCGTTCTAGCGAGCGGCCCGCGACCTTGTCAATGCAAGTGCCGCGGTTTTTTCCAAATCCACAAGCCTTTCCAGAGACTTCGTGCGCGCGCCCGGCCGGCGGTGGAGATTAGGACGTAACCGCTTCCCCTGCCTAGGCTTTTCCGTTAACAATTTCCTAAGGGAGAGGGTGCGATCCTCTGCAGGAAACGAAAAACGATCGGCCGGCAAAGAAAAGCCGCCCGCACGGGGGATTAAAGATGAAACTGGCAGGGGCGATCCCGATGGCGCTGGCGGTCTTTTGCGCCTGCGCCTTGCCCTTGCCGAAGGCCGCGGCCGAAGAACCCGGCGCGGAGGTCGCCAAGGCGGCATCCATCCGCTTGCTCCAGTCCGAGTTGATGGTGGCCGCACTCGCCTGCAAAGGTGACATCGGTCAGACGCTTGCCCAAAAATACAACGCGTTCGTACGCCACTTCTCGCCGGCGCTCATTCGCAGCGCCGACACGCTCCGCGCCCATTTCCGCAAGACCCACGGTGCCGCGCACGCTTTCCACTTCGACGCCTTCCTCACGACGCTCGCCAACCACGCCTCCCTCACCAGCATCCGCGAAACGGCCTATTGCCAATCCCGGGCAAGGCTGGCCGAGACGGCGCTTGGCCTTAAGGACGCCGAACTCGAAGGCTTCAGTTTCTCAACCTATACGACCGTGACCGCAAACCTGCTGGCGCGGGAAACCGAGCCCGCCGCCTCGGCCACCCGGCTGGTTGTCCGTGAAGTGGCGGCCGAGGCCGACTAAAACTCAACAGCGAATAATTTTTGGTCTTTAGGGAAGCGCGATCTCGACGCGGCGGTTCCTGGGTTCGCGCACGCCATCCGGTGTCGCGACGAGGGGGTCGTCTTCGCCCTTGCCAAGCGTCGCAATCACATCTGCGGACAGGCCTTGGCCAACAAGGAAATCCTTGACGGCCAGGGCCCGGTGTTCGGAAAGCCTCTGGTTATAGGGCCGCGGTCCGGAACGGTCGGCATGGCCGACCAGCCGGAGAACAACAGTAAGCGCACCCCCTTTCGCGGCCGTTGCGGCTTCCGTCAAGATCGCAGCCGCGTCGGGGCGGATGTCCGACTTGTCCCAATCGAAGAAGACAAGGAAGGTTTTCTTTTCGGGCGCCGCCGGTGCGGGAGCGGGAACAGGCGCCGGAGCCGCTACCGGCATCACCGAAGGCGTAGCCGGCGCAGGCGCCGCCTTGGTGGGCGCGCCGAAATGCCAGGTGATCCCGAACAGGACCGAATGATCCTCGACGTCCGACTTGACGGTACCGCCGGCGACCAGCCCGAATTCCGGCCGTTCCGTCGCGAAATAGCGGTAATCGAGGTTGACCGACCATTGCGGGGCAAAACGATGACGAATACCGGCCAGCGCCTGGTAGGCAAAAACGCTGTCGCTATCGTCAACCAAGGAGGCTCCCCCTTCCGTCACGTCGTCGAGGGAAACCCTAGCCACGCCGAGTCCGAAGCCGGCATAGAGATCAAAAGGCCGGTCCGGATAGGCTTCGAACGAATAGATGTCGTAAAGAAGGTTCGCCGTCGCGCTGCGAACCGAACGGTCGCCCGAAACCCCCGTCGATACCCCATTCAGTGCATCGAGACCGTTCCGGCGGTAGAGGAATTCCCCTTCGAGGCGAAGCTTCCCGAAAGCACGGCCCAGCGCCGCCCCCGCCACATAGCCGGTGGCGATATCGCTTGTCCGGTTGAAGACCGTCCCCCCGGTGCCCCAGATATCCGGATCGTCCGCGAAATTGCCGCCGCCCTGGGCGCGGAGATACCAGCCGTCCTCCTCGGCCACGGCCGGAAGAACAAGGCCCGTCATCAAAGAAACGGCCAGAAAAGCGGAAAGGCTTACGGCTCGAAAAGCCGAAATTCGCATTTTTACTATCTCCAATACCTTGGGAATCTGCATGTGCAATATCTCCGCACGCGCAATATCTAGGACTTCGCAAGAAGAATTACATGTCTTTTATCATAGAAGGAGACGCGCTCGCAATCGAGTCCCGGCGGACTTCTGTCTTGCCCCTCTTTCAGAAGCTCCAATCGCTGTCGAGATTTCGGCAAGGTTCGCCATAGCCCGCCTCCTAGCTGACTGCTCCCTTGAACTGTGAAGATATGAGGCCGCCTACCGCCGTCGTAACTGCGTCGCCCCAAGGGCGACCCTTTGGCAACGATCACGTTTCGCCATTTTTTCAGCCATTGCGCGCTCCATAAGTGTGTAGGGGTTGGGCCCGATCCATCTGCAAAGAGATCGGGGCCGCCCTAAAAGGAAAAGGCGCCCGGAGGCGCCTCGCATTCTAGATACCGAGAATTTGTCGCAATCTATCGAAGCGCCTGCGTCGCTGCGCCTGCGTGCGAGACACCCAAGCGTCACGATCCCGGAACTGGCCCCGCTTTTTCACAAATGCCATATCGACTTGCCCCAAAGCGCCGTCGAGCGGACGGAGAAGCCCGTCGAAGATGTCGTGTGGAACGAACCCCAGCTCCTTCATTTTCAGAACGGCCTCGACCATGGTGATGCCGGTCTTCGAGAAATCGAACAGCGGCACTTCGAGAACTACGATTTCCGTTTGCTCAAGGGTCTTTACCGAACCTTCTATAACCTCGAACTCCGCGCCTTGAACATCGATCTTCAGGACAAACGGCCCCTTCATTTGGTGTTGCTCGACCAGGGCGTCTACGGTGATGACTGAAACCGACCGCTCGCCGCCGTCTTCAGCAACGAGGGAGGCGCCGTGAAGGTTTGCGCCAAAGTGGATTTGCGCGCTACCCTTCCGCGATCCGGCGGCAGCGATCTCATAAATGCCGTTGTGCTGACGACAAATCCGCTTCAAAGCGGGCTCGAACTCCACCATCGGCTCGATCAAAAGAAACCGGCTGTCGGGAAACCCTTCGTAAAGGTCGAAGGTTCCATCCGCCACGCCAACATCGATCACCGTTCGAGGACGGAACCCCATCGCGCGAACCCGCGAGAAGTAGTCTGCCATCAAAAATCTCGGGATCTTATTGGCCCGAATGCCAAAGAATCCGAGAGCCTTCTTCGCAAAATGCTTGTGACGCGGTCGCATGAAATGAACGTACAGGACCAAAATTGGACCCGCAACGCGGCTTATAGACTGCTTTTCACCGTGACGAGCCAGCTCTATCCGTCGTGCTCGATTTCAACCCATTGATTTGTTGCAAAAGCCGCCAGCGAGCCGGTCCCCACCTTGAGGTTGAAAGCACCCCCTGCCGGACGGGCGATCCGGAATTTGGCCCCCTGAAACCCACCCGCCGAAGTCACGGCCCGATCGGCGGTCAGGGTGGTTCCGAAGAACGCCGTGGATGCGGAGATTCCCGCCGTCAACGTCGCGGCGGCATCGCTATAAGAGATAGTTCCGGGCTGGATGCCGAAGGGCAACCATGTCCCCGGCGTGCCGCCCGTTTGATGGCCAAATTTTAGAAGTGCTGGCCCTTTACTTCGTCCGCTTGATTAAGATCCCCTGGCCCGTAAGATTGTGGATGAAAATACAATCTTTCTTTTGACGCCGATCATTGACCAGATGCGTGATTCCTGGACACGAAACAAACCCATAGTCATCGAAAACAACAATGGCCTCGTGCAACAGCCGCGGCCATAACCAATCAAGAATCGCCTTGGCCGATTCGTAAACATCAATGTCTATGTGTGCAAAACGGAACTTATTGCCAGCTACAGCATGCCCGGTTTCGTCGGGAAAAACGCCCTGCATAATTTCTACGTGGGCATCAATTCCTTCGGCCAGATCGACGACGATTTGACGCGTAGCATCACTATGCGCACCATCGCCATAGCCTCTGTCTACAGACGATGATTTGACGACTCCGGAAAAGGTATCGGCTAAATATACTACCGCAGAGGGGGCAAGGGTTGCGAACCGCTTGGCTAGGAGGCATCCGCTGCCGCCCCGCCAAACCCCCACCTCGATTACATCGCCCTCCGGTAACTTCGCCGCTTCGCCGGCAAGTGACCACAATGCGTAGGCGCGGTATTCATCAAGAAGTGTGTGATCGGAAACCTTATTAAATACGGACCGAAAATCAGAATCCAAAAGCCATGGCGCATAACCGGCCGTCGGAACATTCAACGCATATGCCAGGTCATCAGGATAACGCGACGTAATTTGCGGCAGCCCGATAATCTTGTATCCAAGCCGCTCCGCCAGTGTCTTTATCGTGCCTTTGCCGACTTTGACAAGATTTCGCACTACCAGCCACCCTCAGCTTGAAGGGCTTGCTACTATAAGCTTTCCAGGCTACCGGGCCATAAGATTCCGGCAAACAAGCCGGCTATTCGGAAAGCTTCTTCTTGAGAATCTCGTTCACGAGCTGCGGGTTCGCCTTGCCCTGGGTCGTATTCATTACCTGGCCGACGAAATAGCCGAAAAGCTTTTCCTTGCCGCCTTTGTAGGCGGCCACTTTGTCGGGCTCGGAGGCAAGAACGTCAGCGATCGCGCTTTCGATGACGCTTACATCCGTCACCTGGCGCAGGCCTTTCGCCGCGACGATATCGGCCGCGGGCTTCCCGCTTTCGACCATTTCGGCGAAGACGTCTTTGGCGATTCGCCCCGAGATCGTCCCGTCCTCGATGAGCCCGACGAGGCCCCCCAGATTTTCCGCCGAAACCGGGCTCGCCGCGACGGTCGCGCCTTGCTTGTTGAGGGCCCCGAACAGCTCACCGATCACCCAGTTCGCGGCAAGCTTGGGGTCGCGCCCCTTCGCCGCGCGTTCGTAGTAATCGGCGCTTTCCTGGTCCGCCACCAGCACGCCGGCGTCGTAAGGCGACAGGCCGTAGGCTTCGATGAAACGCCGCTTCTTTTCGTCCGGCAGTTCCGGAAGCGTTTTCCGGATTTCCGCGACATAGGCCTCGGTCAGGCGAAGCGGCAAGAGGTCGGGATCGGGAAAATACCGATAGTCGTGGGCCTCCTCCTTCGACCGCATCGGCCGCGTCTCGCCCTTTGCAGCATCGAAAAGCCGCGTTTCCTGCACGATGTGGCCGCCCGCTTCGAGGATCGCGATCTGCCGGGCGGCTTCGTATTCGACCGCCTGCATGGCGAAGCGGACCGAGTTCACGTTCTTGATCTCGCAGCGCGTGCCCAGGGGCGCGCCCGGCCGTCGCATCGAAACGTTGACGTCGCACCGCATGGAGCCTTCCTCCATGTTGCCGTCGCAGGTGCCGAGATAGCGCAGGATCGAGCGCAATTTCCGAAGGTAGGCGCCGACTTCCTCCGAGCCGCGCAGGTCCGGCTCGGAGACAATTTCCATGAGGGCGACGCCGGCGCGGTTCAGATCAACATAGGTCTGGTTCGGGTGCTGGTCGTGGAGGCTCTTGCCGGCGTCCTGTTCGAGGTGCAGCCGCGTGATGCCGACCGTGCGCGTGCTGCCGTCGGGAAAGTCGAGCAGGACGACCCCTCGCCCCACGATCGGGTGATTCCACTGTGAAATCTGATAGCCCGCCGGCAGGTCCGGGTAGAAATAATTCTTGCGGTCGAAGACGGAGAAAAGATTGATCTCGGCCTTCAGGCCAAGGCCTGTCCGGATCGCCTGGCGGACACACACCTCGTTGAGGACGGGAAGCATCCCTGGCATCGCCGCGTCAACGAAGGAAACCTGCGTGTTCGGCTCGGCGCCGAAGGCCGTCGCCGCGCCTGAGAAAAGCTTCGCCTGCGAGACGATCTGGGCGTGCACTTCGCAGCCGATCACCATTTCCCACCCCTGGCCGCCGGTTGCCGCCTGCGTCATGCCCCGTCTCCCGGGCCTGCCAGATCGGGGGCGGCATCCTCCAGCGCTTGCGCGGCGCGAAGGACCGTCTCCTCGTCGAAGGCGCGCCCGATCAGCTGCAGCCCCAGAGGAAGCCCATCCGCCGAAAGGCCGGCCGGCACCGAAACGGCGGGCAGGCCCGCCAGGCTGGCCGGGACGGTGAAGACGTCGTTCAGGTACATGGCGATCGGGTCGTCCGTCTTCTCCCCGATCGGAAAAGCGGGCGTAGGTGTTGTCGGCGTAAGAAGAACGTCCACTTTCCGGAAGGCCGCCTCGAAATCGGCGGCGATCAGCGCGCGCACCTTCTGCGCCTTCCGATAATAGGCGTCGTAGTAACCGGCCGACAGCACGTAGGTGCCGATGAGGATCCGCCGCCGCACTTCCGGGCCGAAACCCTCGGCGCGGGTCTTCTTGTACATATCGGCAAGGTCCTTGCCCGCGACCCGAAGGCCGTAGCGGACGCCGTCGTAACGCGCGAGATTCGAGGAGGCTTCGGCCGGAGCGATGATGTAGTAATCGGCAAGGGCGTATTTCGTGTGGGGGAGTGAAACCTCGACGATCTCGGCCCCGCCCTCCTCCAGCCACGCCCGGCCCCTTGCCCATAGATCCCGGATCTCCTGCGCCATGCCGTCCACCCGGTATTCCTTCGGGATGCCGACCTTGAGCCCGCGAACACCCGCCTTAAGCGCTGCCTCGTAATCGGGAACCGGCAGATCGGCGGAGGTCGAATCCTTGGGGTCGAAGCCCGCCATCGCACCCAGCAGGATGGCCGCGTCCCGCACGGTACGCGCCATCGGGCCAGCCTGATCGAGGGAAGAGGCGAAGGCGATGATCCCCCACCGCGAGCAGCGGCCATAGGTGGGTTTCAAGCCGACGATCCCGCAGAAGGCGGCGGGCTGACGGATGGAGCCGCCGGTGTCCGTGCCGGTAGCGCCGAGGCAAAGCCTGGCGGCGACGGCCGCCGCCGAGCCGCCCGAGGAACCGCCGGGAACGAGCGGGCGCATGTCGCCCCGACGCCGCCAGGGATTCTCGACGGGGCCGAAATAGCTCGTCATGTTCGAAGACCCCATGGCGAACTCGTCCAGATTCGTCTTTCCCACCAGCACGGCGCCGGCTTCCCACAGGTTTGCCGTCACCGTCGATTCGTAAGGGGGCGTAAAACCATCCAGAATGTGGGAGGCGGCGGTCGTGCGGACCCCTGCCGTGCAGAAAAGGTCCTTCACGGCGAGCGGGACGCCTTCCAGCGCCCCGCCTTCGCCCCTGGCAAGGCGTGCATCCGAAGCTTTGGCCGCGGCAAGCGCCCTTTCCGGCGTTTCCGTGATGAAGGCGTTGAGGCCGCGCCCCGCCTCAGCCGCCTTGAGGTGGGCGTTAACAAGCTCGCTGGCGCTGAAGTCTTTCTTGCGCAGGCCCTCGCGCGCCGCGGCGATCGTAAGGTCGGTCAGCCTCACCATGAAGCGGCCTATTCCACGACCTTTGGCACGGTAAAGAAGCCCGCCACGCGCTCCGGCGCGTTGGCGAGGATTTCTTCGCGGCGATCGGGTTCCGTGACCTTGTCGGCGCGCAAGCGCAAGCCTTGGGCGGCGACCGACGTCATCGGCTCGACGCGCGCGGTATCAATTTCCTCAAGCTGCTTGACCCATTCGAGAATCTGCGAAAGCTCGGCGGCAAGCTCTGTCAGTTCGTCCGCATCCACGTGCAGGTGGGCAAGCGAGGCGATGCCTGCCACAGTGGCCTTGTCCAGCGACATGCGGTAAATGTCTCCTGATCAGTAACGTCGGAATGCTTTGAAAACCGGGGCATCCGGTAGAATATCGACGGAAGGTATCACCCGGCATGGCGATCTGCAACCTTATGGAACTCCGGCAACGCCTGAATCCCGGCGAGCGTCTCATCGGTTTCGACGTCGGGGAAAAAACTATCGGGCTTGCGCTTTCCGATCCCTCCCTTGCCATCGCCACGCCGTTTGAAACGCTGCGGCGAACCAAGTTCCGCGAGGACGTCGAGAAGCTGAAGCACCACGTCCGGGCGAACGCCGTCGGCGGCTTCGTCATCGGCCTGCCGATCAACATGAACGGAACGGAAGGACCGCGCTGCCAATCCACCCGGGCGTTCGCCGACAACCTGCTTCGGGAGATTGATCTTCCACTCGTCTTCTGGGACGAACGCCTGTCAACCGCCGCCGTGACGCGCACGCTGATCGAAGCCGATCTTTCCCGCAATCGCCGCCGCGAAGTCGTCGACAAACTCGCCGCCGCATACATCCTGCAAGGATTGCTCGATTTCTTTGCCACATCAAAAGAGAGAATGAATACGTGACCAGCCCGCTTCAAGACCTGCGCGTTCTCGACTTCACCCGCGTCCTCGCCGGACCTTTCTGCACGCAGCTTCTCGGTGATTACGGCGCCGACGTCATCAAGATCGAACGCCCCGGCGCCGGCGACGATACCCGGAAATGGGGTCCTCCCTACCTTAAGGACACGCACGGCAGCGATACGGCGGAAAGCGCCTATTACTTGAGCGCCAACCGGAACAAGCGCTCGGTCGCGCTTGATCTCGCGCAGCCGGAAGGCCAGGCGCTAGCCAAGCGGCTGATGGAGAAGTGCGACATCGTCGTCGAAAACTTCAAGGTCGGCACCCTTGCCAAATACGGCCTTTCCTACGACCAGGTGAAGAAGGACTTTCCCGGCCTGATCTACTGCTCGATCACCGGCTTCGGCCAAACCGGTCCCTACGCCCATCGGGCGGGCTACGACTACCTGGCCCAGGCGATGGGCGGCTTGATGAGCATCACCGGCGAGCCGGAAGGCACACCGATCAAGGTTGGCGTCGGCGTCTGCGACATCATGGCCGGCATGTACGCGGCAAGCGCGATCCTTGCCGCCCTTCACCGGCGGAGCCAAACGGGCAAAGGCGAATATATCGACATTGGGCTTCTGGATTCGCAAATCGGCTGGCTCGTTTACGAGGGCCAAAACTACCTGTGTTCCAGGAAGGTGCCGCAGCGACAGGGGAACGCGCACCCCAATATCGTTCCCTATCAAACCTTCCAGGCGGCGGACGGCCATCTCGTGCTGGCGGTCGGCAACGACCGCCAATTCCAGAAGTTCTGCGGCTTCGCCGGGTGTCCCGAGCTGGCAACCGACCCCCGTTTTGCAACCAACCCCATGCGGATCGCAAACCGCGAGGAGCTCACCCGGCGCCTTGGCGATATCATCTTACAAAAGCCGGTTAACTACTGGACGGAAGCTCTGGAAAAGATGGGCGTACCGGCAGGACCGGTGAACAACATCCGAGAAGCGTTCGAGGACCCGCAGGTCCGGCATCGAGGCATGAAGATTGCGCTGCCGCACGTCTTGCGGGAGGCGCCCGTCGATCTGATCGGGAACCCGGTCAAGCTGAGCGAGGCACCCGTCTCCTACCGCTTGGCCCCACCCACCCTTGGCCAGCACACGGAGGAGGTTCTGGGCGAGCTTCTGGGCATGGCCGCATCGGAATTCGTCACGTTGCAGAAAAAAGGTGTCCTCTAGGCTCACCCCTTCTTGCCGAACGCCGGGCGAGCGGCGTATAGTGCCGCTTTGATGAAGAAGACTGACGCCACCACCTCTTTTCCCCATCGCCACCTGCTGGGGATCGAAGGCCTTTCGGCGGGCGAGATTTCCTTCCTCCTAACCCTTTCCGAATCCTACGTCGAACAGAACCGCCAGGCGAACAAGAAGCGCTCGCTTCTGCAGGGCCGCACGGTCATCAACCTGTTCTTCGAAAGCTCGACACGCACGCGCACCTCCTTCGAGCTTGCCTGCAAGCGTCTCGGCGGCGATGCAATCAATATGACCGTTTCCACGAGCGCCATCAAAAAGGGGGAGACCCTGATTGACACGGCGATGACGTTGAACGCGATGCACCCGGATGTCCTTGTCGTGCGCCACTCCCACAGCGGCGCCGTGCAGCTGCTTTCCGAAAAAGTCACCTGCTCGGTCATCAACGCGGGCGACGGCAGCCACGAGCACCCGACGCAGGCGCTGCTGGATGCGTTGACTATCCGCCGGCGGAAGAAAAAACTGCAAGGCCTTCGCGTGGCGATTTGCGGCGACGTGCTGCACAGCCGCGTGGCGCGCTCGAACATCTACCTTTTGAATACGATGGGGGCCAGCGTGCGCGTCGTGGCACCGGAAACCCTGCTGCCGCCCCAGATCGAACGGCTGGGCGTCGAGGTTTTCCACAACATGGCAAAAGGACTTAAGGACTGCGACATCGTCATGATGCTGCGCCTTCAGCGCGAACGCATGAACGGAAACTTCATTCCCTCCACGAAGGAATACTTCCGCTTCTTCGGACTGGACGCCGGGAAGCTTGCCAACGCCAAACCGGACGCGCTGATCATGCACCCCGGCCCCATGAACCGAGGCGTCGAAATCGACAGCGAAGTGGCCGACGACATCGGCCGCAGCGTCATTCACGAACAGGTCGAGATGGGGGTTGCCGTCCGCATGGCGTGCCTGGACGCCCTCACCCGTTCAGCCGCGGACGGAAAGACGGCGCCATGACGGTGAACGGCAAAACCGCCTATGTGAACGCCCGTCTCCTCGACCCGGCCAGCGGGCTGGACGCGCGGGGGGCGCTGCTGACGGAGGGAGAGACCATCCTCGATTTCGGTGAACGCCTCTTCGCGGAAGGCGTGCCGGAAGGCATCGCGCAGGTGGATTGCGAAGGCCATTGCCTGGCCCCCGGCCTGATCGACGCCCGCGTTCAGCTTCGCGAACCCGGCGACGAACATAAGGAAACGATCATGACGGCCAGCCTCGCCGCCGCCGCCGGTGGGGTGACGACAATGCTGTGCCTGCCCAATACGCAGCCCCCTATCGACGACGTCGCCCTCGTCGAACTCGTGAAACACCGGGCGCGCGAGGCGGGCCTCGTCAACATCCGCCCCTTCGCCGGCATCACGAAAGGGCTGGCGGGCGAACAAATCACGGAAATGGGCCTGCTTAGCGAAGCGGGCGCGGTGGCGTTCACGGACGGGATTACGGCGGTCAAGAACACGCTGGTCTTCAAGCGCGCCTTGAGTTACGCCCGCACCTTCGATCTTCTGCTCGTCCAGCACCCGGAAAACTCGGACCTAGCGAGCGCCGGCACGATGAACGAAGGGGAAATGGCGACCCGGCTCGGGCTTGCCGGCATTCCCACCGCCGCCGAGACGATTCTCGTCGAGCGCGACCTTTGCCTTCTTGCCAACACCGGCGGGCGTTATCACGCGGCTCATCTTTCGACGGCGGATGCGATCGACGCCATCCGCCGGGCAAAGGCAAGAGGCCTCCACGTCACCTGCGAGACGGCGCCGCCTTACTTCGCGCTGAACGAAACGGCTGTCGGCGACTACCGGACCTTCGCCAAACTCTCGCCACCGCTGCGCAGCGAGGCCGATCGGGTGGCCATCATCGAGGGCCTGAAGGACAACACGATCGACATGATCGCAAGCGATCACGCCCCCCACGACCAGGACAGCAAGCGGCTGCCTTTCGTCCAGGCCGAAAACGGCGTCATCGGCCTGGAGACCCTGCTGCCGTTAACGCTCGAGCTCTACCACAACGGCTCCCTCCCGCTGCTCCGCGCGCTTGCGGCGCTGACCGCGGCGCCGGCCCGCATCTTCCGTCTGGCCGGCGGCGCGCTGGCCAAGGGAAAGCCCGCCGACCTCGTGCTTTTCAACCTGAACAAGCCGTGGAAGATCGCCGTCGATAAATTCCGCAGCAAGTCGAAGAACTCGCCCTTCGACGAGCGGCCCGTGCAGGGTTACGTGCTGCGAACGGTTGCGGCCGGGCGAACGGTCTATAGGCGGGAGCCATAGAGGATGGGCTGGGCCGCCCACGTCTTGTCGGTTGAGGCGTTGATGGCGGTAGCGCTTGGCTATGCGCTCGGTTCCATCCCCTTCGGGCTTTTGCTGACGCGCCTGGCCGGGCTTGGCGATATTCAGAAAATCGGCTCCGGCAACATCGGGGCGACGAACGTGCTGCGCAGCGGATCGAAAAGCCTTGCCCTCGGCACACTGCTTCTCGACGCCGGCAAGGGGGCGGCGGCCGTCGTCATCGGCGGCGCGCTCGGCGGGCCGTTCGCGCTGATCGCGGGTGCTGCCGCGGTCGCCGGCCACATGTTTCCGCTCTGGCTCGGGTTCCGCGGCGGCAAGGGCGTCGCCACGACGCTTGGCGTGCTGCTGGCGTATGCCTGGCCGGTGGGCGGCATCGCCTGCGCCGTGTGGATTTTGATCGCCGTGCTCTTTCGGTACTCCTCCCTTGCCTCGATCGTTGCCATCGGTACGGCGCCGGCTTTCGCTTTTGCCCTCACCGATACAATGTTCACCGTCTTCACGGTTCTGATCGCCGTCCTTGTCCTGCTTCGCCATCACGCCAACGTCCGACGGCTGATCCGGGGGGAAGAATCCCGGATTGGGAAGCGGGCGACACCGGAGTCCTGATGCCGCCGCGCGCGCTTTCAGACAATGAGCGCCTCGACTGGCTCCGCCTGATCCGGAGCGAGAACGTCGGCCCCATCACCTTCTTCAAATTGCTCGAAGCCTACGGCTCGGCCGCCGCGGCTCTGGAAGCCGTGCCCACGCTTGCCAGCCGCGGCGGGCGGCGAAACCCGATCCGTCTTTTCCCGGTCGCCGAGGCCCTGCGCGAGATCGAGGCCCACACCAAGCTGGGCGCGCGAATGGTTGCCTTCGGCGAACCCGATTACCCGAAGGCGCTGGCGCAGATTTACGACCCGCCGCCGATCCTGAGCCTGCGCGGGCATACCCATCTTTTCGAGAAGCCCACCCTTGCCATCGTGGGCGCCCGCAACGCCTCAGCGAACGGCCGTCGGTTCGCCGAGAGGGTGGCGAGGGATCTGGGGCAAAACGGCCTTCTCATCGCCTCCGGCCTGGCCCGCGGCATCGACACGGCCGCCCACGAAGGCAGCCTCGCAACGGGCACCGTCGCCGTGCAGGCGGGCGGCGTCAATGTCCCCTACCCGGAAGAGAACACGCCTCTTTACGAACGGATCGTCGAGCAAGGGATCGTCTTTTCAGAACAGCCCCTCGGCACCGTGCCGCAGGCCCGCAGTTTCCCGCGACGGAATCGGCTGGTCTCCGGCCTTTCCCTCGGCGTACTCGTCGTCGAGGCGGCGCCGAAGTCCGGCTCGCTGATTACGGCGCGGATGGCGCTGGAACAGGGCCGCGAGGTTTTTGCGGTGCCGGGCTCGCCGCTTGATCCCCGCGCCCAAGGCGCGAACCATCTCTTGCGCCAAGGCGCCGTGCTTACCGAATCGGCCCACGACGTCCTGACAGCGCTCGCCGGGCAGCTTCGCAAGCCCCTTGAAGAGCGGGACCCCCCCGGCCGAAACCGCCGCCACCCTCGCCAGCAACCGACCACGAACTCGCACAAGCCCGCGAGGAAGTGCAGGGAATGCTAGGGCCTTCGCCCGTAGTGGTTGACGAAATCCTTCGCCGATGCCAATTGTCACCCGCCGTTCTAGCGACGGTTCTTCTCGAGTTAGAGCTTGCGGGCCGCCTTGAACGCCACCCCGGTAATCAGGTTTCGTTGCTGACTCTCTAGCCAGAAGACGGGATTTTAACACTTGGCAGCAGTGATTGCTTGCGCATGAGCCTTGTCATCGTCGAATCGCCAGCCAAGGCGAAGACCATCAATAAGTATCTCGGCAGCGGCTATCGGGTCGTCGCGAGCTACGGTCACGTGCGCGATTTGCCCTCCAAGGCGGGATCGGTGGAGCCGGGGGAAAATTTCGTCATGCATTGGACAGTGGACGCGAAATCCGAAACGCGAATCCAGGATATCGCCGACGCCATCAAGGGCACGAACCACCTTTATCTCGCAACGGACCCGGATCGCGAAGGCGAAGCCATCGCCTGGCACATCGAGGAAGTTCTGCGGGAACGCAACGCGCTTGAAAACGTCGAGGTGCATCGCGTCGTCTTTCACGAGATCACGAAATCGGCGGTGCTGGAGGCGATGGAGCACCCGCGCGCAATCGACCGCAAGCTCGTTGAATCCTACCTGGCGCGCCGGGCGCTGGATTACCTTGTCGGCTTTACGCTTTCGCCGGTGCTGTGGCGGAAACTTCCCGGCAGCCGTTCGGCGGGCCGCGTCCAATCCGTCGCCCTTCGCCTGATCTGCGAGCGGGAAGCCGAGATCGAGGCCTTCAAGTCGCAGGAATACTGGACGATCGAAGCCGCCTTCGAGACGGCGAGCGGCGAGAAACTTCCGGCCAAGCTGGTCGAACTCGACGGTCAAAAAATCGAGAAGCTGAGCCTGACCTCGGAAGCGACTGCGATGGCCGCGGTCCGCCGCCTGGAACCGCTTGACTTCGCCGTCACCCGGATCGAACGCAAGCAATCCCACCGCCACCCACAGGCGCCCTTTACGACATCGACGCTGCAGCAGGAAGCTTCGCGCAAACTCGGTTTCTCCGCCCGCCAGACGATGGATGTCGCGCAACGCCTTTACGAAGGGGTGGACATCGGCGGCGACACGGTCGGCCTCATCACCTATATGCGGACCGACAGTGTCCAGATGGCAAAGGAAGCGGTCGCCGCAAGCCGCGCCGCGATTGCCGACGGCTACGGCGAATCCTACCTGCCGAAGGCACCGCGCACCCACCGAAGCCCCGCAAAGAACGCGCAAGAAGCCCACGAGGCAATTCGCCCGACAGACTTTCGCCGCCGGCCCGATAGCGTCGCCAAGTTCCTCGGCGCGCAGCAGGCGAAATTATACGAACTCGTTTGGAAGCGGGCGATGGCGAGCCAGATGACAAGCGCGCTTTTTGACAATGTCGGCGTCGACATCACGGCTTCGGCCGGAAGAGACAGCTTTCGCGCAACCGGCTCCGTCCTCGTCTTCGACGGGTTTCTAAAACTTTACCAGGAGGGCCGCGACGAACCGGGCGAGGAAGAGGAAAGCAACCGGCTTCCAAACGTCGCGGAAGCGGAGCGGTTACCGCAAAAACAAATCCAGCCGGAGCAGCACTTCACCCAACCCCCGCCGCGCTATTCAGAGGCAAGCCTCGTCAAGCGCCTCGAGGAACTCGGCATCGGCCGGCCCTCAACCTACGCCTCGATCATCTCGGTCCTTCAGGACCGCGACTACGTCCGGCTGGAAAAAAAGCGTTTTACCCCCGAAGACCGCGGCCGCCTGGTTACCGCCTTCCTGGCCAATTTTTTCCAGCGCTACGTTCAGTACCACTTTACGGCCGAGCTCGAAGATCAGCTCGACGACATCTCTCAAGGCCGAACCGACTGGAAGCGGGTGCTGCACGATTTTTGGACACACTTCGAGCAGGCGGTTGACCAAACCAAGGATCTCGCGATCAAGGATGTGCTCGACGCCCTCGATCAGGCGCTTGGCCCCCACCTCTTTCCGCAAACGGATCCGAACAAGGACCCGCGCCTCTGCCCGGCTTGCAAGAAGGGGAAGCTTTCGCTGAAGCTCGGCAAGTTCGGCGCGTTTATTGGTTGCGCGACCTATCCGGAATGCCGCTACACCCGCCAGCTTGCCGAAGGCCTACAGGGGGAAGACGGCCTGGCCCTCGACGGCCCCCTCGAACTCGGCGAAGACCCCGAAACCGGCCTCAAGGTGACGCTTCGCAAGGGACCTTACGGGCATTATTTCCAACTGGGAGAAGCCGAGAAGAAAGGCGACAAGCCGAAGCGGGTTTCGCTTCCGAAGGATCGCGCGCCGGCCGAGGCCAATCTCGACTTCGCGCTGAAGCTGCTTCGCCTGCCGCGGGAGATCGGCACGCACCCGCAAAGCGGCCAGCCGATTCTGGCTGGGCTTGGGCGGTACGGTCCCTACCTCCAGCATGAAAAGGAATATCGGTCGCTGCCAAACGTCGAGGACGTGCTCACGATCGGCCTCAACCGCGCCGTCGACGTGCTGGCGACGCCGCCCGCGAAGCGGCGGGGAGCGGCGGCGCTGCGCGTGCTTGGCGCGCACCCCGACGACGGCAAACCGGTTACCGTCCACGACGGAAGGTACGGGCCTTACGTGAAGCACGGCGGCACCAACGCCACCATTCCGAAAGACAGCTCCCCGGACACCATCGCGTTGAACGACGCGCTACAGTTGCTCGCGGCCCGAAAAGAGCGCAAAAAGCAGAAAAAAGGCGCTAAAGGCCCCGCAAATAAGGACCGTTCGAACAAGACGAAGACGAAGACGAAGACAAAGACAAAAACGAAGACGAAAACAAAGAGAACGAAGAAGGCGGGGAAAAAGACGGCCGACGGCGCTTCGGCGCCCCCCGCATCAACAGACGATTGAGGCTCGTGTCCGCCAAAGAACGCCCACGACGAACGTTCCCGCGCAAAGAAGAAATCCTCGATTTCATCCGACAAAGCGCCTCGCCCGTCGGCAAGCGGGAGGTTGCCCGCGCCTTCCGCCTTTCCGGCCGCGATCGCCTGGAGCTGAAGACGCTGATCAAGCGGCTGCTGGAGGAAGGCGAACTCGTGCAGGCCGCAAACCGGCGCCTCGCCGTGCCCGAGGGCTTGCCCCCGGTTGCCGTTCTCGAAATTTCCGGCACGGATGCCGACGGCGAAGTGCTTGCCCGCCCGATCGCCTGGAAGGAGACGGAACCGCCGCCGCCAATCTATGTGGCGATGGAACGCCGCGGGCGCGCAGCGCTCTGGCCTGGTGAACGAATCCTGGCGCGGGTCCATCCGACGAAGGACGGGGCCTACACCGCCCATATCGTCCGCCGCATCGGCGCGGCGCCGGACCGTATCCTGGGCATCCTTGAAAAAACGACCGATGGCAGCGCCTGCCTCGTGCC
This sequence comes from Pseudomonadota bacterium, assembly GCA_040752895.1. NCBI lineage: Bacteria > Pseudomonadati > Pseudomonadota > Pseudomonadota bacterium. The sequence continues at coordinate 643,546 of JBFMHN010000001.1, forward strand.
GACGGACCGCCGTCACAAGCACGTCTATACCGTGCGGCAGGAGGATATAGGGAATGCCCACGCCGGCGATCTCGTCCGCGCCGAGGTCATGCATGCGTCCCGCCGCTATCGCGAGGTCCGAATCGTCGAGCGGCTGGGCGCTGCGAACGAAGCAGGCTCCGTCAGCCTCATCGCCATCCACAGCCACGACATCCCGACCGAGTTTCCGCCGGAAGCGCTGGCGCTGGCAAACCACGCCGGTCCAGCCGATGCGAGCGGGCGCGCCGACCTTCGAACGCTTCCTCTCGTCACGATCGACGGCGCGGACGCCCGCGATTTCGACGACGCCGTCTGGGCGGAAGCGGATGGCGATCCGAAAAACCCGGACGGCTGGCACCTCCTCGTCGCCATCGCCGACGTCGCCCATTATGTCCGCCCGGGCGACGCGCTGGACCGGGTCGCTTTCGAGCGTGGCAACTCCGCCTATTTTCCGGACCGGGTCGTGCCGATGCTGCCCGAATCGCTCTCGAATGGCTGGTGCTCGCTGAAACCCGGCGAGGACCGCTCCTGCCTTGCCGCGGATTTATGGATCGACGGCGAGGGCGTTCTGCTTCGCCATGAATTCCGGCGCGGCCTCATGCGCTCCGCCGCGCGGCTCACCTACGAACAGGTCGAACGCGCGCAGAACGGTTTCCCGGACGCGACGACCCTGCCACTTCTCGACCGTGTCATACGGCCGCTTTATGGCGCCTACGCGGCGCTTAGCAAGGCGCGCGCCGCCCGCGGCACGCTTGAACTCGATCTGCCGGAACGGAAAATGGAATTCGGGGCGCACGGCAAGGTTGCCGCCATCCAAACCGCCGAGCGGTACGCCAGCCATCGATTGATCGAGGAATTCATGATTCTCGCCAACGTCGCCGCCAGCGAAACCCTGGAAAGCCGTCGCACCCCCTGTCTGTACCGCGTTCACGACTCGCCGCCGCCGAACAAACTGGAACCGCTTCGCGAATTTCTCGCCTCGCTGAACCTGCGTCTGGCAAAGGGGCAAGTCCTTCGCCCGCACCATTTCAACCGCATCCTGCGCGAGGCCGCCGGCACGCCCTATGCCGAAATCGTCAGCCTCGTCGTCCTGCGAAGCCAGGCGAAGGCGGAATACAACCCGGAGAACCGCGGGCACTTCGGGCTGGCGCTGCGACGCTATTGCCACTTCACCTCGCCCATTCGCCGTTACGCCGATCTGATCGTGCACCGCTCCCTCATCCGGGCGCTTCGCCTGGGCGAGGACGGCCTTACGGCCGAAGCGGAAAACCGCCTGACGGCAATCGGCGAACATATCTCGCTTACGGAGCGCCGCGCGGAAATCGCCGAGCGCGACGCCGCTGACCGTTACGCGACTCTTTTTCTGAGCGAGCGCGTCGGCGCCGAGTTTGCGGCCCAGCTTACCGGCGTCACCCATTTCGGCCTTTTCGTCACCCTGGACGAAACCCGGGCGGACGGTTTCATCCCCATCCGCACCCTGGGCTGGGAACGTTTTCTTCACGACGCCATCCATCACGAGCTGATCGGTGAGCGCAGCCGGCTCACCTTCCGGCTTGGCGATCGGGTAAGGGTCCGGCTTGCGGAGGCGAACACGGCGACGGGAAGCCTGCTTTTCGAACTCGTCGAGGGCGGCCGGAAAGGCAAAGCGCGCGCGGCCTCCCCCCGCGGAAAAGGCCTGGCAAAACAGTCCCAAACCGGAAAAAAGGCCGCTCGGAGGCGGCGAACGCGCTAAGATTGGAGGATGGGCAAAGGCAGCAAATACCGGCCCGGCTGGAGTTTTCCGGCAGCCTTTCTGGCCGCTTTTTTTCTTGCGGCCTGCACCGGCGGCACCCCGCCCCCCGTCGCGGCAACGGACGGCCCCCTGCCGCAGGCCATCTTTGCCGCAGGCTATGGCGGCATCGCCGAGAAATATATCGAACCGAGGACGGCACGCGATATCGCGCTTGATGGGCTGCACGGACTTTCCGATGCAGACCCGGCGCTGGAGATCGAGGCAAGCGGTGATCTGCTCCGGCTCGACCGAGACGACCGACCGCTCCGTGTAGGTGTGGCGCCGACCGCACAGAATTTGGAGGGCTGGGCCTCCTTGAGTGCGGATTTCCTTGTTGCCGCGCTCACCAATCCAGCCGCCGGGGGCGAGAGGGATTCTCTCATGACGGCGATGTTCACGCGCGCGCTTGAAACGCTCGACTCCTATTCGCGCTACGCGGCGCCGAAAGCCGCCGTTCGCCAGCGCGAAAAACGGAAAGGCTTCGACGGAGCCGGGCTGTACGTCCAGAGGTTCGAAGACGCCTTCTTCATCACGGCAGTGATCCCGGAAAGCCCCGCCGCACTGGCCGGCGTGCGCCCGTCGGATGAAATTCTGGAAATCGACGGCGCGCCCGTCGCCGGGCTCGATCTGGAGGCCGTGCTGGACCGGTTGCACGGACCCGTCAACAGCACGCTTTCGCTTGCCCTTCGCCGGCGCGATACGCCAGCGCCAATCGGGATCACGCTCCAACGGCAGCACGTCTATTCGCCGACCGTCGAATACGAACGCCTTGGGGCCATCGCCTATTTTCGCCTGAGCAGTTTCAACCACGACACCGCCCAAAGCCTCGCCCGCCATATCGCCAAGGCGGAAATGGAGGCGGGAAAAAATCTTCGCGGCCTTGTCCTCGACCTGCGGGATAATCCCGGCGGGCTCATGGATCAAGCAATCGCCGTCGCCGATCTCTTCCTCGAGTCGGGCCGTATCGTTTCCACCCGTGGCCGACACCCGAACAGCAACCAAATTTACGACGCCGCCGCCGGCGACATTGTCGATGGCTTGCCCATCGTCGTTTTGCTGAACGGCAAGAGCGCCTCGTCCGCCGAGATCGTCGCCGCCGCCCTTCACGACCGCCGGCGCGCCGTGGTCGTGGGCAGCCGGTCTTACGGCAAGGGAAGCGTCCAGACGATCCTTCCCCTCCCCAACCAAGCGGAAATCACCCTGACTTGGTCGCATCTCTATAGGCCAAACGGCCAATCCCTGAACGAGGCCGGCGTCGCACCGGACGTTTGCACGGCGAACGCAAAAGGAAAAGAAGAAGACATGGAAGGCCTGCTCCGCGCCATGGCGCAGCCCGGCGGCCAGGGGGAAACCGCCTGTCCGCCGCTGCGAACGGAGAACCCTCTCGACCTCCCCCTCGCTAAACGGCTGCTGGGAAATGCCGAGCTTTATGCGAGCTTCTTCCGGGAAACCCCGGAAGAAATCGCCAGGGCGGGCGGCAAGATGGGCGAAGGAACGAGGTAACCTGGCGCCTGCCCCGGGGGCCGACCGCTTGCGAATCCGGCTTTCGACTTGACAGGCCTTGCGAAAAAGCTAAGTTTGCGCCGCCGAAGGCAGGCAAGAACCTGAAGGGCTCCTTCCAAAATGGCGAAATCGAACACCCTTTTGATCAAGCTGGTCAGCACTGCGGACACCGGATACTTCTATCTTCGGAAGAGGAACCCGCGGCAGCAGACGGAGAAGCTCGAGCTCAAGAAATACGATCCCGTCGTGCGCAAGCACGTCCTGTTCAAGGAAACGAAGCTGAAATAGAAGGCGCGGCTTAACGCCGGTCGAAGCCGCCCGCGGGCGGCTTTTTCAACGGCCCGTCAGGCTAGCCGTTCCATGTTGCCCACATCGCCGGCTTTTCCATCGCCCTTGTCGTCCAGCACCCACACCTTGTCGCGACCCAAGGCCTTCGCCTGGTACATGGCCCGGTCGGCCCGTCCAAGCAAATCTTCCGGCGTCTCCGATGGGTTGCAGATTTGGGCGACGCCCAGGCTTATGGTCACGCGAATCTCCTCCACGTCGTCCGGAACGCGAAACGGCCGTTTCGAAATACTGGTGCGTACGCGCTCAGCCATACTACGCACGAACTGAAGCGAACAATCCGGCATAACAATGACGAATTCTTCCCCGCCGAGACGGGCAACCAAATCGAAGCTTCGCACGTTTGCCCGAATCCGCGCCGCCACTTCCTTGAGGACCTCATCGCCCGCGGCGTGACCGTAGGTGTCGTTTACATTCTTGAAATGATCCACGTCGACGATGGCAACCGTCAGGGCCTTGGCGTCTTCGACGGCCTGCCCCATCATGCGCGGCAGATGGGCGTCCAGGTACCGCCGGTTATAAAGGCCCGTCAGGCTGTCCGTCACCGCCATCGCCAGATTGTCGCGGTAGGTGCTGGTCAAGCGTTCCTGATAGCGTCGATGCCGAATCTGAGCGCGGCTTCGCAGGATGAGTTCGCTTCGTTCGATCGGCCGCACGAGATAATCGTTGACGCCAACCTCGAAGGCCTTGGCAAGAAGGTCCTCCTCGTGCTCTTCGACGAGGACGAGGATAGACAGATTTCGAAGCTCTTCCCGGGCGCGCATCTGAGCGACAAGCCGAAGCGCATCCTCTTCCATCAAATCCAGGCTTAAGATAACGAGCTCGTAGGCATTGCCAAGAGCCGAGGCGAGCGCCTCCGGGCCGTTATTCACAACCGTGACGCTATCGCCCTTGACCGAGGCGAGCGCCTCGCAGAGGTGTTCGGCGCTGGACGGGTTGTCCTCAATCAAAAGAACTTTTGCCTTGTCGACGTCTTCCCGGGAGGAGTCGCGTATGTCGGAAGGAAGCCCAAGCTGTTCATTCGTCGCGATTCGGCTAAGCCAGGCGTCGGTCATCATCTTGATCCGCGTCAGGTTTCGCACGCGGGCAAGCAGCGCTTTGTCGCTGACCGGTTTCGTCAGGAAGTCGTCGGCACCCGATTCGAGACCCTGGATGCGGTCCTTCGTTTCGCTCAGCGCCGTGACCATAACGACAGGGATATGGGCGCTTTTCGGATCCGATTTGATCTTCTTGCAGACCTCGAAGCCGCTCATGCCAGGCATCATAACGTCGAGCAGCACGATGTCCGGCGATTCATTTTTAATCATTTGAAGGGCGGAAGGCCCGTTCGTGGCCGTGATGACGTCGAAATATTCGTTCGATAGGCGCGCTTCCAGCAATTTCACGTTTGCCGGCATGTCGTCAACAATCAGAACGCGCGCGGACATGACGTCTTAGCCTATGACTTTTTTGATGGTTCCCAAGAAGTGCGGAACGGAAATCGGCTTAGCGATATAAGCTTCGCACCCGCCTTCCCGAATTTTTTCCTCGTCCCCCTTCATCGCAAAGGCGGTGACGGCAATGACGGGAATCGCTTTCAGCGTCTCGTCTTCCTTGATTTGCTTCGTGATGACCAAACCGGAAATTTCCGGTAGCTGGATATCCATCAACACGAGGTCCGGCCGATACTTCCGCACCATTTCCAGCGCCTCGAAGCCGTCCTTCGTCTGCAGGGTCCGATAGCCATTGGCAACCAGAAGGTCCTGGAAAAGTTTCATGTTGAGATCGTTGTCTTCAACGATGAGGATGGTCTTGGGCATCATCAGACTTTCCGGTCGGCTACCCCCGAATGCGCCTTCTTCTTAGGCCCCGGATGGTTAGCATATTCTTAAGGCTTGCCGACGGCCCGCCTTATCTCTTTGAAAATTTGCAGGAACCGCCGATCCAGGCGGAGAAACAACCGGTCCCGCCTCAGCATTTCGGCGCCGCCAGCCACTCGACCCGCTCAAGCCGGCTGGTGATTGTGAAATCGCCGTAGTCGAACACCATGCTTTCGGCAATCCCCGACCGCAGCAGCCTTACGCCAATCTCGAACTCGGGCTCGGGTTCGCTCGAGCCGATGGGGAAATAGGCCAGTCGAACCGGCCAGCCGCGCTCGCCGGCCAGCCGTTCGAGGCCGGCCTTGCGTCCCGCCGGAAAGGCGTAGGGACGGCCGATGACGGCGTTAATCTCATAGGCACCGCCCATCTTCGTGCCGTCGAAGACAACCTGGGAAAACAGGAACTCGCCAGCATCGGCGCGCTCGATGAGTTTGAGGATGTATTCGGTCGGGAATACGATTTTTTCCGGCAAGGCCAGCGGCACCACCGGCGGCCGCGAGAAAGTCGCTTCCCCTGCGGCGCCTTTCGACCGAATCTTGGCCTCGCCGAGCATATTCTCCTGAACGGAGCCATCGTTGTGGTGGGTGTAATTAAAACGGAACACAAGTCCGTTCTTCGATTCCCAGCCCAAAAAACGAACGTCCACAACGGATTCGCCGCCTTGGCTGTTCGAAAGCAACAGCCGGGTACCCTCGGTCGTTTGCCAGCCCTCGCAGGACTCGACCGCTTCCATGACGATGGCGCCTTGAACGTCCACGACCCGGCTCGTCTGTTTCACATCACCGATCGCGGCCGAGTAATAGGCCCGGTGCGGCATCATCTTGGCGCCCGCCGTAGCCTCGTGGGCAGAAAGCGAAAAAAGAAGGCCGGTAAAAAAGAGGGTGAAAAGGAAGCCGCGCAAGGTCACCTTTCGTCTCCTTCCCTTCATTTTCTTCCGCCACCCCCCATGAGCCACGCCGGGCGGCAAAGAGGGAAGGTAAATTTCGCCGACTTTTGCTCGTGGCTGCGACCGGATGGGAAATTCTTACCCCCTCCAATGGCGAGGCACAAGACTAACACCTTCATTTCTAGGCTTTTTTTCTTGGCACGCGCCTTGCTTTCCACTTCTCTAGACACGACCGGCTGGTCACAAAAACAAGCAACAGGCTTGGACAGGTTGCGATTAAACATGACGACAGCAAAACCCGATTTCAATTTTACTTCCACCGCCTGGAAGCCCGCGCCCGCACCGGCAACCGGGCAGCCGGCCGCTCCCGATCGATTGCTCTCGAAACGCTTGAAACCGTGGGAAGAGCGTCTGCGCGGCGTCAACCAGCTAACGCTGCTCGAACAGGCCTTGCACATGGCGGCGGATGCCGAACGGCGACTCTCCGCTCAGGCCGACCGCATCGCAAGGCTCGAAGTCCTGACGATGACGGACGAACTGACGGGCCTTCTCAACCGCCGCGGTTTCGACAACGAGACCAATCGCGCGCTCGCTACGGCCAACCGTAACGGGTCGACCGGCGTTCTTGCCATCTGCGACGTCGACAACTTCAAGTATATTAACGACCATTACGGCCATCCCATCGGCGACGAGGTTTTGCGCGAGGTCGCGCGCCGTATCAAGGCCAACGTGCGCGAGACGGACTACGTGGCCCGTTTGGGCGGCGACGAATTCGCCATTTTGCTGACAGAAACGGAAACTTCTTACGGGTTTCGTCGAATCGAATCCCTTAACCGACTAATCCGGCGGAGCGTCGTCACTTTGAACGGCCACCGGATTCCGATCCAAATCAGTTTCGGGATGGAGTCCTTCGGGCCCGGCGACAAGAAGAAGGATCTGATCGAGCGCGCCGATTCCGCCATGTTCGAATGCAAGCGGCGCAGGTCCCTCGCCGCCGCAACCGTACCGAGCGCCTAACCGTTCAAGGCAACTTCCGCCGCCGGTTTTTCGCAGGCCGCGCCCACCCCTTCGACCCCGCACAGCCGCACCCGCCAGGGTTCCGGCACGCCGGCCTCCAGAAGGGCCGCCCTGGTGGCCTCGAACTCGGCCGGGCGCAAGGGCCCGATCACGACCCGATAGTACCGCTCCCCATTGATCAGGGCCGATACGATATAGGGGGAATAGGCCGCGTACCGCTTGGCCGCCGCGACCGCGTTCGTGCGGAAACGGTGGCTACCGATGGCGAGGAAGGTTGCCCCCGTCCCCAGATCGCCAGGATAGACCCAAGACGTTTTCGCTTCCGGTTTCCCGTCTCTTACCGAAGGGGGCGCGGCTTCCGACGGCGCCGCCAGCGTCCCCCCTCCGAAGCCTTTGGAAGGAATCGGTCCTGGATTCGCCATCGCCAACTGCTCACCCGGCTCCGCCAAGCCGCCGGCGTACGCCGCGCCCCCTTCGGGCGCTTCCGGATGGCAGATGCTTTCGCCCAGGATCACCCGGTGAAGCGTGCAATCCTCCTGAACGGCGAAGGAAAGCGCGTGATCGGCCACTGCCCGCCCGCTGAAGGCGTAGGCCACCCCATCGGCGGCCAGACTCGCCACCGTGACGGCGGGCGGCAATGCGCAGCCGCCGACGGAGGCGGCAAACGCAACAGCCGTCGCGACGCCAAACTTTTTTACAGCCGATTTTGCAAAACCGCGCATCACCACCCAGGAAACCCAAGAACGGAAACGAGAAGCCTAGCGCCCGGCGACTAACGCGCCGTTAAGGACTATCGTTAACTTGCAGAAAATAAAGAAAAAATCTTAACTTTCCGCCGCTTCGTTCGGGCTTTTCGGGCCGGGTTTCTTCGGCAGGACCACGTTCAGGTGCAATTCCCGAAGCCGTGCCGGTGCAATCGGGGCGGGCGCCTGCATCAGCGGGTCCTGCGCGTTCTGATTCATCGGGAAAAGGATCACCTCGCGGATGTTCGGCTCATTGGCCAGCAGCATGACGATGCGGTCAAGCCCCGGCGCGATGCCGCCATGAGGCGGGGCGCCATATTTGAGGGCGCCGAGAAGACCGCCGAACCGCTGCTCGACATCGGCTTGCGAATAGCCGGCAATGGCAAACGCCTTGTACATGATTTCGGGCAAATGGTTACGAATGGCGCCGCTCGAAAGTTCGACCCCGTTGCAAACGATGTCGTACTGATAAGCCTTGATGCGGAGCGGGTCCTTCGTCTCCAGCGCCTCAAGCCCGCCCTGCGGCATCGAAAAAGGGTTATGGCTGAATTCGATCTGCTTCGTCTCCGGATTCCATTCGTAAAAGGGATAATCCATGACCCAGCAAAAGCGGAATGCGTTCTTTTCGATAAGGTTGAGGTCGCGCCCGAGCCGGTCGCGGACGGTACCGGCGAATTTCGCCGCCGCTTGCGGCACATCGCAGACGAAGAAAAGAGCGTCCCCTTCGCCCGCCTTCGCCGTCTCGCGCAGTTTTGCCAAGCGGTCTGCTTCCAGGAATTTCGCAATCGGTCCTTTGCCGCCGTCGGCCGTGAAGACGATATAGCCGAGGCCGGGCGCGCCTTCCTCCCGTGCCCAGTCGTTCAGCTTGTCGAAGAAGCTGCGTGGGCACGACGCGGTGGCGGGCGCCGGAATGGCCCGAACGATGGCGCCTTTCTCGATCGCTTTCGCAAAGATCGAGAAGCCGGAACCGCGAAAGACTTCCGTCACGTCCGAAATCCGCAAGGGATTACGCAAGTCCGGCTTGTCGCTGCCGTAAATCAGCATGGCTTCGTCATACGAAATTTGCGGAAAGGGAAGCGCGCTTACCGTCCGCCCATTCGCGAATTCCTCGAAGAGCCCGTGCAAAACGGGGGCCACGGCGTCGAAAACGTCGCCTTGCGTGACGAAGGACATCTCGATATCGAGCTGGTAGAACTCGCCGGGCGAACGATCGGCTCGGGCGTCTTCGTCGCGGAAACAGGGCGCAATTTGGAAATAGCGGTCGAAGCCCGCAATCATCAGAAGCTGCTTGTATTGTTGAGGTGCCTGCGGCAGCGCGTAAAAACAGCCGGGATGCAGCCGGCTGGGCACCAGGTAGTCGCGGGCCCCTTCCGGCGAACTGGAAGTAAGGATCGGGGTCTGGAATTCCGTGAAGCCGGCTTCCGTCATGCGCCGGCGAAGGCTGGTGACGATTCCGGTGCGCAGCAGAATGTTCCGGTGCATCTTTTCCCGGCGAAGGTCGAGATACCGGTAGCGAAGGCGTGTTTCCTCCGGATAGTCGATGTCGCTGTTGACCTGCAGCGGCAGCATCTCAGCCGCCGACTGGACAAAAAACTCCGTGATCCGGATTTCGATGTCGCCGGTCGGCAAATCTTTGTTCACGGTGTCTTCGGTGCGCGCAACGACCGTACCGGTGACGGTAACGACGCTTTCCGGGCGGGCTGCCTCGGCCAGGCGAAAAATGGAGCTCGACGTCTCCACGACACACTGGGAAAGCCCGTAATGATCCCTAAGGTCGAGGAAGAGCAGGCTGCCGTGGTCGCGCTTGCGGTGAACCCAGCCGGAAAGCCGGACGGTCTCGCCAACATTCGCGGGCCTAAGCTCGCCGCAGGTATGGGTCCGGTACGGGTGCATTGTTCTCCCTCTCCGCCGGCCGTGACGGCGGGAACACCGCACGAAACAAACGGCCTTGTCAAGGCGTCTCCTACGCCATCCCGGAGCGAAACCGTTCATCGCTTTCATGGCATGTCGTTTCCGTGTATAGCTCCCCCCATGCAGATGATCACCGACACGGTATCGCTCGCCAATCTCTGCAAGCGCCTGTCCGAAACCCCCTACGTTGCCGTCGATACGGAATTCATACGCGAGAAAACCTACTGGCCGCAGCTTTGCCTCGTCCAGGTCGCCGGGCCCGAGGAAGCGGTCGCCATCGACCCGCTGGCCGACGGCATCGACCTGGAACCCCTGCTGGCCCTGATGGCCAACGAAAACGTGCTCAAGGTCTTTCACGCCGCCCGCCAGGACGTTGAAATTTTCCACCACCTGAATGAAACCATCCCCCACCCGCTTTTCGACACCCAGATCGCGGCGATGGCTTGCGGCTTCGGCGATTCGATCGCCTACGAGACCCTCGTCAATCGGCTAGCGAACGCCAGCATTGACAAAAGCCAGCGCTTCACGGATTGGGCGCGACGGCCCTTGAGCAAGAAGCAGGTCGAATACGCGCTGGCCGATGTCACCCATTTGCGCGTCATCTACCAGAACCTTCGCGAAAGGCTGGAGGCGACAAAACGGATGGACTGGCTGGAAAGCGAAGCGGCAATTCTAACGAATCCCGCGACGTACCGTGTCGAGCCGAGGGAATCCTGGCGCCGGCTGAAAATGCGGAACGCAAACCGGCGATTCCTTGCCGTCGTCCGGGAAGTCGCAGCCCTTCGGGAAACGCTTGCCCAGGAACAGGACGTTCCGCGCAACCGCGTCTTGCGCGATGAGGCGATCCTCGAGATCGCCGCCCAGATGCCGGAGAATATCACCGACTTGCGGGACTGCCGGGGAATCGGCCGGATGGCGGACCGTTTGGGCGACCTCGTCCTGGAAGCCGTCCGGACGGCCCGGGCGCTGCCGGAGAAGGCGTGCCCAACGCCGCCGAAACGGCTCGGCAAGCCGGCCGGCATCGGACCGACGATGGACCTTTTGAGGGTCCTGCTGAAGATGCAGTGCGAGGAACATTCCGTCGCCCAGAAACTGATCGCGACCGGGGACGAACTCGAACAAATCGCCGCCGATGACGGGGCCGACGTGCCGGCGCTTCACGGCTGGCGGCGGAAGGTGTTTGGCGAGGCCGCGCTCAAGCTCAAGCATGGCGAGCTGGCGCTGGCGGTCGAGAGGGGCAAGGTCCGGCTCGTGCCGGCCCGGAACGGACAGGCGGAAGGCTAGTTCCCGGTTCCCAGCGTTTCACGAACGAAAGGCACGGTGATCCGCCGCCGGCGGGCGAGCGCCGCCTTGTCAAGCGCCGTCACCACGTCGCGGGCGGCGGCGAAGGAACGTTCGGTCCGGCTCAAGAGATAGCCGATGACCTCCTCGCCGACGGCAAGCTGGCAATCGTTGAAAAGCTTTACAAGAACGGCGGCAAAAAGCTGGTCATCGGGTGGGGCCAACCATACGGCCGGCAGCGCCAGCAGGCGCGAGCGGAGATCGGCGAGGCCGATCCGCCACCGCGCCGGCGGCTCACGGTCGGTCAGCAGCAGGTGCCCCTTCCGTTCGACAAGCGCGTTGTGGAGATGGAGAAGGGCCGTCTCGTCCGCCGCCGCGGCATCCTCGACGACGCAGGCCCGCCCTTCAGCCAGAATAGCCCGTGGTTCCGCCAGCGAGAGCCCGGCGGCCCGAAAGAACACCCCGTTTGCGCGCGCCAGCCAAACCTGGGCGAGATGCGTCTTGCCCGAGCCCGGCGGCCCGTAAAGAAAGAGGCCGGTTCCCGGCCAGTCCGGCCAGCGGTCGATCCAGTCAACCGCCGTCTTGTTCGAAGGGGCGACCAGGAAATCCTCATTGCCGAGCGCCGGCCGGTGGCCAAGGTCGAGAGGAAGCTGCCGTTCCGGCCTCATTCGCCTGACCCGTCGCCGTCCGCACTTCGGTAATACGCGCTTGCCAGATAGCGCCGAATTCCAAAGCGCGCCATGACGCCAAGGATCGCCGCGATCGGTATCGCCAGCAGCACGCCCAGAAACCCGGCCACCGCCCCCCCCGCCAGCAGGGCAAAAATGACCCATACCGGGTGCAGCCCGATACGCTCGCCGACCAGTCTCGGCGTCAGGAAATTCCCTTCGATCCCCTGGCCCAGCAGGAAGATGCCGGCCACGATGGCGACCGGAAGCCAATCGGAAAACTGGAGTAACGCGAGGGCAATCCCGACCGCGAATCCGATCAGCATGCCAAAATAGGGAATGAACGAGATGAGGCCGGTGCCGATCCCGACGAGAAGGCCGAAATCAAGACCGGCCAGCGCCAGCCCGACCCCGTAAAAGACGGCAAGCAGCAGGCAAACGATGGCCTGGCCGCGGACAAAGCCGGAAAGCGTGCGATCAATCTCGCAAAGTTGTTCGCGGATCACCCCGGCGTGCGCCCGCGGCAACCAATCGTTGACGCGGTTGATAAGCTTGTCCCAATCGCGCAAGAGATAAAAAATAACGATGGGGGTGAGCAGGGCGAGCGAGACCAGGTTGAAGACCGCAAGGCCCCCACTCCACAACCCCTCGGCGATCTGCCCCATCCAAGCCAGCGCCTGCCCCGTTTCGGCGCCGGCCGCGGCCTTGATTTCCGCGACCAGTTCCGGCGAAAGCCCGGCCAGAAGATCGGTGAGCGCGGGCACCAGCCTTTCCCGGATTTCCTGCAAATAGCCGGGTGCGCGTTCGGCAAACGCCGTGACCTGGTCCGCCAGCACCGGCCAGAAAAGCAGGAAGAAAGCCAGCAGGGCAAGGTAGAAGGCGGCCATGGCAAAGACCGTGGCAAGGGTGCGCGACCGCAGGACTCTTTCGAGGCGATCCGCCATCGGGTCCAGGAAATACGCGGCCGCCAAGCCGACGACGAAAGGCAGCAAGATATCGCGGAAAAGATAGAGCAGACCGACGAAAAGAAGCAGGCCAATGCCCCAAAAACGCAACGACCGTTCCATGCCGGCTAACCCTCCAACTCGGCCGCGCGTTTCGACCAGACGACAAGGTAACAGCCACCCGAAAAGACGACCGTCGCCGCGACAAAGTAAACAAGGGCGGTGGTCGCCGTGGCAAGCGGGATTCCCAGGCTAAGCCCGGCCAGGACGACGCCGGCCAGCAGAATCTGGGCAAGCGTGTTGAGCTTGCCGCTCATCAAGGGCTGCATTTCAAGTCTACCGGTAAGGCCCAGAAACAGCGCGGCGCCGCCGACGATCATGAGGTCGCGGAAGATGGTAAAAACGACCAGCCACATCGGGAGATAGCCGGCCAGGCCAAGGGTGACATAGACTCCCATCAGAAGCGCCTTGTCGGCAAGGGGATCGAGATAGGACCCGACTACCGAACGGGAATTGAACCGTTTGGCGATGTAGCCATCGACGCCGTCCGAAACGCTCGCGACGAGAAACAACCAGAAGGCCGGCCCGTAGTTGCCGTCGAGCAAAAGCCACAGCATCAACGGAACGACCAGAAGCCTGAGCAGGCTGATGGCGTTGGGCAGCGTGGCGGCTTCCTTCATCCCCTCAGGCATCTTCGCGTTTCATGGCTCGCCCTTCGTCGCATCTTCGAGCTTCAGGAGGAGGACGTGCTCTCCCCGATAGGATTGGAAGGAAAGCACCAGGTCGCTTTGCAGAAGCGCCCTTTGCAGCTGCATGCCCCCTCCTTGGAAACGGAGCCGCGCCTGCGCCTCTTCGCGGGAAAGATAGACAAGCCGGCTTTCAAGGACGGAGGGAATGCGCCCGAGGCGCTTTTCGATCGCCAGCCAATCCTCCAATCCCTGCAACGGGATAACGACCGTCACCTCGCCCTCTTCCCCCGATTGCAGGAGATTGTCAAGCTTCCAGCTCTCCTCGATCCGCTGCACGGTCTCTTCCACCGCCTGGCGGAACAAACTTTCAAGCGTCGCGTTGGCGGCACCGGTGAAACTCGCCACGTAGACATCGCCCCACGCCCCCGCCCCATAACGGCTCAGGCTTAAATAGGCGGCCGGCAAACCGAGGTCGTTTCGGACCGTCGAGCGCACCTGGGCAACGAGGGTCGCCGTGGCGTTATAGCGCCGCGCAATCGTGTCCAACTGATCTTGCTCGCCAAGCGCCGCTTGGGTCGCGTCAATCGTTGTGACGTCCTCAAGATCGCCAAGCGGCAGGACAAACGGCACAAGCCCGTCGCGCGGTGTCAGGGCGGCCCAGGCGTCCCGCCACGGGTTTGGATCCCGCCAAAGGGTCCGCTCTTCGCTGGAATCAAGCACCGGCAATACAAGGACAGGCTTGCTGCGGGTCGTCGCATAGGGAACGTCAAGCGTTTGGAGAAATTTTAGAAATTCGTCGCCCTTGAAGCGAACCGTCAGCTTGGCGAGGTAACGAATACCGGAGGTTTTTTCATCCCGCACTTCGAAAGCATGAATGAAATTGGAAATGTCCTCCGGCTTTAAATGGGGAAGACGCGGGATATCCTGCCGCAAGGCCAACCGATGGAACAGCCGGACAAACGCCTCGTACTGACCCTCGGCCAAGGCAATTTTGCGGGCCTCGTCGGCGGTACGCGCGGTCGCGTCCACGGCCACATCTTCCACCGTGAATACGTCCGCCGCCGCCGCGGGCACGGCCCCTGCCGCGACGGCAAAACCAAGGGCGAATGCGGCCATCAAGGCAACCGCACGGCACCACATCAAGCAAAGGGCCATTGCAAACCGTCGGCGATCAAGTATCTTCAACGTCACGGGGTGAGCTTGGACCTATATTATTACCACCACTACTACCACGGGCGGAAAGGCCATTAACAGCCGCACGTACAAAGAGGCGGGCGTCGACATCGAAGCCGGCGCCGCGCTCGTTGAAGCCATCAAGCCGCTGGCGCGCCGCACCGCGCGGCCCGGCATGCTTGGCGGCTTGGGCGGATTCGGCGGGTTGTTCGACCCGGCGGCGGCTGGCTTTCGCGACCCCATCTTGGTTGCTTCGACGGACGGCGTCGGCACCAAGCTCAAGCTTGCCATCGCAACCGGCCGCCACGAAACGATCGGGATCGATCTTGTGGCGATGTGCGTCAACGATATCGTCGTGCAGGGCGCGGAACCGCTTTTCTTTCTCGATTATTTCGCCACCGGCAAGCTCCGCCTCGACATCGCCGAACGCGTGCTAACCGGCATCGCGGAAGGGTGCCGGGAGGCCGGCTGCGTGCTGCTCGGAGGCGAAACCGCCGAGATGCCCGGTATGTACGGAGGGGCGGATTACGATCTCGCCGGTTTTGCGGTCGGCGCCGTCGAGCGCGACCGGCTGCTCACCGGTGAAAACGTGGCGGAAGGCGATATTCTCCTTGGTCTTTTGTCGAGCGGGCTTCATTCGAACGGCTATTCCCTTGTCCGCCGGATCGTCGAGGAGGCGGGGCTCGGTTACGACGCCAAAGCCCCCTTCGACCCCGACAGAACCCTTGGCGAAGCGCTTTTGCAGCCGACCCGTATCTATGTGAAAAGCGTCCTTGGCGCGCTCGGCTTGGGAAAACTCAAGGCGCTGGCCCACATCACCGGCGGCGGTCTCCTCGAGAACCTGCCGCGCGTCCTGCCCGAGAACCTGCGCGCCGAGGTCGACGCCGCGGCCTGGCCCTATCCGGCGGTCTTCCGCTGGCTTGCCGAGCAAGGCCGCGTGACGACGCACGAGATGGCGCGCACCTTCAATTGCGGGGTCGGCATGGTGGCGGTCGTGGCGCCGGAAGACGCCGCGCGGCTGGAAAATCACTTCCGAGAGGAAGGGGAAACCGTCCATCGCATCGGCCGCATCACGAAAGGCCGGGGGCCGGCCACGGTCAAACTGGAGGGAACCGAAAAGGCATGGGGCGGGTAAAGGTCGGCGTTCTTATTTCCGGCCGCGGCAGCAACCTACAGGCCTTGATCAAGGCCTGCCGGGCCCCGGACTATCCGGCCGAGATCGTCCTTGTCCTTTCAAACGTCGCCGGGGCCGGAGGGCTTGCCCTTGCAAAAAAAGCCGGCATTCCCACCGCGGTGATCCCGCACAAAGACTTCGCCGCGCGCGCCGCCTTCGACGCCGCCCTCGACACGCGTCTTCGCGAATTCGGGGTTGAAATCGTATGTCTGGCCGGCTTTCTGCGCCTTCTGGGAAGGCAATTCACCGAGGATTGGCCGGACCGCATCCTGAATATCCACCCCTCCCTGTTGCCGGCCTTTCCCGGCCTGGACACCCATCGCAAGGCACTGGAAGCCGGGGTCAAGATCAGCGGCTGCACCGTCCATGTCGTGCGGCCGGAGCTCGACGACGGACCCATCCTCGTGCAGGCCGCCCTACCGGTCGCCGACGACGACACGCCCGAAACGCTGGCCGCCCGTGTCCTCAAACTCGAACACCGCTGCTACCCCCTTGCCCTTCGGCTGCTCGCTTCCGGCAAGGTCCACATCGCGGGAAAGGTGGCGCACGCCTCGGGAACGACGACGCCAAGAACAGGCTTTCTCAACCCGCAAGAACCGGCGAAACGGGACTAGGGTCGGCGGGGCGTCCCGCGCGTTCGGGGTGTTCCCAAACGGCATGATCTGCGCTATACCTGCGGCGCAATGCCCTTCCGGTACGTAGGGAAATAAGGAGAAGGAGAGGACGAGATGGCCAACAATTCCGACCTGCAAGCCCACCGCGATGTCTGGACCGGTTTCCTGAAATTGGTTTGGATTTCGGCGACTGTCACGGCTGGTGTCCTCGCCCTGATGGCGATTTTCCTGGTCTAAGACGGGAAGTCGTTTGCTTCCGCCGTTCTAGCCGACAATCTCATTGTCGCGAAAGAAGAACGCGATTTCCAGCTTCGCGTTCTCGAGCGAATCCGAGCCGTGCACCGAATTCGCCTCGATCGATTCGGCAAACGCCTTGCGGACGGTGCCCGGCTTTGCCTCCGCCGGGTTCGTAGCCCCCATGATCTCGCGGTTTCTCGTCACCGCGTTCTCGCCTTCGAGAACTTGCACGACGATCGGACCGGACATCATGAAGGCGCATAGGCTTTTGAAGAAGGGCCGCTCGGAATGCACGGCGTAAAACGCCTCGGCCCGCTCCTTGGTGAGCCGGAGGCGCTTCTGGGCGACGATCCGCAAGCCCCCCTCCTCAAACATCGCGTTGATTTTACCGGTCAGGTTGCGCCGCGTCGCGTCCGGCTTGAGGATGGAAAGTGTGCGTTCCGTCGCCATGATTATTCTACCCTTTCTTTTTTTCCCAGCCGCCCGCTGGCGTCTGCTGCCAATAAATAAGTTCGTGACCTTCGGTCTGGTAACGACGCCAGCGCTCGCGCGCCGCCGCAACCGCGGAGGGGTCTTGCCCATCGAAGAGATCAAGGCACCGTTCATACTCCCCAAGGCGCTCGGAACTCCTGCCGTCCGTCAGCACAAGGACGGAGGCTTGATTCGGATTCTCGTCCTCCGTCGTCAGCCACACCGGCTGGTCTTCCGCGTGCCCGTCCCGGCAGCTGCCGTGCGGGAGAAAGCCCCCCGGCGGCGCCACCCACAAGGCCGCGCTCAAGGCCTCGACGCGCTCTTCCGAACCGGCCAGCACGACAGCCCGCGTCCGACCGGCCGCTGCCTTTTCAAGCAGCTGCCCCAACGCCTGCTCCAGCGTGCTGCGTTGCAGGTGATAGAAATTGATCGCCGTCATCGCACCGGTCGCTATTTGCCTTCGTAGTTGTCGGCGACGAACCGGTTGAGCAGGCGCACGCCGAACCCGGTACCACCCTTCGGAACGGTCGGTTTCGGCTTGGCCGTCCACGTGACGCCGGCGATGTCGAGATGGGCCCAGGGAACGTTTTTGACAAAACGCTTCAGGAAAAGAGCCGCCGTGATACTGCCGGCGCCGCGATCGGAGCCGACGTTTTTCATATCGGCGATCTCGGATTTGATGTCTTCCTCGTAACTCGCCTCCAGCGGCAGGCGCCAGATGCGCTCGCCCTCGCGTTCGCCGGCGGCGGTCAATTGGGCGGCCAAGCCGTCGTCGGAGGCGAAAAGACCCGCCACCTCCGTTCCAAGGGCGACGATAACCGCACCGGTCAGCGTTGCGAGATCAACAATAACTCTCGGCTTGAAGCGGTCCTGGCAGTACCAAAGTGCATCCGCCAGGACAAGCCGGCCTTCCGCGTCCGTGTTGATGACCTCGATCGTCTGGCCCGACATCGAGGTTACGACGTCGCCCGGCCGCTGGGCGGTGCCCGACGGCATGTTCTCGACGAGACCGACGATACCGACCGCGTCTACGCGCGCCTTGCGCGCAGCCAACGCGTGGAAAAGCCCGAGCACGACGGCGGACCCACCCATGTCCCACTTCATGTCCTCCATGCGAGCGGCGGGCTTGATCGAAATGCCGCCGCTGTCGAAGGTGACGCCCTTGCCGACGAAGGCGATGGGGCGGTTTCCCTTGCCCCGCACCGGGGCCCCCTGCCAGCACAGGACGACAAGGCGAGGCTTGCGGGTGCTGCCTTGGGCAACGCCCAGAAGCGCCCCCATTCCGAGCTTGCGGATTTTCTTCTCGTCGAAAATCTCGACCTTGACGCCGAGACGGCGAAGCTTCGTCGCCTCCTTCGCCAAAGTTTCCGGGTAGAGGACGTTCGCAGGCTCCGATACGAGGTCGCGCGTAAAGAGGACTCCGTCGGCGACCTTGGCAAGGGGATCAAACCGGCGACGGGCCTGAGCGGCGCCCTTCACTCGGACGGAAAGCTGCTGCAGGGTTGCCGGCTTCCGATCCTCGCTTTCCTTCTTCTTCCAGTATTTGTCGAAACGGTACCCCCCGAGGCGCGCACCATAGGCGATCTCGGCGGCGATTTCCTGCGGTTTCAGCTTGCAGCCGGGCAACCGGTCAACCGCGATTGCGCCGCTTTCTTCCTGTGCCGCGTTCAGCTGGCCGACGATGTCGCCGCCAATTTTCTGGAAATCGAGTCCGGAAAGGTCCTCGGCGGCGCCCAACCCGACCAGCACGATCTGGCTGGCCTTGATGTTCGCGGGCGCCAGAAGCTTCAGGAATTTCCGGCGCTTGCCTGTAAAGCGCCCAAGCTTGATCGCGCGCGTAATCCCGCCGCCAGTTGCCTTGTCGAGGGCGTCCGCCGTCGGGCTCAGGCGATTGCCCTCCAGCACGCCGACGACGATGGCGCCGGATGCCGACAGCTGCGGCTCGGAAAAATCGATTTTCATGTATGGGCCCTTTCCTTTTCTTCCATCATAGGCCTTGGCGATCGCTTGGCCCCCCACTCTACCGATTCGAGGGACAAAGGAAAATCGTCCTTAGCCCGTGCAAATCCGGCCCCCGCAGGCCCGGATGCCAAAGCGCCAGCCCTTCCCTCGCCGCCCGGAAACCAGTAAGACGGTTAAAGATTGTCTGCCCGGTCGCGGGTGGCGAAACTATAATCTGGCTCGGAAAATGAAGAAAACGGCTTTTCTCTATGTTTTCCGGCAACTTGCCTGGGCGACGGCCCTCGTCTGCGCGGGCCTGACCTGCGTAATCTGGCTCACGCAGTCGCTTGGCTTCGTCGATCTCATCGTCAACCGCGGCCTCGAACTGACGGCGTTCGTTTCGCTGACATTGCACCTGCTGCCCACCTACCTTGTCATCGTCATCCCGATCGCGTTCTTCGCGGCTTCGCTGTTTATCTACAACAAGCTGACCATGGATAGCGAACTGATCGTCCTGCGTGCGGCCGGGTTTAGCCCGCGGAATCTGATGGCGCCGGCGTTCCTGTTGGCGGCAATACTTACTCTCGTTTGCTACAGCATCACGATCTACTTTCTGCCAACGTCCTTCCGGACGTTCAAGGACCTGCAATTCCTCTTCCGGCATAACTATTCCTCCATCCTGCTGAAGGAAGGCGTGTTCAATACGCTTGGCGACGGGCTAACCGTCTACGTACGGGAGCGGAGCGGAAACGGCGAGCTTTATGGAATCCTGATGCACGACAGCCGCAATCCGGTCCAGACCATAACAATCCTGGCCGAGCACGGAAAGTTTGTCCGCACGGACACCGGCCCCAAGCTCATCCTCGTGAATGGCAACCGCCAGGAGATCGATAAAAAGACGAGCCGCCTACAGCTTCTCTATTTCGATCGCTACACGGCCGACCTTGGAACTCTCGGTGAAGCGCCGGGCTATCGGTGGCGTGAGCCGCGCGAGCGCTATCTCCACGAACTGTTTTTCCCATCCGATTCGGCAGACGATCAGAACAACTGGGGCAAGCTGGTCGCCGAAGGGCATCAGCGCCTCGTCTCCCCCCTCTATAACTTCGTCTTCCTATACCTCGCATTGGCCGTGCTGCTTTCGGGAGACTTCAACCGCCGCGGACAGAGCGTCCGCATCCTCGCCGCCATCGGCCTTGCGGTCATGGTGGAGTTTTTCAGCATCGGCCTCAATAACCTTGCGGCGAAAATACCGACAACGATTCCGCTCATGTATCTTAACGTCCTCTTACCGACCATCATCGGCCACCACGTGCTGATGCGAGGCGGCTTGAAAATTCGCCTGTTTCCACCAGCCGCGCGCGGCGCGTCGGAAGTCCAGTAGGAGAGGCCGTGCAGCTTCCGACCACCCTCTCCCGTTACCTGGGCCGCCAATTCTTATTCGGCTTCCTTGCGATGCTCGGGCTGCTTGTCACGCTGGTCGTGATGGTGGACATCGTCGAGCTTCTTCGGCGCGCCGCCGCGCGGCCCTCCGTTCTAGGCATCGATATCTTCGAAATGACCCTTCTGAAAATACCGGAGATGGCGCAACAGCTTGCCCCCTTCGCCGTTCTTTTCGGCGGCATGTTCATCTTCTGGCGCCTGACGCGACATCACGAACTCATCGTCATCCGCGGCGCCGGTATCTCGGCCTGGCAGTTCCTGTTGCCGATTTTGCTGGTCGCCGTCTTCATTGGGGTTTTCAAAATCGCCGTCTTCAGCCCCCTCGCCTCCGCCATGCTTTCGCGCTATGAGTCGCTGGATAATAAGCTGTTGCGGGGCCGAGCCAGTTTGCTGGCACTTTCCCCGACCGGGCTTTGGCTGAGGCAAGCGGACGAAACCGGCCAATCCGTCGTCCATGCCCAACGGCTGTCCCAGCACGACATGACGCTTGAGGACGTCACCATCTTTCTTTTCGAAGGCACCGATCACTTTACCGGCCGGATCGACACCAAGAGCGCCCGCCTGGAAAATGGGCATTGGCAGCTGGAGCAAGCCTGGTTCACGGCGCCGGATCGGCCGGCGACCTTCCGGGGAAGCTATCAGGTGAAAACCGACCTTACGATCGAGAAGATCCAGGATAGCTTTGCCTCGCCGGAGACCCTCTCCTTCTGGGAACTGCCGGCCTTCATCCAGACGCTTGAGAAGGCCGGGTTCTCGGCGCGACGCCATCGCCTATACTGGCACTCCTTGCTGGCGGAACCCCTGCTGTTTTGCGCGATGGTGCTGATCGCGGCAACGTTCATGCTTCGGCGAAACCGCACGACGAACACGGCCACCTTGTTAACCATGGCGGCGATGGCCGGCTTTCTTCTCTATTTCCTTTCCGACATCGTTCATGCGCTTGGCCTGTCGGAAAAATTGCCCGTCATTCTCGCGGCTTGGACACCGGCCGGCGTCGCCACGCTGCTCGGTCTCACCATGCTGCTGCACCTCGAAGACGGCTAAGGGCATGCATGCGTGGAAAGCCTTCGGGCTGGCAGCCGGCTGTTGCCTTCTCGGTTCTCTGCCTGCGTTGTCCGCGCCTATGGCCGAATCGGCGGGGGATGACCCGCCGCTTCTGTTGCGCGCCGATGAGGTGCGCCATGACGAGGAGCACGGCGCCATCATCGCCCACGGGCACGTCGAAATCACCCAAGGTACACGCGTTCTCCTTGCCGACACCATCACGTACAACCAACGCGCCGACCTCATCACCGCCACCGGCAACGTGACGCTGCTGGAGCCGACCGGGGAGGTCGCCTTCGCCGACTACATGACGCTGACGAACGACATGCGGGAAGGCATCGTTCGACACTTGCGCATCCTGCTCGAGGACGATTCGAAGCTTGTCGCCGCTTCCGGAAACCGCACGAAAGGCGTCTTCACCGAGTTTCGGAAAGCCGTCTTTTCGCCCTGCGATCTTTGCAAGGAGGACCCGACGCGGGCACCCCTGTGGCAGTTGAGGGCGATGGAAGTCCGGCACGATCGGATCACCAAAGATATCGAATACAAGGACGCCTTTCTCGAAATATACGGTGTCCCGGTCGCCTATACGCCCTACCTTTCCCATCCCGACCCCAGCGTGAAGCGGCGAAGCGGCTTCCTGATGCCTTCTTTTGGAAGCTCGACCGAGCTCGGCCTCCGTACGCAGGTGCCCTATTATTTCGACATCGCGCCCGACAAGGACGCAACCCTTGCTCCGATTTTCACGTCAAAAGAAGGCGTCGTACTCGCTGGCGAATATCGCCAACGCTTTGAGCACGGCGAGGTCGAGATCGCCGGCAGCGTGACGGAAGCCGACGAACGGCAAAACGGCATCAAGGTCTCTGGCGAGAAAGAGATGCGCGGTCACGTGAAAAGCCGCGGGCGCTTCGATCTGGGCCCAACATGGCGGACCGGCTTCAACGCCTTCCGATCCTCGGACGACACGTACCTTCGGCGCTACAAGCTCGGCAACGATAGCACCCTGTTTGGCAACGAGAATACCTTGACGACCAACGCCTTCCTCGAAGGCTTTCGCCGACGCAATTACATAGGCGTGAACACCTACCTCTTTCAGGGACTCCGCGAGACGGACGATCCCAGCGCCACGCCGCTTATCCTGCCGATGATTGAATACAGCCACATCGGGGATCCGAATCGTCTGGGCGCGCGCTGGAGTTTGGATGCAAACCTGCTTAGCCTTACCCGCAAGGAAGGAACGGACAGCCAGCGCGCGTCCCTCCAGACAGGCTGGCAACTGCCCTACACAGCGCCGGCGGGCCATGTGACGACCGTTTCGGCCACCCTGCAAACGGATGGCTATTTCGTCAACGACGTCGCGGACCTTGCCGACCTCAACCGGGAAAGAGGAGACGGCTTTATCGGCCGCGCCTTTCCGCAACTTATGATCGACTGGCGCTATCCCTTCGTTCGGGAGGGAGAACAGCTTCACCATCTGGTGGAGCCGGTCTTTTCGATCGCCGTCGCGCCGAACGGAGGCAATCCCTCGAAGATTCCAAACGAAGACAGCCAGGACTTCGAATTCGACACAACGAATCTGCTGACCGGGAATCGCTTTGCCGGACTTGACCGTGTCGAAGGCGGCCAGCGCGTGAACTACGGCCTGCGGATGGGAGTGTTCGGCGACGGCGGCGGAAGCACGACCGTCTTCTTCGGTCAGAGCTACCGCCTCCGCCGAGACAGTACCTTCGCGGTGGGTTCCGGACTCGAAGACCACACTTCCGACTTCGTCGGCGAAGTGGCCGTGTCACCGCTTTCCGATCTCAACGTCCTTTACCGCACCCGGCTGGACAAAGACAGCCTGCGGGCGGAACGAAGCGAGGTCGAGTTCGGCGCCGGGCCGCCTGCCCTTCACGTTAGCGCGAACTATTTTTTCATCCGGGAATTGGCCACGAACCCGGAATTCGCCAACCGCGAGGAATTGACCACGGGGCTGAGTTCGCAATTCACGAAAAACTGGTCTTTTTCGGCCTTCAACCAACGGGATCTCGAGCTCAACAACACCATTTACTGGGGGCTGGGGGCCAACTACGTGGACGAATGCGTGACCCTTCAATTTACCTTCCTCCGCAGTTTCACCCAGGACCGGGACATCAAGCCGTCGGACACCTTTTTCCTGCGTATTATTCTCAAACACCTTGGCGGAACTAGCACTTGATCCGTATAATGGGTTCGTGAGGTTTTCCCCTTTGCTAGACGGCCGGTCGATCGCTATGTAAGGGCCTCTTGGATCGCAGAAAAGATCCCGAGCAAAGAACGGAATTCGGTATTCCATGAGATTTTTTTCGTTTGTCGTACTGCTGATCGCGCTGACGGTAAGTTTCGCGCGGGCAGAGGAAACCCGCCGCATCGCCGCCGTCGTCAACGAGGAGGCAATTTCCGACCTCGATTTGGACGCTCGGCTGCGGCTTATTGCCTTTACGGCGAATCTTCGCGAATCCACCGACGTTCTTCAGCGCATGGTGCCGGAGATTCTGCGCACCTTGATCGACGAAAGGCTGAAGATCCAAGAAGCCAGCCGCCTCGAGATTAAGGTTGAGGACGAGGAACTGGAAGCGGCGAAGCGGGGAATTGAAAGCCGGAACGGCATTCCCGAAGGCACCCTCGACGACGCCCTGCGCACCGAGGGCATCCCCCCCTCGACCATCGCCACGCAGATACGCGCATCGCTGGCGTGGGAAAAAATCGTCCGTAACCAACTTTACCCGCGGGTGTCCGTCAGTGAAGACGAGGTGGACGAACACATCGTCCGGCAAAAACAATACAAGGGGACGATAGAGTACCTTGTTTCGGACATTTTTATGGCGGTCGGCGAGGCGGCCGATGAAGACGCCGTCTTTCAGACCGTCAAACGGGTGGCGGAAGCATCGCGCACCGAGGGAAATTTTGAACGCTTCGCGCAAGAATTCTCCCAATCCATTACGGCGCTTTCCGGCGGCGACCTCGGGTGGGTCCGGGAAGGCCAGCTCGCAAACAAGATGAACGAGGCCCTGCATGGGATGAAGGGCGGGGATATCTCGGACCCTATCCGCACGGAGGACGGCTACCATATCCTTTGGCTTCGCGATCAGCGGCACGCGGGCGAGGCGGCGGGCAGCGATTCCGTAAGCCTGAGCCAGATCCTGTTTCCGCTGAAGCCCACCGCCCCTCAGGATGAGGTCGCCGCGGCGATGACAAAGGCGCAAAACGAACGGAAGAATTTGAGCGGCTGCGCGGCCATGAATCGGGCGGCCGAGCTGTTGAAGACCCCGATGTCCGGCCATATCGGGACGATGTCCGTTTCGGACCTGCCCTTTCCATTGCGCGAACCGGTCAGGCAGCTTCCTGTCGGACAACCAAGCGAGCCGCTTCAAACGGAGTCGGGCATTCATTTACTGATGGTCTGCGACCGCCCCGATTCCCAAGGACCCACGGAAGACCGTCAGCAGGTCCAGCTGAATCTGCTGTTGGAAAAACTCGACCTTCTCGCGCGGCGTTATCTCCGCGACCTTCGCCAGACGGCGTTTGTCGACGTCCGCTTATGACCGCAACGTCGAAACGCCTGCCGCTCGCGCTCACGATGGGAGAGCCGGCGGGTATCGGCGGCGAAATTGCGCTGAAGGCCTGGGCAAAACACCATCAAAGCTTGCCGCCGTTTTTTCTGCTCGACGACCCGGCCCGACTTAAGCGGCTCGCTGCCGACCTCCGTCTCGCGGTGGGCATCACCCCGATCGGAAGCCCGGCCGAGGCAAGCGCGGCTTTTGACCTGGGCCTGCCCGTCCTTCCTCTGACCGTCCCCGCGTCGGCGGCACCGGGAAAGCCGCAGCCGGAAAACGTCCCGGCCGTGCTCGAAGCAATCCGCCGGGCGGTCGCTTGCGTCGAGGAAGGCAGGGCCGCCGCCCTCGTCACCAACCCGATTCACAAGGCGACGCTTTCGGCGGCAGGCGTTCCCTACCCCGGCCACACGGAGTTCCTGGCCAAGCTTGCCAGCAGCCGGCACACCCCCGTCATGATGCTGGTGATCGAGGACCTTCGCGTCGTACCGGTCACGATTCACATCGCCCTCCGTGACGTGGCCGGGGCACTCACGACCGAGCGGATCGTTGCCTGCGGCAGAATCGTTGCGGACGCCCTCGTGCGCGACTTTGGCATCGCACGGCCGAGGCTTGCCGTCGCCGGCCTCAACCCCCACGCCGGCGAGAAGGGCAGCTTCGGTTCCGAAGAAATGACGGTCATCGCGCCGGCCATCGAGGCGCTCATCGGCCTTGGAATCGTGGCACGCGGGCCGTTTCCTGCCGACAGCCTGTTTCACGCCGGAGCGCGCCAGGCATATGACGCCGCACTTTGCATGTACCATGACCAGGCCCTGATTCCGCTCAAGACGATCGACTTCAAAGGCGGCGTCAATGTGACGCTCGGCCTTCCCTTCGTGCGAACCTCGCCCGATCACGGCACCGCCTTCGAGATCGCGGGCCAGGGAATCGCGGACGAGACGAGCCTTGTCGCGGCGCTGAAACTGGCCCGCGACATCGCGGACCGTCGAGCCATCGCCTGATATGTCCGGCGGCCTTTTCACGCGCCCGCCGCTTGGCGATGTGATCCGGCAATACGGTCTCGACGCCGACCGCCGTCTCGGCCAGCATTTTCTGCTCGACCCGAATTTGACGCGCAAGATTGCAAGGGCGGCCGGCGACTTGCACGCGTGCACCGTTATCGAAATCGGTCCCGGCCCGGGGGGGCTGACGCGCGCGTTGCTGGATGCCGGCGCCAAACGTGTCGTCGCGATCGAACTCGATCCGCGCTGCGTTGTGGCTCTCGAAGGTCTCGTTCGGGAAAGCGACGGCCGGCTTACGGTTCTCGAGGGGGACGCCCTCACGACCGAACTGGCCGGGCTGGCGCCGCCGCCCTGGCGCATCGTTGCCAACCTGCCCTATAACGTTTCCACGGCCCTGCTTCTGAAATGGCTCCATTCCGAGAACAAGCCAGAGGAAATGGTCCTCATGTTCCAGAAGGAGGTGGCGGCACGGCTTTCCGCGAAGCCGCGTACGAAGGCATACGGCCGGCTTTCCATTCTCGCCCAGTGGCTCATGGAAATTACCCCGCTTTTCGACATCGGCCCGAAGGCCTTCGTGCCGCCGCCGAAAGTTTCCTCGACCGTGCTTCGCTTCCACCTGCGAGGCAGCCCTCTGGCGCCGGCCGATATCGCTTTCTTAAGCCGGGTGACCCGAGCCGCCTTCGGCCAGCGGCGGAAAATGCTGCGGGCGAGTTTGAGGGGGTTGGGGGTGGAGACCGCCGACCTTCTCGCCGAGGCCGGGGTTTTGCCAACCGCCCGTGCCGAGGAGCTTTCAGTCGAAGAGTTCTGCGCACTCGCCCGGGCGCTGGCGAAACAAGCGGCTTAGCTTTTCCGCGATCGGCAGACGAAATCCGGAAGGTCGGTCTGGCGCGTCCGGCGCAGCCGTTCGGCTTTCAAGATTGCGTGAACGGCTTCCACGCTTTCTTCAAGGTTCTCGTTGACGATGAGGTAGTCGAACTCGTCCCAGTGGCTGATCTCGTCTTCCGCCCGGGCCATCCGCTTGCGGACGACGTCTTCCGCGTCCTGGGCCCGCGCCCGCAGCCGGTGATCGAGCGTCTCCATCGAAGGCGGCAGGATGAAGACGCTGACAAGATCGTCTCCGACAAGTTTTTTCAAAGCCCGATTGCCTTGCCAGTCGATGTCGAACAGAAGGTCGCGGCCGGCTTTCAGCGCGTTTTCCACCGCCACCTTCGGCGTACCGTAACGGTTGCCGAAGATTTTGGCGTGCTCGAGAAAGGCTCCTTCCCTTGCCTGACGATCGAAGGCCGTCTCGTCTATGAAATGGTAGTCCCTGCCTTCCTTTTCTTCGGGCCGCTTCGGCCGTGTCGTACAGGAAACCGACATCGCGATCCCGGAATCGCGCCCAAGCAGAGCGCGCGCGATCGTTGTCTTTCCCGCCCCGGAAGGCGAAGAGAGCACCAGCATCAATCCGCGACGGGGGATTTTCAACTCCGGCATGTCGGCTACATATCCGCAAACCCAGTCCTCCGGCAAGGGATTCATGGGCTCGGCGCGAACACCGCCGGAAAGGTGGAAAATGGGTTGATATTCCGCCAATTTTACGATTGCGAAGGCTTCTCGGAAGACGCATGATGGCGGGCTAAAGACGGATGCCCTGACAGAAAAAACCGCAGCGTCGGCGGAAGGCGCCGCAAAAAAAGTATCGCTCAAGAGAGGAAACACCCATGCAAATCACTGCCGCCGTTGCGCGCCAGCCCAACAAGCCCTTCACGGTCGAGAAAATCGAGCTTGACGAGAATATCCGGGACGACGAGGTGTTGGTTCGCGTCGTCGCCGCCGGCATGTGCCACACGGATATCGTCTGCCGGGACCAATACTACCCGGTCCCTCTTCCTTTCGTTCCCGGCCACGAAGGCGCCGGCGTCGTCGAGAAGGTCGGAAAGCGCGTGGCGAAGGTTGTGCCCGGCGATCACGTCGTCCTCACGTTCAACTTCTGCGGACACTGCCCGAGCTGCCAGGAAGGCGACCCCGGCTACTGCCACAACCTTTTCGGGTACAATTTCGGAGGCGCCCGCCCGAACGACGGATCGGGCACGCTGAAGAAGGGCGGCGAATTGATCCACGGTTATTTCTTCAGCCAATCCTCTTTCGGTGAACACGCGATCGCGACGGAACGCAACGTCGTGAAGGTCCGCAAGGACGCGCCGCTCGAACTCTTGGGCCCGCTCGGTTGCGGCATCCAGACCGGCGCCGGCGGCGTCATGAATTCGCTCCACCCGCGGGCCGGCACCAGCATCGCCGTCTTCGGCGCCGGCGGGGTGGGCCTGAGCGCCGTCATGGCGGCCGCGGTGGTCGGCTGCACGACGATCATCGCCATCGACGTCAAACCGGGCCGGCTCAAGCTCGCCAAGGAACTGGGGGCCACCCACACGATCGATGCCTCGAAGGCGAACCCGGTCGAGGAGATCCAGAAGATCACCGGCGGCGGCGCTAATTACAGCCTTGAAACAACGGCTCTGCCGCAAGTGCTGCGCCAGTGCGTCGATTCGCTGACCCTCCGGGGCGTGTGCGGCGTGATCGGGGCGGCACCCCTTGGAACGGAAGTCAAGCTCGACATGAACACCATCATGTTCGGCCGGACGATCCGCGGCATCATCGAGGGCGACAGCGTACCGGACATCTTCATCCCGCGGATGGTGGACCTCTTCATGCAGGGCCGCTTCCCGATCGACAAGCTGATGAAGAAATACAAGCTCGCCGACATCAACCAGGCCGTCACCGACTCGGAAAAAGGCACGGCGATCAAGCCGATCCTGATGATGTCCTAAAGCCGCCCACCCGTTCCGAACAAACCCGCGGCCATGAGGGGTTCCCCTTCATGGCCGCAGGCTTTTCAGGCTAGTTCTTCCGGATGCGTTGCCAGCGGCGGACGTTCTTCCGATGTTCCGCAAGCGTCCGCGCGAAGACATGGCCGCCGTTCCCATCGGCGACGAAGTAAAGTTCGTCCGTCGCCAAGGGATGAAACGCGGCCTCGATCGCGGCGCGGCCAGGATTGGCGATCGGTCCGGGCGGCAGACCTTCCACCCGGTAGGTGTTGTATGGATGGCTGGTTTCAAGGTCGGCCGTGGCAAGCGGCCGGCCAAGCGCCCCGCTTCCCTTCGTGAGCGCATAGACGACCGTGGGGTCCGATTGCAGGCGCATGCCCCGCTTGAGCCGATTGAGGAAGACGGCGGCGATGCGCGAGCGCTCTTCCGGAACGGCCGTTTCCTTTTCGATCAGGGAAGCCAAGGTAAGCGCCTCAAGGGGGGTCGCAAAAGGCAGACCTTCGTCCCGGCCTTCCCACAGGGCAAGCAGCGTTTCCGCCATCGCCTTTTGCATGCGAAGCACGAGGGATTCCCGCGTTTCCCCCCAGGTATAGGCATAGGTTTCCGGCAAGAGTTCGCCTTCCAAAAGCGGCGTTTGGAGTTCGCCTTCCAGCCCTTCCGCCCCGCCGAGGACCGTCATCACCTCGGCCGTCGTCAGCCCCTCGGGCACCGTGAGTTTGTGCAGGACCGTTTCGCCCTCTATGAGGATCGTCATCGCTTCATGGGTCGAGACAAAAGCCGGGAAGGCATACTCGCCGGCCCGCAGGGCGCGATCGTTGCCGCTCAAGCGCACGCCGAGCCGGAAGAGCAGGGCATGTCCCACCACGTCGGCTGCCTCAAGGCGCTTGGCAATCGCTGCCACGCCTTCGCCCCTCGGGATGAGGAGAACAAGCGGCTCGTCCAGGGGACCGGGCTGATGAAACCGATGAACGCCATAGGCAACAATCCCGCCCAGCGCCAACGTCAGGATGACGAGAATAAGCCCAAGCCGGAGCAGAAGCCGCCCCATGGACCTAGGCACGCCGGTTAGGGAGCGGAAGTGAAAACAAGCGAGGCGTTCGTTCCGCCGAAGCCAAAGGAATTCGAGAGTACGGCTTTCACTTCCCGTTCCTTCGCCTGGTGCGGCACCAGATCCATGTCGCAGCCTTCCGACGGGTTATCGAGATTAAGGGTCGGCGGCACGACGCCGTCCCGCATGGCAAGGATCGTAAAGATCGCTTCCGTGCTGCCCGCCGCGCCCAGCAAGTGCCCGATGGAAGATTTCGTCGAAGACATGGAAACCTTGTTGGCGGCGTTTCCGAAAAGCCGTTTGACGGCGCCGTGCTCAATCTCGTCGCCGAGGGGGGTGGAAGTGCCGTGGGCGTTGATGTAATCGATGTCCCCGGGCTCCATCTTTGCACTGCGAAGCGCGTTCCGCATCGCGCGGTAGGCGCCGGCGCCATCCGAGGCCGGCGCCGTCACATGATGGGCATCCCCGGACATGCCGTAGCCGACGAATTCCGCATAGATTTTCGCGCCGCGTTTCCTTGCATGCTCGTATTCTTCGAGGACGACCACCCCGGCCCCTTCCCCTATGACGAAACCGTCGCGGTCGCGGTCCCACGGACGGGACGCTTTCTCCGGCGTTTCGTTGAAATGGGTCGAAAGCGCCCGCGCCGACGCAAAGCCCGCCACGCCGAGCCGGCATACAGCCCCTTCGGCGCCGCCCGCGACCATAACGTCGGCGTCCTCGCGCTGAATCATGCGCGCCGCATCCCCGATCGCGTGCGCCCCGGTCGAGCAGGCGGTAACGACCGAGTGGTTCGGACCGGTAAAACCGTAACGGATGGAAACGTGACCGGAAACCAGATTGATCAAGGACGCCGGAATGAAGAAGGGGCTTACGCGGCGCGCCCCTTTCTCATGAAGGGTGACGGACGTATCGTAAATCCAAGAGAGGCCGCCGATCCCGGAACCGATTAGGACCCCCGTGCGTTCCCGGTTTTCCTCGTCTGTCGGCTTCCAGCCCGAATCCTCGATCGCCTGAACGGCGGCGACGATCCCGTAGACGATAAACGCATCCACCTTCCGCTGCTCCTTCGGCAGCACCCAGTCGTCCGGGTTGTATTCGCCGGGGCCGGTACCGTGCGGAAGGAGGCCGGCAATCTTCGAGGAAAGGTCCGAAATGTCGAACCTGTCAATTTTACGAATACCGGATTCGCCGCGGACAAGGCGTTTCCACGTTGCCTCCACTCCACAACCGAGCGGGGTAAGCAGCCCTAGTCCGGTAACGACGACTCGCCTCATGCAAGCGATTTTTCCGTTCCGATGATTGGCGCAACCGATGGGATGGTTCGGCGAACCGCCCGCACCCGAAGCCCTAGGAACTCGCACTCTCGATAAAGTCTACCGCGTCTTTGATGGTAACGATCTTCTCGGCGATGTCGTCCGGAATCTCGACGCCAAATTCTTCCTCGAAGGCCATGACAAGTTCGACCGTGTCAAGGCTGTCGGCGCCAAGATCATCAATGAAGCTTGCGTTGCTGACGACTTTTGCTTCATCGACGCCAAGATGTTCAACAACGATCTTTTTTACGCGTTCCGCGACGTCACTCATATCGGCTTTTCCTTCGGAAGGTTCGTTCACGTTCGGGTGTTGAGAATCTAACCGGGCTTCCCCACCGAATTGGCTTGACGCCTTGCCCAGCCGGGGGTTGCGTCGTTTCCTAACATACTTTCTAACCCTTGGCCAGCGACGCCGGACCAAGCTATATCATGGCCATGCCGCCGTTGATGTGCAAGGTCTGCCCGGTGACGTAACCGGCTTCCTCGCTGGCAAGAAAGACGACGCCGGCGGCGACGTCTTCCGAACTCCCGAAGCGGCCGCTTGGGATGCGGGTGCGCAGCGATTCTTTCTGTGCATCCGAAAGCGCCTCCGTCATGGCGGTCGCGATGAAACCGGGCGCCACGCAATTGACGGTGACCCCGCGCGAGGCAACTTCCGCCGCCAGCGACTTCGACATCCCGATCATGCCGGCCTTCGAGGCGGCGTAGTTCGCCTGGCCGGGGTTGCCGGTGACACCCACGATCGACGCGACGTTGACGATTCGCCCCCAGCGCGACTTCATCATTCCGCGGAGACAGGCGCGGCTCAACCGGAACGCGGCCGTAAGGTTCACGTCGAGAACCTTCTGCCAGTCCTCGTCCTTCATGCGAAGCACGAGACCGTCGCGGGTGAACCCTGCGTTGTTGACGAGGATGTCGATCCGGCCAAGCTTCGCTTCGGCGGCTTTCGCCAGAAAATCGGGGGCGGCCGGGTCGGTGAGGTCCGCGACGATGGGATGGACGCGTTCGCCAAGCGCTTCCGCCAACGCCTTCAAGGCCGCCTCGCGTGTGCCGGAAAGCGCCACGCTTGCCCCCGCCCCGGCCAACGCCCGCGCGACCGCACCGCCGATGCCGCCCGAGGCGCCGGTTACGAGCGCCCCTTTCCCGGTGAGATCGAACATTGCCTTCCCCCCTCTTACTTTCCCGCGAGATACGCCTCGATGTCCCCCGGCGTCCCGATCGCCGTGGCGGCAAGTTCGCGATCGATGCGGCGGGCGAGGCCGCATAGCACCCGGCCGGCGCCAAGCTCGATCAGGTCCGTCGCCCCCATCTCTTTCATCTCAAGAACGGATTCACGCCAGCGCACCATCCCCGTCACTTGCTGAACCAGAAGGCGGCGGATGGTTTCCGGATCGCTAACCGGCTTCGCCGTCACGTTTGCGATCAATGGCACGACCGGAGGCCGGATCGCGACACCGGAGAGCGCTTCCCGCATCGCGTCCGCGGCTGGTTGCATCAAGGAACAATGGAAAGGCGCGCTTACCGGCAACCGCACGCTTTTTTTGGCGCCCCGTTCGGCCGCCAGTTCGATGGCCCGTTCGACCGCCGCCCTTGCCCCGCTCACGACGGCCTGGCCGGGCGCGTTGTCGTTGGCGGTCGCGCAGACGCCGCCGGTTTCGCCGGCCGCCAGCGCCGCGATCTCGGAAGCCGCCTCAAGGTCAAGGCCAAGCAGCGCCGCCATAGCACCTTCGCCAACCGGGACCGCCTTCTGCATTGCCTCTCCGCGCGTTTTCAAAAGCCGCGCCGTAACGGCCAGTTCCAGGCCGCCCGCCGCCGCCAGCGCCGAATATTCTCCCAGCGAGTGACCGGCGACACACCGCGCCGCCTCGCCGAGTTTAAGCCCGCCTTCCTTTTCCAGCACGCGAAGAACGGCAAGGCTCATCGCCATCAACGCCGGTTGCGCGTTCTCGGTGAGCGTAAGCTCGGCCTCCGGCCCCTCGAACATGAGGCGGCTCAAACCTTGGGAAAGCGCTTCGTCCACCTCCCCGAACACGTCACGGGCGGCGGAGAAGGCCTCCGCCAGCGCCTTTCCCATGCCGACGACCTGCGAGCCCTGGCCCGGAAAAACGAACGCCCTTGTCACGTGCGGATCCTTTCTTGTCTTGCCCGGATACCCTGGCCCCGATGTAAGGGCCAGTGATAGCGCCTTGTTTTTTCCTGTCAAGCGGGCTTGCAGGACCTATGGTTTTGTGTATCATGCGGCGCTTTCTAACTCCTTGCCGGCAAAAGCCGGCTAGGGCCGGGCAGCTAGGCTGAAGGCCGTAGCGCCGGACCGCAAACAGCCAGAAGGGGTCCCAACGCATGCCTCTTTACGAGCATGTCTTTATTGCGCGCCAAGATATTTCCACAGCGCAGGTCGAAAGCCTCGCGGGCCAACTCGCCGAGGTCGTCAAGGAACAAGGGGGCACAGTCCAGAAGACGGAACACTGGGGCCTGCGCACGCTTGCCTACCGGATGAAGAAGAACCGCAAGGGCCATTACGTGCTCTTGAACCTCGACGCCCCCCCAGCCGCCGTCCGTGAACTCGAACGGCAGGAGCGCTTGAGCGAAGACGTGCTGCGCCATCTGACGATTCGCGTGCAGGAACTCGAGCCAGGCCCTTCCATCGTATTGCGGAGCCGTTCCGACCGGGACGATTCCCCGAGAGAGCACCGGGAATTCGACCGGAACGAAGGACGGGACAGAGGCTACGGAAGTCGGCGCGGGAAAGAAGAACGCGAGAGCTTCGAGATCCCCTCGCGCGAATCGGCAGACGAAGAGGAGGTAGCGTAAGAAATGGGAGCCCCCCCACCAAGCCCTGGAGAAGGCCGCCGGCCATTTTTTCGCCGGAGGAAGAGCTGCCCGTTTTCCGGGCAGGGCGCGCTTAAGATCGACTACAAGGACGTGAGGCTGCTGCAACGCTTCCTTTCCGAGCGCGGCAAGATCGTACCAAGTCGAATCACTATGGTGTCCGCCAAGAAGCAGCGTGAGCTTGCGCAAGCGATCAAGCGCGCGCGCGAACTTGCGCTTCTGCCGTTCATCATCAAGTAACGAAACGGCGGTTCCTCCGTCCACAGCGATGTCGAAATCGATTTTCCTTGCCCTTGGCGCAGGCCTTCTTGCGGTGCTCTTTTACGCTTCGGTCGCGACCGGACGGGAGGAAACGCTTTTTCTGAGCTTTTTCACCCAACTGCCGCTTTTCCTGGCCGGTCTAGGCCTGGGCTACCCGGCGGTTGTGGTTGCAGCCATCGCCGGTGTCGCTTTTTGCCTCCTGCTGGTCAGCGTTTCCTACGGCGTCGCCCTTGTCCTCGCTCTCGCCTTCGCGTTTCTTCACGCGGGGCCCGTCATCCTTTTCGTTCGCCAAGCCCTGCTCAGCCGCACCGACGCCGAGGGCAACCGCGAATGGTATCCGCTTGGGCACCTCGTCGCCTGGGTCGCCGGCACCGGTGCCGCTTTTTTCCTCGTCCTGTTTTTCGTTCTCGCCGGCGGTGAACAGGGGATCGAGGCCGTCGTTCGCGGATTTCTGTCGGAGATGCTCACCTCCATCCTGCAAACGCCGACGCCGCAAGCCGAGCGCCTCGTCGAAGCGATCGCGCCCTTCTTTCCGGCCTTCGCGATCGGCTGGTGGCTGTTCATGGTCATCGCAAACGGCGCGCTGGCGCAAGGGCTGCTTGTCCGCTTCGGCCGAAACGTCCGGCCTTCCCCGGACTTTGCCAAGATGAAACTTCCGGATTGGCTGACCTACACAACAGCGGGTGCCGCTCTCGTGCTGATCGCGGCCGAGCCGGGATCGGTCAAGTTCTTCAGCCGCAATCTCGTCCTGATCCTGTGCGTTCCTTTTTTCCTGCTGGGACTTGCGGTTGTGCACACCATGGCCAGGACGTACGTTGCCTATCCGCGTTGGGTGCTGATCCCGTTTTATTTTTTGTTTATATTGTTCGGCGGGTTTGCCGCTGCGATCGTGACGGGGTTCGGGTTTGTTGAGCAAGCGATTGGAATCCGCCGTCGCCTGCCCGTTTCGGTCAACGCCGGGGAGAAATAATCATGCAAGTGATCCTGCTGGAACGGATCGAGAAACTGGGACAAATGGGCGACGTCGTTGACGTCAAGGCCGGCTATGCCAGAAATTGGCTGCTGCCGCAGAAAAAGGCGCTGCGCGCAACCAAGGAAAACCTTGCCGACTTCAAGACCCGAAAACAACAGCTCGAGGCGGAAAACCTTACGCTTCGGAAAGAGGCCGAGACGATCGCCGAGAAAATGGAGAAGCTCGAAATCGTTCTTCTGCGGCAGGCCAGCGAAGCGGAGCATCTCTATGGCTCCGTCACCAGCCGCGACATCGAGGCGGCCGTGAAAGAAGCCGGTTTCCGCATCGGGCGCAGGCAGGTCCTGCTGGATCAGCCGCTGAAGACGCTCGGCCTTCATCCCGCGCGCATCGCCCTTCACCCCGAAGTGATCGTAAAGATCAAGGTCAACGTGTCGCGGTCGGCGGAAGAAGCCGCGCTGCGGTCGGCCGGGAAGACGGCAAAGCCAGCCGTCGAGGCGGCCCCTTCGGAAGAAACCCCCTTCCAGAAGGCGGAGGAAATCTTCGAGGAAAGCGTGCTCGAAGAAATGACCGCCGAGGCTTCCCCCGAGGAAGACGCGGAAAAATCGGCCGAATCCTGAGGCGGGCCGACCGGGGTTTACAGGCCCGGAAGACCGCCCCCCGCCCGCCTTTCTCCCTTTGCAAGCCGCAAAGGCTTCCGTTTAAACTATGTCTCCGGTCTTCAAAGCCCGGGGCCGGGACAAAACGGGTATAAGGACCGGGAAAAACGGGCGTTTGGGTGCTGCAAATGGTATTGCGGCTTCTTTTTAAACCCCTCATCCGTATAGGGACATTGCGCGTCGTCGACGCCGACGGCAACGTCGAAGAATTCGGGGGAACCAACGGCCCCCGGGTCACCATCCGCCTGCACGAGAAAACGCTTCCCTACAAACTTCTCCTGAACGCGGGCTTGTATGCGGGCGAGGCCTACATGAACGGCACGCTCACGATCGAGGAAGGCACGGTTCGCGACCTGATCGATCTCTATGCCATGAACCTGAAAGCAGCGCCGCCCAATTTCCTCGATCGCCCGCGGCAATTGCTTCGCTTCATGTTCCGCGCCTTGCAACAGTACAACCCCGTTTCCCTGGCGCGCAAACACGTTGCCCATCACTACGATCTTTCCGGTGCGCTTTACGATCTCTTCCTGGACAAGGACAAGCAATATTCCTGCGCCTACTTCACGAACGAGAAGGAAAGCATCGAGACCGCCCAGGAAAACAAAAAGCGCCACATCGCAGCGAAGCTGCGGATCGAGCCCGGCATGCGGGTGCTCGATATCGGCTCCGGCTGGGGCGGGCTTGCCCTTTACCTGGCCGAGGCTTGCGACGCCGACGTGACCGGTATCACCCTCTCGAGCGAACAGCATCGCATCTCGAACGAACGGGCGAAGAAGACCGGACTCGAGAACCGGGTGCGCTTCTTCCTGCGGGACTACCGGGAAGAAAAGGGGAAATACGACCGCATCGTTTCCGTTGGCATGTTCGAGCATGTCGGGGTCCGCCACTACAAAGCCTATTTTGCCAAGATGAACGAACTTCTGGCCGAAGACGGCGTCGCGTTGCTTCATTCCATCGGCCGCATGGAACCGCCGGCCGCCACCAACCCCTGGCTGCGGAAATACATCTTTCCAGGCGGCTATTCCCCCGCCCTTTCCGAGGTCATCCAAGAGATTGAGAAGATCGGGCTGTACATCACCGATATCGAGATCCTGCGCCTACACTACGCCGAGACCCTGAAGCACTGGTACCGGCGCTTCCAGGCGAACCGGAAACAGATTGCCGCCATCTACGACGAACGGTTCTGCAGGATGTGGGAATTCTATTTGGCCGGTTCGGAAGCCGCCTTCCGCCACCAGGGTCACATGGTTTTCCAGATGCAGCTGGCCCACAAGCAAGACGCCGTGCCCCTTACCCGCGACTATGTGACGGAGTGGGAACGCGCTCGGCCAGGCTTCCGAAAATCCGCCGCATAAGGCAATTATCCCCGCTTCTCACATAGCGGTTTCATCGTGTTCCACAGGACCCGAAGCGGAAAGCCCTACATTTTCCGCTAGCGCTTCTGCTATGCTCCGCCCATGGAAGCGTCCGGGTCCAACACGAAAATCACCCCTTTAAGGGAAAGCCACGAGCAACCGAGGCTTCGCACCCCGCCGCGCAACACCGAAGTCGAACAGGCGCTGCTTGGCGCCATCCTCTATGAAAACAAGGCCTACCTGAAAGTCGCCGACTTTCTGCAACCCGACCATTTCGCCAACCCCGTACACGGCCGGATCTATGCCGCCACCGCGCACCTGATCGAACGCGGGCAGCTTGCCGACCCGATGACGCTCAAGGCCTATTTCGAGCAGGACGACGCGCTGACCGAGATCGGCGGCGGCGCCTATCTGGCCCGGCTTGCCACCGCCGCCATCACCATCTTTAACGCCGAAGACTACGGCCGGACCATCCACGACCTCTACCTCCGCCGCCAACTGATCATCCTTGGCGACGAAATGGCCGAAACCGCCCAGCGTTCCGAGATCGAAGTCACGGCAACCGATCAGATCGAAGCAACCGA
Source organism: Pseudomonadota bacterium (assembly GCA_040752895.1). Lineage (NCBI taxonomy): Bacteria > Pseudomonadati > Pseudomonadota > Pseudomonadota bacterium. Next base: position 681,671 of record JBFMHN010000001.1, read on the forward strand.
ACAGCAGCTCTACGACTTGGCGACGAGCGGCCGGATCGGCGGCGATTTCCGCCCCTTTCGGGCAGCACTTGGCGACGCCGTCGCCGCGGCCGAAGCCGCCTACAAGCGCGAAGGGACGCTGACCGGCATCGCCACCGGCTTCATGGACCTCGACAAGCAGCTGGGCGGGCTGCACACCTCCGACCTCATCGTGCTTGCCGGCCGCCCCTCGATGGGGAAGACCGCGCTTGCCACCAACATCGCCTTCCACGCGGCAAAGTCGCGGGCGAAGGACACGCGGGTGCCGGCGATCGACGGCGCCGTCGTCGGCTTTTTCTCGCTTGAAATGTCGGCCGAACAACTGGCGACGCGAATTCTGGCGGAAGAGGCCCAGGTGCCTTCCGAGAAGATCCGTCGTGGCGAGCTTAGTCACGGCGATTTCGAAAAAGTGGCGATGGCGGCCCAGGACCTGGCCAACGTTCCCTTCTACATCGACGATACGCCGGCCCTGACCATCGGCGCGCTTCGCACCCGCGCCCGGCGATTGAAGCGCCAGCACGGCCTTTCGTTGATCGTTGTCGATTATCTGCAACTCCTTGGGTCCTCGGCTTCCCGCTACGACAACCGCGTGCTGGAAGTCGCGGAAATCACGCGCGGGCTAAAGGCGCTTGCCAAGGAGCTCAACGTGCCGGTGCTGGCCCTTTCCCAGCTTTCGCGCGCCGTCGAACAGCGCGAGGACAAGCGCCCCCAGCTTTCGGATTTGCGCGAATCCGGCGCCATCGAGCAGGACGCGGACGTCGTGGTCTTCATCTACCGCGAGGAATACTACCTTTCCCGCCAGCAGCCGCCGGAAGGAACGGACAAGCACTTCGAGTGGCAGGAGCAGATGAACAGGGTCCACAACGTTGCGGAAATCCTGATCACCAAGCAACGCCACGGCCCGACCGGCAAGTTGGATCTGTTCTTCGACGGCCGCTTCACGAAATTCGCCAACCTGGACAAGGACGTACGGCTTCCGGATGCCTCCTTCTAGCCGCGCCGACGCCGTTCTCACCATTGATCTCGACGCCATCGCGACCAACTACCGGCGGCTCGGCGAGCGGCTGAAGGGGGCTGGCCTGCACGCGGTCGTCAAGGCGGATGCCTACGGCCTTGGCATGAAAAGGGTCGCGCCTTTGCTTGCCTCACAAGGCTGCAAAGATTTCTTCGTCGCCACGCCGGACGAGGGGGTGGCGCTTCGCGCCCTTTTGCCGGAAGCCGAGATCGGCGTCTTCAACGGCGTACTCGCCGGCGAGGAAAGCACCTTTCGCGCCCACCGATTGATCCCCTGTCTGAACGACCTCGGCCAGATTGAACGCTGGGCGAAAGAAGGTGGCGGGGCCTGGGCGGCGCTTCACGTCGATACGGGCATGACGCGGCTTGGGCTTTCGGCAAACGACGTCGAACGCTTGTCCCGGGAACCGGAACGCCTGGCCGGCGTCCGGCTTCGTTATATCCTTTCCCATCTCGCCTGCGCCGACGCACCAGCCCACCCCAAGAACGCGGAACAGCTGACCCGCTTTCGAGACCTCCGCCAAAAACTTCCCGCCCTTCCCTTAAGCCTTGCGAATTCGAGCGGCGTCTTCCTGGGGCCGGAGTACCACTTCGATTTCGCCCGCGCAGGGGCGGCGATCTACGGCATCAACCCGCAGCCGAATCTTCCCAATCCGATGATGCAAGTCGTTACGTTGCAAGGAAAAATCCTGCAAGTCCGTGACGTTGACAGCCCCGAGACCGTTGGCTATGGTGCGACCTATCGTGTCGATGGGCCTGGTCGAATCGCAACGCTGGCTGTTGGGTACGCCGACGGATTTTTGCGCGCACTTGGCAATCGTGGAAACTGTTTCGTCGGTGACCGGCGCGCACCTGTCGTTGGACGTGTTTCAATGGACCTCATCACGATCGACGTCACGGAGATGCCGTCGCAACTAGCAACCCCTGGCACGTTCGTGGAACTTCTCGGCTCGCATCATTCGGTTGACGACCTAGCGGCGGAAGCCGGAACGATCGGCTACGAGATTCTGACCACGCTCGGGCGTCGCTGCCACCGCACCTACACCGGGACATCCGCGTAAACCCCATGGCCACCCTAGACATCCTTGCCCTCCTCGGTCGCACCTTCCTCGGGTTTTTGGAAGCGACCGGCAGCCTCGCCCTGTTCGTCTCGAAAGCCGTCCTTCACAGTTGGCGGCCGCCCTATTATTTCCGTGCCATTGGGCGGCAGATGATCGATATCGGCTATTATTCGCTGCCTATCGTCGGCCTTACCGCTATTTTTGCCGGCATGGTGCTGGCGCTTCAAAGTAACGTGGGACTCGCCCGTTTCCAAGCGGAAGCCCAAATTCCGGAAATCGTCGCCTTTTCGATCACCCGCGAACTGGGGCCGGTGCTGGCCGGTCTGATGGTGGCCGGGCGAATTGGGGCATCCATGGCGGCCGAGCTCGGCACGATGCGGGTCACCGAACAAATCGACGCTCTCGTCACCTTGGCGACGGACCCGTTCCGCTACCTGGTTTTTCCCCGCCTGCTCGCCGGCATCCTTACGCTGCCCCTCCTCGTCCTTATCGCCGACGTCATCGGCATTTTCGGCGGCTTCATCGTCAGCGTGCAGACCTTCGATTTCAATCCGGCAAACTTCATCCAGAAGGTTTGGGACTATCTGGAATGGGACGACGTCTTCAACGGGCTGGTAAAGGCTTCCGTCTTTGGATTCATCATAACGCTGATGGGCTGCTATCAAGGCTTCCGGTCCCGCGGCGGCGCGGAAGGGGTCGGCCGGGCGACGACGAACGCGGTTGTCGCCGCCTCGATCCTCATCCTGGTCACCGATTACTTCCTTTCTGCAATCATGTTCGGCAAATGACGACCGGCCAACCGAAAATCCGCATCCGTAACCTGCACAAATCCTTTGGATCAAACCGGGTTCTGGCGGGACTCAACCTCGATCTCGCGATCGGCGAATCGGTCGTCGTTATCGGGGGCTCCGGCAGCGGAAAGTCCGTGTTGCTGAAATGCATCCTGGGCCTTCTCGAGCCGGAGGAAGGCAGTATCCAGATCGACGGTGTCGAGGTTGTCGGCATAAAGGAAAGAGAGCGCCAGGAAATTCTCAAGCAATTCGGCATGCTGTTCCAGGGCGGCGCCCTTTTCGACAGCCTCAAGGTCTGGGAAAACGTCGCCTTCGGGTTGATCCAGGCCCATGGCGTGCCGCGCAAGAAGGCAAAGCACATGGCCCTTGAGAAGCTCGCCTCCGTCGGGCTGGACGCCCGGGTGGCGGAGCTGTTTCCGGCCGAACTTTCCGGCGGCATGAAGAAGCGGGTTGGCCTCGCGCGCGCCATCGCGGCGACGCCGAAGGTGATCTTCTTCGACGAGCCAACGACCGGGCTCGACCCGATCATGGGCAGCATCATCGACCGCCTGATCGTCCACAGCGTGAAGGAACTTCAGGTAACCGCGCTTTCCATCACCCATGATATGGCGAGCGCCCGGCGCATCGCCGACCGGGTCGCCATGCTCTATAAGGGCCAGATCATCTGGGATGGGCCCGTCGCCACCATCGATGAAACCGACAACCCTTATGTCGAGCAGTTCATTCACGGCAAGGCCGAGGGCCCCATCAAGATGGAGGTCCGGCGGTCTTAATTTAATTGGACCGGCCAATTTCCGACCACCAGAGAACGCAAACCTTGGCCCGAAACGCGGCCCGTTACGTCTGCCAGACCTGCGGCGCCAGCTTTCCGAAATGGAGCGGGCGGTGCGACGCCTGCGACGCGTGGAATTCGATCATCGAGGAGGCCGCGCCGGCGCCCGTGCCCGGCGGCCTTGGCAAGGCCGGCGCAAAACGCAGGTGCGAAAAACACATCGATTTTGTCGGCCTCGAGGGCAGCGAACCACCCTTGCCGCGCCTGAAAACCGGCATTGCGGAGTTCGACCGCGCCTGTGGGAGCGGCATGGTGGCGGGTTCCGCCATTCTGATCGGCGGCGACCCCGGCATCGGAAAATCGACCCTGCTGCTCCAGGTGGCCGCCGCCGTTACCGGCCAAGCATACGCCGCCTACATTTCCGGCGAGGAAGCGGTCGATCAGGTGCGCTTGCGGGCAAGCCGCCTCGGCCTGGGCGGCGCCAAGGTCCACCTCGCCACGGCGACCAACGTCCGCGATATTCTGGCCAGCCTCGATAGCGAGGAAGGGCCGGATCTTGTCGTCATCGATTCGATCCAGACGATGTACGTGGACTCGCTCGACTCCGCCCCCGGCACGGTCGCCCAGGTGCGGGCCTGCGCGCAGGAGCTTATCCGACTTGCAAAACGCCGCCGGATGACGCTTCTGCTGGTGGGCCACGTCACAAAGGAAGGGATGATCGCCGGCCCCCGCGTGCTTGAGCACATGGTGGACACCGTTCTTTATTTCGAAGGCGAACGTGGCCACCAGTTCCGCATTCTGCGCGCCGTAAAAAATCGCTTCGGACCGACGGATGAGATCGGCGTCTTCGAGATGACGGATGGCGGCCTGATGGAAGTCCCGAACCCTTCCACGCTCTTTCTTTCCGAGCGCTCCGGCCAGGTAAGCGGGGCGGTCGTGTTCGCCGGCATGGAAGGCACGCGCCCTGTCCTCGTCGAGATCCAGGCTTTGGTGGCACCTTCCTCCTTCGGTACGCCGAGGCGTGCCGTCGTCGGCTGGGACGGGGGACGGCTAGCGATGGTCTTGGCCGTGCTCGAAACGCGCTCCGGCTGCGCCTTCAGCGGTCAGGACGTTTACCTGAACGTCGCCGGGGGACTAAGAATTACGGAACCGGCCGCCGACCTTGCCGTTGCGGCGGCGCTGATTTCGGCCTTTCGTGATACGCCTTTCCCCAGCGAGGCCATCGTCTTCGGCGAGATCGGCCTTTCCGGCGAAGTGCGGGCCGTAAGCCAACGGGATGCCCGCCTCAAGGAGGCGGCGAAGCTGGGTTTCCGCGAGGCGTTTCTGCCACCGGCCCGGAAAGCCGCCAAGGCGGAAGCCAAGACCCCGCTTCGCCTGCAGGAAATCCGCCTCCTGTCCGAACTTCCCGCCTGCTTTCACGGTGGGAAATCCCGCGGCGGACGGCCGGAGAAACCGGAAAAACCACACCCTTGAACGACGAGGCGGCATGGACAACTTTCCCCTGAACACGCTTGATCTCGCGATCCTCGGCGTTCTTTTCCTTTCCGCCCTCTTTGCCTGGGGCCGCGGCCTCGTCCGCGAGCTTTTCTCGCTCCTCGCCTGGGTGGGAGCGGCTCTCGTCCTGGTCCATGGCTTCGGCCCGGCACGGCCCTTCGCCCACGACGTTCTTGCGGTACCGGTTCTGACGGACGTCGGGCTGGCGATCGTACTTTTCATCGGCGCCCTCCTTCTTTTTTCCTTCATCGGCCGCCGGGTCGCCGGGCGCGTAAAGGAAAGCAAGCTCAAGCCGATTGACCGTGGGCTCGGCCTTTTCTTCGGGCTGGCGCGAGGGGTTATCCTGGTCTCGTTTCTCTACCTCCTCTTCGGCTGGATGGTTCCGCCCCGCGACCAGCCGGGCGCGCTTGGCAATTCGGTCCTGCTGCCCTTCGTCGGCTTCGGTGCCAGCCTTCTTTCCGACCTGGTGCCGGACGCGCAGGAAAAAGAAGGGAGAGAGGCGATGGAGGCGGCCAAGGAAAAGACCGAGGAAACTATCGTCTGGGGCCGGGTTCTGCGCTTCTTCGATTCGAAATCGACTGAAGCGAAAGGTGAATCCGGCTATACTGAACAAGATCGAGGCGCGATGGAACGCCTGATCAAAAACCTGCAGTAACTCTGGATTGGACGAACGGGATGCGTGGAACGAACCCCTTCGATGACGACCACTTTCACGAAGAGTGCGGGGTGTTCGGCATTTACGGCCACCAAGACGCCGCGGCGCATACGGCACTTGGCCTGCATGCGCTCCAGCACCGCGGCCAGGAGGCAGCCGGGATCGTCACCTTCGATGGCTCCCACTTCCATAATCACCGGGGACTCGGCCTGGTCAGCGATAATTTCAGCAGCCGAAAAATCATCGAAAGCCTGACGGGCTACGCCGCCATCGGTCACAACCGCTATTCGACGTCCGGCGAGACGGTACTCCGGAACGTTCAGCCGCTGTTCGCCGACTTCGAATCGGGCGGCTTCGCCATCGGCCACAACGGCAACCTCACGAACGCGCGCCTGTTACGCCGCCAGCTCGTGCGGCGGGGCTGTCTTTTTCAATCGACGACCGACACCGAGGTCATCGTTCACCTTATTGCGACAAGTCTCTATTCCACCGTCGTCGACCGGCTGATCGACGCCCTGAAGCAGGTGGAAGGCGCCTACTCGCTCATCGCGCTTACGAACGAAATACTTATCGGCGCGCGGGACCCTTATGGGGTTCGGCCCCTGGTTCTTGGAAAGCTGGACGGCGCCCACATACTGGCGTCGGAAACCTGCGCGCTTGACATAATCGGCGCCGAATTCGTCCGCAATATTGACGCGGGAGAGATCGTCATCATCAACAAAGACGGTCTGAAAAGTATCAAACCCTTTCTTAAACAACACCACCGTTTCTGCATCTTCGAACATATCTATTTTGCAAGGCCTGACAGCGTCGTCGAAGGCACAAGCGTCTACGAGGCCCGCAAGCGCATCGGCGCCGAACTTGCCCGTGAAAGCCGAGTGGACGCCGACGTCGTTATTCCGGTGCCCGACTCGGGCGTGCCGGCGGCGATTGGCTATGCCGCGGAAGCCGGCATTCCATTCGAGCTCGGCATCATCCGCAACCACTATGTCGGCCGCACTTTCATCGAGCCCAGGGACCAGATTCGCCACCTTGGCGTCAAGCTGAAGCACAACGCGAACACCCCCCTCATCCGCGGCAAACGCGTAGTCCTGATTGACGACAGCATCGTTCGCGGAACCACTTCCACGAAAATCGTCGAGATGGTTCGCCATGCCGGCGCCAAGGAAATTCATATACGGATCGCGAGCCCGCCAACGATGCATTCCTGCTTCTATGGGGTGGACACGCCGGAACGCGACCAGCTTCTGGCCGCCCAGAAGAGCATCGCGGAGATGACGAAGCTGATCAAGGCGGACAGCCTCGCTTACCTCTCGATTGACGGTCTCTACCGGGCGATGGGCGAGACCGCCCGCAACGCGGAATTTCCGCAATATTGCGACGCCTGCTTCACGGGTAACTACCCCATCCGGCTCACGGACCAGGAAGGCGGGGACGTCTCCGCCCAGCTCTCGCTGCTGGCCGAACTCGGCTGACCCGTTCGTGGCGGTTTTTTCTTCTCCGCGCCTCGAAGGCCGCATTGCACTGATCACGGGCGCCTCCCGCGGGATCGGCGCGGCGGTCGCCAAACGCTTCGCGAGCGAAGGGGCCCACGTCATTCTGGTCGCGCGCAGCACGGCCGGTCTCGAAGCAACCGACGATGCGGTTCAGGCCAGCGGCGGCACGGCGACGCTCGTCCCCCTAGATCTCATGGAATTCGCGGCCATCGAGCCGATGGCCGCGGCGATTGCAAAGCGTTTTGGAAGGCTCGATATTCTGGTGGGAAACGCCGCGACCTTGGGCATGCTATCGCCGCTCGGACATTTTGAACCCGCCGTGTGGGACGAAACCTTCGCCGTAAACGTCACCGCGAACTGGCGCCTGATCCGCGCCTTCGATCCTCTGCTTCGCGCCTCGCCTTCGGGCCAAGCGATTTTCGTCACGTCCGGCGTCGGAAGCCACCCCACCCCCTATTACGGCGCCTATGCGGCCAGCAAGGCGGCCCTCAACATGATGGCGCTGGTCTACGCCGCCGAGGTTGCGAAGACGAACCTAAGGGTGAACCTCCTCGATCCGGGAATTATCCGCACCGCCATGCGGGCCCAGGCTTTTCCGGGCGAGGATCCGGCGCAACACCCGCCGCCGGAATCGGTAACGGAAGCCTTCGTGCGGCTGGCCGAAGCCCCTTCGCGCACCCACGGGGAAATCATCCAGGCTTAAGCGTTAGGCGTACGGATTTTCTCCCTTGCGCAAGCGCAAGCGAATCGGCGTGCCGTCGAGGGAGAACGCTTCCCGAAGATCGTTCACGAGATAACGAACATAGGCTTCCGGCAGGTCGTCCGGCCTTGAAGCGAATAGCGCGAAGGTCGGCGGCCGCGATTTAACCTGCGTCAGGTAACGAAGCCGGATCGGCTTCCCCTTGACGGCAGGCGGGGGGTGCCGTTCGACGGCATCGGCCAGCCAACGATTCAGCCTCGCCGTCGGCACGCGCCGGTTCCAGGTTTCATAGAGCTTCAGCACCGCCGGCATCAGATGTTCGACACCACCGCCGGTCTTTGCGGAAATAGGCACGCAAGGAAGCCCGCGCGCTTGGGGGAGCGAGCGTTCGAGCCGTTCTTCGATCTTGGCCAAGGTGACCTTCGGCGTCGCCACGCGATCCCATTTGTTGGCCACAACGACCAGCGCCCGGCCTTCCTCGAGGGCGGTGCTGGCGATGGTGAGGTCCTGTTTTTCAACGCCTTGCTCCGAATCCAGGACAAGGATAACGACCTCGGCGCGGCGGATGGCTTTCTGGGTCGCCGCGCTCGAAAGCTGTTCAACCGTTTCCGTCACCCGCGCCTTCCGCCGCAGGCCCGCCGTATCAATCAAAAAGAAAGTTTTTCCCGCCACTTCCCAGCGAACGGGAACCGCGTCCCTGGTCGTGCCGGCCTCCGGGCTCGTAAGCAAGCGCTCCTCACCGATCAGGTGGTTGGCCAGCGTGGATTTCCCGACGTTCGGCCGACCGACGATGACCAGCGAAGGCCCCCGCTCCGCGGCCGTTTGCGGCGATGGTTCTTCTTCCTCCTGTTCCATAAAAGGAAGGAGGCGCTCGTAAAGTTCGGCCATGCCTTCGTTGTGCTCGGCGGAAAGCGCCACCGGTTCGCCGAAGCCAAGTTTGAAGGCGGCGTAGTAGCCCGCCTTTCCAGCGGTCCCTTCGCATTTGTTGACGGCCAGAACGATCGGTGTGTTCTGCTTGCGAAGCCAGCTCGCGAAATGCGCGTCGAGCGGCGTAATGCCGACTCGCCCGTCCACCAAAAAGAGGGCGATATCGGTCTTGGCAAGCACGCGCTCCGTCTGGGCGCGCATTTTCGCCTCCAGCTCCTTGCGGGCCTCGCCCTCGAAGCCGGCCGTGTCAATGACGTTGAAAAGAAGGCCGCCGAGGGAGCCTTCCCCCTCGTGCCAGTCGCGCGTCACGCCGGGCGTATCATGGGTAATCGCCTGCCGGGCGCGGACCAGCCGGTTGAACAGCGTCGATTTGCCGACGTTTGGCCGGCCGACTATGACGACCGTCTTCTTCATGGCTTTTTATCCGAACACTCAGCGAAACGCGACGAGATCGGCGTCGGTCGTCAGCAGATAGATCGTGCCTTGCGCCACGACAGGGGCCGTGATCACGCCGTCGTCCAGCTTGATCTGGCTGACGACCGTTCCCCGGTAGGGGGAAACGGAAAGGACAACACCGTTCGAGTTCGCGACAAGAAGCCGGTCGCTTGCCAACACCGGCCCGTACCACACGATCGGATTCTCCTTCTCGGCCATATCCCCATAGTCGGGCAGCCGCAGAATCCAGAGGATCTCGCCCTTCTCCCTTGAAAGGCAGATAAGCTCGCTTTCGCTCGTGATCAGGTAGAGATATTTCCCCGCAACCCAGGGCGTCTGAATGCCGCCGATTTCTTTTTCCCATACCGTCTCGCCGGTGCCCGAATCGATGGCCACGATTCGACCGCTATGGCTGATGGCGAAGATACGGTCGCGATCAATGACCGGGTTGCCCCGAATATCGGCAATCGAGGAAATCACGTCGTTGCGCCGAAGCGACGCCAGCGAATAGGACCACATGATCCGCCCGTTGCTGGCGAGCATGGCGAAGATTTCCCCCGACGAGTAAGGCACGACAACGACGCCGTCAGCGATGGCGGGGCTGGCGCCGCCCAGGATGGCAGCCGTTTCCTCGAACCCCTGGTGGTTCCAAAGCATCTCGCCATCCCTCGCGTCGAGGACGAATAAGCGGCTATCGACCGTCGTCACAAAAACCCGACCGTCGCTGACGGCCGGGGCCGCCCGCATCGGCGAAAAAACGCTGCGGCGCCATATCACCTCGCCGGTGGCGGCATCGAGAGCGACCGCCTCGGCAAAACCGGTGCTGACGAAGAGGCGGCCATACGCATAGGCAATGCCGCCGCTGAACGGCACATCTTCCTGGTCCTCCGGCGTCAAATCCACGCGCCACAGCCGGTCGCCGTTTTCGACGTCGTAAGCCGAGACCCGCCCACTTACGTCCGCGACGTAGGCCCGGCCGTCGGCGATGACCGGCTCGGAAATAAGCCTCCTGTCGCTGCTGTCGCCGCGGCCGACACTCGAAGACCAAACTTCCGCCGGCGCATCGGCAATCGCCAGGTGGTGCATTGCGTGGCTTGGATAACCGCCGGATTGAGGCCAGGAGGCATTGACCTGCGGCGGCGGCAGCTGGATAGATGCCCCGTCAACCTCCGGTTTGCGTTCGCTTTCGAGAAAAAGAATCGGAATCCGCTCGCCGGGAATTTTTGCTTTTTTGGAATCGAAGATGGATTCCGAGCAAGCTCCCAACAGCGCGCCGACAACGAAGAGGAGAAGAACCTTGCGCATATTTCTCCTCAGGATTCTTCGCTGAGCGCCGTTGCCATTTGTTCGGCCCGCTGGCGAAGCATCCTTGGCGCTTCGGGGTCCGTCGCAAGTTTTGTGTAAATTTCTCTCGCCTTGCCGATTTCACCGGCACGAATTGCGACCAGGGCGGTGATTTCAAGGGCGGAGTGCCTCCAGGGATTTTCCATCCCCGTCAACGGCGCCAACTCACCGACAAGGGTCTCCGGGTCTTCCCGATCAATCCGCCGAAACGCGCTTAGGATACGCGCGAGGCTGCGAAGCGAATCCGGCACGCTGTTATCTCCGGCGATCGCCTGATAAATCCGGATAGCGCCTTCGGTATCGCCCTGCGCGGAAACGATGGCGGCCTCGTGAAGACGGGCAAGCGTCACATAGCCCCCGCGGCCATCCTCGGCAAGCGCCGCGAAAGCCGCGCGGGCGGCGTCTTCATTTCCCTGCCTCAGAAGTTCCGTCGCGACGTGGTAACGGAGCCCATCCGCCAGCGCCTGCCGACGGTTGTATTCGTCCCAGCCCGTCTTCCCCGCCACCACGAGAACAAGCGCGACCGCACCGCCAATCACCAGGCGGCCATACTTCCGCCATAGGGCGAGAAGCCGGTCACGCCTGAGTTCCTCGTTAATTTCGCGGAAAATAGTATCGTTCACGGATGCTTCCTTGGCGCTTTCCCCAGCCGGCCGGCGCCACCATACCCCCCGGCGAAAGCGAAGGCAAACGGGCGGAACAAGCCGAACTCCGCAATCAGCCTTCTTCCCGCCACTTGATGGAACAACCCATGCTCGGAACCTGCTCGGCCGGCCCTTCGCCGGTCTTGGCGATCCTTGCCATGGCCTCGAAAAGCTCGCGCCGGGCCCCTGCCTTTTCCTCGCGGCCGCCCGCGTCAATCCGCCCCCGGTATTGAAGTTCGAGTTTGCGATTGAAACCGAAAAAGTCCGGTGTGCAGACGGCGCCATAGGCCCGGGCGACCGCTTGCGTCTCATCCATCACATAGGGAAAAGAAAACCCCTGCGCCCTGGCAAAGGCTTTCATGTTCTCGAAGGAATCTTCCGGATAGGCAAGTGTGTCGTTCGGCATGATGGCGATCGCGCCCACGCCATGCTCTTCCAGTTCCCGGATGTCACGGACGATCCGTGCAATCGCCCCCTTCACGTAAGGGCAATGGTTGCAGATGAACAGGACGAGGGTGGCGTTCGCACCTTGCACATCGGCAAGGCGGTATGTTCTGCCGTCAATCCCGGGAAGGGAAAAATCAACCGCCTTCCATCTGAACTCGCAGACAGGCGTATGCAGAAGCGCCATACCGACTTCCTCCGGAAAAGCACAGAAACAAAACGCGAATCGAAACCGCAGAATATCAGGAAGCGGGCGGTTCGGGCGTGTTTTTCTGAATTACCGTTACGGGAAATGCCCCTCGTTCAAAATTCGAAACCGACTTTTCCCGCCTTTGATCCCGCTTGGAATGGCCGCCCAACCGACGTCGAGATAAACGAAAAATCAAAGAATCGAGGCGTAAGATTTCTTCGCCAACCCTATTCCTACGGACAAGACGCGATGCCAGAATTGTACAACATGGAAAAACCGACCGTACCCCCGGCCGCTTCACCCCCGGCTGGCGAAACCCGAAGCGGGCGGCAAGGAAAACGGCCATCCTCCGGTATGCCGTTCGCATCGGACGGGTGGTTGCAACGCCTTGAAAAAACAGACCTTCCAGGCAGAAGTTTGGACCGGGGGAACGGCTTCGTGATAGAATGACCGCCGGTTTGCGCCGGAAAGAGCGCAAGCCGCCGGAGGCAGACATCCAGGGAACGCCCATGGACTATAACCGATGCTTTGCAGAAGCCCTCGCCGACCTCAAAGCGGAAGGTCGCTACCGCGTCTTCGCTGATCTTGAACGCTTGCAAGGTTCCTTCCCGCGGGCCTTCAACCGCCTGAAGGACGGCCGGACGAAAGAAGTCACCGTCTGGTGCAGCAACGACTATCTCGGCATGGCCCAACACCCGACGGTGCTGGCAGCGATGCGCGAAGCCTTGGCGACCCACGGCGCCGGCGCCGGCGGTACGCGCAATATCTCGGGCACCCATCATCTCCACGTCCTGCTGGAAGAAGAACTCGCCGACCTTCACGGCAAGGAAGCGGCCCTTCTCTTCACCTCCGGCTACACCTCAAACGAAGCGGCGCTCAGCACGATCGCGAGGCTTCTGCCCGGCTGCGTCATTTTCTCCGACCAGTTCAACCATGCCTCGATGATCCAGGGTATCCGCCACAGCGGCGCACAGCGAAAAATCTTCCGCCACAACGACGCCGGCCACCTGGAGGCCCTGCTGCGTGAAACGGAACAGGGAAGGCCGAAACTGATTGTTTTCGAGTCCGTCTATTCGATGGACGCCGACATCGCGCCAATTGCGGCCATTTGCGACCTTGCCGAAAAATACGGGGCCATGACCTATCTCGATGAAGTACACGCCGTCGGCGCCTATGGACCGCGCGGCGGCGGGATCACGGAACGGGAAGGCATCATGGATCGGGTAACGGTCATCGAGGGAACGCTTGCCAAGGCGTTCGGCGTCATGGGCGGCTACATCGCGGCCTCGTCGCCCATCGTGGACGCCGTCCGCAGTTTCGCGCCAGGCTTCATCTTTACGACGGCGTTGCCGCCGGTGGTCGTGGCCGGCGCCTTGGCCAGCGTCCGCCATCTAAAGGCAAGCGATGTCGAGCGCAAGCGGCACCAGGAACGCGCCGCCACCTGCAAGCGCCTGCTGGCAAAAGCCGGGCTTCCCATCCTGCCCACCGAAAGCCATATCGTGCCGCTCGTGGTCGGCGATGCGCGACTCTGCAAGCAGGCAAGCGACATACTGCTGGAGCGTCACGGCATTTATATCCAGCCGATCAACTACCCGACCGTGCCGAAGGGGACGGAACGTCTTCGCATTACGCCCTCACCGTTGCACACGGACGTGATGATGGCCCATCTTGTCGAATCGCTTCTCGACGTATGGAACCGGCTCGAACTTAAGCTTGCTGCTTAAGGCCGGCGTGGCGTGTGAAAAAAAACGGCCGGTGATCGCCGGCCGTTTCCGCTTCGGCTACTTCGTCGCACCGATTGCTTCAAGCAAGCGCCACTTGTCCCAATAACTGCGGATCAAAACGGTACCGTCTTTACCGACCCTGATCACGTCGATCCCGTGCACTTGCAGTGCCTTGTTGGTCGCGGGTTTATCGCCAAAGGGCCCGGTATGGGTGGCGGTCCACGTCCATTCCCAATAGACGACTCCGTCGTCCGTGTACTTTACATGGTCATAGGAAAATTTGCTGTTTGGGAAGGCCTTGAAAAGGCCAGCCGCGTATTCGCGTAATTTGTCCCCGGTGATGCCTTCCGCTGGCAAGGAAGCGTCCCAATAGGTCCCGTTTTTTACGGTGGCCACGATAGAATCCAGATCGCCCGTGTTCCAGCCCCTGGACCAATTCCCCATGCTTGCCTTCGCCACCTTGGCAGGATCGCTATCCGGCCGCGGCCCACCCGCAGCAAGGGCGGCTGTCCCGTTGCCAACCAGAACCAATACCAGCGCCAGCGCCAAAAGCGACCACGTGGATTTCGACAGGCATGCAATCAACCGTTGGGTCATGTTCTTCCCTATTTCCGTTCCAGCAAACGACACGTACGCAAAGCATAGCAAGGCCATGCCGGCAAGGCAAAACCGCGCCCGCCAAGCGTCCTACCCACGCCCATCCGGCAAGCCCAGCAAGACCCGCAGCCACTTGCCCGGCACGCGGCGCGGCGGCGGGTAGTATGGCCGGTATTCCATGGCCCCCTGCGGGTCCTCGTGAATGATGATCTCGGCCGCTGGAAAGGCCTTGGCGACTTCCATTTCGACTTCGTCGGAGATCCGGTGGGCCTCCCTCAGTGTCATGTCGCCGTTGAGTTCGAGATGAAACTGGATAAAGGCCATCGTACCGGATTGCCGCGTGCGAAGGTCATGCAGGTCGCGAACCTCCGGGTGCGCGCAGGCAATCGTGCGGATGCGGCTACGATCCTCTTCCAGCAACTCGCGGTCCATCAGGGGATCGACGGAAGCGAAGGCGATACGGCCAGCCGTCCGCAAGAGGTAGAGCGCGATCACAATTCCGAAAAGCGGATCCATGAACGCCAAGTCGAAGCTCGTGGCCAACACAAGGGCCAGGATTACGCTGCCGTTGATCAGCACGTCGCCCGTGTAGTGAAGGGAATCGGCGCCGATGGCGATGGACCCCGTCTTTCGGACGACGTAACGCTGGAAGTGGACGAGACCGACCGTGGCGACGATGGAGAAAACCATGACGGCGATCCCGGTCCCGCCATATTCGATCGCGTGCGGCCGGGCGAAACGGCCAGCCGCCTCAATCAGCAGGAAGCCAGCCGAACCGGCGACAAAGGCCGCTTGGCCAAGGCCGGCCAAGTGCTCGGCCTTGCCGTGCCCAAAACGGTGTTCGTAGTCGGCGGGCTGCAAGGAATGGCGCACCGCCAGCAGGTTGATGAGCGACGCCCCGACATCGAGCAGCGAATCGATGAGGGAAGACAGCAGGCTCACCGAATCCGTCAACCACCAAGCGCCCGCTTTGATGACGACGAGAAGCGTCGCCACGGCCACGGCGGCGTTTGTAGCAAGCCGCATCAGGCGCGCGCTTGCAGCCGGAACCGTCACTGCTTTCGAGGGGATCTCGACCAAGAAAACTCCCGCCTATCAGGGGTAGAGCCGCTCCACCCGCCAGCCCATTGCTTCCCGAGCATACACCAAGCGGTCGTGCAGACGGAACGCGGCCTGGCTCCAGAATTCCATTCGCCGCGGCACGACCCGATAGCCGGACCAGAAGGGCGGCCGCGGCACCTTGCCCAGGCCGAACTTGACCGTGAATTCGGCGATGCGTTTCTCAAGCTCGTGCCTGCCTTCCAGGGGACGCGACTGCCTCGATGCCCAGGCGCCGATCTGGCTTAAACGATCGCGAGTCGCAAAATAGGCGTCCGCCTCCGCCGCGCTCACCGGCTCGACGGCACCCGTGATCCGCACCTGGCGATCGAGCGTCTTCCAGTAGAAGCAGAGAGCCGCCCGCGGATTTTCCCGAACCTCGCCGCCCTTCCCGCTTTCCAGGTTCGTGTAAAAAACGAAGCCACGCGCATCCACGCCTTTCAGCAGCACCATCCGGTTCGACGGCATGCCGTCCCCGTCCACCGTCGCCAGCGCCATGGCGTCGGGGTTTTTGGGTTCGGCCGCCTTCGCCTCGGCAAACCATTTTTCGAAAAGGGCGATGGGATCCTTTTCGGGGGTTTCAAACATGGTGACGGTTCACTCGTTTTTTCGAAGCGCCCAAAGGTGAAAGCGCCGTTCGCCTGGTGCACGTCAAGAAGGCTCGCCCGCACCCTTCCGCCAATCCCCGGCTGAAGCAGCAACTAGCCCGCCCACCAACACGGCAAGCCATGAAATATACATCCAGATAAGGAAGATCGGAATCGCCGCAAGCGCCCCGTAAATTACTTGATAGGTCGGAAAATACGTCAGGTAAAGCCCAAAGCTCTTTTTCGCCGATTCGAAGAGAACGGCGGCAACAACCCCACCCACGAGCGCATCCCGCCAAGGCACCTCGCGATTCGGAATGACGATGTAGAGAAGCGCTAACCCCGCCGTCTCGAGAAGAAAGGGTACGAAGCGCACGAAATCGCGAATCCCTGCTGCACGTTCGCTCCCGAACCATTCCGTTGCCGCGAAAAGATAGCCGGAAATGGAAAGCCCGGCTCCGATAAAGACCGGCCCCAACGTCATCACCGCCCAATAGGCCAACAGCCGCGGCACCAGTTTTCGCTGCGTTCGCACGTTCCAGATATAGTTGAACGTCTTTTCGATCGTAGAAAGCAGCAAGACCGTCGTTACGAAAAGGAAAAGCGTACCCACCGCCGTAAGCCTGCGCGCCTTTTCGGCGAAAGCGCCGAGTTGGCTGCGGATCACCTCTTCCATATGGGGGGCGAAATTCTTGAAAAGAAGACTTGAAACCGCGTCTCTCGATTCCTCAAGACCGGGAAAAATGGCAAAAACCGTAAACCCGATCGCCGTCGCCGGGACGAGCGCCAGAAGCGAGGTATAGCTAAGCGCCGCCGCCGCCTGGGCGCAGCGATATTCCGAGAACCGGCGGAGAAGAAAGCCAAAAAAGGACCACAGCCGCACGGTCTTGCCTGTGAATGTGTTCATCGGGTAAGCATAGGCGGCTTCCGCCCGGCGGAAAAGCCGCGATCTCCCCGCCCGCCTCGGCTTGGAGCGTCCCCGCCTTTCGTGTAGGATGCCGTGAATCTGGGTCCCTTCCTTGGACCCTTTTCTTGTGGCCGTAATCTAAGAACCCGTAAATACGATGGGGAAAAAGCAATGAGCAGCAACACCCCGATTATGGCGGGGAAAAAGGGCATCATCTTCGGCGTCGCGAACGACCGTTCGCTTGCCTGGGGCATCGCAAAGGCGGCTTCCAGCCAGGGCGCCGAGCTTGCTTTCACCTACCAGGGAGAGGCGCTCGCCCGCCGGGTCGAGCCCTTGGCTAAATCCTTGGGCTCGGATTTCGTGCTGCCATGCGACGTAACGGACGAACCCGGCATCGACCGCGTGTTTGCGGCGATCAAGGCGCGATGGGGAAGGCTCGATTTCGCCGTTCATGCTATCGCCTATTCGGACAAGGAAGAGCTGAAGGGCCGCTTTCTCGACACGACGCCGAAAAATTTTGCGACGACGCTTGCAATCTCCTGCTACTCCTTCACGGCGATCTGCCAGCGTGCCGTGCCGCTGATGCGGGAGGGCGGCAGCCTGCTGACCCTAAGCTATTCCGGCGCCGAGCGCGTCATGCCGCACTACAACGTCATGGGGGTGGCAAAGGCGGCGCTGGAGGCAAGCGTGCGCTACCTCGCCGCCGACCTGGGAGCCCAGAATATTCGCGTCAATGCCATTTCCGCCGGGCCCATCAAGACGCTGGCCGCCTCCGGCATCGGAGACTTCCGATACATCCTGAAATGGAACCAGTACAACGCCCCACTGCATCGGAACGTAACGATCGAGGACGTCGGAGGGGCGGCCCTCTACCTCCTGAGCGATCTTTCCTCCGGTGTCACGGGAGAAATCCACCACGTCGACAGCGGCTACCATATCGTCGGGATGAAGGCAATCGACGCGCCGGATATCTCTACCGTCTAGGATCAGGCCATGTCTGGAAACAGCTTCGGAACGCTCTTTCGCTTCACGACTTGGGGCGAAAGCCACGGCCCTGCCATCGGTGGCGTCGTGGACGGCGTGCCGTCCGGGCTTGCCTTGAGCGAGGCGGACATCCAGGTCTGGCTCGACAAGCGGCGGCCGGGAAATTCGCGCTTCACGAGCCAGCGGCGTGAGGCGGACGCGGTCCGCATCCTTTCCGGCGTCTTCGAGGGGAAGACGACGGGGGCTCCGATCAGCCTCCTCATCGAGAACACGGATACCCGGCCGAAGGATTACGACGCCATCAAGGACGCCTTCCGACCAGGGCACGCGGATTACACCTATTTCAAGAAATATGGCATCCGCGACTATCGGGGCGGCGGCCGCGCCTCGGCGCGAGAGACCGCGGTCCGTGTGGCGGCCGGCGCCATCGCCAGAAAGATCCTGGGCCCCAAGATCGTAATCCGGGGCGCCCTCATCCAGATTGGCCCCCATCGGGTGGAACCTTCGCGCTGGGATTGGGAAACGGTGAACGCCAATCCCTTCTTCTGCCCCGACCCCGTCGTGGCGAAGGAATGGGAGATTTATCTCGACGGTATCCGGAAAAGCGGCAATTCCATCGGCGCCGTCGTCCAGGTCGAGGCTTCCGGCGTCCCAGCCGGCCTTGGCGAGCCCGCCTACGACAAGCTGGACGCCGACCTTGCCAAGGCGATGATGGGCATCAACGCCGTGAAGGGGGTTGAGATCGGCGCCGGCTTCGGCGCGGCCGCCCTCCTGGGCGATGCAAACGCCGACGAGATGCGCATGGAGAAAGGCGAGGTCCGCTTCCTTTCGAACCAGGCCGGTGGCGTCCTGGGCGGCATCTCGACCGGGCAACCCGTTGTCGTGCGGTTCGCCGTAAAACCGACGAGTTCGATCGCCATCCCGAAAAAATCCGTCAACCTGCATGGTGAGGATATTCTGGTTGCGACGAAGGGCCGTCACGACCCCTGCGTCGGTATCCGCGCCGTGCCGGTGGGGGAAGCAATGCTCGCCACCGTGCTGGCGGACCATTTGCTTCGCCATCGGGCGCTCGCTGGCTGAGCCTTCCTAACCCGCGTAGCGGGCGTAGATCAGGAATTCCTTGTTGCCTTCGGGGCCCAGGATCGGGCTTTCCACGATGCCATGCACCCGCCAGCCGGGAAGCCCGTCGAGCCAGTCTTCGATACGCTTGCAAACTTGCGCATGCAGGGCGGGGTCGCGCACGACGCCTTTCTTGCCGACGCGCCCCTTGCCGACCTCGAATTGCGGCTTGATGAGGGCGAGCAGTTCCGCCCCGGGAGCAGCCAGCTTCAGGGGCGCTGGCAGGACCGTTTCGAGGCCGATGAAACTCGCGTCGCAAACAATCAATTCCACCGGTTCGGGGATTTCCTTTGCCGTCAGGTAGCGGGCGTTCGTGCGTTCGAGCACGCAAACGCGCGGGTCGTTGCGAAGCCGCCAGGCGAGCTGGCCGGAGCCGACATCCACCGCATAGACCCGCTGCGCGCCCCGCTTCAGCAGAACGTCCGTGAAGCCGCCATGGGCGGCCCCGATATCGAGGGCCGTCTTTTCCGCGGGCTCGATCCCGAAACGATCCAACGCGGAGGCAAGCTTCACACCCCCGCGCGAAGCCCAGGGGTGATCGGGGCCGCGAACCTCGATCGGGGTTTCGGGCGCAAGCAGCGCGCCGGCCTTCTCCAAGCGGCGCTCACCGCTGAAGACATGGCCAGCCAGCACGATCGCCTGGGCGCGGGTCCGGCTTTCGGCAAGGCCGAGGCGCACCAGAAGTTGATCGAGGCGGATTTTCTCCGCCTTCTGCGTCATGAATCAGGCGCGGGCGGAAACGGAGTTGTGGCCGAGGGCGGCAAGAGCCGTGTTCACGATGTGCCGGGCGTCGAGACCGGCCTGCTCGTATTGTTTCTCGGGCTTTTCATGGTCGAGAAAGACATCCGGCAGCACCATCGGCCGCACCTTCATCCCGGCGTCCAGCAACCCCGTCTGCGCCAAATACTGGAGCACATGAGCCGCGAACCCGCCGACGGAACCTTCCTCGATCGTGATCAGGACCTCGTGCTCAAGGGCCAGCGTACGGATGAGCGCCTCGTCGAGCGGCTTTGCGAAGCGGGCGTCCGCCACCGTCGCCGACAAGCCCCTCGCCGCCAGTTCGTCAGCCGCCTTCAGGCATTCCTGCAATCGGCTGCCGAACGAAAGCAGGGCGACCGTCGTGCCTTCCCGCAGGACCCGGCCGCGGCCGATTTCGAGCGGCACGCCGCGGCTCGGCATCTCCACGCCCACCCCCTCGCCGCGCGGGTAGCGGAAAGCGCATGGCCGGTCATCAATCGCGGCAGCCGTCGCCACCATGTGGACGAGTTCCGCCTCGTCGGCGGCCGCCATCACAACAAAGCCGGGCAGACAACTCAAATAGGTGACGTCGTAAGAACCGGCATGGGTCGGCCCATCGGCGCCGACCAGGCCGGCGCGGTCGATCGCAAAACGGACCGGCAATTGCTGGATCGCCACGTCATGGACGACCTGGTCGTAGGCGCGCTGCAGGAAGGTCGAATAGATCGCGGCAAAGGGCTTGAATCCTTCCGTCGCAAGACCGGCGCAGAACGTCACCGCGTGCTGCTCGGCGATGCCGACGTCGAAACACCGCTTCGGAAATTTCTCCGCGAAGAGATCGAGGCCCGTGCCGGACGGCATGGCGCCCGTAACGGCGATGATCTTTTCGTCCTTCTCCGCTTCCTGGATCAACGCCTTGGCGAAGACCTTCGTGTAACTCGGCGCCGTGGCCTGGGATTTCACCTGGGCACCGGTGACGGCGTCGAACTTGCCGACGCCGTGGTACTTGTCGGCGGAAGCCTCGGCCGGCGGGTAGCCATGTCCCTTTTGGGTCACGACATGGACGAGGACGGGCCCCTCCTCGGGGTCGTCGCGAACGTTCTTGAGGACCGGCAGCAGATGGTCGAGGTTATGGCCGTCGATCGGGCCGACGTAATAGAAACCGAGCTCCTCGAACAGGGTGCCGCCGGTCACAAAGCCGCGGGCGAACTCCTCGGCGCGACGGGCGGCGATCTCAAGCTGGCGGGGAAATTTCTTGGCGATCATGCTGGCCAGGTGGCGGATCGACCGATAGGGCTT
Source organism: Pseudomonadota bacterium (assembly GCA_040752895.1). Classification (NCBI taxonomy): domain Bacteria; kingdom Pseudomonadati; phylum Pseudomonadota; species Pseudomonadota bacterium. Next base: position 702,709 of record JBFMHN010000001.1, read on the forward strand.
CGACGAGATCAGCCGCGAGAGATAGGCGCTCATCGCCCCCACCGGCGGCGCAATCGACATGTCGTTGTCGTTCAGAATGACGATAAGCCGGCTGGCCATCGAACCGGCGTTGTTCATCGCCTCGTATGCCATGCCGGCGCTCATCGCGCCATCGCCGATGACGGCGATCACGTTGTTCTTGCGCCCCTCGAGATCGCGCGCAACCGCCATGCCGAGGGCGGAGGAGATCGACGTCGAACTGTGCGCCGCCCCGAAAGGGTCGTATTCGCTTTCGGAACGTTTCGTGAATCCGGAAAGACCGCCGCCCTGCCGAAGCGTGCGAATGCGATCGCGCCGGCCGGTAAGAATTTTGTGAGGGTAGCACTGATGGCCGACATCCCAGATCAGCCGGTCCTCGGGCGTATTGAAAACGTAATGAAGTGCAACGGTTAACTCGACGACACCAAGCCCCGCGCCCAGATGGCCGCCGGTGTTGGAAACCGCGTCGATCGTTTCCAAGCGCAGTTCGTCCGCCAGCTGGCGAAGCGCCTTCTCCTTCAGCTTGCGAAGGTCCGCCGGGACGGTGACCGTATCCAGCAGTGGCGTTTTCGTGTTCGCTTTCGATTCAGTTTTTTTCAACAACGCTCTCTCGCTTCGCCCCTTGGGCTTTTCCTTCAATGTCGCCGCGTGACGACGAAATGGGCCGCAAGCGCTAATAACTCCGCCTTTTTCCCGAAAATATCAAGGTGCGCAACGGCTTGATCGGCTAAAATTTTAGCTTGTTTCCGGGCGCGCTCGGCGCCGAGAATCGAGACAAACGTAGCTTTTCCGGCGGTTTCATCCTTGCGGACGGCCTTGCCCGTTGTTGCCGCGTCCCCCTCTATGTCCAAGAGATCGTCCTGAATCTGGAAGGCCAACCCAAGATCGTGGGCATAGGCATGAAGGGCGTGACGCTCGGTGTCTCTAGCCTCGCCGAGAACGGCGCCCGATTCACAGGCAAACGCGATGAGCGCCCCCGTCTTCATTCGCTGAAGCCGGGTGATGGCGCCGATATCCATCGTCATATCCTCGGCTAAAAGGTCCATCATCTGACCGCCGACCATGCCGGCGGCGCCGGCGGCCGACGCCAGCAAGCGAACAAGCTCGCACCGCACGCGCGAGGTGGGATGCGTTTCGACGGTGGCAAGCAGCTCGAAGGCAAGGGCCTGCAAGGCGTCCCCGGCGAGGATCGCGGTCGCCTCGTCGAAATGGACATGACAGGTCGGCTGCCCACGCCGCAGCGCATCGTCATCCATCGCGGGCAAATCGTCGTGAACGAGGGAGTAGCTGTGCACAAGCTCGACGGCGGCGGCCACCCGAAGGGCGCGCGGTCGCGGCACATCAAAAAGATCCGCGCTTGTCATCGCCAGGAAGGGGCGGAACCGCTTGCCGCCGTTCAACACCGCATAGCGCATCGCATCGCAAAGCCGGTTCTCCGGGCCGTCGCTTGTCGTAAGCAAACGATCCAGAAGCCCGGCCACCGCGTCGGCCGTTTCTGTCAAGGCGATTTCCAGCGAACGCGTATTCAGCTTATTCAACGTCGACTTCTTCCAGACCGACTGCCCCATCCTCTCCAAGCTGGATACGGCTCACCTTCGTCTGTGCCTCGCGAAGTTTCGCCTCGCAATGGCGCTTGAGGGCAGCACCGCGCTCATAGGACGCGATCGCCTCGTCCAGTTTTCCCTGGCCGGATTCCAGCCGTTCGACGATGGCCTCCAATGCGGCCAACGCCTGTTCGAAGCTCATTACCTGGATATCCTTCGAGATTTCCGGTTTTCCCATAGAATCGGCCCGTTTTTCAAAGAGTTTCCAAGTTACCGCAAGCCCTTCCCGGAAGGCAAGCGGTCCCATTGCTTGAGTATATAATTGCAAAAAAATATTTAAAACTGCATTGAAAAATACTACCGTTAGCTTGCTAATGGATCGGTCCGGCCATGCCCAGTGAACAGAAACTCGAACGCGCCTTCGACTGCATCGTCACCGATACGGACCCGAAAGATCGAAGGCTAAGGCGCGTGGACTTGACACCAAGAGCAAGACCCGTCGCACAGGAGTTGCGCACGATCGCAAGGGACATGCGCGAAGAGACGCTCGCCGGGATCGGAAGCGACAGACACGAACAGCGGATTGACCTGCTGCTGCGAATCAAAGCAAACATGCTGGTGGCTGAGCCGGTGACCCCCTCGGGCAAACGCGCGCCCGCCCGGAAAAGCCGTTGAGTGGAAAAGAACATGGATCGGTGGAAAAGCAAGAAACGCAAAGAAACGAACGGTTACAGTCGGAAAAACCGGCCGGCCGCCTGGCGCGGGGCTCTCTTTGTGTTCGCGCTCGGCCTTCTCGGGATCGCGGCGGTTTTTCAACCGACGAAAGCCCAGCCGGCAAAGGCCCCGGAAATGCCGCCCAGCCTGGTTGTCGTGGATGCCGTGCGCGCCGAAGAAACGGCCCAGACACTGCCGGTAATCGGTCGGCTCGTGGCGCTCCGCGCCGGCGAAGTGGCGACCCGAATCGACGGTCGCGTCGGCCAATTCCTTGTCGAGGTGGGGGATCGGGTAAAGAAAGGCGACGCGGTGGCCGTCCTTGACAGCGACCGGCGGCAGCGCGAACACCAGCAACGCCTAGCCGCTGTCGCGGAAAGCAAGGCGGCGCTCGACAGCGCGAAGGCCACCCTCGCCATCGACGAGCAGGAATTGCACCGCCTCCAATCCTTGCGCGAATCGACCGCCTTTCCGAAGGCGCGCTATGAGGACAAACAGCAAGAGGTGGTGCGCGCACAGAGCGCGGTTGCACAAGCCGCGGCGGCCGTTGAAAACGCGACCGCCCTCTTGCGCCTTGCGGAGCTTACGTTGGAGGATGCAAAAATCCGCGCGCCCTACGATGGGGTCATCAGCCTTCGCCACATCGAGGTCGGCGCCTATGCGAAAAGCGGCGCCCCGATCGTTTCGATGGTGAACGACACCAATCTCGAAATCGAGGCCGATGTGCCCGCCCAACGCCTGACCGGGCTCCAGCCGGGCACCCTTATAAAGGTCGAGTTTGACAACCAGAAAACGGGCTTCGCCGCGGTGCGCGCCATCGTCCCCGAAGAAAATCCGCTGACCCGCACGCGACGCGTACGTTTCGTACCGGACCTTGATACGCGCAAAGCAAGCTACGCGGTCGGTCAAAGCGCCATCCTGCAACTTCCGGTCGATCGGCCGCGGGAAGTCGTCACCGTTCACAAGGACGCCATCGTAAAGCGGGCCGGCGCTACGCTCGTCTTCGTCATAGCCAATGGTCAGGCGCAGATACGGCCCGTCGCCGTCGGCAAGGAAGTCGGCAACCGTTTCGAAGTCCTGAGCGGCCTGAAAGCGGGTGAGGCCGTCGTTATCCGCGGCAACGAGCGCCTGCTCCCCGGCCAGAAGGTTCTCTTCGAGGAAAAATCTTAAGGATGGACCTGATCCGCCTATCGCTCGACCGGCCGATCGCCGTCATCGCGGCGGTTTTGATGGTCGTCCTGTTCGGATTTGTGGCGCTTAAGCTTATCCCCATTCAACTGACGCCGGACCTTCGCCGACCGATCATCACCATCACCACCAACTGGCCGGGCGCCGCGCCTGCCGAGGTCGAGCGCGAGATCATCGTCCAGCAAGAAGAGGTGCTGAAGGGCCTCGAAGGGCTCAAGGAGATGGTCAGCAAATCCCAGGACGGCCGAGGCGAAATCACGCTGGAATTCACCCTCGGACAGGACATGAATCTCGCCCTTCTTCTGGTCGCCAACCGACTGGACCGGGTGCCGTCCTATCCGGAGGAAGCGGACGAGCCCCTTCTGCAAACCGCCTCCTCCGAAGACAACCCCATCGCCTGGTTCATCTTAAGCCCGCTTCCAGGCAATGCGACGCCGATCGAAAGCTATGGCGACTACGTGGAGGATGTCATCCAGGATCGTCTGCAACGCATACCGGGCGTATCCCGCGTTAACGTTTTCGGCGGCAGCGAACGTGAACTGCAAATCATTGTCGATCCGGAAAAAATGGCCCGCTACGGCCTCACCGTGCCGGAAATCGCCACCAAGCTGCGGGCCGAAAACGCTTCGATCTCGGCCGGCGATGTCGAGGAGGGCAAGCGGCGTTATGTCGTCCGCACGGAAGGCGAACTCGTCACCATTGACCGCGTGCGCGAAGTCGTGCTGCGAAGCGACACCGACCCGCAATCGGGAAGATTGGGACGGGTAACGGCGGGCGACATCGCCGACGTTGTCTTCTCTTATCGCGAACCCATCGCCTATATCCGCCACATGGGCCGTCCGGCGCTGGCGTTCAACGCCGTTCGCGAGAAAAGCGCCAACGTCATCGAAACGATGGCGGGTATTCGCGCGGTTACTGCCGAGCTTCAGCGCGACGTTCTGCCGGAGAAGCAACTTTCCCTGAAGCAGGTATACGACGAAACCGTTTACATCGACTCGTCAATCCAGCTCGTCACCCAGAACATATATGTCGGCGGCATCCTGGCCATCATCGTCCTGATGCTGTTCCTGCGTTCCGCCATGGCGACACTGATCATCGCGCTCTCCATTCCCGTTTCGGTTATCGGCGCCTTCGTCGCCATGGCGGCGATGGGCCGCACGATCAATGTCATCTCGCTCGCCGGAATCGCGTTCGCCGTCGGCATGGTCGTGGACGCGGCGATCGTCGTGCTCGAAAATATCTTCCGGCTCCGGCAAAAGGGCCTGCCGCCGATGGAGGCCGCCTACAAGGGCGCCAAGCAGGTGTGGGGGGCTAACCTTGCTTCCGCGCTGACGACCGTTTTCGTCTTCATGCCCATTCTCATCATGGAGCTTGAGGCGGGGCAGCTTTTCCGCGACATCGCGGTGGCAATTTCCGTCGCCGTGCTGCTTTCGCTTTTGGTTGCGATCACCCTGATCCCGGCCCTGGCCAATCACTTGCTGAAGGATATCCCGGACCCAAAAAAACGGCGTATTTTCGCCCTCGACCGCTTCGCCCGCAATTTCGTTGCCACCTTCGTCAAGGGCGCCCGCCGGATTTTGGGCCGTAGGAAACGCGCCGCGGCACTGGTCGGCGGCATATGCGGTGGCGCGGTGCTGGCCACTGCCCTGCTGCTTCCGAAGCTTGAATACCTGCCGGAGGGCAACCGGAATCTTATCTTTGGAATCATGATGCCGCCGCCCGGCTATAACCTCGAAACGATGATGAAAATCGCCGAACGAATCGAAGAGCAGGTGAAACCCCTTTGGAAATCGCCTTACGAGGAAGATTCAAACAGCCAGGCCGGAGCGCGCGATAGCGATCCGGCGCTTCCAAAGATCGATAACTTTTTCTTCGTTGCCATGAGCGCCCAGACGTTTCTCGGCGCAACCAGCGCCGACCCTTCCCGGGTGCGCGAGCTGATTCCGATCCTGCAAAAACCGATGTTCGAGGAACCCGGCACTTTCGGACTGGTGACCCAACCCTCGTTGTTCGGCCGAAATATCGGCGGCGGCCGTCAGGTCGACTTGAATATTTCCGGTGCCGACCTCGAGGAAATTCTCGCCGTTGCCAACCGGGCAACGCTGCTTGTCTTGCAGGCATTTCCCTTCAGCCAGGGCAACCAGTTCCGTCCCATTCCGGGACTTGAACAGGGGGCGCCGGAAATCCGGATCACCCCGGAACCGGTCCGCCTGGCCGACAACGGCCTCACGACGCGCGACCTTGGACTGACGGTCGACGCCTTCAACGATGGCCTCCGCGTCGCCGAGATCACGGTCGACAACCGGCGCATCGACCTCATGCTGATGGGGCCAAGGAACGTCATTTCGCAAACCCAGGGGATTCGGAATTTGCCGGTGGTGACGGCCTCCGGCCTGATTCTGCCGGCAGGGTCTCTTGCCAATATCGAAGTGACGACCGGACCGACGGAGATTCGCCATATCAATCGCGACCGTACGATCACGCTGGAAATCCGGCCAAGCCCCGTCGTGCCGCTCGAGGCCGCGATCGAAAGGCTTCAGACCGAGGTGATCGACAAACTAGCCGCGCAAGGCCTGCCGAAAGGGGTGAAGCTTGACCTCTCCGGCACGGCGGACGAACTCACGCGGACCTGGGAGGCGATGTCCTGGAATCTTCTGTTGGCAGTGGTGATTGTCTATCTTGTGATGGCTGTCCTGTTCGAGAGTTTTCTTTACCCGCTCCTGATCATCTTTTCGGTGCCGCTGGCAACCGCAGGCGGCGTGCTGGGGCTTGCCTTCCTGAATCTTTTTACTTACCAGCCCCTCGACATGCTGACGCTGCTCGGCTTCATCATTCTGATCGGCATCGTCGTCAACAACGCGATTCTGCTCGTTCACCAGACAATCCACCATCAGCGGGAAGAAGGGATGAGCCCCAATCACGCCATCCTGCGGGCACTGCAAAACCGTATGCGCCCGATCTTCATGTCCACCCTGACTTCCGTCTTCGGGATGCTGCCGCTTGTCTTCTTTCCAGGCGCCGGTTCCGAGCTTTACCGAGGCCTTGGCTCGGTCGTCGTGGGGGGACTTTCGCTGTCTGCCGTCCTGACCCTGATGATCATTCCGCCGCTCCTGGCGATCGTTGGACAAGACAAACGCCCTCAAAATCTGCTAGTTTCACCCCCAAGATAGTTCTGCTTAAAAATTGGACAGCTTGAGATATATGGCTAAATTTTAGGCGGTTATTTGGGAAATCCTTGAAACTCTCATTTGGTTTCGACCCAAAAATAGAAGGCAACCCACATATTTTACTTACTTTTTTTCAGGTGCCCGCAAACTAGGGCCGATGGCACAGCTTTTGCGACAACAAAACCAGATGCTGGCTTCACAAGCTTAGAAAAGGAAAGCCTATGAAGAAAATACACCTCTTTGCCCTGACCACCGTTTGCCTGGCCGCCGGGTCCGGCATGGCCCTCGCCCAAGAGGAATCGGCGGCGGAGAAAGCCCCCTATAATTTTTCCGCTAACGTGGCACTGGTTTCCGAGTACATGTTCCGCGGCCTTTCCCAGACCGACGGCCAGCCGACGATCCAGGGCGGTATAGATTTCACGTACGACACGCCAAGCCCGGTGGACGTGTATCTCGGCATTTGGGGTTCCGGCGTAAACTTCCAAACACCGACCGCCGGTGACGACGCGACGACGGAATTCGATCTCTATGGCGGCTTAACCGGTGAGATTGAGGGCGTCACGTGGGACTTGGGCGGCATCTGGTACACCTACCCCGGCGCCAACAGCACCCTCAACTACGACTATGCCGAGGCGGCCGTTTCGTTCGGCTATGACTTCGGACCCGCCGCGGCTTCCGTCGGGTTGAACTATTCGCCGGAGTTCTTCGCCAACAGCGGGGACGCCTTTTACTGGTCGGGCGCGGTGGACGTGCCCTTGCCGGAAGGGTTCACGCTGGGCCTCCACCTCGGCTACCAGAGCATCAAGAACAACGCCGCCTTCGCGCTTCCGGACTACACCGACTGGAGCGTGGCACTCTCGAAGGAATTCATGGGCTTTGGCTTCAGCCTCGCCTATATCGACACGGACCTTTCAGAAGGCACTTGCGCGGACGTCTGCGCGACGAAGGTCGTCGGGACGATCTCGAAGTCATTCTAGCCAATCGCCAGAGGCGCGGGCAGCTTCCCCAAGCCTCGTCCCTAGGGACACGAACCCCGTCACCTCTTATGGGTGACGGGGTTTTGCATGCGCCGAACAAACCAAACTAGAAACCGATGAACCTGGAAAAATCGGAAAGGGCGGCGCGTTCCGTCTGTAACTGGTTTTCCGGCGCCGCTTCATCCATATAGCCGAGCGCCATGCCGCAGACGATCGCCTCGCCTTGCGGAATGCCGAGATGTTCCCGGATAATATCGTGAAAGACCGGCCACGAGGCCTGCGGGCAGGTGTGCAGCCCCTTGGCGCGCGCCACCAGCATGACGTTCTCGACAAACATGCCGTAGTCGAACCAGCTGCCGATCTCAAGCCGCTTGTCGATGGCAAAAAACAGACCGACGGGGGCGCCAAAAAATTCGTAATTGCGGCCTTGCTGCGCCCGCATGCCTTGCATGTTTTCTTTGGTCAGGCCCAACAGGCTATAAAGATCCAATCCGACCTTCTTGCGCCGCGACGTGTAGGGCTCGAACCATTCGTCGGGGTAGTATTTGTATTCCGGCGCATGCTTTCCGGTTTCCGTTTCCCGGCGGGCAAGCGTTTCCTTCGTCAGCGCCTCTTTCACCGCCCCGGTCACGACATAGACCTTCCAGGGCTGCATGTTCGTCCCGCTGGGTGCGCGGGCCGCGCACTGCAAAATTTCGACGATCTTCTCCTTCGGCACCGGGGTCGGAAGAAACGCCCGAACCGATCGCCGCGTTTGGATGGCCTCGATCACGTCCACGCCGTTCCTCCCGCCTGAAAATTTCCTACCGACGCGCCGGCACCGCCCGCGCCAGCGCCGAACCCGCGAGTAACGCCGCCAGGAACAGAAACGTTTCCGGCAACCCATAGACGACGGCAGCGATCGCCGGGCCCGGGCAAAAGCCGACCAGCCCCCAGCCGACGCCGAAAAGGGCGCTACCCAGCAGAAGCCGGCCGTCGATCTTCGTGAGAGTCGGAAGCGCGAAGCTTTTCTCGAAAACCGGCTGCGGCAATCTCAGGACGAAACGGTAGCCGATGAAGGAAACCAGCACGGCGCCGCCCATCACGAAGGCGAGGCTCGGGTCCCAATCGCCGCCGACGTCGAGGAAAGCGAGCACCTTTGCCGGGTTCACCATCTGGGAAACGCCGAGCCCGAAGCCGAAAAGGAGACCGGCAAAAAGGGCTGCGAAAAGTTTTGTCATCTCACCCTCCCAGGCCGTGGCGGACAAGGGCAAGCGTTGCCATCCCGCTCGCCAGGAAGGTAAGCGTCGCGGCGATGGAACGCGCACTCAAGCGGCTGACCCCGCAAACGCCGTGGCCGCTCGTGCAGCCACCGCCGAGGCGCGTCCCGAAACCGACGAGAAGCCCGCCGGCAACGAGAACGGGGAGCGAGGCAGTAACCGTGATCCGCCCGCCCTCGGGGCCGTAAGGGATCGCGAAGGAGGCGCCGAGGATAAGGCCGAGAAGAAAGAGCGCCCGCCACGCGGTATCCCCCTTCACCGGCGGCAGCAATTGGCCGAGGATGCCGCTGATGCCGGCGATCTTGCCGTTAAGCCAAAGCAGAAGCACCGCGGAAAGGCCGATCAGGAGGCCGCCCAGAAAGGCGGATCCGGGCGTGAAGTTTTCCATTTGGGTTCCCTTTGAACAGGTAAAAAGCGCACCCTCTGTTTATGATACGGGGGGAAAGGATAGGCAAGTCCATCCCCATTCCCTAAAGTAAGAAAAGCCGGGGAAGTTAAGGACTCCGGAGAGAAGAACCGAGGCCCATGAACGTCTTTTTCTTTTTGCTCGTTCTCCTCTCCTTCCTCGTCGCCGCCGGGCGGGAGGTAAGCTGGACAGCCCCTTCACCGGACGCCGTTTCGCCGATGGAGATGCTGGCCGCCGGCATGATCGAAAAGGCGGCGGACGCGGTGACGCTTTCGCTTGGCCTGGTCGGCGTCATGGCACTTTTTCTCGGCCTCATGAAGGTGGCCGAGCAAGGGGGGCTTCTCACCATCATCGCCCGCACGATGCGGCCCCTGATGGTGCGCCTCTTTCCCGAGGTCCCGGCCCATCACCCGGCGATGGGGGCGATGATCCTCAACCTGTCGGCCAACGTGCTGGGGCTTGGCAACGCCGCCACGCCGTTCGGCATCCGCGCCATGCAGGAGCTCGATAAGCTCAACCCACACAAGGGCACGGCGACAAATGCGATGGCGCTGTTCCTCGCCATCAACACGGCGAGCGTGACCCTGCTGCCGACCGGCGTTATCGCGCTGCGGGCGGCGGCGGGTTCGCACGACCCGGCCGGCATCCTGCCCACCACGCTGGTCGCCACCATCTGCTCAACGACGGTCGCCATCCTGGCGGCGAAACTCTACCAGCGCTACGCCGCCCTCCCCGCCCCTTCCCCAGGCTTCCCGGCCCCGGACGCGGCGGCGACGGAGGCCCTGCCCGACGCGGCGGAGAAGGCCTATCCGGGCTGGGTCTCCTGCCTGGCGCTGGGGGCAATCGCCGCCCTCATCCCGATCACGATTCTGTGGGGGAAGGCGATCTCGCCCTGGATCATTCCGGGGCTTGTCGTGCTGCTCCTCGGCTTCGGCTTCGTCCGCAAGGTGCGCGTCTATGAAAGCTTCGTCGAAGGGGCCCGCGACGGTTTCCAGGTCGCCATCCGCATCATCCCCTATCTCGTCGCCATCCTGGTCGCCGTCGGCATGCTGCAGGCAAGCGGGGCGATGGGGATACTGACTTCCACGATCGGGCCCGTGACCGCTACCTTCGGTTTACCGGCCGAGGCGTTGCCGATGGCGATCTTGAGGCCACTTTCCGGCTCCGGCGCCTATGGCGTGCTCGCCGCGATCATCCAGGACCCGACCATCGGGCCTGACAGCTACACGGGCTATTTGGTGAGCACCATTCAAGGCTCGACCGAGACGACTTTCTACGTGCTCGCCGTCTATTTCGGAGCGATCCAGGTGCGCCGCGTCCGCCACGCGCTGGCCGCCGCGCTCACCGCCGACGTCGCCGGCGTCGCCGCGGCGGTGGCGATCTGCCTTTACCTTTTCGGGGGGTGAAAAGGTCCGGCATACCCGCCCGCCCTTAGTTCCAAAAGCCGTTCCTTTAAGATAGGTTGGCCTTTGCGATAGGCCGGACGTAACCCGCCGGCCCAAGGATAAGGCGGGGACCGGCCGAAGAAGAACTATCGGAAGGGGGGGAACCCATGCTGCAAACCATTGGGCAGATTCTGCCTGCAAGCGCCCAGCGTTTCGGCAAGAAGACGGCGCTCGTCTTCGGCGACAGGAAATTCACCTACCGCGAGCTCGACCAGCTTTCAAACCGCATGGCGAATGGCCTGGCAAGCCTTGGTGTCACGCAGGGCGACCGCGTCTCGATCTACGGGCCGAACTGCTGGGAATGGCTGGTCGCCTATCACGGGGTGGCGAAGCTCGGGGCCGTTCTCAACCCGATCAACGTCATGCTGACGCCGGAAGAAGTCGTTTACGTCGTCAACGACTGCGGCGCCAAGGCACTGATCGCCTCCGCCGACAAGGGCGAGGCCATCCTCGACAACAAGGGCGCCACACCGCTCAAGAACGTCGTCCTGTTCGGCGGCAAACAAGAACTGGCCGGCGCCCTTGCCTTCGAAGCTTTGCTGGCCAAGGGGAAGGACGCCTTCGATCCGGTCTTGGTGCCGGCGGAAAGCCTCTCCACCATCGGTTATACCTCCGGCACCACCGGCCACCCGAAGGGCGCCATGCAAAGCCACCGTTCTGTCCTCCTCAACCTGGCGCTCACCGCCAACATGCATGTGAAGACGGAAGCTGACACCGTGGTGACGGCACTTCCCTGCCCGCACGTCTATGGAAACATCGTGACGAACGGGGCGATCTTCACCGGCATGACGGTCGTGCTGCTGGCGCGCTTCGAGGAGAAGGCAGCGCTCGACGCCATCCAGACCTACAAGGCCACGATGTTCGAGGGCGTGCCGACGATGTACATGTATTTCCTGAACAGCCCCGAGCTTGCCAAGCACGATATCTCGTCGCTGACGCGCTGCACGGTCGGCGGCCAGACGATGCCGGTCGCCAAGATGGAAGAAGTCGAGCAACGATTCGGCTGCCCGCTGCTGGAGCTCTGGGGCATGACCGAGCTGGCGGGTGCCGCCACCACCAACCTCTATTACGGCGAGAACCGGCATGGCTCCATCGGCTTTCCCTTCCCCGGCGTCTTGGCCCGCATCGCCGACGTCGACGACGCGGGGAATACGCTGGCACCCGGCGAGGTCGGCGAATTGATGATCAAGGGGCCGCTCGTCATGCTCGGCTATTACGGGAACGAGAAGGCGACGAAGGAAGCCATTGAGCCGGACGGCTGGATGCACACCGGCGATGTCGGCAAGCAGGACGAAGACGGTTACCTCTATATCGTGGACCGCCGAAAGGATCTGATCCTGACCGGCGGGTTCAACATCTATCCGGCCGAGATCGAGCGTGTGATCGCCGCCCACCCCGCCGTCGCCATGGTCGCCGTCGGCGGCCAGCCGGACGCGACGAAAGGCGAGATCGCCAAGGCCTATATCGTGCTGCGGGAAGGCCAGAAAGGGGATCCTGAATCCATCCTGGCGCACTGCCGGAAGCACCTCGCGGCCTACAAGCTGCCGCGCCGCATCCAGTTCGTGAAGGACCTGCCGAAGACAAGCACCGGCAAGGTCATGCGGCGCGAGCTGAAAACGCTCGACCCGCCCGAAGAACGGGAAAGCGCCGCCGAATAGCTTAATGCAAACCGCGGGAAGGCATTTCCCCTGCCCCGCCCGGCAGCGCCACCGGAGTTGCCTGGTGATGAACAAGGCGGAAGTGGCCTTCTTCCTCGACGAAGACGTTGGTCGCCGCGAGCCGGCTCTCGCCGATCACTTCCTCGCAAAGGACGACCGTCGCCTTCCCCCAATAAAAGACCCGCTCGCCCTCGCAGACGATGGGCGGCGGATCCTCGAGAATCTGCCGCCAGCTCTTCAGCACGGCCTCGCGGCCGATAAGCGCCCGCCAGCCGGGATGGATGCAGGCAAGCGGCGCCTCGGCTGCCCAGATCCGTTCCATCGCCGCCGCGTCGCCCTCCGCAAAGGCGCGGTAGAATTCCGCATTCGCCAGAAGAATATCTTGCGGCCCCTTCATTCCCTACTCCGCTAGATGGCGTTCAACGGGATCTTCAGGTAAGCAACGCCATTCGATTCCGTCGGCGGCAGATGCCCCGCCCGAATGTTGACCTGCAACGAGGGCAGCATCAACACGGGCAGGTCGAGCGTCTTGTCCCGCTCCGTCCGCATCTTCACGAACGCGTCCTCCGAAACGCCTTCGTGAACGTGAATATTTTTCGCGCGCTCCTCGGCAAGGGTGGTTTCCCAAATATACGCCTTGCGGTCGGGCGCGCCATAATCGTGACAGAGAAAGACCCGGGTTTCCGGCGGCAACTCCTTGAAAAGCCGCTGAATAGAACGGTGAAGCGTCCGCGCATCCCCGCCCGGAAAATCGGCCCGCGCGGTTCCGTAATCCGGCATGAAAAGCGTATCCCCGACAAAGGCGGCGTCCCCTGTGACGTAGGTCACGCAGGCCGGCGTATGGCCGGGCGTATAGAGAACGCGGGCTTCCAGTTCGCCGATCCGGAAAGTCTCGCCGTCCTTGAAGAGGTGCCCGAACTGCGAGCCATCCGTCGGGAAGGCGGCCTCGATGTTGTAAAAACTTTTGAAAAAGGTCTGCACGCGCCGGATGTGCTCGCCGATGCCGATGGGAACGCCGAGCCGCTCCTGAAGGTAGGGGGCGGCGCTCAGATGATCGGCATGGGCGTGGGTCTCAAGAATCCACTCCACCTTGAGGCCCTGCTCGTGGATGTGCTTCAGGATACGGTCGGCCGAGGCCGTCGAAATGCGGCCGGAGTTCGGTGCGTAATCGAGGACCGAATCGAGGATCGCCGCGCGCTTCGTCTTGGGGTCGGCGACGATGTAGGAAACCGTGTAGGTCGCCTGGTCGAAGAAACCTGTGACCTGGGGAAGCATGGGGGGGGTCATGGGCTTTCCTCCTTTCTTGCTTTTTTAGCCTTGCTTGACACTATACATTAGTTTTTGCTAAATTAGCAAGAATGAATATAAAAAACTTGCAGGAAGGCGCCCGGGCAGCCAGCGCCTTTCTGAAGGCGCTTGGCAACGAAAACCGGATTCGCATCCTCTGCGAACTGGCGGCCGGCGAGCGCTCCGTCGGCGAATTGGCCGCGCGCATAGGCTTGAGCCAATCCGCCCTTTCCCAGCACTTGGCGCGCCTGCGTGGCGAGGGGCTCGTGAAGACCCGGCGCCAGGCCCAGACGATTTATTATTCCCTGGCCAGCACGAAAGCGGCCAAGATCATTGAAATTCTATACGATCTCTATTGTGCGAAGGCGAAGGGGTGAAAGAAAAAATGGACGAACGCATCAAGGAAATCGAGCCGATCACGGCGAAGGAATGGCTCGACAAGGGGGAGGCGGTGCTGGTGGACGTTCGCGAGGCGAACGAATACGCGGCCGAACGCATCCCGGGCGCCGTCCTCCACCCGCTTTCAACTTTCAACCCCTTCAAGCTGCCGCCGATCCGGGGCAAGAAGCTCGTTCTCCACTGCGCGGTCGGGCAGCGTTCCCGGCAAGCGGCCGAGCTTTGCCTCGCCGCCGGCATCGAGGAAATCGCCAATGTGCAGGGCGGCATCCGGGCGTGGAAGGAAGCCGGGCTTAAGACCGAAACCGGGTCTTAAGCGGCCGGCCGGCGGCGGCCCGCGCCTGGAGGAAGGGTTTCCGGCCGGGCCGAACGCCTGCCTAAGCCCTAAGAAGGGCGGCGCGACCAATAGCTGGCGAGCGCGGCACCGGAAAGGTTGTGCCAGACGCTGAAGATGGCGCCGGGCAACGCCGCGGCGGCCGAGAAATACTTGACGGCCAGGGCCACGCCAAGGCCGGAATTCTGCATACCCACCTCGATCGCAAGCGTGCGGCAGGTCCGCTCGTCGAAGCGCAAGAGCTTCGAACACCCGTAGCCCCCGGCAAGACCCAGCAGGTTATGGAGCGCGACCGCCACGGCAACGGCAAGGCCCACCGTCGCAAGCGCCTCCCGGTTGAGAGCGACGATGATCGCAATGATGAGGACGATCGCGATCACGGAAAGCAGCGGAAAGACCGCCCTCGCCTTCCCCAATCGCCGCCCGAAGAACCGGTTCGCCGCCACCCCTAAGCCGACGGGCGCCAGCACGATCGCAAGAATGCTCCCCAGCATGTCCACGACCGGCACCGGCACGCTAGCCCCGACATAGGCCCAGGTGAGCAAAGGCGTCGCCAGCACGGCAAGGACCGTCGAGGCCGTCGTCAGCGTGATCGAAAGGGCGACATCCCCGCGGGCCAGGTAGCAGATAACGTTCGAAGCCGTGCCGCCCGGGCAACTGCCGACCAGCACGACGCCCGCCGTCAGCATCGCCGAAAGGCCAAGCCCGGTTGCGACCAGGAAGCCGGCCAAGGGCATGATGAAGAATTGGAGGCCAAGGCCGACCAGCACGACGACAGGCCGCTTTGCCACTTCGAGGAAATTTTCCACCGTCAGGGTCATCCCCATGCCGAACATGACAAGCCCGAGCAGCGGCACGATGGCGCCTTTCATCGGTGAAAAGGCGGCGGGCAAGAAATAAGCGAATCCCGCACCGAGAATCGCCCAGATCGGGAAAAATACCGTCAGCCTGGCCAGCATGGCGCCATTCTAGCGAATCGATCCGTTATTTTCCCTTCTGGGATGAACGTATAAAATTGCCCGATGGTGCAGAACCTTCCAGCCGGCGTCGGCGTTCTTTTTTTCTTTCTTTGCCTGATCTTGCCTGCCGGCGCCCGGTCGGAGGAAGGCGGCACGCTGACGCTGATCATCGAGAACGACCGGCTCGCCAACACGGACCGGCACTACACCCACGGCATGCGGCTTTCCTGGCTTTCCGCCGCCGACGATGTGCCGGGATGGGCCCGTGGCATGGCCGGCCACGCACCCCTTTTCGCGGCGGGAAGCGAGCTTCGCATAGGCTATGGCCTCGGCCAAAGCATCTTCACGCCGGAGGACACCAGCACCAGCGCCCTCGTCCCTGATGACCGGCCCTACGCCGGCTGGCTCTACGGCACGCTTTCCCTCGTCGCCGATAGCCGCACCCGACTCGACAGCCTCGTCCTCGATATCGGCATCGTTGGACCGGCCGCCTTCGGTCAGAACATCCAGAACGACTACCACAACCTGATCGGCGTCGGGCGCGCGAACGGGTGGGACAACCAGCTCGACAACGAACCCGGCTTCGTCCTCTATTACGAACGCAAGTGGCGGAAACTCAAGGAGTTCTCGACCCACGGCCTCGGCGTGGACATAACCCCGCACATCGGCGGCAGCCTAGGTAACGTTTTCACCTATGCGGCCGGCGGGATCGCGGTGCGCTTCGGCGAGGACCTGCCAAACGATTACGGCCCGCCCCGCATTGGGCCGAGCCTGCCCGGCAGCGGTTTCTTCGTGCCCGCCGACGGCTTCGGCTGGTATCTTTTCGCGGGCGCCGAAAGCCGCCTCGTGCTGCGGAACATCTTCCTCGACGGCAACACCTTTTCCGACAGCCACGACGTCTCGAAGCGAATCCTGGTCGGCGACTTCCAAGTGGGCGCCGCCATCACCTTCGACACTTTTCGCGTTACCTTCAGCCACGTTTTCCGCACGCGCGAGTTTCGCGGGCAACCGCAGGCCGACCGGTTCGCCGCCGTCAGCCTTTCCGTCCGACTGTAGTTCAGGCCGATGGGCGGGCGTGCTAGCCTTGCGTGAAACGGGGGAAAAAAGATGAGCGGAAACACCACCCCTGCGGCTGCCCGCCACCGGTCGAGACGGACTGGCTGGCGGATGCGCTGTGCTGCCCGAAATCGGGCAAGCACCCCCTTACGCGGGGGCGACCCGCGCCGCGGGCTTCATCATTATCATTTCCGTCTGCTGGCCTTGGATGTAAAACATCTTGCGCTTGCCGAAGATGCGTCCTTCGACGCGTTCGAAAAGGCGCCGGAAGGCCATGTGCCGACACAGGCCGAACGCATTGGCGTCTATTCCAGCTAAACCGGGCTTTAAAGGAGAGAAGGCATGGAAATCCCGTTGCAGATCACCTTCCGCAACATGGACCCCTCCGAGGCGATCGAAGCGAATGTTCGGGAAAAGACCGATAAGCTCGAGCGTTACTTCGACCGCATCACGAGCTGCCGCGTCGTCATCGAAGCGCCGCACCGGCACCATACCAAGGGGAAGCTCTACAACGTCCGAATCGACATCGGCGTGCCGGGAAAAGAGATCGTCGTTACCCACAGCGGGCCGAAGGACCACGCCCACGAAGACGCCTACGTGGCCATTCGGGACGCCTTCAACGCCGCAGCCCGCCAGATCGAGGATTACGCACGCAAGCTCCGGAACGACTGAAGCCGGAGGGCCTGCTTGTTCAAAACCAAAGTATTTTTGGCGCACCCGCATGGGACGAGGTCGGACGTTAACGAAGACGCCCCCGCAATCGCCTGTTGCGGCTGGAAAACACCGCCTTCGCTCCGAAGGAATAGGAAAAATTTTAATTAAATACGTGAGAAATACCAAATAAAATCGAACTGAAACTTGTTGAAATACTTTCCGTATGCGAGTTTTATTACATAAAACAAGAATAGCTTTTAAGACATGTCTTAGGAAAGAAGGTTCGCGCCACGCAAAGACCGACGAATCCAGGAAACGCCCGCGATGGCAACCCAAACGACAACGCGGATGACGGAAACGACAGAGACCACGGCCAATGTGGAGAATCAAAAGGCAATACCCATTTTCCTAGAGAGCCGGAGGGGGCCCACTCATCGCCGGGCCCCCTCTCCTTCTCTCCCCTTTCCGCCGAAAGCACTCCCGATCGTCCCGGGGTAACCCCGAGAGCACCGATGAAACGACGTCTGCCTCTTTTCATGGCGCTTGCCTATCCTGCGAATTTCTTCCGCGAGTTTGGCAAGCGGGTGCGTCGGTTTTTCCGGCACCGCACGATGCTTCTGCAGCGGAACGCCATGATGCAATGCGTCGTCGATGACAGCTTCGACGGCATCGTTATCACCGACGAGGAAGGCCGCATCGAGCTTTTCAATGCCTGCGCGGCGCTGATGCTTGGCCGTTCCTCGAAAAAGGCCCTTGGCAAACCGATCACCGAGGTAATCCCGGAACTGCGAGCGATCCGTATCGCGTCGGGCGAGGAAAGGTCAAAAGGCGTCGCCTTCGGTGCCGGGCGTCTTGCCGGACCTTACGAATTGACGCTTCGCCAAAGGGACGGCGACACGGTCGAGGTCGAGATGAACATCAGCACATCGATGCTTCGGATCGACTCGTATCGGCTCGGGCGCCGGAGCGCAAACCGCACCGTTCACGTCCACACTTTCCGGGATATTGCGGCCCAGAAACGCGCCTACGAGGCCCAACACAAGGCGATGGAGGAGGCGCTGTCCGCCAACCGCGCGAAATCCGAATTCCTCGCGAACGTCAGCCACGAACTGCGCACACCCTTGAACGCCGTCATCGGGTTCTCCGAAATCCTGAAGAACGAAATGTTCGGCCCGCACGGCGTTTCGCAATACAAGGAATATTCCGGAGACATCTATCGCAGCGGCACGCATCTTTTGGATGTCATCAACGATATCCTCGACGTTTCGAAGATCGAATCGGGCAAGTTTTCGCTGCGCGAACAGCCGGTAGCCCTGCCGCCGACTCTGGACGCTTCCATCAAGATCGTAAGTCGCCGAGAAGACGCGGATAAACTTGTCGTCAAGAAGTCGGTCGCCACGGACTTCCCCATGCTGATGGCGGACGAGCGGGTCCTGCGACAAATCTTTATCAACCTGCTGAGCAACGCCGTGAAATTCACAGAGCCGGGCGGGACCGTCACGGCTGAAGCGCAGATCGACGAAAACGGCGCGCCGGTGATCCGCATCATCGACACCGGCATCGGCATCCCGGAGGAGGCGATCCCGCGCCTGATGGAGCCGTTCTTCCAGGCCGACGGGGCGCTTAACCGCCAGCACGAGGGTACGGGGCTTGGGCTCCACCTCGTATACAAATTCGTCGAGATGCTGAACGGCACGATCGACATCCAAAGCCGGCTCGGCGCCGGCACGGCCGTGACGATCCGCCTGCCGGCGGAGCGGGTCATCAAAAGCAAGAACGTCGTAGCCCTGGAAGCGCCGCGACGGCGAGCCTGACCGCGCTCAGGGCCGCAGCAGCTTCGCCTTCCGCAAACGGTCGAGCAGAGCGTTGAAGTCACCGACCAGGCCCTCGATGTCCTGCGCCGCGCTGTCTCGAAGCGGCTCGGCCTGAACGGCGCCGACGATCCCGAAGGGCTCGAAACTTGGCGCCGGCACCTTCACGTCCGCCAACTCCGCGCTTGCTGCCGGCGCATCGTTGACCGTGAAGGCGTGCTTTTCCCCGCTTACCTCCGTGATGAAGGTATCCAGATCCGCGCCCGCCGCGCCCGCGCCCGCCAGCGTGATGGCCAGCCCCGGCATGAACAGGTGCATGTCGTTCAGCACGATGACCGTGATCTCATTGCTGCCTGCGGTGAAGGAAACCGCGCCCTTATAGATGGGCCTGCTCGGCGCGCGCCAATGGTCATCCTTGTCCACGCACACCCATCCAAGGGGGCCGCCGGAGCTCACCTTTTCCGCGAAGATCACGTCGCCGCGCTTGTAAACATTGTAGACGGTATGGTTTGGAAGCTCATCCCGCACTTCGATCTGACTGGTCTGCAGATGGATTCCTTTGCTCTGCTGGTTGTTCGTCCGATAGACGACATCATGGGCCATTTCCGAGATGCGTTTTTTCGCAGGATAATCTTCAAACAAGGCAACCGAATCGCGGATTTGAGAGGCGGCCGCCGTAAAGTTCGTTCGCCCTTCCTTTGCAAAGACACCGACGCCGGCATCGGTCGGTCGGAAGTAGCCATGAACGTTTTCAAGACGAACGCTCGTGTTGCCGCCGTCGAACGTCTGGTTGACGAAAATCATCGCCTTTCGCGTATCGTGGAGCAGAAGCGGCACGTTCAGTTCGATTCGCCCATCGCTGATGTTGAAATGGACCCCGCCCGTGTCCTCAAGCAGAAGAAAACCTTTTCCCCAATGCGTGCCATCGTAATAGCCCTGCGACTTCGCCGCTTCGGCGAAAGAATATCGATGGGGGTTATTATCGACGGTGAATTGGTTGATGTTGACGGGACGGCTTTCGTGTCGGTCATTTGCGGAAAACCGAATGCAAAATCCGCCAATCGAATCGAATCGGATCCGATTCATATGAATATTCACAATTTCGCTCGAACCGAAATCGATGGCATCGCCAAAACAATGAAGGAAATAAAGATTCTCGAATTTTGTTCCCCAGTCCGTTCCGGTCATGCCAATTCGCAGAAAACAATGTTCGGCGATTTTCGACGACGACGCGGAATAGCTGGCCTGTCCGCCGATCGTGAGATTTGAAAAACCTCCCCATGGCGTCGCGCCGGGTCGCTCATCGGCGTAGAAGAGGACGGTGCTGCCGGGCCCGCCATCGCCGTTGTACGTGAGGACGCTGTTGCCAACCTCGAACCCGACAAGCGTTGTCCGCCCGTTCCATTCCACCTCGTGGCACAGGTAATTCCCCGGCGGAAAATAGACCGGACGAAAGCGTTCTGGCGGATACGTGGGGCTTTCCCTGATCGCCGCCTGGATGGCGGCCGTATCGTCGGTGACCCCATCCCCTTTCGCGCCGAAGCGCCTCACGTTCAATGGATAGTCATCGAGGCTCACAAAAAGGTCGCGCAGCACTTGCGGCGTGATCGCGCCGCTCGTGTTGTCCGCCAACAGCTTGAGCAACGCCTCATGGGTGCGCGGCGTGTCCGCCATCAGGAGAACCCGGCGTCGAATCCGGCGCTAAAGGCGGAACCCGCCCGCAGGTCCGCCGACGCCCGGCCCGCCGTCGCGGCAACCAGCCAGAAACAACCGAAGACCGCCGTTACCCGCCCCGAAAGGACTAAAAAATCGCGCCGGTCCATAGCACCGCCTCGACTGCCGCTGTCCCCCATGTCCCGCCTCCAAAATCCTCGCTTCCCTGCCGTTATAAGATAGAGCACCCCTCCAGGGCGATCACGATCTTTGCCCTTGGGCCAAGCCCCTTGCGGACGGCAGCGCTCTCAGTCCATTTTCAATCGTACGCCGATTGGCATAGAATTTACGGGTTGGCGCTCATCGAAAGAGGGAAGGAAGCATGAAAAATCGTATACAACACCTTGCGTTCGCCGTTCTCGGCCTGGCCCTTGCCGGGCTGCTTGCCCTGCCGATGGCCTCCGCCCAGGCACCGGGCCCGAAAGAAACGGTCGAACGGCACTTGGCCGCCCTTCAGGACTATCTCTTCGAGGATGCCTTCGACTACGTCTCGAAAGACTTTGCCGACGGCAAAACGAAGCAGGAATGGGCGGACTCGACCCGCGAGCTTTACTCCGACGCAAGCGTCAAGGTCATCAAGTTCACCGCCTATCCCGCAAAGGTCGAAGGGAATAAGGCGATCGTCCCGAACATCCTGAACGCCAGCGACATGTTTAACAAAGACGGCAGTATCGAGTACGAGCTTTACCATCTCGTGAAAGAAGGCGGCGCCTGGAAGGTGGACAAGCAGGAGCTTCTCTTCGAGGACAGCCAGGTGAAGGAGTGGTTCCCGGACGTAAAGAACTAGGCCGCGAACGCGTCAAGGCGACGGCGGTTCTTCGACCGGCAGGCAGTTCGCGCAACGATCCTTGATGGAATCTAGGTTAAGGGCCTCGGGGTCAATTGCCAGATTGAAATGCGCTGAATCGTCGGTAATAAAAATGCTGCCGTGATGACGGCGAAAATCGGCGATCACCTGCCAAGTCGGCCAGATGATCGCGCCTTCCCCATCTCCCTCCACCGGAAAGACGTGATAACCAAGCACGCTTGCCTTCCAGAAGCGCCCGCTGCGTGAGTAAAATTCGCCGAGATAGGGCAGCCAGTTTTCGGCGTCGATATAGAGAACCTTACGGCCATATGGATGCCGCTCGGGCGGGATCGCCTCGACGACGAAAACCTCGCGCGGTTCCCATACGTCCACGGGGTTCCAGTGAGGCAGGTTGGCAAGATCGATGCCGGGGAATTGCTCGGGCAAGGGCCCCGCTTCCGGGCGCCAAAAAGGGTGCTTGGTGTTCGCAACGACCAGGATCTTTTTTTTCTCCAGAATCCGGAAACTCCCGTACCACGTCGGGTAGGCGTTAAAGAGGAGCACATCGTCGCCCACGAAATCCGTCGTGCCGAGTTGGTCCATCCAGTAGCCGCCCTGCCAACGAACGACTTTCCTAGCCTCGTGGGCGTAGGTGACGAGGAATTCGTCCTCACCGGTGTCGTAGCGGATGAGGACGGCGCCGCTGCCGGGCGCGTCGCGCGGCCCTTCCACGACGACGAGGCTTTTATCGAAAAGCCGGCCCGTTCCAAGAACGGGCCTTCCCTCCCGGCGCAGCAGTCCTTTTAGAAAAACCCGCACGATTTTCTGGCGGCCTGCCTTTTCGTAGCCTCGCTCGGCGTGTATTTCAGCGATTGCCGTCCGCGGGAAGACTTGCGAATCGCCATGCGGCTGACCGTAGGTCAGGTTCCACATCACCTTAAGGGCGGCCTGCGGGTCGTCGAGGGAAATGTCCGGGAAGGGAACGCCCGCCTCCCAGCCCGGCACGCGACCGGTTTTCGGATCGAGGGTTAGCTTTCCCCGATTCCTCGCCGTCGCCGCCTCGAGCAAGGGGTCCTTCGGGTGCGGTCTGGCATGGGCAAGCGTTATGGTGAGACCTTGCTCAAGGATTTGCCACCGGAGGCGCTCCGGCAAAAGTTCGGCGATTGAGGTGCCTTCGAAGCTATCCTCGAGGTGCGAGGCGAGATTTTGCGCCTTGAGCACCGTACCGGCTGGAAGTTCCGCAGCCCCCGCTTGCGGCGGAAGGAGCATCGCGAAAAGCAGCCAAAGGCCGGCGCCGGCGTGTACCTTCCCGATCATCTTTCGATCGCTCGCCCCCAATAATTGAAGCAAAGCGGTTTCCACCCCGGAATATACATCGTATCGAGATCGACAAGACGAAAACCGCCCTCGCGGATCAGGTCCGGCATTTCCCGCGTCAGACGACAGCCGCCGGCGAGACGGCCCCAGAGGGGGTCAATCCTGCGCTGAACGCGGCGCACGGCTTCGTCCGGCGCGAGGCCGTGTTCCGTAAAGACCAACTCGCCGCCCGGCTTCAGGACGCGCCGCATTTCCCGAAGCGCCTTCACCGGGTCCGGGATCGTGCACAGCGTGTAGGTGATAACGACCGTATCGACGCTGTCGTCCTCAAGCGGGATCGCTTCCCCGGAAAGGCCGATGAACTCGACCGGAAAGGCCGCCTCCCGCGCGGCTTTCCCGGCGATACGCCGCATCTCGGGCGACGGGTCTAGGCCGATGACGCGTTCGACCTGCCGGGCATCGTAGAAGGGAAGGTTAAGCCCGCTGCCGATGCCGACCTCCAGCACCTGGCCCTTGGCCAGCGGGATGACCTTTCTCCGCTGGTAGCGGACCGGCTTCACGCCACAGGCGAAGTGAAGCGCCCACGGCAGGATATATCTCCGATAGAACGCCATTTTTCCTTTCTACGGCTGCCATTAACCCTATAAAAAAACAATGCCTTACCGAAAATCGAGAGTGGCGCGTTTCCGGACTCGCCCCGACGCCGCCTTCCGCTATCATACGCGGAAATGAAACGGGAGGGGTCCGATGAACCGGAGGTTGAAAATTGCGATTGGCGCCGCCGCGGTGATCGTTCTGGTTGCCGTCGCCATCGTCTATATCGGCGCGTCGGTTGACGGCCTTGTCAAGGACGGCATCGAAAAATACGGCTCGCGCATCCTGAAGGCAGAGGTTCGGGTCGGCTCGGTGGAGATTTCCCCGAAAAGCGGCAGGGGTAGCCTGCGCAGCGTTTTCATCGGAAACCCGGAAGGATTCGAGACGGGGAGCGTCTTCGAGCTCGGTGAAGTGACGATCTCGCTCGACGTCGGCACGGTCATGGAGAACACCGTCGTCATCCGCGAAATCCGGGTGATCGCCCCGAAACTGACCTATGAAATGAACGCGAACGGCAGCAACCTGGACGCCTTGCGGCGAAACGTCGAAGCCTATATTGGCGGCGGCAAAACCGGCGGCAAGGCGGCGGAGAAACCAGCGGCCAACGAAGAAAGCGAACGCAACCTCCTCATCGAGAAGCTTGCGATCGACGAAGGAAAAATCCGGGTAAGCGCCACCGGCCTGGCCGGCGACAACGCCGAGGTCGCGCTTCCCGCTATTGAATTCACGAACATCGGCAAGCAAAAAGGCGGCGCGAACGCGGCCGACGTCGCGGCAAAAATCCTTAACGCCGTGACGAAGGAAGTTGTCACGGCCACCGCCACCCTGGGGCTTGAGCAAGCCCTCGGTCTCACGAAGGAAGACGCCGGCGGCATCGGCGGCGTCCTCAAAGACCTGTTCGGCGAGTGAGGCCGCCCATCTTAAGTTCCTGAGAAACGCAGGTAAAAAATGAACGGAAAAAACTTAAAGAACGGCAAGACCCAGAGGCTCGGCTCCGTCGAGGAGGTGGCCAGAGCCTGGGGGATCAAACGGCGGCTCGATCGGGCCTTTCTGCTGGGCAAGGCCTACGAGGCATGCCTGGCCTGCCGGGTCGAAGCGAGCGAGCGCTCGAAGGTGCAGGCGGGCGCTGCGAACACACGGCTTCGCAAGATCCTGCTGAACCCCGCCCTGCTCATTCCCGGCCGCGAGGCGGACCGGAACGCGACCTTCCTCCACGAATGCGCCCACATCCTGGCCGATCTCGCCTACCGTCGGAACTGCCGGCACGATTCAGGATGGAAGCAGGTGATGCTGCTGCTTGGCGAGAAGCCCGACGTCAGCCACGCGCTGGACTATCTCTCGCCGAAGGCACAAGCTGTCATCACCTGGATTTGCCGGACCTGCAGCGAAGAATACCACTACGTCCGCAAACCCCCGCGCCGGGTGCAGGATTGCTACTGTTCGCGCTGCGGACCTAAGCGGGGACGGCTCAAGGTCATCGAGCACAGGAGCCCCGAAGTGGCTGCCCTGGCCAAGCTGGCCGGTGGAAAAACGATCGGGCTCTAACCCTTGAGGAAGGGCCGGGTCGGGCAGCGCTAGGCCCCCTTCCGTCGTCGGTCAATCCCAACCCAACAATCCATCTTCCCACTCCGCAAACAGGTTCAGCATTTGGCCTGCTTCGGCAATCGTAGAATCGCTGGTCGCCAGTTTGCGTTTTGCTTCCGCCATATCGATCGCCGTGACGCCATCCTCTTTTTTCATATAGGCATCGGCGCCCTTTTCGAGCAATAGCCGCACCGTGGCTATTCTGCTCGCATAAACCGCGTGCATCAGGGCCGTCCATCCATCCGGAAACTGGCAATTGACGTCCGCGCCCTGCCCGATCAGCTCAAGAATTTTTTCGTTGTCCCCTTCATACGCAGCATTTTCGATCTCCTGGCACAAATCGGCGGCGAACGCCGGACCGGCCAGAAGAAGCGGGATGGCGACGAGCAAAAAGGCAAGGATAGGCGCTGGTTGCATAGGAACGCTTTCGTTCTGGCGGTTTTCAAATGAGGCCATGGCCGGGCTGGGGCTGCTCGAATCTAGCCCTCGCCTTCAACCTTCGGGTCCATCGGGTAGCGCGCGTAGAAGACCGTCGCCGTCGAGTCGGTCTCCAGCGAGAAGGCGGTCCCGGCCGGAGCCCAGAACACGTCCCCCGGCTTCGCCTCGTATGTCTTGCCTTCCGAGCGGGACCGATAATGCCCCTCCAGCACGACGATTACCTCGTCGAAGTCGTTCTTCGAGGTGATTGCCTGCTTCTCCATCGTCAGGATGCCGGCCCCGATCGTACGGCTCGCCTTTGTACCCACCAGGCGGCGGATGCGCGTGCCTTTCAGGCCGCGCCACGGTGTCCATTCGCCTTCGCCACTGCGAAGAAATTTCAGACCAGACATCTTTGTCTCCTTATCTTGTGCCGCCATGGCAACAAAGTACGGCTACCGCGGTATTCAAAGAAGATTATACCTTGCGGCGAAACTTCACCTGTTTGTGAAACGTTGTTATTCGATTTCCGTGATCGTCTCTCCCAGAGTGTGACTCAAGATTACACCCGACTGGCTTTGCTTGCTGCCGGAACAAAAGAAGACCGGAAGGCCGGCGGGGCGCCCTGACTCGTATGACCCACGAAGGGCCCTGTTTTGAGAGAGGATCTGACCATGCTGAAAATCGGAAAAGTCCTACAGGCTGGCGCGCTGGTAATTGCGCTTGGTTTTGTGGGAGGAGCGGCGCTGGCGGAAGAAGTTCCGGAAGGGACGGTTCTAAGCGCGTCGAACATTGACAAGC